>JBNMQM010000015.1:0-75440 GCA_051278195.1 Candidatus Azotimanducaceae bacterium
CCATGACGTCGTCGGAGATATCGGTATCGGCGACATCGTGACCTACACCATCACGCTGAATAACACCGGCGGTGTCGACGCGGACAACGTTACCTTCTCAGATACCTTACAAACAACACCGGTCGCGCTTAGTTTCAATAGTGCATCGACAACCTGTACCGACGAGCTTGCCGCCGCATTACCCACTCCAACTTTTTCAGCGGGCGATGTCACCTTGTCCAATATCTCTGTGACAGCAGCAAGCAGTTGTACCATTACGATCACTGTGACCGTCGGCGATGGCACCGCCGGTCAGCTGATCAACAACAGCGCTAGCATTGTCAATCCAAGCGGCGCCGGCGCAACACCTGCCGCACCAACGATCATTTATCTTGAATCCCAGGTGCCCATCGCCGGCAGCAAACAACTATATCTGAAGGATCTTGATCTCGCCTCACGAAACCTCACTCGAACCCAACCGACCAGCACCACTCAGAGAACCATTGACAACGGCAACGATTCAGTGACGCTAGATCTAGCCGCGCCGACAACGCGCCTGATGGAACTCGCGAATGGGTCAATTGATGTCACGCTGTATCTTTCGCGGGCAGGTGGCGGTGCAAATCGACAAACCTTCGTTGAACTATTTGTGGATCCAGATGGTGTCGGCGCACTACCGTTTCAAAGTATCGACAGTGTTCAGCAGAACCTTAATTTGACGACGACGCCATCAAAGCGAACACTGAACCTGACCTATGCGCCTGTTTCAGGCCTGCCATTGTCTCTAGGCGTGGGCAGTATTTTTAGATTGTTCATTGAAAACAGAACCACCAATAATGGGCGAGACCTCGTTGTCAATTCAGACTTCGGTGGATTCTACTCTGAGCTGGTGATGCCGCTTATTAATCCGATTGAAGTGACTGAGCTTAAGTTCTTTACTGTCAGTGCAACCGATGATGAGGGCTCAGGTTCTGGCTGTGAGGCGACGTTCAACTGCGGTACCGAAATTGATCCCGCACTTGTTCTCGCTGGCAATACAATTTGGACTAGAGCGACGATTGCCGACGGTTTTGGTGCTTTCGATGTGAATACGGGGTCTGAAGTTTGCACCGACGTCGTCTTTGATAACTGCCCTCAGATTACTGTGACGGATCCCAGTAGCGGCAGCAATATATTTGACATGGAATATGTAAATGAACCAGATACTTCATCACGTCAGTATGAATACGAGGTCAACCCAGCAGGCTTCGGTCTCGAGGGCATCTGGCAAGTCGAGGTACTGGGCAGCGAAGGGATTGAAGGAGTTGTTTTAGATACGGCACTGAATACATTTGAAAGGTACGGGGTACCGACACTGACAATCGTTAAGCTGGTAGATGGCCTTGCCGCAACTACTAAGTCACCTAACACCATTGCGGCCTATACCAATGATGTCTCCAATACCGGCGATGGCCTAGCAACAAATGTCGTGTTGACGAATCTGATCGGTGATTTTGTAGACCTTGAGCTCGTGAATAGTGGTGGCACCTGGACAGCGCTATTCAGCCTTAGCGGTTTGTACACGGTTGGGGTAGAGACCTTTTCTACAGATGGCAGCGACTTCAGCTACGATCCAGATACCACAGGTATCTGCGCACTTCCCGTTTCCTCTCCTTGCTACGATCCAGACATCACTCACTGGCGCATCATGCTCAATGAGAGCATTCCAATCGGCGATTCATTGACACAAGGCTATCGAGCGAGAGTTGAGTAACCGTCGAGTAAGAATTTATGCATGGCTCTACAGAACAGTGACCCGCCGATTTGAACTAAGTACGCTGACTCCCAATCAATTCAGCTAAGGCACCAGCCTAACACCAAATCAATTTCCGCTGCTAACGACTTCGCACTCACCTTTTCGGCATTACCGGACCTGAATTGTTGGCTGATGTCGGACGAGAATTTGCGCACTGAGGTAAAGCAAAACTCGGAGTGGGTTAACTAGTTACCCATCAAGCCGCGAATACTATCAACCGTATTCTGATCAAACTTGACCCGATATTTTAAGAAGATGCCTTCGGATGTATATTCTGAAGCACTGAAGTCATCATCCTGAAAGCCGTCGAAGTTGTAGCCCATCGAGACCCAGACATTTCGCGCCATATTGTAACCAACGGAGACGCCATAGGAGTAGTCTGAAACGTGGGAGTTATAGCTGTTATAGAGACTGCCCTGAAAACCGACATCCCATTTGTTGCCGAGATCATGGCGCACTTCCATGCCGTATAGATCCGTGAAACCACGATACTCATCGTCGTCGAAATTATCCACGACGTACTTAATGCCGTACTGAAACGCAATCTGAGTGTCATCGCTCCATATGTAGTTAGCGTTGAGGTTGTTGATCACTTTCTGTGAAGTAATGTCAGAGCCAACATTTTGGTTCTGACTGTGGCGCAGATCGAGCCGATTGAAGACCGTCCAACGACTGTCATTAGGGCGATAGGAATACCCCAGCTGGATGTCAGTTGACATAGATTCAGAGGTGTCAGAATCTGACATTTTAATATCCAGTTTTGCGAGCAACTGTTTACCTTCATCCAAGTTATGAATCACGTCGCTGACCAGGTTCACTTTATCTTCGCTATCCGCATCGCGATACTCAACACGCGTAGACCAGTCCCAGGCATCTTTTCTAAATTTGGAGCCGAACGTTACGCTGGTAAAATCGTCATTACTGGGGCTAGAGAAAACCGTTGTGACTTGCAGCGGCGGCGGTGCCTTTGCTATCTTTTTGATTGTTTGCGAGCGGTCAACACCAAAATCGAAACTCCAGTTTTCATTGAGGTCCCATCGCTGTTTAATCCCAGCAACTGCCGCCAGCCGCTGAGAATTTTCTTCATCTCGCTGTTCAACAGAAGTGTTAAATTCACCGCCTTCCCATAACCGAGAACTCATGCCAATTCTGGTGCCTTGCGTATCTTGCTCATCGCCCCAGGTAAATTCCTGCTCGGCTTTTAAGGTAATATTTTCTGACAACTTGTAGTCGAGCCCTACCCTGAGCCTCTTAGGGAAATCACCCACTTCGCCCTTACCGCCTACAGGCGTATCCGCATTGGCTGACAACACGAGCTTGCCGTCTAGGACGCGATAATTGCCTCCCACTAGCAGTTGGTTAGAGACCTGATCTTCGCCATCCGAACTCGACTTGGCCGTACGCAAACCTGTATTGAGAGAATAACGGTCACCCCGCTTTTGGATGCTTGTTGTCGCAACATCCTGGTCAGTGCCGGTTGCCAGGTTGGAGTCACGATAGACTTCTCCCGCGACTTCTATGCCCTCTGCTACTTCGTACTTTGCCTTGAATCCGATTTTTCGAGTTGCTGATTCGCTAACATTTTGTTGCCCAAGACCAAAAGCGCCTTGTTGTTCCCTGACATAAGCTGATGCATCAAGAGCACCATTTCGACGGGTTGCTTCAATCAAATAAGCGCTTCCATCAGAGTCAATGCCATCGACACTACTTCTCGTTCCAGCGATTTCCGCTCGAATTTCTGTAAAGTCATCTAGTTGATATTCAAGATCGATCCCTGCGAGTTCGCTTTCACGGCCCTCTATACCTTCCTTCACCAAAGTGACGCCTATCTCCAAGTTATCTATTGGTTTGTACGCCACTCGTCCACCTATATTCAACTCATCAGCACCATTACTATCCACTTCGTAGTCAACCACAATAAAAACAGGATTGAAGGCTGGATCCTGACTGAAAATAGGCTCCTTAAAAAAGATCGTACCGACGTCATAATCAATGTTGTAGTCGAGGTGCCGGCGAAGCTCCCTAGTTTCTAGAATATCCTGAGACTGAAAGCGATCACGGGTTTCAAGCGAAATTTTTTCGCTGTTGGTGATAAGGCCTTTGGTCGACAACCGATAGATTCCCGATGTGCCGTCGCCTCTGATTTCATCTTTGATAAACGCCTGATCAGTTTCACTTGCAAAGACCACAACCTCAAACTTGTCGTTGGCAAATTCAGATTTGAGACCACTCAAACTTCTGGAGTAGTTAGACAATTCACCGCCGGTCAAACCAGTTGAGAAATCGCCAAATAACGCATAGAACTGGTCTTTCTCTAGTTTTAGATACAGTTTCTCTTGGCTCGATGCGTCGTATTGCGTGGCTGCCTTATCGCCGTACAAACTGTAAAAGGAATTAGGGTCGATGCTCTGCTCGAGAGAGTTTTTCTTTTCTTTAGCCGTGTCGTAAGCCATCGTAAGCACAAATTCGCCCTTTACCTGACCTTTCGCATAGAACGCGATCCGCCCCTCAGTATCAACTTGATCTTCCAATCCAGCATCACCAGCATTCTCGATATTGCCAGAGATACTGTTGTAGGCAACAGAGCCTTCAGCAAGACCAACCATAATCCATTCGCGTTTTTCTGGCGCAACAAAAACTTCAAACTCTTTCTCAAAATCGTTAAAGCTTAACGTGAACTTGTAGCTACCACTCACCGATACCGGATCGAAGTTGAGTACCCCGCTGTCATTTACTTCGACGAAGTTAGTGTCTGACATCTTCGATAAATCGGTTAACGACAGACTCGTGATGTCACGTCTCAGCTGCGAGTCACTCAGTGTCAGACGATAAGCAATACCTAAGGGTTCATTCGCCTTATCATACAATGCCAGCTTGACCGATACTGGCGTCGTGCCATCGGCAATATTACCCTCCGCCGACAACAACTTGATTGAGTACAATTCACCAACGCGGATGACGTTAATGGTCTCGTTATAACGGGCGTTACCAAAAGGACCTAAGCCTTCAATCGTTAACTCGTGGCTCCCAGGTTCACCAAAATCAACGCCGATATAGCTATAAAGCGTCTTACCAGTTGCAGCGTCCTCAGCACGAAAGCCAATACGCTCACTTGAGACTTCAACACCATCAAGCATCAAGCGCGGCTGCAGCCTAGAATCCAAATCAAACTTGACCGCCTTAATAGAGCGACCCATTCGTTCGCCATCCACTATATTGATAAAGCCCTGAACGTTAGGGTCTCGCTCGACAACATCTATTGCACTCAAGTTCGCAACCAGATCCCAGCTACCCAAAGCAATACCCGACGCTGTGGCATTGAGTTTATCAAACCCACCAACCAGCCTGTTCAGTGGTAGTTTGCTGGTATCCGTGCGACCTTTTGGTGTTCCCGCAGACTTAAAACTCATTCTCGCCATACTTTCGCCATTGAGAACTTCAGCATCGACGATGTTTTTAGTCACGACTTCAGGGATTGGTTTTAACAGAAACTCAACACGCCTGTTGCTCGCTCGACCTTCTCGTGTTTCGTTCGAAGAAACCGGATACTTGTCACCGGCGCCTACGACAACCAGTTCATCTACATTAACTTTATCAGCAATGTATTCTGCAACCGCGGCTGCTCGTGCTTCCGACAATACTTTATTGTTCGTAAACTCTTTAACGTTAGCCGATGCAATAGGCACATTGTCACTGTGCCCGACGATCGTAATCTGCCGCCATTTGGTATCGAGCCATTCGCTAGTGAGTTGATCTAATTCCTTTTTGTCTTGCAGACTAAGTTCTGCGCTGCGAGTTTTAAATCGAGGCCGTAAAACCTCGAACTTATTTTCACCTTTGATGCTTGTCTCAGTCTTTCTGACATTCTTTGGCTCGATCACAAAGCGGAGAGTTTTTGAGTCAGACAATGCACCGATGCTGTAAATTGATCCAACAATCGAGGGTTTGTGACCAGTAGGCTGCCCGTCAAGTACTTCAGTGCCCTTCACTATCTGCCAACCACGCGGTACTGAATAGATCACATTGGCATCATTGACTTGAACTTTGCCTTTATTCTTTGCCTGTACCTCAACCCACACACCTTCACCATCTACCTTAAGAGTCTGGGAGAGTTCAATTTGTGACTCTGGTGGAGCGCGATCCTGAACCTTGAAATCGGCTCGCCATAGCGCACCACCACGAACATCGACAAACTGGCTGTAAGGCGAACCCGAAAAACGGCTGTTATCATTACAGGGGCTTGCCTCGTAACGTTCCTCAAGCGTATCGACGTCCATTTGTACAATATGGGTACCAGGCTCAATACCTTCCATATGCCAGGAGCCGTTTTCGTCCGTGACAACATAAGAACCATCTTCCAGGTAGATTCGGACACCCGGTATACCCTGCATCTCTTCCGGCTCGACGTCGGCACCTGCATCTACGTTTTCAGTCGAATCCGTTTCATCTTCTGGACACGTCTCCAAAACAACCTTACCAATCAGAAAAGCTTTTTCAGAGAACAAATCACTTCTTACCATCACACTCGCGAAAGCTGTGTTTGATGACGTCACCAAACTGCCAATAACAATTGCACTATTTCTGGCTTCGCCGATGGAGGCGGCAGGTGTTACTTCCGTCACATAAGTCACGCTCGTTTCAGTTCCCGATACAGTCGGTAAGTCGATGAGCAATGACCGGCCATTGTCGCCAAGCATTGGATCTGCAACCTTCAACGCATTAATCCGCAATGACCCTGCCTGGTACCTAAAGCCCATTGGCAGCGTATCTTGCACCTGGGTGTTCTGGACATCTGATTGAAGACGGTTTTGAATGCCAATTCGATACTGTACAAAGTCACCTATACCCACCACCTGGCTACTGGTCTGCTTACTGATGAAGATCTCGCCCTGTGCCTCATCTACTGGAATATCGATATTCAGTGCAGGACCAACCGGGACTTCAAAGTCATCACCAAATGAGCCGTCAACAATCTGAAACGGTGCGCCTGGTAGCCCCTGAATCGCCTCGTTAGTTGCCGTAGATGGCATTACAAGGCCCGCTGGAATGTCATCGAACTGCAAACGGTAAGAACCTGGCTCTACGAATGGGAAGCGATACTCTCCCGCCGGAAAGTCGTACATAATGCCTGCGTCATCTGTCACTTCGCCACCAGAAACCACAGTACTGGGATAAACGGCAAAGGCTGGGCTATCACCAAAAACCGCTGCTGGCAGGCCGGTGGACGTATCGATAAGCGTCACCGAGACTCCGTCAATGAGACGACCATCCTTGGTACTGAAGATCTTGCCAAAGGGATCCACTAGCACGATAGAATCAGCATTATCAGTTTCATCGAAAATGTCAGAGTAGCGGGTTCGAATCGGCTCGTTCTTCACCACCCCCAACATACAGCTGCCATTTTGACTTTCGTTCGCTGTCGATTGCACATAACCCACAAACTGGCCGGAATCAGGCTCAGTTTCTGTTAGGCGCAAGAACTCGCGATCGCCACTCGCTGGCACCGTTAGCTCGATCGTGATTTTTTCGCGAACCAGCGGATCAAAATTCTGGTCTGCATCGGCGACCCGAACAAATACCGGTTGGCCCGCTTTATATACCGTAACGGGGGCCAGGTTAACCGGCCCTGGTACAGGCACCGATACGTCACGAAGTTCTGATACTTGGCGCTCAACACCAGCCACACAAGTTGTTTGGCCAACATTTACAATGGAGCCGACATTAGGATTTGCAGAATACTGCAAAAATTCTATGGTGGAAGGCGTCGGTTCAACAGGCGCTGGTCTGGCCAACTGTTTCACTGGGATATCGACTCTTGGGAAGGCACCCTGGCTCAAATTGAACGGCTCACCACGGGAAGCATCGGTTAAAACGAACTGTCCATTAGCCGTGGTCGTTAGCGTTGTTTGGCCTCCTAAAGCCTGAATTTCCTCATTGATTTTGGCGGAAAAGTTCCAGCCTTCATCGTTGAAGATAACCAAACGGTAACGGCCGTCTGGAATCGCAGGAAAGCGATATTCACCTAACCCATTAACATAAATAGCGCCGGAGGCATCTTTAATTGTCTCGCCCGTCAAAACCGAAGACGGATACAACGCAAAATTTGGTCCATCGCCACTGACGGCAGCTGGTTCGCCCGTGTCTTCATTAATCAACGCGAGAATCACACCATTAATGGGTTCGCCTGTGTCATCGTTGAAGAGGATGCCAACCGGCGCAATCTGCGCCAGGGTTGTGACTACCTGCAAACCATCAATGTTGGTATAGGTCGCGTCCACTTGGGTACGAGATGCCACAGTCAAAATACAATCGTTGGTGACACTTTGCTGGGAGGTGGTAAACACAAAACCAAAAAAGCTACCGGAATCAACATCCGTTTCTACCAAGGTCAGAAGCTCTGAATCGCCAGTCGCAACAATGTCCAGTCGGACTTCGATTCGATCTAACTCGAAGGGATGTAGATTCGCCTGAGCGTCTTTAACACTGACAATCACCGGGTCGCCAATCGCATAGGCGTCAACGGTCGCCAGCGATCGCGTTCCAGAAACATCACCCGGTACAAGATTCGTTCGAAGCGAAGTTGCGCCGGTATCCAGTATAAAACCAGGCGATGCCGAACAAGTAGCGGGTGGTATTTCCACCGATTCGCCAGTTGCATCTGGCGCCAGTAATTCAATGATCGGACCACCGGGTGGTGCTGGCGCCGGTGGCGGTGGATTGGTTGAGATATTGATTAGGAAACGCGTCGTCAGCCCCCCTTTGTCAGTCACTACTACCGTGACCGGAATCGTGACATCAGCTTCTAAAATGACGCCTTCAGCAAGACCTAAAATATTTCCATCCAACACAGTAAACCGATCGTCGCCAATCACACTAAATGTCTGTGTTTCGTTAGCATCAACATCGGATGCCGAAAGTTCGCCAATACGCCGTTCCGGACTTCCCGGCACAACAAAGCCATTCGTGGTTTCCAGGTCAAAGGGTGCTTCGTTGACATCACGAACGACTATCGA
Organism: Candidatus Azotimanducaceae bacterium; assembly: GCA_051278195.1. Taxonomy (GTDB): domain Bacteria; phylum Pseudomonadota; class Gammaproteobacteria; order Pseudomonadales; family Azotimanducaceae; genus JAHRVQ01. Next base: position 8,788 of record JBNMQM010000015.1, read on the forward strand.
AATCACTCGATCAACGCTCAAACCATCTGGGTCAAAGGCTCGAATCGTAATGTCGATACCGGATTCCGCTTCGAAATCGATGAACAGGTCATCCGTGAGCTTTAACTTGCCATCAACAATCTCAAAGCGAATATCGTCTAGCACAGACAGGCTGTGTCCCGATGTTGTATCTGGATCAACAACGGAGAGATCGCCAAGAATCTGACCGGGGGTGTTCTCAATGATGAGACCACCGCTGCACTCCGCCTCAACTGTACATGCCAACAACACATCAGTAGGCGATTGCAGCGCCGCGCCGCTTGGGTCTCGGAATGTAACAAGAGATTGAGCATCCAAAGAACCAGAAGAACCCTGGTACTTAAGTGAAGCGAGATTGGTAAGGATATCTCCGTCCGCAGGCGCAGCAGAAACGGAATGAAAAGGAACAAACAAAAACGCCAGCGCAAACAAAGCTGCGCTGGCGTACTTTTTGATCGTCAAGTTATTGATGGAGTCGAATGCGTGGCGAGTTAAGTCGCCTTGCACGGTGCTTACAGGGTTCGCAGACAAACTGCCTGCGAAACTTGTAAAGCTTTCAATTCCACCTTTAGTTGACATCGATTCATGCTATTGATTAATTAATAGTAACTTTATAGACAATTTCGATTGAAGAACTATTGGCTACACCGCCGTCACCTTCAGCCGATGAGCCAACCGCAGTGGTTTGGATCAATAAGCCATTATCGTCAGCCGTTGGATCGAGAGGGAACGTGCCGGTGAAGGCATTGTCGTTTGAGTTATCACCCGCGCCTTCGTCGTTTACTGACACAGCATTCATACGCAGAGTACCTGTATTGTAGCTAGTAAAATCAGCTAGAACGTCGTTCATCACGGCCAATGCCAGCGTACCACCGGAAGCCGGAGTCGTGACAACAAGCAGGTATTCCAATACTTCTAGAGGACGTGCATCAATCACATCTGTACCCGTAGTCAAATAATAGTCCTCAGCACCTAGGCCAGAGTCATAGGAAAAGGCAGTACAGGTACCGACAGTACAGTTAGCTCGAGTTTCATTGCGAACATACTTTTCAATCGTGACATTAACAATCGTGACCTGGAATGTGTCCGTGGCTGTGGCCGTAAAAGGTGCTGTAAGTGTGGTTTGAAGTGTGGTTAAAACATCATAGGTGGTAGTAGTACCACTCACCGTCTGAGTACCGACGCCGTTTGCACCATCTGTTCGTGCAGTAAAGGTAGTCCTTTCAAACACACCGGTACCAATTGGCAATGAGGCTGGGACAGCTGTGTTCAAAGTCAGCGTGACAGAACCGGATCCCGAATCTGTGACCGTACCATCAATGGTGTACGACACTCCGCCGATGATGACCGTATCGTTCTGCTCAAGCCCGTTGACTTCAGTACCGGGAGTACCGTCGGAGGGCACTGTGATCGTCGCCGATGCAGTCGAAACAACATTAAGCGCTGATGCACCAAGTTGAACGTCAGCAATCGTCGTGCCGCCAGCACTCTTATAAATATAAGAGACACCAGTAAAGTTGACATTGGCACTGGTGTCCGTCAAACCATCCCCGGATGTCAGCGTTGCAGGCTCGAAGGTATAGGTATCAAAACCGTTGTTGGTTGCAGTAACCGTATAGAGAGCCGAAGTTGTGATCGACTGACCCTCAGCTTTGATAATGTCCGCTACCGCAGTCAGAGTTGGTGCCGATGCAACCACATTCACTTTAACTGTCGCTTGCGCCTCAATACCCGTTGGATTACCGGTATAGGTCAGTGTCGCGGTGTTCGTTAAGTCTAGATTACCTGGCGTTATCGCGAATGCGGAAGCTGAAAACAGCCAGAAGCTGCCCACCATCCCTATCGCTATTAGTCTCTTAATCATGATCTGATACCCGTCTTTTGCTATTTTTAAACTTTTCAAAATGATGGACCGAAAATCGGCCCATCGCTTAACTACTCAATATTATCCGTCTACGGTCACGTCAAAGAACACGACGGAAACCTCGCCAATGTCTAACTGACCACCATTGGTATCGCCTACAGCAACACCAAAACCATCGTGACCACCGCTGACGGTAATCGTGCTTGTGCTGTCATCGTAATAAACGAAGGTGGTGACGTCTGTGCCAGTCTCTGTCACGACGCAGGTACCAGTCGTTGCCGCATCGCAATCTGAACCACCGTCGGCCGCCGTACCTTGAGCAATAAGGTCAACCGTATCGCCAGTATTACTAGCGGTATCACCAACGTAAGTTGTGAACAAAACGAGTGGGTCAGTCACTGTGACGCTCGTGACCAGACCTGCCTGATTAAAGAGTAGGATCGCATATTGCAACGTATCGCCAGGATTAGCGGTCACGCCTGTCGCATAATATGTATCGCCGCCAGCCGTTAGACAGCTAAAAGCCGCTGTACCACAGGCCGGGTTATTAGCGCCGTCAGTGTTTCGAACAAACTTGAAGACATCGAGGTCAGCAGCAACAACCGTGATAGAAACAGGACCTGTTGGGGTCGTATCATTATCGTCGGTGTTATTAATATCAGCGGTAAAGTCCATGACACCAGCATCTGCTCCAGCCGTGATGACGATGCTAATAGTTGCTCGTTCGCCAATTTGGTCGCCTTCAAGCACTTCTCGTTCCACACCGCCAGAATCGCAAGGTGTTGCAATCGTAATGGTTGCGGTGTCATTGACCAACGCACCATCTGTAATGCCCGTGACGGTACAAACCACATCGCCAGCGGTTGCAGCTCCTGTTGTACCAGTTGCCCGAAACACGAGGACTTCAGTGCCTGCACCACTAAACCCACTCAGGTCATCGGCTGCAGTGCTATCCATAGGCACAGTAATCGCGGTAGACGACGGCACACCACCTGTGTCGAAGGTGATCGGAGAACCTCCAGCGAAGGACGTTGCACCCAGACTTAATGGATCAGGACTTGGGGCACCGATCGTGCTAGCGCCTGAAGGTGTATCAGTTGTATCTGTCAGCAGCGGATTTTCGAGATTATAGTCATCGACGCCGTTGGCATTACTGGTAATTTCAAAAATCAGCGTGACCGATTGACTGGTGCTCACTGGGTCTAAGGTGTCCGTTGTGACATTCGTCACCTGCGGAGCCGCTTGAACCAAGTTCACCGTGATGTCGACGGTTGCAGTTTCATTGTAAGCGGTAGCAGTACCACCAACACCGAGGCCACCAGCGTCTAAGAAATCAACACTCACTTGATTCTGGATCACGTGGTCAGCGCCAAGCGTAGCCGCTTGCGCCATCTGACTAAATCCAAACAACGCGAATACAACAAACCCAAACTGGGCTATGCGCGCTCTTTGCTTATGGATGTTTGACTTCATTAGGTCTGCCTCAAAAATAATATTTATCTACTAGGTACTGTACAAAATTTGTGCCAAAACCCTATCTACTGCACCAAAACCACAAAACTCACCTCACCGGCCGAGCCAGGAAGTACTTCTTCAATTAGCCAACGAATGTTCGTGTACCGTTCTGGGCTAGCCTGGCGGCGATCTGTACCGCCGCCAAATACGGCTACCTCATACGTGACCTCGTCTGGAGCGCCGTAGTTCTGGCCTCCGTCCGCTGAAAAAACAATTTTAGAACCTTCCCCTGAAGCTGAATCTGACAGATAAACTGTCAGATCAGGCACCGGATTTTCAATTCTGACTTCCGTTGCAGGCTCGTCGCCGACATTTAAATATCTCACGGTGTAACGCAGCTTTTGGCCCGGCTCAATATCTTCTGCCTCGACCCAACGCGTCACTTCCTGACCATTTTCTTCTATGACGATCTCTTTGGTCACGTCCATATCTAGCTGGATATTGGGATCCGCTACAGCACCCACTGATATAGGACTTAGCACTGCTATTAATAACAATTCGAGAAACATTTTTCCCTTACCTCTCTTAACTGAGCTGTATACAGAATTCATTGTTAACTCACATCTCACTCTTACTTGAACCGGATATTTTAAAGCCTTTTGCCTAAAATTTCCGCTTCTGGGTTAGCCAATGGGACAAATAAACCGCCCCGGTGAACGCCGACTTTCCGGCAGCTTACCCAATGATTCGAGCTCCCTCAAGCAAAAATACCAATAAAAATAGTACGTTAAGCAAACTTCCGTACATTCTTATTGAAGAAACCCCGCTAACTCACTAAACCATTTGCTTTCTGATCTAGCAATTATATGGATAGGGACGCCAAACGATGTAAGCAGGTTGTAAAAATAGATGAGTGGTATTTTGTCGCCGACTAATGGATAGTTTCTATCCAATTAGCGTCAATAAGCTGGCAGTAACCAAATCTAAGCCAATGAACCTATAAGAAAAGGCAAAATCCTGTCATTGCTCGAGGGACATTAACGATCATTAAAGGGCATCAGCGGCCTGAACCGAGCAGGTCTCGGATTCAGGATCAAATACAATGACCGCAAGGCCCTTAGAGAGCTGATTTTTAACAGACGCCACCTTCGTACTAAGGGAAGTTTCATGCTGGCCATATTCCGTACCTTCGCGAGTCACGAAATCTTCGATTACGCCGGTCAGCGCTTCTTCAGACAGGTCTTGCCAAACGATTATCAACGGCTTTCACTTCTAACCTTTAGGCCCGCTATGATATAAAGCTACGAGGCTAATTGTTAGCTTCCCTCACACATTCATTGTGCTCATTTTCGGAGTCTCACCACGTGGTCCAGTCTGCTATAAAGCTGCTTATTGTCGAGGACGAGCCTATCACACGCTCCAAACTGGCTGCTCACTTTGAAAAAGAGGGATACGACGTCACTTGCCGCGAAGATGCCACCGGCGTGCCGCAGCTCGTCTCTGACGAAGATATCGAGCTTTGCCTGATAGATATCAACCTCCCGGGTAAAGATGGCCTAACACTCACAAGAGAGCTTCGCGCCACATCTGACGTGGGCATTATCCTTGTGACCGGCAAGGATGAACAAATCGACCGAATTGTTGGGCTAGAGAGTGGTGCTGACGATTACGTAACCAAGCCGTTTGATCCTCGTGAGCTCTTGTCTCGGGTAAAAAACCTTCACTGGCGCGTTCAGGCGCAAGAAAAACAGAAAGAAAAAGGCTTCAAGCGCACCTTTGAGGGCTGGTCATTAGATTTGAACAAACGTCAGCTGGTCACGCCGGAGGAACAAATTCAGGCTCTATCAGCGGGTGAATTTCACCTTCTACTGGCACTGATTGAAAATTCTGGCGAAGTCATGACCCGCGACCAACTGATGAACAAGATCCGCAACCGGGAATGGTATCCCGATGATCGATACATAGATGTACTAGTGGGCCAAGTCAGAAGAAAGTTTCGCCAGCATACGCCGGGCACAACGTTCATCAGCACCATTCACGGCACAGGTTATCTATTTGCACCTATTGTGGCGTAACGGGCCTCCCTTTCGCCAACAATATTCCCATGCCGAGAATGCACCGGCTGCGTCTCTCAGGTAAGCTAAAGCATGATTTCCGTTAGCGGATTCCACTCCCAGAAGGTCATTCACCAGGGCGCTGCCTCCCAGGTGTGTAAAGCTGTCCGCGAACGAGATAACAAAACAGTCGTGCTCAAATTCCCAGATCCCGAGAACGCAACTCTCGATCAGATCACTCGATACCACAAAGAATTTGAAACACTCAGCAGACTGCATTCAGAACATATCGTTACGGTTCACGAGTTACTAGAACAAGATGGTATTCCCATCGTTGTGATGGAGTACGTCGACTATCTGAGCCTTTCAGAAGTTCTCATAAATTACCAGCCGACGATTTCAGAAGCCATCGTGCTAACCGAGCAAATCGCTCACGCACTAGACGACGTCCACTCTTTCAACGTCACCTACAAAAACTTAAGTCCGAGCAACATTCTCTGCAAGGCAGACATGCGCAAAATTCGACTCATAGATTTTGGCCTTGCATCATTTCAGAACGTCGCACTACCGCCTGAAACAAACGATATCTTAGAGGGGACGATTGAGTATATCTCACCCGAGCAAACCGGGCGAATGAACCGCAGCATCGATTATCGAGCCGACATCTACTCTCTTGGCGTACTATTTTATCAACTTTTGACCGGTGAACTGCCTTTTTCAAGCACCGATTATCTTGAAATTATCTTCGAGCATCTCGCCAAAACACCAGCACCCCCATCGTCGATTAACCCGGCTGTCCCAGATGCGCTGGACAAGATCGTCTTCAAGATGATGGCGAAAGCACCTGAAGAACGATACCAGAGTACTTACGCTGTCATATCCGACCTAAGCCGAGTCAATGACCTGATCGCAACTGCCACGTTAGGCGGACAGGGGTTCGACGTTGGTCTAGATGACATCCCCGAACAACTGCTTATCCCAGACAAGTTACTGCATCGCGATAGTGAGCTAGAACTGATTGAGCAGTTGGTCAACACTTGCAGCACGGGCCAATTTGGCTGCATGGCAATCATCGGCGACGCTGGGACGGGCAAGAGTGCTTTATTAAGACAAGTACCCAGATTTACTCAGCAGCACGCTGGACTTTTCAGTTTGATAAAACCCGGCATCGTCAATTCAGACGTGCCGTACAGTGGACTTGTGACCATTCTGAGAGACCTCGCAAGGCAAATGCTGTCCCGAGACGACCTCACCAAATTGAAACAGCGGTTATCTGAAGAACTAGGATCAAGCGTGCAAGTGTTACTCGCAATTGCACCTGATCTTCAGCGCATATTTCGAGATAAACCTGCGGAAGATATCCGGCACAGCAACCCAATAGAGACAAGAAATCGGCTCCTCCGCGCCGTGACTATCTTTTTAAGCGTACTGAGCGAAAGCGCTAACCCGCTGGTCATTTGCATCGACAACCTGCATCTTGTCGACAGTAGTTCACTGGATCTCTTTAATGCCATCGCAACAGAGAAATCTGTTGCGAGCTTACTTTTGCTCTTCGCCTGTCGTACCGGCCCTGATGACAATCTGGACAGCTATTGTGTCGAACTGCTCAGCAGTGGCAGCACGTTACTCATTGAGCTCAGCAACCTTCAGACAAAGGATATCCGCAACCTACTCAGTGAGTGTTTATACCGATCGGAAGAAGAGATCGAAGATCTTGCTACTTTGGCCGCATCAAAAACCCAGGGTAACCCACAAGCAATTCGCGAGTTTCTCAGTGAGTTAAACAAGTCCCACTCCCTCTATTTTGATCGGACCCACAGAGAATGGGCCTGGAATCTTGAGAAATGCGCCCAACAGCCCCCGACTAATAATGTTGGGGAAGTACTCGGCCAAGATCTGGGCAATCTGGACAGTAATACGATTCATATCCTGAAGATCGCAGCTTGCATTGGCGATGAATTTGACCTGGGCACAATCAAGCGGGTTTCAGGCATGTCATTTTCTGAAACTTCTGCCTGTCTAATTCGTGCAGTTGCCGAGGGGGTTTTGCTTTACCAAGGTCGAGATCGCCGAGCAAGTTATCGATTCGCCCATGAGAAGATCCAGCAGTCAGCTTATCAACTTCTAGAAAGTATAGAACGCAAACAGATCCACGCCCAGATTGGGAGAACTTACCTCTCACAACTGGACGGCGATACAAGCCTGTTCGACGTCGTCAACCAACTGAACAATAGCATCCAAGATCCTGAACTCGACACAGAAGACCCAATCGAACTTGCCAGTCTAAACTTAGAAGCCGGCCGAAAAGCCAAAAAATCAGGAGCATTTCATGCTTCGTTCCGTTATCTCAGAACAGCGATCGCGGTGCAGGGCAAGCAAGTCTGGCAAAATTATAACCTAAGTCTCGAAATTCATTTAGAAGCGGCCGAGGCAGCTTACTATTGCGGGGACAAGCAAAAACTCGACGGCCTCATTTCAGCGACTCTTGAAAATGCCAATTCCGCGCTCGACAAATCTCGAGCGTACGAAATTCAACTCAGAGCGTTTATCGCCTATAGCGAGTTAGAAACCGCAATCGATATTGGCCACCACGTACTAGAACTGTTAGGTCACCCAGTACCTCGATCGATAAACAAATTAGTACTGGGGACCTGGGTTGTCAGCACCCTAATCCGAGCGAAGCTCAACTCGCATCGCAACCCAAAAATGGAGAACCGGGAGAGCCTAGCGGCTATGAGGATACTGATGATCCTCTGTCACGCGGGCTACTTGAGCGGCAAAGAAATCACCGCTGCCTACACACTGAAAATGACGAACATTTCGCTCGAAAACGGCCTAGCGCCAGAGTCTTCATTTGCCTATCCGCTTTTTGGCGCACTCATTATTCGCTACTTTGGCACCATTACGACTGGCTATCGATTTGGTGCGATGGCACTGGAAAATATCAACGCAAGCGATCCAGAAGTATTCTGTCGCACCAACACTATGGTTCACAATTTTGTCTCTTTCTGGAAACATCATTTAAGAGACACGCTCGAGCCACTCGCTGAAGCCGAACGAATTGGCTTTGAATGCGGCGATATTGAGTTTGCACAGATTGCCGGCACTACTCGATGCGTGAACGGATTTTTGGCGGGTCAAGATTTGAACACAGTCAATGCGAGCTTCCAGCTTAAGAATGCTAAAGCAGATGAATTCAACCAAACTCCGATGTTAGCGCTTGGTTTGATCTTCCAGCAATCTGTTCGAAATTTGATGGTTGCTTCGAACAATCCGTGGCTGCTGCTAGGCGAGCTTTACAATGAAGAGCAGTGTATTCCACTTCACATTCGCGACAGAGACTTCAGCAGCGTGACGAATGTCTATGTCATCAAAACCTTTCTCGCAGTGCTATTTAACAAATACGACCACAGCTTCTCTTACGCACAAATGGCAAGAAAGACTATAGACACACTTGTCTCCTCCCCGATGGTGCCTTTTTTCACCCTATTTGAATCACTAGCATGTATTGCACAGCTGCGAAAAGCGTCACCACTGCAGTTGCCCAAAATTAGACTTCGTGTTCAGCTGAATTTGCGACTACTCAGAAAGTGGAGTCAGCACTCACCGATGAATACCGCCCACGCTTTTCATCTCGTTCAAGCCGAATTAGCTGCGGCAAACCAACTACCAACGCTAGCAATCGATCACTATGAAACCGCAATGTCACTGGCTAAAAAAAACGGCCATATACATGTGCTGGGATTGATCCAAGAATTGACGGGGAGATTCTTTGAAAAACAAGCAAAGCATTCGCTATCAACTTTCTATGTAAAACGCGCGCGCTCCAGTTACATAAGATGGGGCGCTAGCGCCAAAGTCAACGCCCTCGACCAGGAGTACGAAACCATAAGTGAGGGAGAATCGCTCACGCAATATCCACGCATGCGACCACTCACCGAGTATCCAGCATCAACAGAACGATTGTATGACAACTTTTTTGACTTGGGTTCAGTCATCAAGGCCTCTCAAGTTTTGGCCGGAGAGATCATTCTTGAAACTTTGTTAGAAAAACTGATGCAGGTTGCTCTAGAAAATGCCGGCGCCCACTCTGCGAGTTTGGTGCTCGCGGATGGAGACGAACTGTATGTCGAGATTCTTAGTCAATACAATGGTTCTAACACTGACCATAAACTGAATAGAGAGGAGATCTCGCTCAGCAAGAGTCTACCGGTCTCAGTCATCCAGTATGTTGCTCGAACTGAAGAAGACCTGATCTTAAACGATGCCACTAATGAGGATATCTTTACCCAAGATGCCTACATTATGAAAGCGCGTCCTAGATCAATACTGTGCTTTCCAATTTTGAGCAAGAGTCACCTGACCGGCGTACTGTATTTGGAAAACTTACAAAGCACTCATGCTTTTAGCCAAGACCGAGTCGCGGTTCTTAAATTGCTTGCGTCGCAGTCTGCCATCGCAATCGAAAATGCCAAACTTTATCAGCAACTTAACGAGTCAAGGAACAAGTACCTCGCTTTATATGAGAACGCTGTCGAGGGTATTTTTGAGGTCAATATGCAGGGTGAACTAATCAGTACAAACCCGGCTGCAGCACACCTCATGGGCTACCAGGGCCGGATGGACGGAGAACCTAAGCAGATCGATTTTGCTCAGTTTTTTGTTGATCCGACAGAGCTCACAGACTTCACCGACCGTTTGTTAAAAGATCAGCGAATTGTCGGTTTTGAAACCCGACTCAAACGCCTTGACGAATTGGAGATTTGGGTGGCGGTCTCGGCGCATTTGATTCTAAGCGATGAGCAGCAGCCAATTTTGATTGAAGGCTCCATCATCGACATTACGGAACGTAAGCTGCGCCAACATGCAGAACAGGCAACACGCCTGGCAGAAGCAGCGACACAAACGAAGAGCCAGTTTCTGGCGAATATGAGCCACGAAATTCGCACACCCATGAATGCAATTCTTGGCTATACGCGCCTCGCATTGAACACAACTCTAGATGACAAACAAACCGGCTATTTAGAAACGATAAGAAATTCATCTGACCATTTGCTCCGGGTCGTGAATGACATCTTAGATATTTCAAAAATTGAATCGGGCAAGCTCGAACTGCAGCACAAGCCTTTTAGTCTAGACGAAGTGTTGCGCGAAATAGAACAATTGTTTCAGCTTGCAGCCGATGCAAAGCATCTTAAATTCACCATGCCGGCACATACCACAGGCAACTACATTGGTGACCCCGTGCGGCTAGGCCAGATACTGATCAATCTAATCAGCAATGCAATCAAATTTACAGAAACGGGCAGCGTCTCGGTGGAACTTGACGCCCTGCCCCTCCGCGACGGCACGCACTGCCTTAACTTTGTCGTGGCGGATACCGGGCAGGGTATCCCAGAGACTGGACTCGAAAGTATATTTGAAGCGTTTACTCAGGACACCACTATCACTGACGAAAGTGGCACGGGTCTGGGACTTGCCATCAGCCGCAACCTCGTACAAAAAATGCAGGGCCACATTCACGCCTCAAGCATCGAAGGTGTGGGCAGCAAACTGTACTTCTCGGTGGTGCTAGACCCTGCAGTGGAACTACTCGCTACGCCAGAGCCCGCCATCAAGGTCCTGACCTCGCAATTCCAAAACACCCTACTTCTCGTAGAGGACAATCCCCTTAACCGAGATCTAGCCCAAGAAGTTCTGGTCTCTTTCGGGTACGAGGTGCTGTTGGCAGGTGACGGCCAAGAAGCCCTAGAAATACTCGCAGACCAGCCGGTATTTTGCGTCCTTATGGATTTACGAATGCCACGCATGTCTGGCAACGAGGCAATCAAAATCATTCGCGCCGACTCCGCTCTTAAAGACCTAACCGTCATCGCGTTATCCGCAGGCGTGTTGCAACACGAGATCGATGAAGCGCTACTAAACGGCTTTGATCACTATGTAACAAAGCCAGTCGACTTTGACTCATTACTACGATTGTTGGCTGATGTTGGTGGCATGGCAGAACCGGCAAGGCCGCGCGTTGCGAGTCCAGCTGCATCGACGTTGGAAATTTTAGGCATAGACTTTGGGCTTGCCCTTAAGAACCACGATCGGGATGAATTCTTACTCAATCGGTTAACCCATGATTTCGTCAAAATTTATGGCGGTGCAGCGGACACGCTGAGGCAATCACTGGACGCGGGCGAAATCGAGCAGGCGGCACGCCAGATGCATAACATTGCCGGTGTGGCGGGCAGCTTCGGCGCGAATAAGTTGATGGCAGACTGCAGGAGGTTCGAACACCTGATACAGGATCATGGCGGGCTAAAACCCCATCATGTCGATACCTTCGAACTCGAACTGAACAACCTGGTCAAAGCGATCGGGCGCTACCACACAGGCAATGAAAAACGAACGAGGCACGGCTAGAGGTTCACCACATCCAAATGCCGGGTCAACGCAAGACCCGGAAAATCATGGAGTTCTTTATCCAGCATGTGCGATGGCACAACATTGCAGATGGCGCGGAATATATTCTCTAACCGGCCTGGATTTGTTCTTTCCCATTCCTGCAGCATGGCTTTGATCATCGGCCGCTGCAGATTGTCCTGAGAGCCACACAAGTTGCAGGGTATAATCGGCATCTCACAAATCGTCGCGTATTCTTCAATATCCGCTTCATTACAATAAGCCAACGGTCTAATGACGATATTTTTGCCATCATCGCTGAGTAGTTTAGGCGGCATGGTTTTCATTTTGCCGCCATGAAACATATTCAAAAATAGTGTTTCGATGATGTCATCACGATGATGACCCAGCGCTATTTTTGTGTATCCCGCTTTTTGCGCGTGTTTGTACAAGATCCCACGGCGAAATCGTGAACACCATCCACAATAGGTTTTACCTGCTGGGACCATTTCTTTCACGAGTGAGTAGGTATCTTCCTGCAGAATTTCGTATTTCATGCCAATCTTTTCAAAATAGTTCGGCAATACAGTCTCAGGAAACCCTGGCTGCTTTTGATCCAAGTTTACCGCCACCAGTTCAAAATTTATGGGCGCGTGGGCCTGCAGATTTACCAGGATATCCAGCATCGTCAGGCTGTCTTTACCGCCTGAAATACAGACCATGATCTTGTCACCTTCCTCGATCATGCCAAAATCAGCGACGGCCTTGCCGACATTACGACGCAATCGCTTGTGCAGTTTGTTCTTCTCGTAACGTATTTTATCCAAGGTTTTTGATCACTTGTGGATTTAGCGCGCAATTCTACCTCCGCTTAACCATAATCGTCGAGTCAAACTCATTTAAACGGAGTGTTAAGTCATACAATAAGACGTAAGTTACGCCAAACGCTACGAGCGGCGACATAGAGAAGTATTGAGAGCAATGTTGAGAGCTATATCTAGAATATTCGGTTTGATCATAAGCCTGATTGTTGCCGCGCCACTTCAGGCTGCGGTGATACTGCAGTACCACCATATTGGGTCAGACTCGCCAGCCATTACCAGCACTTCAATCGAGGCCTTTGAGCAACATTTAGAATACCTGGCCAGCAGCGGGCTTAAAATCGTCCCCCTGAGCGAAATTGTGCGACACCCAGAGCGGCAAACCCCTCAAAGAGTCGCCATAACCTTTGATGACGCCTACGACAATATCTACCTGAATGCCGTTCCTCGACTAAAGGCCCGGGGCTGGCCTTTTACGATCTTTGTTTCAACCGAATATGTCGACCGCAAAGGTTTTCTCACCTGGGATCAATTGCGGGACGTTGAGACCGCCAACGGACTGGTTGCAAACCACAGCCACAGCCATCTGCACATGCTGAGAAAACAGCAGGGAGAATCTAAACCTGCTTGGCTGAAGCGGTTACGCAAGGACATCGAAAAGGCACAGGCATTGCTCGACAAAAACCTAGAAAACCCCCGCCCATACTTCGCTTACCCTTATGGTGAGTACGACGCAGATATTATCAAACTGATTAAAGATATGGGATTCACGGGTTTTGGTCAGCAAAGCGGTGCGGTGGGCCCTTTGAGTTTACTTGCGGCGCTGCCTCGATTCCCTCTCAGTGGTGCTTATGAGGATTTGGAGACCTTCATCACCAAAGTTCACACCCGAGCATTGCCTGTTAAAGTCAGACCCATATCACCGGTGTTGACCGTTAACCCACCGACTCTGGTACTGGAATTCCCGGAGCCCGCTAGCCTGCCACTCGAGCGGCTAACGTGCTATGGACCCGGGGGCAAAACTCGCCTTATCAACGTTGCCCCGGGCGTGTTCGAAGCGACCAACAAGGCGCCATTGCCCCTCGGTCGGTCACGCTACAACTGCACGATGCCAGCCAGCACAGCCGGTGATTTTTATTGGTTTAGCCAGCTGTGGATTCAGAAAAAACCCGATGGCAGCTGGTATCCAGAACCCTAACACTCACTAACACTAGCTACACTACCTAAACTACCTAGGCTTACAACTACGCGATCTCTCTTAAAACAATGGTGGGCGGCGTGCGAACCACACGCAGAGTTGCTAGCGTACCAACCGTGCCGATCAAGACAGTACCGACCGCCGGGCCTAGCAACCAGAGCACAGGGTTAAGTGAGTACTCAAGTTCAAATATTTGTGTCTCAAGTGCATACACCGTAATTTCAGAACCGATAGTCGCGAGCAGACCAGCAAAGAACCCCAGCGCACAAAACTCCACAATCAAACTACCCATCACCAACCTTTGCGACGCACCCAGGGTGCGCAATATCGCATGCTGTTTGAACCGTTCATCCATGCTCGCCTGAATGCTGGCAATCAGCACCATGCCACCTGAGATCAAGATTAGACCTAGCACCAGTTCTATCGCCATGGTCACCTGGGCAATGATCGTTTTTATCTGCGCAATGATTGCGTCAACTTCAAGTACCGTCATCGTTGGATAGGCTCGAAGCAATTCATTGAGGAAGATTTTGTCCTCACGCTCGAGGAAAAAACTGGTCATGAATGTAGAAGGGAAATCTTCCAGCGATTCTGGGGAAAATATGATGTAAAAATTAGGCTGCATATTGTCCCAGGCAACAGACCGAATACTCGCGACAGTGGCGCCAAGCTGTCGGCCTTGGATGTCGAATGTCAATTCATCACCCACCTTCAGGTTGTTACGCACAGCAATATCACGTTCAAGAGAGACCAACGGCTCTCCTACATAATCCTCTGGCCACCATTCGCCACTCAGAATGACGTTGTCGTCCGGCAGTGATCTTGCATAGGTGAGGTTTCGATTTGAACTGGACCTGGGGCCATCAGCATCTTGATCCTGACCTTGCTCCTGGCCCTGACTCTGCTCTTCATTCTGACGGTCATAATCTCTGGCGCGTTTGCCGTTGACCAGACTAATTCGACCTTGAATCATTGGATAGATCGCTTCAGCGGCAATCTCATTATCAATCAACATCGCTCGGATGGGTTGTACATCTTCCGGTGAAATATTGATCGCAAAGTGGTTCGGTGCATTCTCCGGAATCTGAGTTGCCCATTCGTCAATCAATGCGGTGCGAACCAAGAATAAAATTAGTAGCAGCATGATGGCGAGGCTAAATACCAAAATCTGAACCGTGTTCTCCTGACCACGACGCTGCATTCCCGCTAATGCCAAGCGCCAGACACTGCCCGCCTGCATACCCAGTAGCCGACCTGATCGGAGCATGCCGTAGGCAACAATGCCGAGTGCAATAATTGACACGACCGCGCCTGTAAAAATCATGAGCGTAAGAAGAATGTCGCCGCTATACCACCACATCAGTCCCAGAGTACCGAAAATACCACAAGCATAGGCAAGGCGATCATTGACACCACCGGCATCGAGATCACGACGAATGACCCTTACTGGCTCAATGCCACGCAATCGAATTAACGGTGGAAGCGCAAAAGAGAGCAAACATACAAACCCGGTGACCAGGCCCAAAATGACCGGCTGCATGCCGGGCGCGGGCAACTCAATCGGAATAAATGGCTGCAAGATACTCACGATGCCCATCTGAGAGACAAACCCTAGGGCACTACCCATACCTGTGGCCACAAGACCTAAGGTCACAAATATCGTGATGAACAAGCTATCAATGCCATTGGGGGTTGCGCCCAGCGTCTTCAGTATCGCGACATGATCATAGTGACGCAGGGAGTATCGTTGCGCTGATAAGGCTATGGCGACACCCGCCAAAACCACGCCTAATAGACCCCCAAGCAGCAGAAACCGCTCAGCCCGCGCAAGCGCGTTACCGATTCCTTCGGTGCCTTCTTTGACGCCGAACATTCGGAAGTCTTCACCTAACTTAGGCCTGGCCCATTCATCGAACTCAACAAGGGCGCTTTCTGGGCCGCTAAACAAATAGCGATAACTCAAACGGCTACCCGGCTGCACCACCTCGGTCCGAGGTACATCAACCATATTCATCATCACGCGAGGACCGACGTTATTAAAGCCGCCGCCACGATCGGGTTCTTTAATGAGAGCCTTTTCGACGAAAAACGTCGCAACGCCGATATCCAACATATCTCCGGGTTTTAGATCGAGGGATGGTAGCAAGCGGCTCTCAAGCCAGACTTTGCCCGGCGCAGGACCACGAGCCACGACATCACCTTTGCGGAATGCCTCGTCCGAAATTATCAGATTACCGCGCAGCGGGTATTCATCCGTGACAGCTTTTACGGACGAGAACTGCGCTCGGTCAGCTGAAAATACCATAGACAAAAAGCTAAGTGTTTGGGCGTGCTCGAGCCCTAGAGATTCTGCTTTTTGCAGATACTCTGGATCCAACTCACCTCGTCCTGAGATGACCCTGTCTGCCGCAAGAAACTGTGCAGACTCCTGAACGAGTGCCTGTTGTAGGCGATCAACAAAGAGCGTGATGGTCGTCACAGTCGCGACCGCAATAATCAGCGATCCCAGTAACAATGTGAGCTCGCCAGAACGCCAGTCGCGCGAGAGTAGCTTCAGAGCTAGGGCAGGGTTCATGTTAGCCCGCCGCCAGCACTTCAGGCACTTGGACGATCATGCCAGATGCAATTTGAATAGAACGATCGCAACGTTCCGCCAGGCGCAAATCATGGGTCACTAGTACTAGAGTCGAGCCGAAGTCTTGATTGAGTTCAAACAACAGATCAATGATCGTCCCTCCGGTCGTGGTGTCCAGATTGCCAGTGGGTTCATCAGCAAACAGAATTTCTGCCGATGAGGCAAACGCACGGGCGATCGCAACCCGCTGTTGCTCTCCGCCCGACAGCTGTCTTGGGTAGTGATTCATACGATGATCAAGCCCCACTCGCTTCAACAGTTCTTTGGCCTTGGTCTCGGCCTCTCGATCACGCTTAAGCTCAGCAGGCAGCATCACGTTTTCCAGCGCGGTCAAACTGGCAAGCAATTGAAAGGTCTGGAACACAAAGCCGACCATTTCTGCTCGAACATTCGCCCGCTGCTCTTCATCCATCAGGGTAATCGTGTGGCGGCCCAGATGAATTTCACCACTGCTGGGCATATCAAGGCCCGCGATCAAACTCAGCAACGTGGTTTTGCCAGAACCCGATGCCCCGACAATCGCAACGCTCTCTGATTTCTTGATTTCGAGATCAATCCCTTTCAAGATACACAACTCGCCTTCTGACGTGCTGACTGTCTTGCTAAGATCGACTGTTTTAATGATTATTTCTTTATTCATCAATTTTCCCACTCGTTTGCCAGCCAGAATGCTGGTTGGGCTGCTGTTCTTGTGCTCAATTCAAAGTGTATACGCCAATTCGAGCACTATAGTTGTTTTTGGCGATAGCATCAGCGCGGCCTATGGCATGGAGACCAATCTTGGCTGGGTCAACCTTCTCTCTGAGCGACTGGGCGAACACCAAATCATCAATGCCAGCGTCAGCGGTGAAACTACTGGAGGCGGGCTAGTCCGACTACAGAAAACCCTCGACGCTCACCAACCGGATGTTGTGATTCTGGAATTGGGTGGCAACGACGGCCTGCGAGGTTATCCGATTGATAAGATAGAATCCAACCTCGATGCGATGACCCGAATGTCACAATCGGCAGGCGCAAAGGTTTTACTCGTCGGGATGGTATTGCCACCCAACTATGGACGCCGTTATACCGAGGCATTCGAAGGGGTTTTTAGCAATATCGCAGAACGCTTCAGTCTGGCCTTTGTGCCTTTTATCCTGGATGGCGTGGCGACTTCCAGCAGCTTGATTCAGCGCGACGGCATTCATCCGAAACCAGAAGCTCAGCAGATGATCATGGAAGGCATCCTACCCGCACTTCAGCCTCTGCTCATCAATACGGCAACGACGCTAAAAGAACGATAGCTGTTCCGCTTGCTGGCTTGGCAGCGACGAGTTATCAGACTCAAGTTTCATACTGAGGCCTGATTCTCGAACACGCCAATCGGGCATGGCTTGATCCATCAACTGGTAGAACTGTCGATCATGGCGGAAATGCACGAGGTGGCAGAGCTCGTGAGTGATGACCATATCAATGACATCGATACTTTTTTGCGCCAGTAGAGTGTTCAGACATATTTCACCTTTGTCAGAGCAACTGCCCCATCGCGCTTTCATACGGCGAACTCGCAGCCCTGTTGGTGCAACTGGCACGGGAAAGTCTGCCAAGCAATGTATCATCCGTTCCTGAAAAACTGCCTCACTTTCTTTGCGCAAAAAATCATAAAACACCCGCTGGACCAGCGCTTCAGAACCTGGCTCCTTGCAGCTGACCCACAGCTTGTCTGGTGTCATAACAACCCCATTTTGACCAAAACAGGCTTCCAAGACATAGGCTTTTCCCAGATATCCGTGGAGTTCGCCGGAACGAAAATGAGAGTCTTCGGGCTCCGTCGCCATTTTTTGTAGAGCGTCTACCAGCCAATCAAGCCGCGACTCAATAAACTGATCAATTTCAAGCCAGGGACACTTCAACGGGACACGAACTTCAGTTTGGCGTTCACCAGGAAACACATGAATCGCTAACGATTTTCGTTTGGCGCGAATGATCTTGAGATGGATTTGTTGATCCAGATGTAGGATATCACGATGATAAGGGGCATTAGCCATTGGCCAATTGTATCAACTTCAGTGCCTAGGTTGTGCATTTGATGTTGATGAATCGTTGTTGGACACGACGTTCAAACCAAACGGAGCCGCTTCTACTTCCAGCATGGAAACATCATCGTCTTGAGGGTGTCCGTCACCAAAGGCTTTTAGCCGGTCAACAAGGCTATCAAATAGACCATCGCCGCCAACAGAGCCATCAACCGAATACATTTCTGGCACGCCGACCATCGTTGCTGACCTCAATCAGGTTTGCGGCGCAGAACATATCGGCGGGCAAATATTTATGAAGCGTTCGGTTAAGTTGCCGTGCCAGATCACCGAGGCTAAAACCTGAAACTGCTGGCTGACCGGTAGCGCACCCAAGGCAGCAGGCAGGCCATGACCCGTAAAGTCGCCAAGCATGACGAAGAGGGTCTCTCTGCTCGTCGGCGCACTCAAAATCAAATCACCACTGAAGCCACCCATGGGCGACAAATATCGCTTTAGGGACGTAATGGGCAGCTGCTAGGAGATCGCTGATTCAAAAACATGTGCCGCGTGTTCATGTTCCTGATCTAACAGCTTTTGATAACGCTCGAGTCCCTTGTTCTTCTTATTAAGCTCAGAATTCAGCTCCCGGATACGCTCGTGAGCTTTTATTTTCGCCCTTAGAAGCACTTCATTGACAGGCTTGGTGAGGAAATCGTCCCCGCCACTTTCGATACATTTAGAGAGTGATGCGTCGTCGGAGAGCCCTGTTAGAAAGACAATAGGGGCATAGTGGTCTGTGCGAGCTTTCATCTCCGAGGCGGCCTCAACAACCTGATGACTAGCATCTTCCAGTAAAAAGGACATCAATCCGCGATTCGCGGCCCGACCGTCTACAACGAGTATTTTCAACAGGTCTTCATTTTTTAGGATAATAATCTAAGCGTTGCAGCCAATTTCGGGATCGCTAGGAAGTCTCGCCGCCCATGCAGGGCGGAGACATCGGCGCCTCACCGTGGCGTTTCTGCCATTCTGCTTGCGTGTACGTATGAATCGCGAGGGCATGCACCGGGCCCGCCAATTCGTCAGCGAGGAGCTGATTCACCATGCGGTGACGCTCGATCAGTTTTTTACCTTCAAAGTTTGAAGATACGAGGTTCACCTTAAAGTGAGTTTCGCTATTGGCCGGCACGTTATGGCTACTACTCTCGTTCACAACGTCTAAATGCGCCAACTGCAGCGCTTCCGCCAGCTTCTGCTCAATCGTCTGTTTAACCAGCATTGCCCTTTAACCCTTTGAATCTAGAGTAAACACACCATCCCAATCGTCTTTGGGTGGGTTCTTCGAGTATTGCTCGCAGCGTTCAAAGTATGTCTTACTCGGGCCATCCGTACCGTCGATTGACAGCGCAAGCTTGAAAGCTGCTTTGGCAGAAGCATATTCACGATCTTTGTAAAGCTGGATACCTTTTTCATATTGGGTGACAAGGTCGGCGACTAGACCTTTGGTCTGACCCTTTCGCTCGAGCAAGTTATAGACTTTTACCGCTTCTTTCTTTCCCATGACTCGAATCGTATCGAGTTCTCGGACATCAACGAATTCTTCTGCGCCCCGATAGGTCGCTTCAGAAATCATTAGGTCAGAGGCATAGAATTTGTTCGCACCTTCTAGTCGTGCGGCAAGATTCACGGTATCGCCCATTATGGTGTAATTCATTCTTTGCGCAGAGCCCATATTGCCAACAACCATAGGACCCGAGTTCAATCCCATGCGAACTTTAATGGCTGGACGCCCATCTTCTGCCCATCGAGCACGCAGGGGCACCAGTGCTTTATTCATATCAATAGTGGCAAAACAGGCCAACTTAGCGTGGGCTTCCTGAACCCCTGGCGCACCCCAAAATGCAATAATTGCATCGCCTTCAAACTTATCGACAGTACCTTCGGTGGCGATGATGATGTTACACATCTCCGTCAAATAATCGTTCAGCACGTTAACCAATTCTGTTGGCGTCATTTTCTCAGAGAAGGTCGAGAACCCCGCAATGTCTGAAAAATACGCGGTCATTTCGCGCTCTTCACCACCCAACGAGAGCTTCGATGGATCTTTGACCAGATCGGACACAACCTTGGGCGACAAGTACTGGCCAAACGCGTCTTTGATCAAGGCTTTTTGGCCCATTTCGGCAAGATAAAAGCGCGCATTAATGACAACCATGCCGATAATCAAGGCCAGCAATACATAGCTCATAGAAAGCACGAGGCCGAAACTCACGTAGACATAAGACACTGCCACAACATAAACCATGATGATGCCGAGGCTCACCAGGTTTCGTGGCGTTGGATTAGACAAAGCCCGGGTGGCAAGCAGCGCGGCCATAACGAGCAATGCGATGAAAATTTCGAGCACACCAGAGGCGGCCTGAAGTGGACCACCTTTCAATATACTTGAGATAGAGTTGGCAATAATCTCAACCCCATAGACATTACCCACGGGCGTTTCAAATTCATCGTGAGCAACTTCGGCCACTTCACCAATCAAAACAATGCGACCTGCGACAAGGTAAGACAGGTCTTCCAGTTCTTCCTCGTCGAATGCGAATAAAATATCGGATGCTGACAAGCCTACAACATCATGAAGCCCAGCCGTCGCGCCCATACCATCGGGTGGCAGTAACGGGTAGTCGATATAGATTTCGTTGAATTGATTCAGCGGTACTTGGATCTGACCGCCAATATCCAATATTCCGTCATGTAGACTGATGTCATCGGTTTGCAAATAGCTAGCAACCGCTTGGACCGCAAAGGGCCACTCGCCAATCGCTTCGTTAATCTGCGGATAGATTTTTAAACGACCGATACTCTCTGAAATGGCAGAGTTAGAAGAGATATTGGAATAGCCAGAGGTTGTAACAGCATCAAAGCGTGGGATGGCTTTGTTGAGGTGCAAAAATTCGGCACCTTCAAATTGTGCCTGGGAGACCATTTGCACATTACCCGCAGACTCAAAGGCCAGTTCTAGAGTAGGGTCTTCTCCGTAGGAGCTGTTGAAATCTAACAACATGTCGACAGCGATCACCGCTGCGCCCATTTCACTTAATCGCTGTACGATTGTCGATAAATCTACACGCGTTAGAGGGTATTTGTCGTATTCGGTATAAAAATCTTCGTCGGTAAAAACAATCACGACATCTTCTAGCGGTGCCGTCACCTCGGCGGGCGCATTGTGAGCACGTAAAATCTGCCGATAGGAGAGGGTTTCGTCTTCCAACAGCGAGAAAGACTCGCGACTCTCAAGGAATATCGCCAAGAAAAAAACCATCAAGACGACGAGAATATCGTACCGTTGATTAAGCGCCGCCATTTACTATCTCTCTTTTTATTGTAGGTAGAGTTCGGTTAGCCAATAAAAAAGCCCACAGCAATCATATAAGATCGCTGCAGGCTTTTATAGTAGAAGGCTTTGGCTAGTAATCTTCTTCCAAAGCAGCATTATAAAGGCGCGCTTCGCTTTCACGCAGATCGATAAGCTTTAGATCCTGGTAAGACTGGATCAACAAGGGTCGCATGTCATTATCATCGGGATTTTCGTTGAAGTATTCGCGATAGCTGTCCATCGCAGCGACATACATGTTGTTTTGCTCCAACATTCCATTCTTAATAAAAACATCATCTCCAGCGGCAGTGAGACCCTTCATGATTTTCTGCTCTTC
This sequence comes from Candidatus Azotimanducaceae bacterium, assembly GCA_051278195.1. Lineage (GTDB taxonomy): Bacteria > Pseudomonadota > Gammaproteobacteria > Pseudomonadales > Azotimanducaceae > JAHRVQ01. Next base: position 30,930 of record JBNMQM010000015.1, read on the forward strand.
CTCGGCATCAACCCAAGTGAAGGAAGAATCAGAGCGTGGGATATAGACAGTACCATCATTATCTAGGACTTCAACACGATAGCTATGCTCGCCTGGTTCGATGTCCGTAACAGTATAGCGAATCATTTCTGATGTGCTCTGTGCAGCGACATCAACAGCGTCACCATTGATGATCAGCTTGTAGGAGTATTCAGGGCAAGCATTACGCCATACCAAGTCAGGATGTGAAGGTGACAGTGTCACTGTCCTGATCGTGCGTACCTTACTATCGCACGCAGCATCGTCGGGCTTTGTCACGCTCCGACGAACGGTGGTGTAACGCTGAGCGGTCGCAAACTTAGTGGAAAGACCTTCAAAAATACTCGCAGACTCTTGTTTAGGCTCGGATAGGCTACCGCTCACAAGCGAAACAAAATCTTCTTGCACGGCAATCTCACTGTTGGCACCTAAATCCTGAGACATTCCAGTTGCTTGGTTGATCAGCTTACCACCGCCATCGCTACCGGTTTTGATCAGATAACCAGCAAATAGATATTTCGTTCTCCTCACTGGTCGCCACGAAGTGCCATTGCGACTATATTCAACCGCGCCTTCAATCTGAACCAATTTTGCGACTGGAGGCTCTCTGCCAGTGGCTGTCATACTAAGCCCGAGCAACATCATCGCCATCAGTACCGAATTGCTAAATGTCTTCAACTTCATCTGTATTCTCCTTCGAATTATTTGCCCGACAGTCAGTCGTTAACTGTTCCTGTGTTCGTGAGATTCTTTACTAAACCGAACTGTACTTAGGATTACGTTATTCTATATGTAAGGGATGCTACTTAGTTTACCGCCTGTCGGCCCTGACAGACTGCTTATCATAAGAGTTTGGTTATATTGTAGACGAGCCTACAAACCGCGTTATATCAAACGGTATTCCATTTGGACATCGGCGACTTCAATCTTGTCTTTGTCGTCGAGCTTGTGTGACTTGAACCCCGTCGGCTCGCCGTTTACCAGAGGTACTCTATCTTTATCTTTGCCGCCATCAACATGAATGATGAAGTGGCCTTGCGGCCGGCGAGATACCGCTGCAACTTGAATGCCGGGCACCCCAATAGTGGTAAGCCCTTCTTCGAGACTGACTTTTTTGCCAGCATCCGGTCCGTCCAACACGACCAATTGAGCGCGAATCTGCTCCGCCGAACGCGGCGCTGCCAATGTTTTTGGCCGAGCTTCTACCACCGAATCGCCGGTAATCAAGAACTTCAGCTGATGTTCGCCGATAGAGACTACATCGTTATGCTTCAGAATCTGCTGCTTAACTTTTCGACCTTTGTAAACCACACCGTTAGTACTACCAAGGTCTTCGATGACATAATTTTTGCCCAGCTTATGAATCTGAGCATGACTGCCGCTGACAGCCGGATCTTTGATCGATATATCGCACTCAGACTTTCGCCCGATCGACGTGATATCCGACTCAAGAATAAATTGTCCGATCGGTTTATCTTTAATCAGAATGACCTTAACTGACATTGCCGCTATTCCTTACCACTCATTCGAACCAATCCACGACTCGTTTCAGCAAGCCTGCCTTCTCCGGAAACGCCTTTTTGATTCTCATTAGCACAACCGAGATATTGTCTTTACCACCGCTGGCGTTAGCAAGTTCTATCAGATGACCTGCCGTTATGTTGAGGTTGGAGCCGAGCTCCACGAATGTCTTTTCAATGTCTGAATCACCCACCAGATCCGTTAGTCCATCGGAACACATGAGAAACACGTCCCCTTGTTTGACCTTATATTCATGTACTTCGGGTTCTACTTGGGGTGCAACGCCTAACGCCCGGGTGACCACATTTTTTTTACTGGAAGCCCTTGCTTCATCCTTGGTATAGAGGCCTTTGTCGATGAGTTCCTGGACGAAGCTATGATCCTTGGTCACCTGCTCTAACCTATTATCGCGAAACCTGTAAACCCGTGAATCACCAATGTGACCGATTACTATTTTGTTGTCATAGAACATACTGACGACGATAGTGGTGCCCATTCCCTCGCAATGAGGTTGAGTCTGAGATACATGAAACACAGAACTATTGGCTTTTTCTATGGCTTTCCGGACGATCTGAACCTTAAGCGGCACGCCGCCAGTCTCAGTCAAATCATCCTCTATGTCAGATTCGCCTTCCGCGTAGGCACGCAGCTCATCCATGAGTAAATGTACCGTCATGGAACTCGCCACTTCACCAGCGTTCAGACCACCCATGCCATCTGCAAGTACGGCAAGCCCAATCCTATCATCGCTGCTGACGTAGTCCTCGTTATGGTCCCGCACCTGCCCGACATCTGTTTGGCAAACAATTTCAATTTTGCCCTTAAGGTTCATCGATTTCCCCCGCCTCTGGTTCTAGTCTTTCAAGACAGACGCGTAAATGGGCTGCCAACTTCTTACCGGTTTGATAGCGTTTGTCCGGCTTCTTACCAATCGCATTATGAATGACTTTTCTCACCGTGGGAGGAATATCCGGCTTTACGGTACGAATGTCGATAGGCGGATCATTGACAATGGAATACATCAATGTCGCCATCGACTCCCCTTTAAAAGGTAACGCGCCCGAGCTTAGCTGATACAAAACCACACCCAAAGAAAACAAATCAGCTCGGCCGTCGACCTTCTTACCCATACATTGTTCCGGCGACATGTAATTCGGCGTACCGAGCACTGTGCCGGTTCTTGTTTTGCTGGAATCAGTTATTCGGGCAATACCAAAGTCAGTTATTTTCACAGACCCTGTATCGGGATCATACATGATGTTGGAGGGTTTAATATCCCGATGCACGACGCTCTCTTGATGCGCATAGTCAAGTGCCTCTGCACATTCGACACCAATTTTTAGCACCTGCGCCAAGGGAAGCAAACTGTCTGCTTTGATATGCTCATCCAAGTCGTAGCCCTTCAATAGCTCCATTGCGATATACGCCAGGTCACTCTCTTCGCCGGCGTCATAGATGCTAACAATACCTGCGTGATTCAAACGACCTGCTGATTCCGCTTCACGGAAAAATCTCATCTTGACGTCTTCTAACTCACTGCCTTCAAACTCGTTTGACAAGGCCATGGTCTTTATCGCAACTGAGCGATTGATTTTTGGATCTTTACCCAGGTAAACGATACCCATAGCACCTTGGCCAAGTTCTTTTTCAACCTGATAACGACCGAGCATAGGTTTTTCCATCGAACCATCATCATTTAGGATCGTGCCCCCGAGCAGCCCTCCTCCAGAGCCCCCAACTAAGACTGCATCTTCCATGGCTTCACAGCGCTTGATTCGTTTTTCGATATCGCGAAATTTATGACTGGTTACCGCTATAAAGTCGTAAGCCCTTTGTGCCTTGTTAAATTGGCGCTTGCGTTCGTAATCAAGGCCGAGGTTGTAAACCAAATCAAAAGTAGAATCTTCTCTTGGACAGCGTCGATACTTTTCGAAAGCTGCATCAAGCTGGCCCTGACCCTGATACGCCAGGCCAAGCATTCGATTGCTTTCCGCAGAGTCGGCCGCAGATGCAAGCTGGCCTTGCTCTGACAAAACATAGAGCCTGAGGCTGATCATGACAATGCAAGCCATGCCTGCTGTGAATGCATACGCAATCGAAAGAACGAGACCGGAATAAATGTACAGCGCTGACACACTTGCCAGGTAGGCAGCAAAAACGATTGCCATCAACAAAAATCTAATTGATAAGGACCGGACCAGGCTCGTCAGTAAAAGCGCCATCAACAACAGCAAGGTCGCTGCTGCTTCTAGGGCTATACTCGCTGGTCGCAACGGTGCACCGTTTAAGAGTGTGTTAATCGTATCGGCAATAATTTCGACGCCATAAACTGACCCTACTGGTGTATTGAATTTGTCATGGGTGACTTCCCATGTGTCACCGACCAGAACGATCTTGTTTTCGAATACATAGCGGTACTCTTCTATCTCATCCTCGCTCAGATCCACAAGGTCAAGAATTTCCAGCGCAGAGAATCCTGCCTGACCTTCACTCAAGTATCGTGTGCCCGGATCGAGACGAGGAAAATCGATATAAAGGTCCCCAAACTGATCGAGGGGTACTCGAAGATCGCCGATGACCAGCGTGTTGTCTTCAAATTTCGGCGTCGCCCCTTTAAACATCGCTACCGCTTGGACAGCAAGAGGCCATCCATCTTCATTATTCGTCGCTTCCCTATGGACTCTAAGCCGAGCCAGATTGTCGACGATTGCACTGGTGGGTTGTAGATTGGAATAACCTGTTTTTGCTGAGGCGTTAAGAACCTCGTTCGGATAAGAGATACCAACAAATTTGCCATCTTTGAAATTAGCATAGGAAACCAGCAGCACATTGCCGGCTTCATCAAACATGGCAGCAGTGGGTTCGTCTTCTCCATAAGAGCTTCTAAAATCCATCAAATAGTCCATGGTCACAACCGAAGCACCAAACAGTGCCAGGCGCTGTGCAATCAACCCAAGATCAGTACGCCTAAAAGGGAAGCTACCGTACTCTTCATAAACAGCTTCGTCTAAAGACACAATCATGATGTCATCACGGAGCTGAGTGACGGCCGGGTCGCCCAAAGTTATACGTAAGATATGTCGGAAGGAAATGGTCTGGTCTTCTACCAGAGAGAAGATTTCGTATCGCTCAGCCGGGATCGTGAGCAAAAAAAAGATCAACGTTGCAAAAACATCCCAACGTTTAAGCGGGTTCTTCATGATAACTTCCCTGAGAACTCTTTAGTCTGCAACGTGGCCTGCAATGCGGTTTCCTTTTTTGCTTCGATTTTGCCCCTTCCCAGGGTCCATGTCTAATCCGTGATGAATGGATCCAGCTCGCACCCCAAGACTAAATCTAGTATTCTCAAACGCTTATTTTTTCACAGACCCTATTCATGCTGACCGTTATTTCTCCGGCCAAAACGCTGGATTTCGAATCCAAACCACAGACTCGCAAGGCGTCCCAGCCACAATTTCTGGAGCACTCTGCCGAGTTGATCGAAACGATGCGAACGCAATCGCCAAAAAATCTCAGCAAACTGATGGGTATTAGTCCCAAACTAGCAGAACTCAATGCCGAACGCTTTCAAAGCTGGCAGATGCCTTTTACGCCTGAGAACGCTAAGCAAGCCATTCTTGCGTTTCGTGGCGATGTGTATATTGGACTTGCGGCAGAAGAGTTTGGCGAACGGGACTTTAATTTCGCCCAAAAGAACCTGCGTATACTTTCTGGACTCTACGGGCTACTTAAACCCCTCGACCTGATTCAGGCTTACCGTTTAGAAATGGGCACCAAGATCAAGAACCCCGGCGGCAATGATCTTTATGACTACTGGAAATCGACAGTAACTGAAGCGATGAACGCAGAATTGAGTGCTCACAGGAACAAAACTCTGATTAATCTTGCCTCACTAGAATACTTCAAGGCCGTGAAGCCAGATTTGTTGCCAGGCAATGTGATTACGCCTGTTTTTAAGGACTACAAAAGCGGCGCTTATAAGATTCTCAGCTTCTTCGCTAAAAAAGCGAGAGGTTCGATGGCGTCATTTATCATCAAAAACCGCATCGGCAAACCGGAAGATATCAAAGCTTTTGATATAGACGGATACCGTTTCAATGATGACCTTTCAACAGAAGACAATTGGGTTTTTACCCGCAAGGCGCCATAAGATTAACGCTACGATGGGTAAATTAGGCATTGTCGTCAATCCCATGTCAGGACGGGATGTACGGCGTGTAGCCGCGAAAGCCAGCACCAGCAGCCACCATGAGAAACAGCTACAGGTGACGCGCTTGGTATTAGGCGCGCTCGAGATGGGTGTATCGCGCATCTACCTGGGCAATGAACCTTTCCGCATCAACGAACGCGCCATTGAGAACCTGCCCGAACGAGATAGCGTTGAGATACTACAATACCCGCTGACGCATACCGCGACAGACACTGCTGTGATGACCTCTAAAATGTGGGAGGCCGGCTGTCGAACGTTCATCGTTCTAGGCGGCGATGGCACCAGCCGAATTGTCGCAAAAAATTTACCGGATGCTGTCATCCTACCGCTATCGACTGGGACCAATAATGTTTTCCCTATTTTCTGCGAAGCTTCGATTGCTGGCGCAGCTGCTGGATTAATCGCCACGAGAAGGCTCAAGGCTGAAAATCACTGCTATCGGTGCAAACAGCTTCATATTAGCGTCAACGGTGTGGAAACAGACATGGCACTCATCGATGCCGTACTTCTTGAAAACGATAGCATTGGTTCCTTATTACCCTTCGCTGCAGAGAACATCCGGCAGGTGTTTCTCAGCCGCGCAGAACCAGCTTCGGTTGGCATTTCTCCAATCGGCGGTTACTTGAGAGCCTGTCATGCCACTGACCCATTCGGGGTGATGGTAAATTGCGATGCAAGCGCCGATGAATCGGTTCGGGTACCTTTATCGCCGGGTCTTTACGGAGATATTGGCGTCATCGATCACGAGCAAATGGAGTTGGGCCAGACCTATCTCGTTGAAGGGACGGGTATCTTGGCATTTGATGGCGATCGGTCAATTCAGATCTCAGCAACGGATTGCGTCGAAATCAGCGTCCGACAGGATGGCCCGAGGATAATTGAACCGGCAAAGATTCTCGAAACAGCGGCACAACACGATCTTCTTAAACGCTCATTCGATCAACCCTAGGCTTATGTAACGCCCTGTTATTAATGATATATTCAGGCTGTATCTATAAAAGTCGAGTTCGATAATGGCCAAAGTGCTGCAACTTCTCCTTTTGTTGGTGTTCCTCTACCAACCCGCGTCGGCAGAGCAAGCCTTGTCTACCGCTTCTTCCACAGCAGACGAGTCGCTAACAAAGACCCTGCTTTGGCCTGATGGCACTCGCTACGTAGGCGGGGTTGACGATGGCAAACGATCAGGCAAGGGCACCATATTCTGGCAAGATGGCACTCGCTTTGTAGGTACCTTCGTCAATGATAAGCGCAATGGTCCAGGCACCATGATTCTGCCGGATGGAACGGTCTATAACGGCTATTTCGAAAACGATACGCTGGTAGAGCGTTCTGATGGCGTTGCCATAGGTAGATCGGAACCCACCGCTCCCATTGCTCAAATTAGCGCGGATAACATGCCAGCCATGCTTGCATCTGCAGATAGTTTAAAGCCGGAGACTGAACCCAAACCAAAAGACCCTAAACCAGCAGATCCGAAGGCAGTCGAACCTGAATCAGTCACCAGTGCTGAAGTTTCTACGCCCGCGATGCAACCCATTACAACGCTCAGCAAAGATACTCGCACAGAAGTTCAGGGCGCACTGGACCTATGGGCTAGCGCCTGGTCCGACCAGAACCTCGAACAATACTTATCTGCTTACTCCGTCGACTTTGATGTACCGGGCCGACAATCACGACGCCAATGGGAAGGCTTGCGCCGATCACGGTTGTCCAGACCGTCGCGAATTGAAATCCGCCTAGCGTATAAGATTTTTGAAGTGATCGCCCCCGATACAGTCCAGGTAGATTTTGATCAAGTCTACGACTCGAACCTTTTTAGTGACAAGACCGACAAGCGTCTAGTGCTGAAAAAAGAAGATGACAACTGGCGAATCATTTCTGAAGAGAGCCTTTGAGCATGACTGACGCTGCTGCAATACCTTCTGCCACCATACTAATGCTTCGAGCGGACGAGTCTCCGCTCGAGGTCTTCATGGTCGTAAGACATCATCAGATTGATTTTGCATCCGGCGCTTTGGTGTTTCCCGGAGGTAAGGTCGACAAGCGAGACAGCTTAGTACGAGGCCGTTGTGAAGGCGGCAACGAGGACGATGATCTTCTAACATTGCAAGTCGCCGCGATACGCGAAGCGTTCGAAGAATGTGGCATTTTACTTGCGCGGCCGGCAGGCAGTGATCAATTAATATCCGGAGAGCGCCTGAAGACGCTAGAACACTTTCGGCAGCCGCTCGCTGTGGGAGACATGGGCATCGGTGAATTTCTCGAACAGGAGGACTTATTTCTCGCCTGCGATCAACTCGTACCGTATGCCCATTGGGTCACACCGGAAATGATGCCAAAGCGATTCGACACTCACTTCTATCTGGCTATAGCACCAGCTGATCATCTGGCCATTCACGATGGCCATGAGTCAGTCGATTCCGTGTGGATATCCCCTGCCGATGCCCTGGCGGGTGCTTCTGACGGAACTTATACCATTATTTTTCCCACTCGACTCAACGTTGAGATGCTGGCGATGAGCGACTCAGTGAACGGCGCAATTGCTGATGCAAATGCTCGTGAGATTGTCACGGTCTTACCCTGGATGGAGAAACGAGAGGATGGAAATTATATTTGTCTCCCCGCTGACGCTGGCTACGCGGTGACAGCTGAGAAAATGACAGCGGGTGCTTAGGCACCCGCATACTTTTAGGAATAGGACCTTGTCTACCAGATCCGAATTAGCCACCAAAGTCATCAAGGAAGATGTTGTCTCGCTCAACACCCAGATCTTCAAGCATCTGGATCACAGCAGCGTTCATCATTGGTGGCCCACACATATAAAACTCACAATCTTCAGGCGCTGGATGCTCCTTTAAGTAGTTCTCGAACAGAACATTGTGAATGAACCCGGTGTAGCCTTCCCACCCTTCGATGTTTTGATCAGACAGCGCAACATGCCATGAAAAGTTATCGTGCTCAGCGTCTAGCTTGTCGAACTCGTCGACATAGAACAGTTCCCGTTCGTTACGTCCGCCGTACCAGAAAGTCATCTTACGATCGGTATTGATGCGGAGTAGTTGATCGAAAATATGGGCTCGCATTGGCGCCATACCAGCACCACCACCAACAAATACCATTTCAGCTTTCGTCTCTTTTGCAAAAAACTCACCGAAAGGACCAAAGATCGTAACCTTGTCGCCAGGCTTCATCGTGAACAGATAGGATGACATCTTACCTGGGGGAAAGTCTGTTCCCGGAGGCGGCGATGCAACCCGGATATTGAACTTCATGACGCCTTTTTCATCAGGATAGTTCGCCATTGAATAAGCACGAATGGTCGGCTCAGCAACCTTAGCCTTGTGCTCAAAGACTCCAAACTTTTCCCAATCACCGCGATAATCTGCATCAACATCGATATCTTTGTAGGCAATATCGTAGGGAGGGATTTCAAACTGCACATAACCACCGGCTCGGAAATTAACGACTTCGCCATCTGGCAGTTTTAGGATCAGTTCTTTAATAAATGTCGCGACATTGTCATTAGAGATGACTTCGCATTCCCAGCGTTTGACGCCAAAAAATTCTGCTGGCACTTCAATTTTCATGTCTTGTTTAACTGCCGTCTGACAGCTCAGACGCCAACCTTCGCTCGCTTCACCACGGGTGAAGTGGCCTTCTTCGGTTGAGAGCATTGAACCGCCACCCTCAGTAACTTTACAACGACACTGAGCGCAAGTACCACCGCCACCACAGGCAGAAGACAAAAAGATCCCTGAATCAGCGAGCGTCGCTAGAAGCTTACCGCCGGCAGAAGTTGTTATAGATTTTTCTGGGTCACCATTAATTTCAATGGTCACATCACCCGTACTCACCAACTGTTTTCGTGCAAAAAGAATGATAAAAACCAACATCATGATGATGACGGTAAACATCGATACGCCTAAAATTATTTCAGTGTTCATAACACCTGCCGCTTAAAGTGAAATACCGCCGAATGACATGAAGCCAAGAGACATCAAGCCAACCGTGATAAAAGTAATACCCAAACCGCGCAGCCCCTCAGGGACATCACTGTACTTAAGTTTTTCTCGAATACCCGCGAGCAACACAATTGCAATTGCCCAGCCAACACCAGATCCAATACCGTAAACCATACTCTCGGCAAAATTGTAATCACGATTCACCATAAAGAGCGACGCACCAAGGATCGCACAGTTCACGGTAATCAACGGCAAAAACACACCAAGAGCGGTGTAGAGTGCCGGTACAAACTTATCGAGAAACATTTCTAGTATTTGTACGATGGCGGCGATCACTCCGATGTAACTTAAGTAACCCAAAAAACTAAGATCGACGTCAGGCAGTCCGGCCCAGGCTAGAGCCCCATCGGCGAGCAGGTAATGAAAAATTAAATTATTCACCGGTACTGTAATCGCTAACACCACGATAACAGCGACACCTAGACCAATCGCCGTTTCAACTTTTTTCGATATGGCGATGAAGGTACACATGCCGAGAAAGAACACGAGCGCCATATTCTCGATAAATACTGCTTTAACAAAAAGGCTTAAATAATATTCCATGATAAGCCCCTATGCCGTTCTGGTCAGTGATGTATGACCGCCGATTTCATACTCAGGCTCTTCGACTTGCTCGCTCTTCCAGGCTCGCAGCCCCCAGATCAAAAGACCGATGATGAAGAAAGCGCTCGGTGGTAGCAGCATGAGACCATTTGGCTGATACCAACCACCGTTGGTGACCAGCGGCAAAATCTCAAAACCGAAAAGACTACCAGAGCCTGTGAGTTCGCGAATAGTGGCAACCGCCATCAATACAGCACTGTAGCCAAGACCATTACCGATGCCGTCAATAAAGCTCAATCCAGGAGGGTTTTGCATGGCAAAAGCTTCAGCACGACCCATCACAATACAGTTGGTGATAATTAACCCGACAAACACCGTCAATTGCTTACTAATGTCGTACGCCACCGCACCAAGAATCTGATCGACCACAATCACAAGAGAAGCAATGACCGTCATTTGCACGATAATCCGAATGCTGCTCGGAATCTGATTGCGAATCATCGAAATAAACAGATTGGAAAACGCCGTCACCAGAGTTAACGCAATACACATCACCAGCGCCACACTCATCTTTGTGGTAACCGCTAGTGCAGAACAGATTCCAAGAATCTGCAATCCGATCGGATTATTATTAAAAATCGGATCTAATAGAACGTCCGTAGCTTTCGACATATTGTTAACCCTTCAGCTTAGCGAGCGCGGGACCAAAGCCCTGTTCGCCCATCCAGAATTGAATTAGATTTTGTACACCGCGACTGGTGAGTGAAGCACCTGACAAGCCATCAATCTGATGACTGGCAGCAGAATTGGCGAGATCGACACTGCCTTTCATGACTGTCAGCGCAACGTTGCCATCAGCAGCATAAATTTCCTTACCTTCCCAGCTCGCTTTCCAAGCAGGGTTATCAACTTCACCGCCAAGTCCAGCTGTTTCCTGATGCTCATAAAAGGTAATGCCTGCAACCGTTTTGAGGTCACCATCAAGCGCGATAAAACCGTACAACGTCGACCAGAGACCATAACCATGAATCGGCAAGACCATACGGTCAATTTGGTTGTCAGTTTTGAGCAAATACGCCACGCTATAATTAGCTTGTCGGTTGATACCTGCGAGGTCTTCACTGTTATCCAAGCCACGACTGCCTTCAGGGTCTTTCGACGCTCTGCGTTGCTCATAGGTTCGTGGATCTATACCCAAAGCCTGTGCTTCGCTGGCGGTCAGAAGCTTACCTTGACGCAGGTCAACCAGGCGGATTTCGAACTGCTTAAATAACTCATCTATCTGACCATCCGCAGTTTTTCCTTTCTCAAAAAGGCCAGCGGCAATGAGAATATTCTTCGCCCGATCCAGATCTTTGTTCGCCTGCCTGGTTGGCTTTAGCGAAACAGCAACAGTGGATACAACAATCGCCGACACAAGACATAACGACAAGGCCACAATAACGATATTGGAAATTGAATCTTTGTTTTTAGCCACGCGCGAGTCTCCTCTTCACATTAGCTCGCACCACACACCAGTCGATGAAGGGAGCGAACAGATTGGCGAATAATATGGCGAGCATTATGCCCTCGGGGAAGGCTGGGTTAACGACTCGAATCAGCACGGTCATGACGCCAATCATGCCGCCATACCACCACTTACCGGTGTTGGTCATTGAGGCAGAAACGGGATCGGTTGCCATATACATCATGCCGAAGGCAAATCCACCGAGCACCAGATGCCAGTACCATGGCATGCCAAACATCGGATTGGTCTCAGAGCTGACGAAATTGAAAAATGTCGACATCACGACCATGCCCAAAAAGACACCGGTAACGATTCGCCACGATGCGATCTTAGTAAACAATAATATCGCGCCACCGGTCAGAATCGCGATGGTAGAAGTTTCACCAACGGAACCTTGTAGGTTGCCAAAAAAGGCATCCATCCAGGTCATACCACTGGCATAAATACCTTCCATACCTTGCAGCGCGGCAACACCAAGCATCGTCGCGCCACTAAAACCATCTACGGCTGTCCAAACTGCATCGCCGGACATTTGTGCCGGGTAAGCGAAGTAAAGAAACGCTCTACCCGTCAGGGCCGGATTCAAGAAATTTTTACCGGTGCCGCCAAATATTTCCTTGCCGATGACCACACCAAAACTAATACCGAGTGCAACTTCCCACAAAGGCACAGTCGCCGGCATCGTCAGGGAGAACAAAACACTCGTGACGAAGAAGCCTTCATTAATCTCGTGACCGCGTTTGACGGCAAATAGAACTTCCCAAAATGCGCCTGCGCAGAATGTAACGAAGTAAATTGGTACGTAAAAAACAGCGCCGTATATAAGGCAGTGCCACCAATTGGCCTGATCGTAGCCAGCAACCAACTCAAGAATTCCGCCGCGCCAACCGCCTAACGACTCAAGGCCCATTTGATCCATGGCACCAAGTGCGTTACTGCCGACGACGTACATACCCGCAAACATGGGTAGGAAAGCACACAGCCAAACTGTCGTCATAATTCGCTTAACTTCTACGGAGTCTCGAACATGAGAGGCCCCGGTTGTCACCTTACCTGGCGAGTAGAAAATGGTGTCGACCGCTTCGTAAACCGAATACCACTTTTCATACTTACCACCAGAATCAAAATCTGGCTCTATCTTGTCTAGAAAACTTCTTAGCGCTTGCATGTGGCCTACCCCTCCGCCTCGATTCGCGACAGCATTTCTCTTAAATAAGGCCCGTATTCATACTTCCCGGTGCAGGCGAAGGTACAAAGTGCCAAGTCTTCTTCATCCAACTCTAAACAACCCAACTGGATAGCAGCATCAACATCGCCTACTAACAGCGATCGCAACAGTTGCGTGGGTAGAATATCGAGAGGCATCATTTCTTCATACGTTCCGAGGGGCACCATGGCTCTGTAACTGCCGCCGGTGCTCGTTGTGATCTTGAGGCCTGCTTTACCCAACAGCGTCGAGGCGAATAGGCGTGTCAGTGAAAACTTGTTTGCACCGGGCTTAACAAAACCCATGAACTCACGCTGGGTGCCTTCTGAAAGTACTGATATTTGGTTGTGAAAGCGTCCGAGGTAAGCTGTTGTGCCAGCCGCCTTGCGACCATCTAGAACAGAACCCGATATGACTCGCTGCCCTACCGTTAAAATTTCGCCCGCTGTGATTTCATCAAGACAAGCACCGACGCACGTTCTCAATAGCCGGGGCCGGTTAACACCCGGGCCCGCTAGAGAAATTACTCGCTCAGAAAACAGCTTGCCTGTTTTGAATAAACCACCGATTGCGACAACATCCTGATAACCAATGGACCAGGCCTGTTTATCTTGGCTCACGGGTGCCAGGAAATGGATATGGGTGCCTGCCAAACCGGCTGGGTGTGGACCTGTAAAATCTTCACGCTGAGCCACATCGCTCGAAGGAAGGTCAACCCCTGCTGCACCACAAAGATAAACAGTACCCGCGGTGAGCTTCTTGAGAACTGCGAGGCCTGCTTCAAATTCAGCTGCATGTTCGGCAATAAAGTGCTGGGGTTCTGGTGCAAGTGGACGAGTATCAATGGCCGTAACAAATATGTGTAACGGGGTGGCATCAACTGCAGGCGTTCTACCATAGGGCCGTGTCTTGAAAGCAATCCACTCACCCGATTCGATCAGCGTGGACACCAGCTCATCACGACTCGCACTTCCTGGGTCCTTAACCGCAAACTCCGTCTCGGCATCGCCACTCACTTCAATCACGACGGATTCGAATACACGCTTTTTGCCGCGATTCACCGCGACGACTTTGCCAGCAGCAGGCGCGGTATAACGGACACCTTCATTCTTTTTGTCGGTAAATAGCAATTGCCCTTTGGCAACTGTATCGCCCTCGGCAACCTCCATTGTCGGCTTCATGCCTGGATAGTCGTCACCCACAACCGCAACCCGTGTTACCGGGGCTGCAGAATCGATTTCCTGAACCGGTTTGCCGGCAATCGGTAAATCCAAACCCTTTTTAATTTTGATCATTGATTCCCTAACACCAGCGAGCGGGGCGCCGGCCCAAAATGAATACGCCTTACGGGGCAAATCATAAGTGTAGATCGCGAAAGCGAATATTGCGGAAAATTGATCACAATGACGCCTTTCGGCGTCCTCTGAACAACCAGTTACATCAATTACGAAGCAAATCCGTAATAACTGTATGCGCTAACAACGATACAAAAAATCGCGGCTAATTATAAAATGCTGAGGCTGATTAATCCACTCCAAAGGCAGATATATCCTACCTTTGGAGAGAATTAATTCTGATGGAGCAGTACTTTAGCTTCCGATTGGTGCGTCTCCACTGTCGGGCTCGGATGGTACCGATGGATATTTAATACCCGCCATTTTTTGCGCTACTCGGACCACCTGACAGGTATAGCCGAACTCATTGTCGTACCAGACGTACAATACAACATTGTTACCATTGACAATTGTGACCGCGGAATCCACGACACCGGCGTGTCGATCGCCGATAAAGTCAGACGATACGACTTCATCCGAAACTGAGTAGCCAACCTGGCGCTGCATGGTCGAATGTAAAGAGATATCGCGAAGAAAATCATTCACCTCATCCCGGGTGGTGTCATTTTCAAGCGTCAAATTCAGAATCGCCATAGACACATTGGCCACTGGCACCCGAATTGAGTTGCCCGACAATTTACCCTTCAGCTCGGGCAGCAACTTACCCACAGAACTCGTCGCATTTGATTCAGTTAACACCATATTAAGCGGTGCACTGCGACCTCGACGGGTCTTGGGATGAATATTGTCATGTAGGTTCTGGTCGTCGGTGTAGGCGTGAACCGTCTCCATATGCCCTCTGACGATGCCGAACTTATCTTGGATAGATTTTAGGACCGGCACAATCGCGTTGGTGGTGCATGAAGCTGCTGCAATAATCTTATCTTCTGGAACAATAATGCCCGAATTAACACCCGCGACAATATTCTTAATATCGCCCTTACCTGATGTTGTGAGCAGCACTTTTGCAGCACCTTTGGCCTTGAGGTGCTGAGATAAGCCCTCCTCGTCGCGCCAAACACCAGAACTATCGATCACCAATGCATTGTTGATGCCGTACTCGGTGTAATCGATGCTGGCAGGATCGCTCGAATAGATAAACTTGATGGCATTGCCGTTGCAAACCAGCACCATGTTGTCTTCGTCGACCCGAATAGTGCCTTTGAAATTCCCATGAATGGAGTCGCGTCGCAGCAAACTCGCGCGACGGTTCAAATCGAGCACAGGGTCCTTAGGTGGCCTGAGGACAACGGCGCGCTGAACCAGATTATGCCCACCGCCGGTTTTTTCCACCAACAATCGAGTGGCCAATCGGCCGATACGGCCAAAACCGTATACGACAACGTCCCTGGGCTCATGCATAACCGTATCGACACCAAGAATCGCCTCACAATCGCGCTTAACGTAAGCCTCCATACTGAGGCCGTTGTTGTCCGCCATGAAGTTTGAAGTCAGTTTACCAATATCGATATGAGCGGGGCCCAAGTCCAGCCTGGACAAGATTTCCATAATCGGATGTGTTTCAAACTCTGACATCTCATTATTTTCGATCTGTCGCACAAATCGATGCGCTTTCATTAGCTCGATAACAGACGTGTTGTAAAGGGGAACGCCATGGATATACATCGCGACATTGCGACGGTACAAACCGCCTATGATTGGGATCATCGCTTCAGCCAGTGCTTCACGTTCTTTCCAATCAGCGAAAACGCCTTCAAGACCAGGTCGGGCCACGAAAAACTCCTTTAAAATTCAGAGGATTAATGGGGAAACCGATAAATTTCCCTTCAATTTTGCGCGTATTATCGAGACTTGCCACCATCAACGCAAGACAGAAAAACGCTTTGTAAGCGGAGGTTGCTACCGCTTGTCCAGAATCAAAGTATTGTTGTTTTGATCAATCCTAAAGTCGTAGTGGCGCAGGAAATTCATTCCCAGTAAACCCACCACGTCTCCGGGCATCGACAGTGGCAGCGCGCCTACTGGTAGCTCCGCAATCTGAGCACTGCCGAGGCTGACCAGACCGAGTGTCACGACAGGTGCAGACACGACCCCATTCGCGGTGACGAAGTACTGCCGCTCAACATCAAGACTGTAGCCAGACATCTGCAAAACCCCGGCGTCAATGGCCGTCATGGCGGCACCCGTATCTACCAACAATTTGACGGGGTAACGATTGTCAATCATCGCCTCAACAATGAACTGGCCGTCACGCCCAGTCAGCGGCAACGTCTCTAGCGCGATATCAGCTGCTACATTGCGCTCAACCTGAGTCATCAGTTCCCGCGCCTCCGCACCATATCGCTCGTGATTACTAATCTGCGCCAGCGGTGCGAGGGCAGCGTCACCATTGCCCATTTGAATGCGCAACTTACCTAGCTGAAGCTGATACTCGGCGAACTGCGGTAGCGAGAGTGTGAGTTGCTCATAAAAGGCGTCTACCTCTTGAAACTGATTAATCTCAATCAATGCGCGGGTATAGGCATCGACAAATTGGGCCAGGAGCCGCCTAAACTCGTCCTGCTCCAATGGTGTGATGGCAACAAAGGATGCTTCCAATAATAATTCGAAGGCTCGCTCATAGCGATCATCATCAATGTACATTGATATTTGCGAGCGCAATTCATGGAATGGTGACAAGCTTTTTGACGGCGCGACGGATAATCGAGTATCGGTCAATGGGGTTTCCGTCAAGACCGGTGATCGAACTGAAACGATAATAGGTGCTACTCGCCAAGCATGGAGATACCAGCCCAAGACCAGACCGATAGTAAACACCACAACCACCCAAAATAGTCGGATATTCAACCGAGTAACCGCACTTGTTTAATTCCCATGATTAAGTAACCTTCCTATCCCTTCTCAGCCCCATTTAAGGACCGTCAATGACCAACACCTTACCATTGGGTGTTTATCAGATTCCAGATGCACCTGGTAACCGTAGACACTGGGGCAACCTAGATCAGGCAGCTTTGAGCCTCGCCGTGGCCGATGCCATTCGGGCCGAGAAAGGCTTCACCATGCTTGTGGTTCGAGATACCCAGACCGCTGAAAGTGTCAGCCATGAACTCCAATTTTTTTTACCAGAGTCTGTGCCGGTAATGCTGTTTCCCGATTGGGAAACACTGATCTACGATAGCTTTTCACCGCACCAAGATATCGTCTCTGATCGCCTGGCCATTCTGAATGAACTGCCGCTCCAGAAAAAGGGTGTTCTTGTCGTGCCGGCAACCACTTTGATGCAAAAGCTCGCGCCCCGCTCTTTTACCCTGGGCAGCAGCTTTGTACTCGACAAGGGTCAGAAATTTGATATAGAGGCAATGCGCAAAAAGCTTACCGCGTCGGCTTACCGATGTGTCGATACTGTTTTCGAGCATGGCGAGTTTGCAGTGCGTGGTTCTATTATGGATATATTCCCGATGGGGGTTGATCATCCATTTCGACTAGATTTGTTCGACGATGAAATCGAATCTATTCGAGTTTTTGATCCAGAAACCCAGCGTTCGATTGAGCAGGTTGAATCGATCCGATTGTTATCAGCTCGCGAGTTCCCATTAACCGATGACGCTATTAACCGATTTCAAGATCGTTGGCACCAACACTTTCAGGGTAGTCCGCGCGCATGCCAAGTTTATCAGGACGTATCCCAGGGACTTTCGCCACCAGGAATCGAATACTATTTACCACTATTTTTCGAAGAATTAGAAACACTTTTCGACTATTTACCCGAAGACACGTTGATCTTAACTGCTGAAATCGACAACGCTGTAACAGAAAGCTGGCAAAGTGCAGAGTCAAGATACGAGAACCTTCGTTATGACATTCAGCGCCCCATAGTCGCGCCGTCAGAGTTCCTCCTACCATTGGATGAAATATTTTTAAGCTGCAATCTTCGCCGACGGGGCTTATTGGAATCGACCGAAGGCAAAGGTGACAACTTCCCCTTTAGACCACTACCAGAACTCACAGTTAATGATCGACTACAGAATCCGCTGACCAATCTGACCAATTTTTTGGGCGCAGAGTCGGCCCGCCTTGTGATCGTCGCCGAGTCAAACGGACGTCGCGAGGTCGTGGACGAACTGCTGCGTAAACACAATATTGAACCGGAGTATCAGGACTCTTGGACCGCAGCACTGAACAGCGATGCTCGTATCGTTGTGACCGTTAGCCCCCTTGAACGAGGCTTTTACCTGCCCGGCTCTATGCTATTTGTGACTGAGCAACAACTGTTTGGCGAACACGTGCTGCAACAGCGCCGACGCGCAAAACAAAAGGACAATGTTGCTGAACTGGTCATCAAGAGCCTGACTGAACTCAATATTGGCTCACCCGTTGTTCATATTGATCACGGCGTTGGCCGGTATCTAGGTCTTGAAACACTGCATATAGATGGCCAACAAACTGAGTTTTTGACTTTAGGCTATGACGACGAAGCCAAACTATACGTACCCGTTTCTTCGCTTCACCTAATCTCTCGCTACGCTGGAACAGATGAAACAAAGGCACCATTACATCGACTTGGTAGCGAAATCTGGGAGAAGGCAAAACGCAAAGCCGCGGAGCAGGTTCGCGACGTCGCGGCGGAACTACTCAACATATATGCACGTCGCGAAGCCAAATCGGGTTTTGCCTTCCCTGAACCGGATGAGGCCTACTATAAATTTGCCGCCGCGTTTCCTTTCGAAGAAACACCGGATCAACAGAATGCAATCGAGCGAGTCATTAGCGACATGACTCGGCATAGAGCAATGGACCATCTTGTCTGTGGTGATGTTGGCTTTGGTAAAACGGAAGTTGCGATGCGGGCAGCTTTCCTCGCCGTACATGCGGGTAAACAAGTCGCCGTCCTAGTACCGACAACCCTACTGGCACAACAGCATGTGGAAACCTTTAAGGATCGCTTTGCTGATCTGCCTGTGAACGTGGATTCCATATCTCGCTTCAGAACGAAAAAGGAACAGACCCAGGTAATCGAGAAATTGGCTGCTGGCACCGTCGATATCGTCATAGGTACCCACGCCTTGATCCAAGATGGCATCACATTCAAGGATCTTGGTTTACTCGTTATCGATGAAGAACACCGTTTTGGAGTACGCCAAAAAGAAAAGCTGAAGTCGATGCGAGCCGAGGTGGACATTTTGACCATGACAGCGACGCCAATCCCGCGCACATTGAATATGGCAATGTCTGGCATGCGTGATCTCACTATTATTGCAACACCACCGGCGAAACGCCTGTCGATCAAAACCTTTGTCAGACAAAGAACTGACGGCCTAGTCAAAGAAGCAATCCAGCGCGAACTTAATCGAGGCGGCCAGGTTTACTACCTACACAATGAAGTGAAAACGATCGAGAACACTGCAGAGAAAATACGCGAAATTGTACCAAACGCTCGGGTCGCCATAGGGCATGGGCAAATGCGTGAACGCGAACTCGAACAAGTGATGTCAGACTTTTATCACAAGCGTGCCAACGTGTTGGTTTGCTCTACCATTATTGAGACTGGCATCGACGTGCCTAACGCGAACACTATTATCATGGACCGCGCAGACAAGTTTGGACTGGCGCAGATGCATCAGTTACGGGGCCGTGTCGGTCGATCTCATCACCAAGCATATGCCTACTTGTTGACACCACACCCCAAAGCCATCAGCGCCGATGCTAGCAAACGTTTGGACGCCATCAGTGAAGCAGAAGATCTGGGGGCGGGCTTTATTCTCGCCAGCCATGACCTCGAAATTCGCGGTGCCGGCGAACTACTCGGTGATGAACAAACCGGTAATATGCAAACCATTGGCTACTCACTCTTTATGGAAATGCTGGATCGTGCCGTCAAAGCGATCAAGGATGGCAAAACACCGAATCTCGACCGACCTCTGGATGACGGTACAGAAGTCAATCTCCGCTTACCCGCGTTGATTCCTGAAAGCTACCTCCCAGACGTTCATGGCCGACTGGTACTGTATAAGCGCATATCGAATGCAAAGAACTCTGAAGAGCTGAGAGAACTTCAGGTTGAAATGATTGACCGTTTCGGCCTATTGCCTGAATCAACCAAGACCCTTTTTCGGATCACCGAGCTTAAGCTGCGAGCTGAGTCTCTCGGTATCAAAAAAGTTGATGTTGGGGACAAGATTGGACGCTTTGAATTTGGTCAAGACACACCCATCGATCCGTTTAGCATCGTGCAACTCGTACAATCAGAACCCCATCGCTATCGTCTTCCCACTGCAAATCAATTGTCGTTTGAGGAAGTCATGGAAAAACCCGAGACAAGATTCACCAAAGTCGAAAGGCTATTGGAAAGACTGGAGGAGAAAGTACTTGGCAACGCCAGCTAATATTTCACTGGCCGCTCTGCTACTCGGTCTGTCTATCAGCTCGACCAGCCCAGCGTTCGGCGCAGACTACTCGGATTGGTATCAGGTGGAGGTCGTCATCTTTGCTAACAAGACGCCAGCTAAAACTGATGAAATCTGGCCGGTGATACCACTCAACTATCCAGAAGAAATGGTCAGCATTGCACCACAAGCACCTCCATTCTCTGTTGAGCAAGTCCGCCAGCTGGAAGGCTATTTCGCCCTATTTAATAACGGGTCGAATGAGCCGTTCGATGCAAACAGTGACCAGCCACAGATCATCGATTCAAACGAGTTTCTGTTTCAGAGCCGAAGTCGTTTGCAGGTGCCTGTAGAGATTAAGGTGGATACCCCTGGCATTGATGATCGCTTGACGGATGATCGCTTGGATATCGAAATAGACTATGAGTCGCTGTTCCAATCGGACGCCCCTCAGGCCTTCACTGCCTTGCCCGAAGAGCGTAGAATTTTGAATAGCCAAGCACGCTCAATACGTCGATCCTCTTTGTATAAGACGCTGGTTCACCAGTCGTGGCTCCAACCGATTGCCCCAGACAAGGACTCTTTTCCGATACTGATACAAGCAGGCGCTCATTTTGACGACATGTATGAGCTAGACGGCACCATAACCATTAGTCGATCCCGCTTCTTACACGTTAATACGGACCTTTGGTACACAGAGTTTACGCCTTTGTACCAGCAGGGTGAGGCACCAGGATCGACGGCGGCAAATCTATTAGCGCCAGAGCTGCGAGATAAATATCCAGAAGTGGCAGATTGGGAGTCAACCAAAGGGCAGTATTTGAAAGTACATTCGCACCCGCTACGACAATCCAGACGAATGCGCAGCTCCACTCTGCATTTTATTGATCACCCTCGCTTTGGCATCCTCGTCAAAATAGAGGGTTTTAATGAAAGCGACGCCGATTAAGCGCCGCGTACAACAGATTCGATGACCGTCACGACCTGGGCCATGCTCGTCGCAAGGCTCGAACTGATCGCCTCAAAATCCAACTCTCCGGCCAGTCCAGCACCTTTATTCACCACAACAGATAAACCGGCGTAAGGCAGGCCGATTTCACGAGCAAGCGCAGCCTCGGGCATCGCCGTCATTCCAACGATGGTACAACCATCATGGTGTAGTCGTTGAACTTCGGCTGCGGTTTCTAGCCTTGGTCCGTTGGTGCAGCCATAGGTCCCGGACAGAATACAATTAACACCTTCCGTAACCATTGCGACATCAATAATTTGTTGGCGCAAGGCCTCATCATAGGGGTAGGTGAAATCAATATGGTCAATTTTTTGATCGAAGAAAGTGTGTTCCCGACCGCTCGTGTAATCGATAATTTGATCCGGCACCACAAAGTCACCTACTTCAAGCCCAGGCGCCACACTGCCCACAGCTGTCACCGCAAGCAGATGGCTAACGCCCATCTGTTTTAGCGCTTGAATATTTGCACGATAATTAACTTTGTGGGGCGGATGCTGAGCTGGATTGCCATGCCTCGGCATGAAAATTACCGGCTGGTTTGCCAGCAAACCAGCTTCCAGATAAGCCGAACCGAATCGAGTCTCGACCCGCTCGCTTTCAGTGTTACGCAATGCTGCCAGCGCGCCAAAACCAGTACCACCGAGTATCCCGAACAAAACCTAGCTCTCTTTCGCTTTGTCTTTTGCTTTTGCTTTCGCTTTGGACTTAGGTTCTGATGATGTTTCTGGTGACGACTCGCTGCTTACTTGCGCAATGCGATCAATCATTTTCGACATGTTGCCCAGCGACATCAGATGACAATAGACCCAAGCAAGCTCTCCTGACTTAAAGAAATCGAGCGCTTTGCTGTCTTCAAGTTCCAATAATTTCTTCTCATCGACTACCATCAAGCCCGTTAAAGCAAATGACTGGCCATCAGCCATATCCACTTTTGCGTTCAGCGCCATTAACAGACCCAGTTCCTTCAAGCGGCTAATAAACCGTTCCGTGCGAATATATTGGCGCTGGTATTCCTCAAGAAAATCTATCGCTTGCTGCAATACGGGTGTCGGCGCGTCATTTTCAAACAGTGCCTCGCCTTCTTTGTCTCCAAACCCAGAGAAACTCTCATCGATACAAACCATACGCTGGCCTTCCTCAGCAGTCTCTGCCAACACAAAGGGGTAGCGCCTGACAAATGCCGGAATATACCTAGCATCCCATTGACCTTTTGCATCGACAAACAAGTTTTCTGCGTTGCGCAGACCTAATAGGGCAACAGGCACCATGCTTTCTCCCGCCTCGGCAAATACGATCGGGTACTCCTTAGCGGCTTCTGTAAATTCGACGCCTGCGAGGATGACGGAATTCGTCTCCGTCGCAAAAGAAAAATCAGCAGCTGCAGCCTTGATTTTGAGATCTTTGTGCACAGACTTGTTAAGCGCGACGGGTTTATCGTAGAAAAGCAAACTTGTCATAGGAAATCCTGTTCGTTAAATATCAGTCAGAATGGTTCACTTTAGACCATTACCGGCGTTCATTATGCCTCGGGTTCAATATCATGCAAATGAACCGTTGTCGTGGGAAAAGCAACTTCTGCGTCGTGAGCGACAATAATGTCGTGAATTGCCAACAACACAGATTCCTTTACAGCATGATACTCGACCCAATTGATCGTTTTTGTAAAACAGTAAATAAAGAAATCCAGAGACGAAGGTCCAAAGCTATTAAAATTGACAATCAGCGTTCGTTCAAGCTCGATCTCAGGGTTATCTACCAAATACTGCTTAACTTCTGCGACGATACCTCGTACCCGGTCTGCATCGTCGTAGCGCACCCCTATGGTCTCGTAAATTCGCCGATTGTGCATCCGCGAGGGGTTTTCAACCGCAATGCTGGCAAATACTGAATTCGGCACATACAGCGGCCGTTGTTGGAAAGTGCGAATCACCGTGAGACGCCAACCGATATGTTCGACCGTCCCTTCAATATCCCTATCAGGGCTACGCACCCATTCACCCACGGCAAAAGGCCGGTCTAAATAGATCATCAAGCCACCGAAGAAATTTGACAATATATCCTTGGCTGCAAAACCCACAGCAATACCACCAACACCGCCGAAAGCGAGCAAGCCCTGAATACTGACCCCGAGGGTCTGAAGAACTGTCAGTGCCGCTGTAATGAAGATTGATATTTTGAGTAGTTTGCTAATCGCCGAAGCTGTCGTAACGTCGGTTCCGTGGTGAATGAAGCCTTTTTCGCACTCGCGCACAAAACTGATGGCGAACAACGTGATCACGGCGATCACAAGCACGTAGCGGACCGGGTCAATCATCTGACTCAAACTGGAATTGGTTTCGGCGGAAACCACTTCTGCAGCAAAGGCAACGCCTAGAATCCAGGTCAACAGTACCGCCGGCCGTTGGATCGACGCAACCAACGCATCATCCCAAACCGTATGCGTTTTGGAGGCCCGCCCTTTGAGCGTGCGAAAAAACTTGCGCAATAGATAGTTGGCGACCACTGTCACCAATACCACACCGAATACCTGTGTTGTCACAGGGTGGGTGAATAAAGCTAACAATCCAACAGAACCAAATTCTTCCATTCAGATATCCGAATCTAAAAAAACTGAGCTGAGGATACCAGCCATCAGCGCTGCAGAAAACTTTAGTCAATGATCAAAGTTTGTAGACGCTTCGCTGGCAGCCTCGCCAGATTGAAACCCTGCGGATAACGGCCTTCTGAAGACTGGGTTTGAGGCTTCCCGGCTGTCGAATCTTGTGTGGTGATTTGCACAGGGGCCTTTATAGGGACCTGTCGCAGCGGCGCGGCAGATCGATTGGCAACGCTTGCCTCACCTATAGAGACCGGCCTAGCTTTACCCGGCGCAAGACCCAGCTTCTGTAGACGTTGACGCACATCGTTCAGATCACGACTCGGGCCGGCCCAGACATGATGCACGACCTTGCCCGCGGCCAACGTTGCTTCACCGCTGACCCCTAAGCCTGCACTCGTGAGCCGACGCTCTAACGCCATCGCTTCATCAATACTATGGAAAGAGCCCACCTGTACTAGGTACTGCTCGATAGCTGCGCTGTGAGGTTTTGATTCAGACAGCGTCATAAGCCAAGGGGTAATACCCATTGAATTGAGTCGCCCTAGAATAGCTGCATCCATCATCGTCTCAGGGACAAGTAGCCGATGATGCAATACACCAGAAACGAAAACTTCTTGCTGGCGAATCGAAAGCGCCAGATCGGTTTCTAGTTTGCGGGTCACTTGCTGGAACGTTGTGGTGTTTTGATAACTACCCACTACCCAGTAGTTCTCTCGATTCTCAACGTTCTCAGCACTAGCAGCACTCAGGATTCCGCACGGTAGTATCACAACTAAACCCGCCAACAATTTCTTTAGGTTTTTTCGGCTGAACATATTTTACCCCGGCTTTTTGCCCTGTTTTTTAGCCATAGTAGGTCAGCCCAACAAACAAGTCGAACATCAGCAACAAAAAGAGAAGGCGGTAATCGGTAAGGGGTCAGGTGGTGAAAAAACTATAGATTGTAGTTGCCAAGCCCTCTTCCCTGTATATAATCACAGTAACTGTATAAAAAAACATGTATCGCAATGATAAAATTGACACAACGGCAAGAAGAAGTTCTCCAGTTCATCAAATCGCATATGTCGACGACAGGTTATCCCCCTACTCGCGCAGACATTGCACAAGAACTTGGTTTCAAAAGCGCCAATGCTTCGGAAGAACATTTAAAAGCCCTGGCACGCAAAGGGGCTATCGAAATGATTCCCGGCACATCCAGAGGTATTAAACTCCCTGAGGATGTTGGCTTGCCGATAGTGGGACGCGTCGCGGCAGGGAGTCCTATCCTAGCGCAGGAGCATATCGAGAACCATTGCCCGATTCCTGCAAATTTTTTCCGGCCTCAAGCTGATTACCTTTTGACAGTGCAAGGTGACAGCATGATTGACTGTGGCATTTTGGATGGAGACTTGATCGCCGTGCATAGGACGCAGAATGTGAACAACGGTGACATTGTTGTTGCACGTATTGAAGATGAAGTTACGGTTAAACGACTGAAGAAAAACCGCAGCAAGTATCAGATAACCCTGATGCCAGAGAATCAAGACTACTCACCGATTGAAGTTGATCTAAGGCATGAATCCTTCGCAATAGAAGGTTTGATGGTTGGCGTCATTCGACACTAGTTCAACTTTTTGTCGCCGTGCCTTGTGACAATCTTTTCAGCCGCCACTTTTGTGACGGCTTTATCTCAATTGCTATCCGCGATGAACTCAATAGTTCTGACGCAGTAACGTAGCGGCAAGTATCGCGATACCTAGGCCACTCATTTAAGTCACCCTTTTAAGTCACCCTTTTAAACCACCCTTTTTAAACCACCCCTGTACAACTAGGCGGTGGCTTTTTTCTTCACCTTTTTAGCTTCTTCAATCCATTTGCCATCAACAAAGTCAGCACGCCAGCCAGAGGGCTTGCCCTCTTCGTTTTCTGAAGTGACATAGTGCTCTTTCGACTTTCTGCCATATCTGACCATGCTGCGTCGACCATCTGGGTCTTTGACCGGCGCGCGCATCAGGAAGGAATATTTAGGGTCAATCTCATTTTGGTGAGGGATTAATTCGTCTACGAACGGTGCGCGCGTTTCCCTGTTCTTCGGAAACTGACTCGCTGCTAAAAATATTCCCGCCGCGCCGTCACGAAGGATGTAGGTGTCTTCGACCTTGACACACTCCAGTTCGGGCATCGGTACCGGATCCATTTTTGGCGGCGCCGCTTCCCCACTACGAAGCAGCTTACGGGTATTCTTACATTCTTCCGACGTGCACCCGAAGTACTTGCCAAATCTGCCTGTTTTTAACTGCATCTCCGCGCCGCACTTATCACATTCCAGGATCGGACCATCGTAGCCCTTGATCTTGAATTCACCTTTCTCGATTTCAAAACCATCGCAATCAGGACTATTACCACACACGTGCAGTTTTCGTTCGACATCGATTAGATAGCTACTCATGGCCGTTTGACACTTGGCGCAACGTTTCTTGTTCAGAAGAATACGTGACTCCTCCTCATCGTCGCCGTTCGCGCTGACCACTTCATCCCCGGAAATCAAATTAATTGTCTGCTTACAACGTTCTTTCGGCGGCAATGCATACCCCGAACAACCTAAAAACACTCCAGTGCTAGCGGTGCGAATATTCATATCACGTCCGCACAATGGGCATTTAATATCTGTCATCGACGGGACGTTAGAACGCATACCACCTTCTGACTTGGCAACGGTTAGCTGGTTCTCGAAGCCGGTATAAAACTTGTCGAGCAATGCTTTCCACTTCATCTTACCTTCGGATACGGCATCCAAAGATTCTTCAAGCCCGGCAGTAAAACCATAATCCAACAGGTCCTTAAAATTCTCATCGAGTCGGTCGGTGACCAGCTCGCCAATTTTCTCTGCATAAAACCGGCGAGACTCTAGCCTCGTATAGCCGCGATCCTGAATTGTGGTGATAATCGCCGCGTAGGTCGATGGACGCCCAATACCACGTTTTTCCATTTCTTTGACAAGACTTGCCTCTCCATACCGAGCTGGCGGTTTGGTAAAATGCTGGGAAGGTAGCAGTTCTTCCATGGTCATTTTTTGGCCCACGGCATAGTCCGGCAAAGGCGTTTCTTCTTCCTTCTTACCCGCTGGTTGTTGAACCTGCGTGTAACCATCAAAACGTAAAATTCGACCGCGGATTTTGAGTTCCAAATCGTCGGCCTGAACCAAAACACTGGTACTGGTGTACTCTGCATTTGGCATCTGACAAGCCACAAATTGCCGCCAGATTAGTTCGTACAGGCGTTCTGCATCACGCTCCATGCCCGCAATAGAAGTGGTTTTGACTGTCACGTCAGAAGGACGAACCGCCTCGTGCGCTTCCTGCGCGCCCTCTTTGCTGGAGTACCGTCGAGGTTCATCAGGCAAGTACTTTTTACCGTAGTCGGACTCAATCATTTCGCGACAAGCCGCTATGGCGTCGGCACTCAGATTCGTTGAGTCTGTACGCATGTAAGTAATGTAGCCGGCCTCATAAAGACGTTGGGCCATCATCATGGTTTTCTTCACACCAAAACCCAACCTAGTGCTAGCAGCCTGCTGCAAGGTGGAGGTGATAAATGGTGCACTCGGTTTTGTCTGGGTAGGTTTATCTTCCCGACTCTGCACGACGTAGTCAGCCTTCTCTAGTTTTGCGAGGGCGAAATCAGTGTCTTCTTTACTGGTTGGCCGAAACGCCTTTCCTGCCTGTTTAACGACTTGGAATTTGACCGCATCGTCCTTTTTCCCCTCTTCGGCCAGGTTAGCGAAGATGTCCCAGTATTCTTCTGGAATGAAAGCGCGTATCTCTCGCTCTCGTTCAACGATCAATTTGACGGCGACAGACTGCACTCGACCCGCAGATAAACCCCGTGCAATCTTCTCCCATAACAATGGAGAGACCATAAATCCGACGACTCGATCTAGAAAGCGTCGTGCCTGCTGGGCATTCACTCGATCAATATTTAGTTCGCCAGGTTTGTCAAAGGCAGCTTGGATGGCCTTCTTAGTAATTTCATTGAAAACTACCCGACGATATCGACTCTCATCACCGCCGATAGCCTCACGCAAATGCCAGGCTATTGCTTCTCCCTCTCGGTCCATATCAGTCGCTAGGTAAATCTCATCGGCGTCTTTTGCCAGCTTTTTCAATTCTGCGACGACTTTCTCTTTGCTCGGCAAAATTTGATAGTCCGCTTCCCAATCCTGGTAAGGGTTCACACCCATGCGCGCAATCAATTGCTTCTTAGCTTTCTCCTTCTTATAAGCAACCTTTTTGTCTGGATCCATCTTCCGTGTTTTAGCCGCTTCTGCAGCACGCGCCTTGGGATCACTTTTGCTAGATCCGCTGGTCGGCAAGTCGCGAATATGGCCAACGCTGGACTTCACGATGAAGTCATTTCCGAGGTATTTATTGATCGTCTTCGCTTTCGCTGGGGACTCTACAATGACAAGGGACTTACCCATAAAACATCTCAAATTGATTAACAATGATCCGAAATGGACCTAAAGCGGCGACATATATAGTGACAAACTATCAATGGGTCAAGCGCCAGTGCCTTTTTAGCTTAGCCGACATTCAAGGACCCTTGTCAACCACTTCGTTGCCCCGGACCATCTAAAGATTTTACTTTCGTGCCTTGTTCGTCAGACCCAAATGCTGCACATCGCTTAAGGAAATCAATGACTTCCTGCACTTCTCCGTCCTCATGCCAGTAGATCGAAATGAAGTAATTTTTTTCTTCAACCTTGACCGCATCAAGGGGTAATTGATCGAGTAGGCGCCCTAAAATCTCTGAAATTGGCAATATTTCGGGCCCTAGAGCGGCGCCCTGCCAATACCAATTGCGGCTTAACTGGGTTCGGTGCCTATCCAAAAACCTCATTGTCACCCAACCTGGCGACTCACCAATAATTCGATCCTTTGGCTTGTGACGTTGTATACGATAAGCGGCAATGGAAAGCTTACGTGGAATGGGCTTGCCCGTCGTTGAAAGGTACTTTTGCGGGTCTGGATCAGGATCGTCAATGATCGTCATCTCAACACTAATACCAACCCGCATGGCGGCTTGACGTTTCTTCATTCTTTCTTTGTCACGTTTACTCGGCAGAACCGCCATGATGGGCGCTGCGATCAGCAATATCGCGAACGCAATTATCAAATAAACCATGGTGATTTAACCCCTATCTAAGTATTCAGCTGACTTGTTGAGAATACCCTTTTTACTGTGTACATTTGCGTCAAACAACCATAACAATAAGATGACCAAGAGGAACAGAGCGTGGACGAGTATAAGCACATACTAGTTGCAGTAGATCTAACAGAAGAATCTCATCATGTCGCAAGGCGTGCTTGTAAACTTCGTACGGCCAGCAATGCGATGATCAGTTGCCTTCACGTTATTGAACCATTGAGTCTCGCCTACGGTGGTGACATTCCGATGGATCTATCCACGATCCAGGAACAAATACAGGAAACTGCTAAAACCCACCTCGCCGAGTTCGCCAAAACCTTATCCATTCCCGAGGAAAACCAGCACCTTATTTTTGGCCGACCGGAAACAGAAATTCATGCTATGGCCAACCAGATCAACGCTGACCTTATTGTCGTCGGCAGCCATGGTCGTCACGGTCTTGCCTTGCTTCTTGGCTCAACTGCGAATGGGGTGCTACACGGTGCACCTTGCGATGTGCTCGCTGTCAGGGTTGGCAACTAACGTCAGCGCAAAACTGCTTACGTTCTTTTTACAAACAGGCTAAGGTCTCCTCCGTTAGTTTTGACAGTCAAAAAGCAATGCAGTTGGTTCGAATATTTTTAGCAGTACTTGCCTGTTCAAGTACAACAACATCCCACGCCAGCTTCAACTTCAGCGGCGACCAACTTGCCGATGAATCCCGGTACGAGCAACGCGAGCGCTACAAAAAACTCCTTTACCAGATTAAGACCAATCAACACAGTCGCTATGAATCCGGTAAAGCCGCGCTCGCCAACTACCCGCTTTACCCCTATCTCGAGTATCAAAGCCTCATCTTTCGCCTGTCTAAGCAGACCTCGGCAAGCATCGATGAATTCGTCACACAATACGGCGACACCCCACTGGCTGGACAACTCCTGCAGAACTGGCTGTATTCATTGGGCAAACGTGGTGAGTGGAAAACATTCGAGTCTCACTTTGATGCCAACGCAGATAACACAAAGGAGAACGCCTGTTATCACGCTTACACCATGTGGCGTGCAAATCGAATAGACGAGGCACTGCGGAAGGCGAAAGACCTGTGGCTGGTTCCCTTTTCGCAACCCGATGAGTGCGATCCCATCTTCAAAGTCTGGCGTGACGCTGACGGTCTCAGCCGAGAAGTCGCTTGGCAACGATATGAATCGGCCATCACAAAAAACCAGATCACACTCGGCACATATCTCGAACGATTCCTCGATAGAGCCGATAAATCAGCAGCGGCCAGACTAAAACGGTTCCATACCAAACCAAGGCAGCTAAACCGTAAAACTGCAGCTGGGCCTGATTCCGAGCGAGGTCGTTTTATCGTCAGCCATGGTATTGAGCGCCTCGCAAGACGAGATGCCAAACAAGCACTGGAGACGCTGAACCAGATCCGCGGTCAATACCAGTTTAGCCCGGAAACGTTGACCCACTTGTACACCGAAATAGGTATCCGGCTTGCCCGCAACCCCAATACCTTAGGGTTGCTTGAGGATCTACCCATTGACCTGACCGCAGACGAAAAACTGGTCGAAGCGCAGCTGCTCACCCATCTTAAACAGCTTAACTGGAGTACCGCGCTGGTGTTTCTGAATTTGCTACCCGATGAATCGCAAGCATCTCTACGCTGGCAATACTGGCAAGCCAGAATACTGTTGGGTTCGGGTTCTGCAGCTGACGTTCAAGAGGGGCGTGATATTTTTATCAACCTTTCAAAGGAGCGAAGTTTCTATGGATTTATGGCTGCCGACACGTTGAAGCTCCCCTACAGCTATGAAGACACGCCAGAGGCGATTAGTCATGAACAGGTTCATGCGCTAGAAGAAACACCAGGTATTCAACGAGCACTGGAGCTGTTCGCTCTGGATGAAAAGACCCGTGCACGGCGCGAGTGGAATTTCACAACCCAGGATTTCTCGGATATCGAACTGCGCATCGCCGCAAGGGTTGCAGAGAAATGGGGATGGCACGAACAGGCGATACGCGCCATGATCACCGCTAAAGCCTGGGACGATCTTGGCCCACGATTCCCTATTGCTTACCGAGATAATTTCATCACAGGCGCCAGAACCGAAGATATTCCGCTAACCTGGAGCATGGCCATCGCGCGACAAGAAAGTGCCTTTATGACCGATGCAAAGAGCTCTGCTGGTGCTCTCGGACTGATGCAGTTAATGCCTGCAACCGCTCGACAGGTAGCTCGAGAACAAGGCATTCCGCTGCGCTCCAGCAACCAACTGACGGACCCGCTCACGAACATCCAGCTCGGCACCGCCTATCTGGGCAAGATGTTCAGACGCTTTAACCACAACAGAATTCTGGCCTCGGCTGCGTATAACGCGGGCCCAAAAAGAGTGTCGGGTTGGCTCGACTCCTCATTACCACTCGATGTCTGGATTGAAACTATTCCATTTTCAGAGACTCGGAACTATGTTCAAAATGTTCTTGTCTTCTCCTCGATTTACAGTCGAAAATTGGGTCAGAACACGCCTCTTATCTTCGCTCATGAGCGACGAGACTTTTCAAACCCTGAGGTAGGACTCAACAGCCCCTAAAACCTCGCAAGCCTCAATATTTGAACTATCATTAATGAATCTTGGACAGCCAAGCCTAGAATTGAGGAAGTCGAATGTCTGCCACCAGTGGATCAGACCTGGATGCAAGTTGGAGTCACATCAAAGAAACACTCACAATGCTACAGCTATCGGCGGCACAGATTCGCTCGTCTATGCAAGATGGGGACATCTCTATCAATGAACTGAGTCATTCGCTTGGCACAATATCAACGAGCGCCCAGCAGATTCGTGAATTATTAAACGAAAACCCAAGTGATGCAGGCATCTATGCTGAAAACATTCGCACCGAGGTTCAAAGAGGTATTGTCGCTTGCCAGTTTCATGACCGAGTTACTCAACGCCTCTGTCATGTCACAGACTCGCTTCAGCACCTTGGAGATTTAATTTCTTCTCATGAAGACTCTACCGATCCTGACAACTGGCAAAAGCTACAAGAAGAAATCCGCAACAGCTACACCATGGATTCAGAACGAATTATGTTCGAGCACATTATGACGGGTGCCAGCGTTGAAGAAGCACTGGAAATCTACCAATACCATTTCAACGCCGCCCCTGATGGTAACAGCGGCGACGAGATCGAACTGTTTTAGTGATAAATGAACGCGTCCTCATGGCTCGGCAGCCCATCTATGATCGCGAGATCAATATCGTCGCGTACGAACTTCTGTTTCGTCAATACAGTGAGCATGAAGCCGGTGTGATCGATGGTGATGCAGCGACGTCTGAGTTGCTAATTGATGCTTTTACTCAATGGGACATCAGAGAAATTGTCGGTGACACCCGGGCATTCGTCAATTTCACCAAGGCTCTCATTGGCAGGCCACTACCCTTTGACAAGCGCCATCTTGTCATCGAAGTCCTAGAAGACGTTATTATCGACGATAGCCTAGTCCAAGACTTAAAACGCTTATCAGAAGATGGCTACACAATTGCTCTCGACGACTTCATCCACACAGAAAAAGCTAACGAAATTCTACCATTTGCCGACATTGTCAAAATTGACATATTGCAACTCACAAGAAAAGAGATAGAAGAACATGTGATCTTGTTGGCGCCGTTTAACGTTCAACTACTCGCAGAAAAGGTCGAAACTTACGAGGAGTTCGAGTTCTGCCGTAAGTTGGGATTCGAGTTCTATCAAGGTTACTTTTTGTGTAAACCTGAACTCATAAGCAACAAAAAAATCCCTGCGAGTAAGCTCGCTGTACTGCAACTGCTGCATAAGTTACAGAATCCTCAGATCAACATGCAAGAGCTAGAACAAATCGTTAGCGGTGATCCGGTACTGAGTTTCAAGATTCTCAAACTAGTCAACTCGGCAAGCTACAACAAGGTCGCCAAGATTGAGTCTATTCGTCAATCAATCAGCTACTTAGGACTCGATAAGTTGCGCAGCTTGACGGTTCTGCTCTCTTTGTCCGCTCTTTCGGACAAGCCCAGCGCCCTGCGAGACTATTCATGTATCCGGGCCAGGTTGTGCGAACTGATTGGCCAAAAAATTTCCCCTCATGATGCCTCCAGTTACTTCTCTGTTGGTTTGCTTTCGATGTTGGAAGCGTACTTCGACAAAACCATGCAGGAACTGGTCAAAACACTCGCCTTACATGAGGACATTGAAGCCGCACTGGTTAGCAGAGAAGGCAGCTATGGTTCAGTGCTGAATGTCGTGGCACGGCTGCAAGAAGCTGACTTTGCAAAGATCGACTGGGCATTTTTAGCACAGCACGAGATTACACCGGATTGTCTCAACACGATGAACCAAGAAAGTATTCAATGGTATCAGGAGCTATCGGCGTTCTAGTTTCTTAGCCAGGTTTTTGTATACTCTGCACCTTCTATGTTTCTGGCTTCACTATGTCGTTGTTTGATATCGGCGCAAACCTCACCCACGAAAGCTTCAAAACCGATTTATCGGAAGTGCTGGAAGCTGCTGCGCATCAAGGTGTACATCAGCTAATGGTCACGGGTGCCAGCGTCAACGGTAGTGAACAAGCACTCGCTCTAGCGAAACGATACCCCGACAAGCTCTTCGCAACCGCCGGTATACACCCCCACCACGCGGAAGAGGCGACAAGCGACGGCATGAGGCGAATCGAGCAATTGCTCAGTGCGCCAGAGGTTAAAGCAGTCGGCGAGACCGGCCTCGACTTTTTTCGCGACTTCTCCGATCGAGATGACCAAGCACATTCCTTCATCAGCCACATTGAACTGGCAAAGAAGCTCGAATTACCTATGTTCCTTCATGAGCGAGACGCCCACCCAACTTTTCATGACCTGCTAGCGCCGCATCGAGCGCAACTAGATGCAATTGTTGTGCATTGTTTTACAGGTAATGAAGCTGCGCTGGATGCCTACCTTGACCTGGATTGCTATATCGGGATTACCGGTTGGATTTGTGACGAACGCCGCGGCCAGCACTTAAAGGAACTCGTCAGCCGGATACCGCTTGACCGAATCATGATTGAAACTGACTCTCCATATCTGATGCCAAGAACCCTTAAACCAAAGCCTAAATCCAGACGAAATGAACCCAAACACCTGGCACACATTTGTGATTTCATCGCGAATATTCTTGGCCTCGACGCCACTGCACTGGCCGCCATCACCACTGAAAACGCCAAGACATTTTTCAAACTATGAAACTGATTCTTTATACAACTCTGGGTTGCCATTTATGTGAGCAGGCCGCTGCGATCATTGCCAGGGTCCAGGCACAACAATTGCTGGAGCTAGAAGTCGAGGCCATCGACATTGCTGATCATGACGAGCTTGTAGAGCAATTTGGCATTCGCATCCCCGTTGTCCTGTTAAAGCATAAGAACAAAGACCTTGGCTGGCCATTTGATGAGTCAGAGCTCAAAAACTATCTGAGTGATGCTGGCTAATGCCATTATTACAATGCCACAGCATCGGTCATAGCGTCGGCAATCGGACGCTATTTAGGGGCCTCTCTTTTTCGATCAATGAAGGTAGTAAAGTCGGTCTGGTCGGACACAACGGCGCAGGCAAATCCACGTTACTTTCAATCATGTCCGGAGCGCTCGAGTCAGACGAAGGTGACATTAGCAGCAGCCATCAGTTGCAACTCGAAACAGTTGAACAATTCCTTCCCGCAGAACTTCAGCAACAACAATTGCTGGCTTGTTTGCTCGACAAAATCCCAGCAGACGATCGAGATTTTTCTCTATATAAGGCGGAAAAACTGCTCGATATCATGGGCTTCTCTGTCATCGAACGAGCCTATTTGGTGGGA
Source organism: Candidatus Azotimanducaceae bacterium (assembly GCA_051278195.1). Classification (GTDB taxonomy): domain Bacteria; phylum Pseudomonadota; class Gammaproteobacteria; order Pseudomonadales; family Azotimanducaceae; genus JAHRVQ01. Next base: position 66,284 of record JBNMQM010000015.1, read on the forward strand.
GACCTTAGTGGTGGCCAACAAAATCGCTTAATGTTTGCCCGAGCGGTGATAAACGAACCTAATCTTATTTTGTTTGATGAACCCACCAATCACCTGGATATGAAAACCTTAGTTTTCTTTGAGCAGTATTTACAAGCTATGTCTGCCAGCTTCGTCATCATCTCTCATGACCGGACTTTTTTAGATGCCGTCACGGACCGAACTGTGTTTCTGAGGGATGAGCGCTTATACGAGTTTTCTCTACCCTACAGTAAAGCCAAAGAAGCCCTTCAGAGTCATGACGAAGCAGCTGCGGAACGATTAAGGCAAGAAGAGAAAACCATAAAACAGCTCAGCGAAAGCGCCAAACGACTGGCCACATGGGGCAAGGTTTACGATAACGAGAAGCTCGCCGCCAAAGCCAAAACTATGGAAAAACGGATCGAGAAACTTGAAGAAAGCAAAACGTTTGTCAGTCGCGGTCCAGGTCTTAGTCTCACTCTAGATATGCAAGGCAGTAGAGCAAATCGGGCCTTACAAGTTGAACAACACAACGTGCTATCTCCCAACAATAAGATCCTGTTTCATATTGAAGACTTTTATATGCGACCAGGAGATCGAGTAGCGCTGCTAGGTCACAATGGTGCAGGTAAAACGAGCTTCATACATCAACTAACTCATAGCTTCGCAGCTGGTGAGAGCGAGACGATTCGGTTTAATCCGCAATGCGAGTTAGGTTACTACGATCAGGAAATTGAGCGCCTAAACTCAGCCCACAGCATGTTAGAAAGCTTACGTGCTAACTGCACAAAAGGGACTGAAACTGACTTTAAAGCAGGATTAATCCACGCTGGATTTCCATACGCGGACATGGATAAAAAGGTCGGCGTGTTAAGCGGTGGTGAAATGGCTCGACTGATGTTCTTGATCATTCGGTTGAATCGACCCAATTATCTAATCTTGGACGAGCCCACCAATCACATTGATATTCAGGGTAAAGAAGAGCTGGAGGCACAAATCATTGAGAGCAATGCCACAGTGCTCATCACATCGCACGACAGAAGCTTCGTTGACAACATCGCCGAGCGTTATGTGGTCATACGAAACGGCAAGCTTGTCGAGATCAACGACCCAACCACGTTTTATTTAGAGACCCTGCCGACGAGCCCGTCTAGTGATCCGAGCCCCAACGCGCCACGCCTCGAGGGTCCGACTGCCGATCACTCAGATTCATCTGAAGAGGTCATTCTGGCCAGGTTGATTGCGTTGGAAGACAAACTAACAGCAGACCTTGAGCGCAAGCCGAAGTTCCAGAAACTGCGCTTGCATGCAGCCTGGAAGCTTGAAATCGACGATCTGCAAAAACAACTGGACTGAAGTTCGCCAATCTAAGCAGTGCTGCTAGACAGGGCTTTCGCTTTCCAATGCGTGCAAGATCGAACAACTCTCAGCCGATACGTCGCCACCACAGCAAGCATCCGTAATCTGTCGCAATGCAGCCTGCATACGGTGCAGTTCATCTAGTTTACTCTGAATAACCTCGAGCTTGTGTTCAGCAACGGCTTTGACTTCTCCGCAGGTGGTGTCGGACTTGTCTATTTTCAGACTGAGTAGCTCCGCAATTTCTTTCAAAGAAAAACCCATACGTTTAGCTCTTAAAATGAAGCTGACCTGATCAACTGCCGGTTGACCGTATAGACGGTACCCCGAAGGACTTCGCCTAGGGACAGGCAGCAAGCCTTTGGATTCATAAAAGCGCAGCGTTTCGTTGTTGGTTTGGGTCAATTCGGCCAACTCACCAATTCGGAGTGTACTCATGGGTTCGACATCCAGTGTTTAAACTCAGTCAGCATAATAAAGCCTATAGTCTACTACAAGGTCAAGCTTCTCTTACGTCAGCTCTTGAGTCTGTTACGCAATCTCCACTAAATCTCAACTCGAAGCGCTTTCATGGAAGGGCCGGTGTGCCTATCATCATGGCTTCAGTGGGACAGAAGCGAGTAAATCATTAACAACCAATTAAAGATCGCGGTAATCAGCGGTGGCCAGTCTGCTGAGGCGAGTGTATCCCGAGTTTCAGCCGCTGGTGTCACTGAAGCGCTGTTAGCTAACTACCCCTATACCCAAAATTTCGAACTGGATAGCGCACTCACCGGCTCGCTTAGCGCATTTAACCCGGACGTTGTGTTTCCAGTATTACATGGGCCACCCGGTGAAGATGGAACTCTGCAGGGGTATCTCGAAATCCTCGGCTTTAAGTACGTCGGCAGTGACGTTCATTCCAGTTCGGTCGCCATGAATAAGATTATTGCGAAGCAAGTCTTTGCCGCGGATGATCTGCCATTGGCAAAGCAGGTGGTTGTAGCGCGGCATCAGTCACTGGCAAGTTGCATCGAAGCAATCCGTCCTCTTGGTGCTTCTGTGGTGGTCAAACCTGCAACTCAAGGTAGCGCGCTCGGCGTCACAAGGGTAGAAAATGAGAACGAACTCGCCAGCGCACTAAAACTCGCGTTTGAATACGACCCCACACTTCTCATCGAAGAGCGAATATTCGGCAAGGAAATCACCGTCGGTGTGATAGAGACAACCGAAGGCATCAAGCCTTTACCAGTCATTGAGATCGTCACCGGAAAAGATAGCTGGTATGACTTTGAGCATCGCTATACTGCGGGCCTAAGTGACCATATTGTGCCAGCGGTCCTCAGTGAAAAACAGACCTTACGCTTACAGGACATTGCCCTTCGCGCCCACGTTGCACTCGGATGCCGAGACCTGTCGCGAGCAGATTTCATCGTACCAGACGACCACACTGAGGTGTTACTAGAGGTCAACACGCTACCGGGAATGACACCGACCAGCCTCTTTCCAGATGCCGCCAATGTCATGGGCTACCCCTTCGAATCACTCGTCAGTATGCTAGTAGAACAAGCAGCAAATCGCGATTAGGCGACTCGCTCGGTTTTATTGAAACCCTCATTCTGACCTGAGGGCTCTTAGCCCAAGGGTTAGTTACCCGCTCACTCAATAGTCGTAGCCGCGTTCATTGTGCTGATTAATATCAAGGCCTTCTGTTTCTTCGTCATCGCTCACCCGGAGGCCAACCACGACATCAACAACCTTCAAAATCACAAATGTCACCAACGCGGTATAGACGCCAACCGCAACCACGCCAACGATTTGCACGACTAACTGCGAACCCATGGTCATGCCCTCATTGTAGCCTTGTCCACTAAACACGCCGAGACTGGCACTGGCGAAAACCGCCGCTAATATCGTGCCCAGCGCACCACCCACACCATGGACAGGAAACACATCAAGGGAGTCATCGATTTGCAGGCGCAGCTTGATAAAATTAGTCATATTGAAGCAGACAAAGCCAGCAGCGATACCGATGATGAGCCCGCCACCTGGACCCACAAAGCCAGAGGCTGGCGTGATGGTACCGAGGCCCGCCACCATACCGGTGACAGCTCCAAGCGCACTGGGTTTGCCGTACTTAACCCACTCGCAGATCATCCAAGTAAAAGCACCTGCCGATGCAGAGAGATGAGTCACCAGAATAGCCATGCCGGCATCACCATTGGCGGCAAGTGCACTACCGCCATTAAATCCAAACCAGCCAACCCATAGCATCGCTGCCCCGGTTACCGTCATGGTCAAATTATGTGGGGGCAGTGGTGAAAGTGGAAAACCCTTGCGATTCCCCATGACTAACGCGCAAACAATTGCTGCAACACCTGCTGTCACATGCACAACAGTACCGCCCGCAAAATCCAGCAAACCCATTTTTCCTAACCAGCCGCCGCCCCAGACCCAATGCGTGACCGGTCCGTAGACCAAAACCAACCACACCGCTGAAAAGATCAACATGGCAGAAAATCTCATGCGTTCGGCAAAAGCACCTACGACCAAGGCCGGTGTGATAATCGCGAAAGTGAGCTGGAACATGACGAAAACACTTTCTGGAACGGTGCCTGACATGGAACCTTCCTGAACGTTACCCAGAAACAGATTGTCCATTCCGCCTATCCAGTCATTCCCTTCTGAAAATGCCATGGAATAGACCCCGATCAACCACAGAATCGACACAACGCACGTAATCGAGAAGCACTGCATTAGCACACTAAGAACATTTTTAGTGCGAACCAGCCCAGCGTAAAACAAGGCGAGACCCGGAATGGTCATAAAAAGCACTAACGCTGTGGATGTCATCAGCCAAGCTGTATCACCGGAGTTTAATGTGTCGGCCGAAGCGTATTCTCCACACAGCAAAAGCAATAACGGCATTAGCCGCACCAAAACACGGTGTCCCATGCAAATTCCCCCAATTTGAATTAATTGCCGGTCGATCGCCGACATTTCATTTGTAAACAGTCACTCTACGAAGTGTAACGATTCCCTTCGCCCGTCACAATCAAGCACAACGCACCATGATGGGGCGGATCTTGTTCTATATTCCATGGTTGACTATACGCCGGCAAAGTTAGACAAAACTATTACTAGCCAGCGACGCATAGCTGCGTTAAAAGAGAGGTTCGGCTAGCGGAAATCTGGTCGGCGCTTCAAGTCGCACTAGTAGCAAGCTCTGTGTGTAGGCTAGGAAAGTAAGCTCAGTGCTTAGACTCAGTGCTTAGACTCAGTGTTTAAACTCAGTGTTTAGACTCAATGTTTAGACTCAATGTGCGACCTCAATCGATCTAATCGTAAGAGCAGTAGGAGTTTTGCAACAGATGAGAAGACAGAAAAAAGATAAGAGCGAACGGGCATATACTCGCGGATATCAAATTGGTGTTCACGGAAAGTCTAAAGAACTTTGCCCCTTCCGCGATCTCGACAGCCGACAAGCATGGTTAAGTGGTTGGCGCACCGGCCGCGGTGACAACTGGGATGGATATATCGGCACGGCAGGCGTGGCATTCAGTCCGCAACCCCAGGCTTTTAGACGAATCCCCTAACAGAAAGCCTTTAACAAAAAGCCCCGTGAACCGGGGCTTTTTTATGGACGGCTAGTTGCGGGCGGCTAGCTCACAGCGGCGATAGCTCGTGCAGACGACTCGACTAGTGCGGGCCCTTCGAAAATAAATCCCGTATAAATTTGCACAAGGTCAGCACCAAGCCGAATTTTTTCAGCCGCATCATCACCCGTCATAATTCCACCCACACCTATGACAGCGATTTTACCTTGGACCTCTGCCACAACAGCCTCAAGCACGTGATTACTTTTTTTAAAGAGTGGCGCCCCACTTAAACCACCAGCTTCCCCAGCGTGTTTCGCGCCTTTAACCTCTGATCTTGAAATCGTCGTGTTACTGACAATGACACCATCAATCTCGAAAGCCATCAGTTGCTGGCAGACGATCCGAAGTTCATCTTCGTCCAAGTCCGGCGCAATTTTCACAACAAGCGGTACATAACGTTCATACTGCTCCTCGAGCTCTCGCTGCGCCAACTTGATACCTTCCAACAGCATGGCAAGTTCATCGCCATGCTGGAGTGCTCGCAAGTCCTTGGTGTTGGGGGATGAAATATTGATTGTGACATAGCTCGAATGACGATAAACCTTGCGCAGGCAGGTCACATAATCGTCCAATGTTTGCTCCAACGGAGTCAGCTTATTTTTCCCAATATTGATGCCGAGCACCCCATCAAAATGACATTGCTTGACCCGCCGCACCAAGGCATCCACGCCAAGGTTGTTAAAGCCCATACGATTGATGATGGCTTGCTTCTCCCTAAGCCGAAACAACCTTGGCTTTGCATTACCAGGCTGGGAAACCGGAGTTACTGTACCAACCTCGACGAACCCAAACCCAAGCGCTGCTAGCCCATCTACACAAGCAGCATCCTTATCTAGACCTGCGGCCAGGCCGACCCGATTTGGAAAGCGGATCCCCATGACTTCAACGGGATCTTCAACACGGGGCTTTGCAATCAAAGGCGTCAAATTCATTTGCTGCAGCCAGGCGATGGACTGCATAGATAGGTGATGAGAAGTTTCAGTCGGCAGCAGGAATAGCAGTTCGCGGAGTGCGTTAAAGCTCATGTGAAAAGCTCATGTAGAAAGGTCATAGGGAAACTCGATTGCAGAACGGACGATTATACACCATGGTTACCTGAGTTCTTCGATACCTGTAAATTTGTTGTCGTCATCAAAACTAAGCTGAAAGGTACCGTGAATACCCTGATGACCAAGGAAAGGCTTCAGGACGTTGATCGGAAATCGAACGGTTTTACCATTTCTCGCGACCGCCTTAACTTGCCGAATATAGGACTGGTACACTTTTAGGTACTGTTCTTTCGGCAAACTAATATCAACAATAATAGAAGGCATAGTCTAAAATCGATTTCTCGCTCCAGCACTAGACTGAGCTAAATCCAACAATTCTCGAATACCAACCGTGAATACCGATGGGTCGAGGACGCCTGCTGAACGCATACTGTGTTGTAGTGACAACCAACGATTCACCTGAGCCTCGTGCTGTGAAAGCCAAGCCTCAATCATCTTAACCGCGGACCTTTTCGATTTTCCTTCACCGCCAACAATGCCTAACGTTAGAGCGATCTGCTGCCAATTCAGATCATCCTGCAGCGTCTCTCGCGCCAGTGCTTGCCAGCGCGTATCCGCCTGAAATTCATGTATGCGCTGACTAAACCAGTTCAATTGCAGCGTATGTCCAAGCGCAAAAAATACCTGCGCGACACGTTGTAAACTCGCACTAGATCGAGACGACGCTTCCACGATTCCCAAGGCTGAATAGAGGTGATGGGCTGCGGCTACGTAGCGCGCTAGTCCAGTCGGCACACCCGCCTGCTCAAAGCCAGAGACTTTGTTCTGCCAGAGCGTACCCTGATCACCATTCAGCAAAGGTTCTAATTGCTTGCTGATCAAACGAGCACCCTTGCGGAAATTGGTAATTTCGGCTTCAAGTTTTTCGGTTCGACGCCGATTCCGCAGTAACCAACGGGTAGTTCGACGCACAAGACGAATCAGATCCAGCATCAACACTTTCTGCACAGCGGGGTCGACGTGATAGTCCAACGCGCAAATCTGCGCCCAGTACTCCGGGATCTCAAATATGTCCCTGGCCACTAGAAAAGCCCGGGCAATTTTTTCTGGTGAACAGCCCGTTTCGTACTCCATTCGCGCCACGAAATTCATGCCCATCAAGTTCACCATACCGTTGGCAATCTGGGTCGACGCGAGTTCGCGATGAAGCCTATGCTGGCGTAGTTCTTTGCTGTATTTTTTAATGAGTGACCGCGGGAAAGCGACCATCATTTCTTTAGCCATATACTCCACATCAAGCAACGGCGATGCCGCGAGCACTTCCTTGAGATCGCCTTTCACATAACTCGTCAGCACAGATACTTCCGGCGAGGTGAGATAATCGCCCCGTGCATGTCGCTCCTGAATTTCGTCGTCTGAAGGCAAAAACTCTAACTGACGATTGATCTTGCCAGCTTCCTCCAACGACTTAAGCAAAACACCATACTCAAGATCTCGTTTCTGAATCTGATGCATCATCAAATTCACAGCCAATGCCTGATCGTAATTATTGTCCAACACGATCTCGCCAACCGCATCGGTCATCTGCAACAGCAGATCAGAACGGCTCTTTACCGTTAAACCGCGTTTTTCCAGCAATTGGTTTAACAAAATTTTGATGTTAACTTCAGCATCAGAACAATTCACACCGCCAGCGTTATCAATAAAGTCGGTAAAACACTCCCCGCCTTTCAAACAGTATTCAATTCTTGCGCGTTGCGTCATGCCCAAATTACCACCCTCGCCGACCACCTTGCAGCGAAGGTCTTCACCATTAATACGAATGGCATCGTTGGACTTGTCTGCGACTTCCAAATGCGACTCGTGTTTACCTTTCACATAAGTTCCAATGCCGCCGTTCCAAAACAGGTCGACTTGCGACTTCAACATCGCAGTCATAAGTTGGTTGGGTGTCACAGTACTGGTCTTCAAGCCAAATACCGTTTTCATTTCTGGCGATACCGGAATCGATTTGACACTGCGGCTAAAAATACCGCCGCCCTTAGAGATGACCGAGGCCTTGTAATCGGACCAAGAAGACCTTGGCAAACTAAATAGGCGTTGTCGTTCATTGAAACTTTTGGCGGAATTGGGTTTTGGATCAATAAAAATGTGCATGTGGTTAAAAGCACCGACCAAACAAATTTTGTCTGATAACAGCATGCCGTTGCCAAACACGTCTCCCGACATGTCACCCACACCAACTACGGTGAACTCGGACACCTGGGTGTCGACACCTTTTTCACGAAAGTGCTGTTGCACCGATCGCCACGCTCCCTTGGCAGTGATGCCCATGGCCTTATGGTCGTAGCCGACGCTACCGCCTGAGGCGAACGCATCACCAAGCCAGAATCCATTTTGAATTGAAATCTCGTTTGCAATATCAGAAAAGGTTGCGGTTCCCTTGTCTGCCGCGACAACCAGATACGTATCGTCATCGTCATGGCAGATTACCTGGCGTGGATGAACAACTTTACCTTTTACAAGATTATCGGTGACATCAAGCAAGCCTTGAATAAACATTCGATAACAGGCGATGCCTTCTGCCAGATAGGCATCACGATCAGAAGCTTCTGGCAGCTGTTTAGGCAAAAACCCACCCTTTGCGCCCACCGGCACGATCACAGAATTTTTCACTTGCTGGGCTTTCATGAGACCTAGTACTTCAGTTCGATAATCCTCCGAGCGATCAGACCAGCGCAATCCACCACGGGCAATCTTGCCCCCGCGGAGATGGACACCCTCGAATCTAGCTGAGTAGACAAATATCTCGAAAGCGGGTTTCGGCTCTGGCATTTCTGAAATTTCACGCGGATGTATCTTCAATGAAATGTAATCTTGCGCCTCTCCTGAATTCGTGGCTTGGTAGAAGTTGGTTCGCTGAGTCGCTTCTATTATCTCAACCAGCCCTCGCAGCACTCGATCGTCGGCCAAATTGGCGACATCCTCGCTAATGTGACTAAACAACTTTTTCTTTAATGCATCGGTGTTGCGATCTGCTTGTGCTGGATCAAAACGTGTTTCGAAAAGTTCATACAGCATCCGCGTTATATAGGCGTAGCGCGTCACACAATCCGCGATAAATTGCTGACTGTTGGCATTTTGGAGCTGCCCATAGTATCGAGCATAAGT
>JBNMQM010000016.1:0-74688 GCA_051278195.1 Candidatus Azotimanducaceae bacterium
GATGGCTTGCCATTGCCGAGGTAGGCGGTATCGCAAGGCGGAAGGGCGACATGATTCGCACAGCCACACCACTCGATGCTGATCTATTCGAGTCATCGCTCAGCATGCTCAAACACACGGCCACTCAAATTGAATGGGACAAAAAGTCAGGACGTTTCATAGCAGAACGTCAGACGCTCGTTGGTTCACTCATTCTTGAAAGAGCGAATTTAGCGGAGATACCGGAGACCGAAAAGGTCAAAGCTATCTGTGATCACGTCAGAAAAGATGGCCTGACTCTGTTCAAAACCTATCAAAAATTTAACGCATGGCGGAATCGTGTTCAGCTTGTCCGTCAATACCTGAAACCTGAATGGCCCGATCTCAGGGATCAACACCTGCTCGACACACTGGAGAGTTGGCTGGGTCCATACCTCGGACCTATCTCTCGACTTGATGACCTTAAAAAAATCAACATCGAGAAAATTTGGATCGATAACCTCGGTTTTCAGAAGCAACAAGACATTGCGCGCCTCGTACCAGAAGTTATGAGCGTGCCGTCAGGTTCAAAAATCAAAATCAATTATCAGGAGCAACCGCCCGTACTGGCAGTAAAACTACAGGAAATGTTCGGTTGCGAGAGATCCCCCTCCATCCTCGATGGAAAAGTAGAACTACTCATCCATCTGCTCTCCCCTGCCGGTCGACCACTGCAAGTCACGCAGGATCTGGCGGGTTTTTGGCAGTCAAGTTACAAAGAGGTTAAAAAGGAAATGAAGGGGCGCTATCCCAAGCACCCCTGGCCTGACGACCCCACCGCAGCGGTCGCAACCAGACATACGAAAAAGCGTTCTTAGGGTGCTGGTTTATCGGCTGTTTCAACAGCTGACGTTGCACCAGGAACAATAGAATTGATCGCGTCGGTAAAGCCAATCAACGAAAAAGGCACTGCGACATTCTGCTCAGCCGACGCACCAAAGACCAACTTCGCTTCTCTGCCAGCCTTCATCTCCGCCACAAAAGCAGGTTCGACAGCAGATACCGCAAGACAACCACTGGTATCACAACGCTGTACGATTGACGTCATCAGAGTATCCTCGCTCAGTTCGAGCGTAATGCCCCTCGGTAAAAAGATACCGAGTGGTGCCGTGAGAAACATCAGGGGGTCTTCAGATTCAGGTAAGTAACGAATCACCGTCCGAAACATGCGCTGGCCAGATTCATTGCGATCAACGACCTGAGAAATCCAGCACAACTCCACATCTCCATCGGGTGAACAGATTTTGGTCCAATCACCAAAAGAATCTGCAACACGATCTTCCGCTAGAGATAAGGCGGGTATCAGCAGTGCAACTAGCAGTAAAAAACCACGTAAAAAACTACCTACAAAACTACTTACAAAACTACCTACAAAACTACTTACAAAACTACCTACAAAACTACTTACAAAACTACCTAAATAGAAAGAACCATTATTCATTGAAAATTAGCAACCGAACTAGAAATTAGAGCGACAGCTTAACATGCCGCTCTATATAGTTCGCAATGTCGCTGGCTATGCTGACACCTACATAAGTACCTGCACAAGTCACTATATAGGTAGCTAAGGAGATCACTGAGAAATAGGATAACTGGCAATTCGGTCCCCGTGAGCACTCCCCATATAGATCTTGTCACCTACCTTGAGTGCAACGGTGGCATAGCCCATCGGCGCACCATCCTGACTGAGCATCACTTCAGTTTCGAGAGTTTTAGGGTCAGCTCTGACAATTTCAAACGGCAGCAAACAAACACCTGGTTCGGTACAGGTCTGATTGATGGGATCGTGTTTATGAGAGGCTACCCATAGCATGCCGGATTCATCTACCGTGATGTTGTCAGGCTGCTGCACGCTGAACGAACCTTCCACCTCACCACTCGCCCGATCTATGCGTATTGTTTTGCTAGCCATATAGATGTTGACGAATATTTTACTATTGTCGGCGTTCACGGCAATACCATTAGGCATCATCTCAGTTGAATTCGGTACCACAACAAAACCCGTATCAGCCTGCCACTCATAGACCCAACCGACTTTTTCCCCTGCGAGGAGTTTTTCAGCGACCTGGTCGAATGGCGTACTTTTGTCCCACATATGCGTCACAAAAAAACCACCGTCGTTTAGTCCAGCAACATCATTGATGAAGGGGTCGCCAGGAGGCAGAGCACAACCATGCCACTGCAATGACCAGATATCAGACACATTCAGCAGCTCAAAAAATTCAACCGCTTCTCGACCACCATGATTCACCACCAACAGTTGGTGGCGTCCATCTTCGCGTTTCATGAGATCAATACCGTGGGGGCTAAACAGCTCAGCATCAGGCATCGGGCAATCCACATCGCCCCATTTCTCTTCTGACTGCCAACTAATTTCTATGGCTTCACGTTCACCGCTGGCCAGATCCATTAGCACCAGATCACCTGGGGGATGAATCATAAACTCGCCCATTTCGCTCACCAGTAACTTCTCGCCGCCGGGCACGATCACTAAATCTTCTGGGTTTTCAAAACCACAATTCAGAGTAAGCCCAGCCGCTGGCTCACAAGACACGGCCGCGGCAACCTGCTGCCCATCTATTGCCTCAACTCTTGCCTCAACTAAGGCCTCAGCTACAACCGCTTCAGGCTCCTGAGTCTCCGTTGCCCCCCCGCAAGCAGTGAGAAATATAATAAGGACGGTGCTTAGGATTCGGACCATAAATAATTCTTCTTATTGTTAGAGGTAGTGCTGAAATTGTGCCTCTATCAGATCAGGTTTTCCACCATTAGCTCAACGACCCGCTTGACCCTTGGCACATGTTGCATACTGCGGGCGCAAACAATGTAGAAGGGCGAGATGGGCAAGGTCACGCCAATATCTACGGCCATTAGAGCATCCGTGTCGAAAGGCCCTGACGGCGAGCAAATCATCACTCCAATACCGGCCTTAACCGCTGCCTTTTGGACAAGGTAGTCATCACTCGCCAGTATCGGTTGAAACTGCGGTATCAATTTTTGAAGCATTGGTCGAGGCGCAATATCGCGATATTTACCAGCCCACGTCACCCAATCAAGATCTTGCCAATCACAGGGTACTTTCAGTTTCGCCACATAAGCGGGCGCCCCATATACCGCTGGTTGGGATTGAAATTCATGTAACGCAATTAGTTCAGGTTCGTTAGGAAACTGTGTCCGAATCGCAATATCTGCGGTGCCCCGGGTGAGATCGACATGGTCGACGCTCGATAGAATCTCCAATTGGATGTCAGGCAGTTGAGCCGCGAGCGCGGCAGCCAGTGGCGCAAGTTGTTCAACCGCAACACCCGGTGGGGCTGCAATTTTGACAATACCCGCAACCAGATCCTCAGCTCCGCGCGTCGCATGATCAAATTCCGCCGCCCATTTAGCCATCTGTTCAGCGGCAGGTAATAGACGATCAGCCGCGGTGGTTCGTGTCGCACCATGCTTACCTCGGACGAACAGCTGCTGTGATAAGCGCTGCTCCAGGTTTTTAATGCGCCGGCTGATCGTGGGCTGGCCCAAATCAAGCACTCGCGCAGCTGCACTGAAACTCCCAGATTCGACCACTGCCAAGAATGTCTGGGCGTCTTCCCAACTGATTGGCGCACTCATCTATTTTTTTACGCATGCTTATATTCAATAATTGCCAATTTACATCAAATTATAGATGGATAATAGTTCACCTCACATCAATCGGATTCTCAAAAAGGCCAGCATATGACTAGAACACTCTCGCTCTTGATTCTTAGCCTCTGTCTTACTGCCTGCAGCGCAACTTCAACACCTACCCAAAATGCGACCCTTGGCCAGCCCGGAACCATGGCAGAACTGCTCAATTCCCTAAAACAACCCGGCGTCATTGAGTTCGAAAAGTATGCCACTGCGGATTGGGCCGTGAACTTATCTGGGCTTGTTAACCTCGAGCATCCAAAAGCACAGGCTGCCGGTCTCGAAGATCGGCTAGAACAGATTCAAATATTCACCTACAGCCTTGCCCATCCCACTCAAGGCACCTACCTCGTTGACTCCGGACTTTCCCAGCGCTTTTTGGATATCGACAACAATTCAGACGTTTCAATGCTGGTCAAATTGGCGATGGGTGTGGACACATTAAAAGTTCACCTCACAACGGACACACTTAACGATCAACTGGCGGGCGTTGACGGGGTGTTTCTGACCCACATTCATCTCGATCACATTATGGGATTGACGGATCTAAGCTCTGATGTGCCGGTCTATATAGGGCCCGGCGATGCCGCGGCGAAAGACCCAATGAACGTTTTCACAAAGGGGACGACTGACCGTCTGATGGCTAAAGTAGAGGCTTTGTTGGAATGGCAATACACCGAGACCGGCATTATCGATGTGTTCGGCGACGGCTCTTTGTGGGCGATACATTCACCCGGGCATACTCCAGGTGCAACGGCCTACCTCGCCAATACGACCTCGGGTCCTCAGCTGATGCTTGGCGATGCCTCCCACACGAAGTGGGGCTGGGAGAACAATGTCGAACCCGGGACATTTTCTGTTGACGTCGCCGCGAGTGTCGCAAGTCTGGCTCGCCTAAAGGCCTTGGTCGCTGAAGATACGAGAATCTCCGCTCACCCGGGGCATCAAGCGCTTTAGTAGAGCGTTACTTAATGGCTCACCCACAGGGCATCACTCACCAAACAGATACCGCCCGAGCGGGACAGCATCGGCCGAACACCCTCAACGATAATCTCGGCTTCTTCGAGGGTTTCACACGCAACAATGAACAAACAGTTGGTCGAGGTTCCCGTCGGCTCGTCACCCCGTCTGACACCGCGATCACCTCGCCCACCGGCGTGGTCAAGGAACGTATAACCTGGGGCACCGAGTTCTATTAACAAATCCCCCAAGCGTTTAGCGAGAGGTTTTTCGATGACTATTTCTAGTCGCTTGCATGGTTTCATCTATTCACCTTTTCAGGATGCCCAAACCGCTAAGTAATGATAAAGCGGTATGCCTATCACAAGGTTAAAAGGAAATGTTATGCCTAGCGCAATGCCCAAATAAGTGCCGGGATTCGCCTCAGGTAGCGCCAAACGCATAGCAGCAGGCACTGCAATATATGAAGCACTTGCACTTAATACCAAGAGCAGCACGACATCACCTTCGCCGATCGTAAAGAGGGACGTAATAAACAGAGCAAGCGCTGCGTTGATTAACGGTAGGACAATACCCCAGCCTGCAATCTGCCAGATCGGCAACCCAGAACCGCTAAGACGCAGATCCATTAAGCGACGCATGGCGACGATACCCATGTCCAACAAAAACAAGCAGAGCACACCAATAAACAAATCCTGCAAGAAAGGTGCAACCAGCACTTTGCCTTCCGGCCCCGATATCCAGCCGACGACCAGACTACCCACAATCAGAAAAACAGAGCCGTTGAGCAAAGAGTCATTAATAAGATCGCGGGCGTTCAAGCTAACGCCCACTGTTGAATCTTGAAACACTTTATAGAACAGCAGCCCAATAATGATTGCTGGTGACTCCATTAGCGCCATAGCCGCTACCAGGTAGCCACTCCACTCAATCTGATTGGCATCAAGATAGCTGGTACAAGTTACGAAGGTGACTGCACTAATCGAACCAAATGTCGCCGCAGTAGCTGCCGCATCGGCAAGTGTCATGGTCCGTTTGACCAGAAAAAAGACGTACACGGGAACCACAATAGACATCACAAGCGCAATGGAGAGCCCGGTTAAAACCGCCAGATCAAGGTCACTTTCCGAGAGTGCTACGCCCCCCTTGAAGCCAATCGCCATTAGTAAATATAGCGATAGAAACTTGGCTATCTGCTCAGGTATTTCGAGGTCAGAGCGCAATAGTGAAGCAAGCGCGCCAAGCAGAAAGAACAATAGCGGCGGCGATGTTAGATTGGTAAAAAAAAGTGCGTCCAAGAATTAACTCGCTGTCGGATCAAATTTGTCCGCCCTTGCCTGCACGTCGGCGGTAAGCTGATCTCGCCATTGTCGCACCCTTTCACGGACACTGTTGTCAGTGGCACCAATAATTTGAGCGGCCAATATGCCAGCGTTTTTTGCGTTGTCGATCGCAACTGTCGCGACCGGTATTCCGGCAGGCATTTGCACGATAGACAACAGCGAATCCTGGCCTTGAAGTTTGGTCGCACTCACGGGCACACCGATCACTGGCAACACTGTTAGCGACGCAACCATCCCAGGTAGATGTGCAGCACCCCCTGCACCGGCAATAATCACATTAAAACCCTGGGCTTCTGCTTCTTTTGCAAACTCATACATGCGATCCGGCATTCGATGAGCACTGACAATACGAGTCTCTGACTCAATGCCAAGTTCCTGCAAAACCTGCTGTGCAGGTTTCATCACAGGGAAATCTGAATCGCTCCCCATAATAATGGCAACTTTTGGAGCGCTCATGCGATGCGCTCCTCACTGTCGGACAGAGCGGTTAGCGCGTTAGAAACAAGCCTAGATGCTTCCACTAGCGTTTTCGCGGTACTGGTAATGTGACCCATTTTTCTACCCTCTCTTCCTTCTGTTTTGCCGTACCAATGGGTGGCAGTTTGTGGATCAGGATGCCAACAGCTAACGGGCAACTGGCAAAATCGCTGCATACTTTCGTCAAACAAGATGTTGACCATGACCGCAGGATGCAGCTGCGTGACGTCACCAAGAGGCAGATCATGAATCGCCCGCAGGTGCTGCTCAAACTGACTGGTCGCATGAGCCTCAAGCGTCATATGTCCAGAATTATGAACCCGGGGGGAAATTTCGTTAACCAACAATTCATTATTCGCCGTTAAAAAAAGTTCAATCGCAAAAACACCTACACCATCCAATTGTCGAACAATTTCCTCACCTAATGACCGAGCCCGCTGTTCGACGTCGTTGGCTATCTCAGCAGGGGAAAATGCCATTTGCAACACAAAAGCATCCGCAGAGAACTGCTGCTCAACCAGCGGGTAAACTGCCACATCACCACTGACGTTTCGACTCACCACAACTGACAACTCTCGCTCGTATTCGACAAACACTTCTGCGAGAGAGGGTGTTGGCCAAATCGACGCGGCAGAATCTGCGGTCAGTACTTGCACACCCCGACCATCAAATCCGCCGGTCTGAACCTTCTGCACAAAAGGCAGGCCGAGTTCCTCGGCAATGGCATCAAAGTCTGGCGTGTCATTGCATACAACAAATTTGCTCGTCGGAAACCCTTTATTTTGCAGCCATTGTTTCTGCACTGCCTTATTTTTTATCAAACGAAGCGTTTCTGGATGAGGAAACACCTCAACGACTGAATCTGCCCTAAGCGACTCCAGCAGTTGTAGTGTCGACTCTGGTACGTCTTCAAATTCAAAAGTGACTCTATCGACGCCATTGCAGAGTTGGCGGATCGCCGCTTCGTCATCGTAGTCAGCAACAATAACAGCGTCCGCTTCTGCTATTGCGGGTGCCCCAGCATCTTGAGTCAGCACCGTGGTCGTCATACCCAAATGGCGCGCAGCCTGACAAAGATAGACACCCAACTGACCTGCGCCGATTATTCCAACTCTTTTCTTCATTTCAATCCACTGACCACTTTTATCTCACTTACTACTGTTATCTCACCTGCTAGAAGCACAGGAACATTACGCGACCCATTAGCTGAGTCTATTCGAACAAACGTATTCATTGCATCATCGTCATCGAGCTGTCGTATAACTGTCCTCAAACTATCAAAGCGCAAGCATTGCCCTATAATAGATCGGTAATACCTTACTATAGATTCGTACAAGTCGACTTTATCTTATATTCAAAATCGCACAAGGTAACAATTCAGAGGAGTAAACAAACAATCATGAGACACCTGAACTATACCCACCTTATGTACTTCTGGACAGTCGCTAGAGAAGGAAGTATTGCCCGCGCCGCAGAGGTTATGCACCTCACGCCGCAAACGATCAGTGGACAAATCAAACTATTGGAGGAATCCATCTCTGAGCCTCTTTTCGCTAAAGCGGGACGTGGATTAGTTCTGACAGAAACCGGCCATGTCGTAAAGCAGTATGCAGATGAAATTTTCTCGCTGGGCCAGGAACTCACCTACCGCCTAAAAACAAAACAGGCTCTGATGCCGACCACCATGAACGTCGGCATCGTCGATTCGACACCAAAGTTGGTCGCCTTGCGGGTTCTGCAGCCAGCATTTGAACTCGAAGACGCGATTAAAGTCGTCTGCCGCGAAGGCTCGCTGGAGCAGTTGCTTGGCGATCTCGCAATTCATAAGCTCGATCTGTTGATCTCAGACCGACCGGTACCGACCGGCACCCATGTAAAAGCTTACAACCACCCACTGGGATCCAGCAGTATCAGCTTTTTTGCTAAAAAAGAGCTTGCAACACAGTGTACAAAAGATTTCCCCGCATGCCTTGATGGTGCGCCATTGCTACTCCCGGTTCAAGAAAGCCCAACAAGGCGCGCAATCGATGAATGGTTAGACAACCTCAACATCACGCCAAACGTCCTCGCAGAGTTCGAGGATAGCGCGCTCCTTAAGGCCTTCGGGGAAGCCGGTATCGGCATCTTCCCAGCGCCAACGGCCATCGCCGAGGAAGTTTGTACGATGTATAAGTCTGTCTGCATCGGCGTTTCGGAGACTGTTGTTGAAAACTATTATGCCATCTCACCGGAGCGCAAGCTTAAACATCCGGCGGTCCTTAACCTGACAGAGCAAGCGCGGCAAAAACTGTTTATTTAGACTAATTCAATGCCTGTATATTTAATTCGCGATAGCGGATCTTGGCGACTGCGGCGAATTTCCCTGACGAGACGGGCCGCCGCATCAGCCACGCAGATATGGAGCCCTGAATTGAACATGACGAGTTGCACCTTTTGGCCGTTCTTCAGTGCAGCTTTAATATCGCAGCGATAGCGCACTTGCTGAGTCGTATTCGATATGTCTTCGCCAAGTAAAATTTTCAAACTACTCAACCGTGCCTCCACCGACGTCAGTTGAAGCTGCAAAATTCGATCAATACGCGCATGGCACTCGGCATCGATTTCAATATTTGAAATAATTTGTGGGGTCATACCCGGATCTCTATTCAACAACCCAGATACGTTACCAGCAGACAAGTTACCAACAAGCAGCTTAAAGCGAAAACAAAAACAGCCAAAACCGATGCATCGATAAAACTGAACCCTCCGATGACACATATCTGATGGAGCTGTAGGCGTTTAGTCAACAAACTTAGACTTTAATCTTAACCGGAAATCATTCATGCCTTTTGAAGCGCTACTTAACTCAGCTCAGGGTAAAACTGCACTAACAGGTGCTCTAAGCGGCGCAGCTGGCGGAGCACTGGTCAGCGCACTAACGGGCAATAAATCCGCAAAGAAACTGCTAAAAGCAGGCGGGTTAATTGCTGTTGGTGGTATCGCGATGAAAGCATGGCAAGTCTATAGCGGTAGAGATGCGGACCCTTCAATAGCGCCTGCTGCGGCACCAACTGCGGCTGCGGCACCAACTGCGGCTGCGGCACCAGCTGCTGCGGCGTTGCCCGTAGCTGCAGCGGCACCGTTGGCTGCCGCAATTCCTGTGGCTGCAATAGCACCGCAAGTTAACCTTACCGCGCAACCCTCTGCAGACGAACTACTGCTGATTCTGAGATCGATGATTTCAGCTGCACATGCAGACGGACACTTGAGCGACCAAGAACAACAAGAGATCTGGAGCAAGAGCGTCGAGCTTGGGCTCCCGGCCAACGAATTAGCCGTAGTTTCAGAAGCTCTACACCAGCCATTGAACTCCACTCAGATTGCCGCATTAGCAACAACTCTAGAAGCAAAAATAGAAGTTTTCACGGCGGCGGCCATCGTCATTGACGACACTTGCAGCGCTGGGCAAAACTATCTAAACGACCTTGGTACGCAGCTCGATTTACCTAAGGGTCTAATCAGCGCGTTAAAATTACAGGCTTCGGCCGCGGCATAATTCTGCATCAACACAGGAACTGTGGTATTACTGACGGTCATATATTCAGGCTACCTCAGCTCCTGTGGACCCCCAAAAAACCCTAAAACAAGTCTTTGGCTTCGATACCTTTCGCGAACCTCAACAAGAGGTGATCGAAACCATCACCGCCGGCGCCGATTGTCTGGTCATCATGCCAACCGGTGGCGGTAAGTCACTGTGTTATCAATTGCCCGCGTTACTCCTTGACGGCACCGCAATCATTATTTCACCATTGATTGCACTCATGCGAGATCAAGTGAGGGCCGCTCAAGAACTCGGTATTGCGGCCGCCTATCTAAACTCTACTCAGACGCCCCAAGAGCAGCGCGAAATCATTGATCAGCTCAGAAGAGGCGCAATCAAACTGTTGTACCTTGCGCCAGAACGCCTCAAGCACAGTGGTACCAAGCAACTGCTGACTGAAGTCAATATCAGTTTTGCCGCAATAGATGAGGCTCATTGTGTGTCGCAGTGGGGTCATGACTTTCGCCCCGACTATCTAACGCTCGAGTGTTTCAAGCAAGATTTCCAAATACCAGTAATGGCGCTCACGGCGACGGCGAACGATCTCACCAGAAATGAAATAGCCGAGAGGCTGCGCCTAGAGAACGAACGTCGGTTTATCCAGGGCTTCGATCGGCCTAATATCTTTTATCAAATCACGCTCAAGGACAATCCACGTCGCCAGCTAAAAGCATTTCTTCAAAACCGAGAAGAGCAGTGCGGCATCATTTATTGCCTGTCCCGAAAGAAAACAGAGCAAACTGCCGACTGGCTCTGCAGCCAAGGATTTAGCGCCCTGCCCTATCACGCTGGTCTTGATGCCTCAAAACGAGGTGATCACCAGGATCAGTTTCTAAAATCCGAATGCCGGATCATTGTTGCCACCATCGCTTTTGGTATGGGAATCGACAAGCCAGATGTACGCTACGTCGTACACTTAGATTTACCCAAGAGCATCGAATCCTACTATCAAGAAACCGGGCGGGCGGGCCGAGACGGTGCGGCGGCGGATGCCTATCTCTTATATGGGCTGCAGGACGTTGTGTTGTTAAAACAAATGGTGAGTCAAAACGACGAGCGGCAAAATCGAATCGAACAACACAAGTTAGACACTATGCTGGCGTTTTGCGAAACCACCAGCTGCCGACGCAAGTCACTTTTACAGTATTTTGGCGAGCAAATTGCCAACTGCGGACACTGCGATACTTGTTTGACACCGCCGGAAACATTCGATGGGACTGAGTCTGCCCAGAAAGCACTGTCGACCATTCACAAAACAGGCCAAAGATTCGGCGCAAACTACATTATTGACGTTCTCACGGGCGTAGAGTCCGAGCGCATACAATCCTTCGATCACCACAACCTCAGCGTGTTCGGCATTGGCAAGGAACATACCTATGACGAATGGCGCGGCATTGTACGGCAACTGGTCGTGCGCGGTTTGGTCAGAGTAGACGTCGAAGGCTTCAATGGACTGCACCTGACTGAACTTTGCAGACCCGTTCTAAAAGGTGAGCAAAAGCTACTATTGCAGAAACTGACCCGAAAAATATCCCCTGCTAAGGTACGCAGCAAACCCGAAGCATTTGACTTAGATTACGATGAACTGTTGTACGAGCAACTCCGCGAATGGAGAATGGCAACAGCAAAACAAAAAGGCTTACCACCCTACACGATCCTCCACGACTCAACACTCAAGGAAATCGCTGCAACGAAACCAGAGTCGATTGAAGCCTTGCTTGGTATCAGCGGAATAGGAGCAGCCAAATTGGATCAGTACGGCTCAGCGCTGATCGACCTCATAAACCCCTGAATTTGCTTTTTACGCCACTGTCTCTAGCCTATACTCATTTTTATGCTTTCAATAACACTCTACGCCCTAGGCCTACTATGTCGACTTGGAGCGCTCTATCTTGCCATAAGAATCGTCAGGCTTAGGTTCTCCTGGCGTTTTTTTGTGGTGATGTTTGGGATTGCCTGGCTTTCCGTCCGACCCATCTTTCAGTTCTTTTTTGCCGAATCGAGCGAATATATATCTGAGCTGCCCCAATCCTCCGTGTTTTTCAATGCCAGCCTCCTGGCGCTTTTCGTGATTTACCAGCTGTACGCAATTCTTGTCGATAACGAACGATATGCCAAAAAAGAAACTGACGAGTCAAATAGATTTGGTCGACGCCAATCTATCTTGCTATCACTCGCCAAACTAAGAAGCCCAGACTTGACAACGGCTCTGGCTGCTTTGGTAAAAGCGAATGCAGAAGAACTCGACACGCCACGTTTGAGCGTGTGGATTTTCAATGAGGACAGGAACGCGATCACCTCATTAATTATTTTGGATCAGGGCATTGTTAAGACTGCTCCAGAAGAACTCTTAGCAGTCGACTATCCTTCCTACTTTGCGGGTATAGAAGATGGCGGCTTGGTTGTTGCCGACAACGCTCGTCACCACTCTGCAACCTTTGAATTCACAGAAACCTACCTGAAGCCAAACAATATCTATTCAATGCTTGATGTGCCGATTTGGGCGGAAGGGGAGCTGATTGGCGTGATCTGCCACGAACAAACCAGAGCGCCACGACATTGGACCGTAGAGGATCAGGACTTTGGCCATTCGATAGCTGACCTCTGTGCAATTGCGATAACCACGGATAACAAACGGCAAATGGAAGAAAGACTCCGGAACAGCGATCGCTATTTGTCGGACGCACAAAACGTCGGCCAATTTGGTAGTTTTCGGTGGGACTTAGCAAATCAGGAAAGTTTCTGGTCTGGTGAGGTCATCCACCAGCTCGGTTTTCACGATGGCGAACAGCCTTCTTTCAACTCAATCAGAATTCGCATCGAAGATGAATATGTGGAGATGTACGAAGGTCTTATTCAGCAAGCTGCGAATAAAGAAACGCCATTAAGAGTGAGGGTTAAAAGCAAAGCCGAATACGGTGGCGATTTTTTCGAGATCCGCGCAGCTTATAAAAGCGATGATCAATCGCCGGATGGTTGCTTCGAGGGTACCGTGCAGAATATTACAGACCGGGTAGCCGTTGAACATGGAACCCAACGACTCGAAGAACAGCTCATTCAGTCACAAAAAATGGAGAGTATTGGCACACTAGCGGGCGGCATCGCGCACGACTTCAATAATATTCTGACACCCATTCTGGGTTATACAGACATTGCATTATCCCAGCTAGAGCCGGGCTCACCGATTAAAGAAACCCTACAAGAAGTTATCCATGGCAGCCTTCGAGCGCAGGATTTGGTGAAACAGATTCTGGTCTTTAGTCGCCGTTGGGACGAAAAGAAAGTGCCGCTGGACTTGCAGGAGACGCTTGAGAGTGTCCTAAGGCTGGTTCGCCCCACGCTGCCCGCCACAATTCAAATAGAGATAGAAATTGTACCTGGCTACAAGATGGTAGAAGCAGATTCGACCCAAATGGTGCAAGTCCTGATTAATTTATCCACGAATGCCTGGCATGCGATGGAGTCTTCCGGAGGCAAGCTCACCTTGAAGCTGATGCCAGCGACCCGGAATGGCAGGGACATGGTCGCACTTGAAGTGACTGACACTGGAGTGGGCATCGAAACTGAGGCACTGAACCGAATTTTTGACCCTTTCTTCACCACAAAGGATGTTGGCAAAGGCACCGGACTAGGCCTTTCAGTGGTTCATGGCATCATCACCAAATTGGGTGGCGAGATCAGAGTCACCAGCCGGCCAGGCAATACTCGCTTCACGATTTTTCTTGCCGCTACTGACCCGACACCAGGCTTAGTCGGGCCAGGGAACGAGAACAATAAAGAAGACCGGGGGAAAGAGGTGGATACGACACGGTCTAAATCTCGGTCTATACTCTTAGTAGATGATGATGTTACGGTCGCTCAAACCTTGGAATCGATGTTGACGAGCCTTGGCTATCGGACAGATGTCTATCAAAATAGTGTTGAAGCACTAGAGAGTTTTAAACGAGGTGAACAACACTATGATTTGTTGGTCACAGACCTAACTATGCCCGGCATGTCTGGCATAGAACTCATCCAAAAAATTCGCGAACATGCACCACAATTACCTGTTTTAGTCGTGAGCGGCTATGCAGAAGATCACGTTAACGAGCAACTTATCGGACTTGGTCGTTGCCGTATTGTCAGCAAACCGATAATGAAAGCTGATTTAGCAATCGCCATCAAAAGGGAACTTACCGATGCTCATCCTCGTCATTGATGATGAAAAAGAAATTTTACAGTTGATCACCACCATGCTGACATCAGAAGGCTATGAGGTGGTTGCCGCAGAAGATGGGCAACGAGGTCTAGAGCTGTTGCAGGATTTTGATGATATTGAAATTGTCATTACCGATCTCATTATGCCCAATAAAGAGGGCATCGAGACCATCATGGACATGCACAAAATACGCCCGGATCTGAAAGTTCTCGCCATGTCCGGCGGCGGTCGAGGCGGCATTTCTACCTACTTGTCTACCGCCAAAAATATTGGTGCCGGCGCAACACTCGCCAAACCGTTCCGCAAGCAAGAGTTACTCGATGCGGTCTCAGGGCTCATTAACAGTTAGGCTGGCTGCGCCTTGCTGTCTCGGCCACGTTCCCGCCAATTGTGAAAATCTTCTAGAATCAAATAGCCAGAAGGCACAACAAATAACGTCACAAGTGTTGCAAACAAGACTCCAAAAGCTAACGATATCGCCATGGGGACAAGGAATTGCGCCTGCACACTTTGATTGAACATCAAAGGCATTAAACCAACGAAAGTCGTCATCGACGTCAATACGATTGGCCGACAGCGTGAAATCGCCGATTCTAACACCGCATTGTGAAGAGATTGACCCTCGATGCGACGTCTATTGACGTTGTGAACCAACACCAGCGAACTGTTCACCACAACACCCGATGCAGCAATAACACCCATCACCGATGGCATTGCGAGCCCTGCTACCAGGTCAAAAGTTTTCATGATCTGATGCCCCCATATTGCGCCTAACATGGCGAAGGGAATCACACTCATAATAATCAGCGGTTGCATGTAAGACTGCAACGGAATCGCTAATAACGCATAGATCACAAACAAAGAGATGAAAAATAGCGGAATTAGACCCGCCGTTGTTTCATTCTGTTCAGCCTGCTCGCCTTCCAAGCTGTATTTAACGCGAGGATAGTCCGCCAGGATCTTCTGAATTTCGCCAGCGTTAAGTGCACCCAGTACCTCATTCGCCGTAATCTGTGTTCGGTCTACATCGGCAATAACATTAACAACGCGCTGCCGATCCGCTCGTTTAATCGAAGCAAAACCACGCCCAAGATCAGCGACCGCAACCGCTTCAAACGGCACCTCAGAACCATCGACGGTGCGAATACGCATGTCATCCAGAGTACTCAAAGATTGACGCTCTGCCTCAGGATAACGAACCATGACTCTCACATCATCCCGACCTCGTTGAATGCGCTGCGCCTCCTCACCATAGAATGCCTGACGAACTTGCTGCGCCAGATTGGCAAGGGTCAAACCCAGAGCTTCACCGCCAGGCGATATATTCAACTGCAACTCCTGTTTGCCGGACCGAAAGCTATCGGTGATATCAATCACGCCGGGATATTCGGCGAGCCTATGACGTAGCTTTTCTGCGACCACGCGCAAGTCGTCAACATTGTCGCCTTCAAGTTGGATATCAATCGCATTACCCACACTAAACAAGGTGGTATTAATCTTTAGCTCCACAGCATCGGGTATCTGGCCAGCTAGTTCGCGCCAACGATTGGCGACCATGCGAGTATCGATGTCTCGACTCTCGCTAGACACAAGCTGCAGCGTAACCTCACCGAGATGCCCACCACTGCTCGCAGCTAAACCACCCCCAGACCCAGGGGGACCGCTAGAGCTACTTGAACTAGGATGATTACCAACGGCTGAAAGGATGTGTGTAACCGGCGGAGCATCTGGAAATTCAACCGCAAGCTCTAAGGCAAGTTGCTGTGCTGAACGCTCCAATTTTAAAACCGCTTCATTAGTAATCGAAGCAGAGGTTCCCAACGGCATTGTCAGTTGCGCAATAGCCTGATCAGACTCGAGGGGTGGAAATTGCGAAAACGGCAGACGTCCGCTTGCCACAATCCCAAGACCGGACAAAAATGCCGCCAGCGCAATGGCAACCGTCACATATCGAACGTTGGTGGCTCGAATCACAAAGCGGCGAAAGTTTACATTAATGAGCGTTTCCACTTTGTTCGAGAAGGCTTTTTGAAAGCTAATCAGCCGGTGCGATATCACCTGCGCAATACCAACTTTATATAGGAAATAGGCAATCACGAGCGCCACGCAGGCCAGATTAATGAAGCTGGCAAGACCCCAGGCAATTTGCGAAATGATAATTGCCATGATCGGAATCATCATCAGACCCACTTCACCCACTTCAGACTCTACTGACTGATGACCCAGGTGAGATGGCAGTATAAATTGCGATTCGATCAGAGAAAAAATAAGACAGCAGATGACAACGGTCGCGATTACACCAAAAATTTCTCCCATCGTGCCCGGCCCAAGCATAAGCGGCATAAAAGCCGTAATCGTCGTCAGCACACCAAACACGACGGGAACAGACACCTGCTGGGTGCCTTTAATGGCACCCTCTAACAAATCACCATGTTCAAGTTGGTTGGCATAAACGTTTTCACCGACGACAACTGCATCGTCAACAAGAATACCCAGCACTAAAATAAAACCAAACAAAGAGACAGCATCGATGGATAACCCAATCAACGAAGCTAGTGCTAAGGCGCCCAAAAAAGCGACCGGCACACCGGCACTGACCCAGAAGGCAAGGCGTGGCCTTAGGAACAGCGCCAACAGCAGCAGCACCATTAAGAAACCAGACCTGGCACTGCTCAGTAACGTGTCCAGACGATCGCGAAGTATCTTTGAACCATCATTCCAAATGGTAAGTTTGACGCCCTCCGGCATACTTTCAGGCGCGCGAGCTAAATAGGCTCGTACCGTTTTGGTGATTTCTATAATGTCCTGATCGCCGACCCTAGAGACTCGAATCAATGCCGCGGGTTTACCATCAAAGCGCAACAGCTGATCAGTATCCTCAAAACCATCCACGACAGTCGCAACATCTTTAACCTTTAGTCGAGTGCCATCTGGCCGAGTAAACAGCACCAGTTCTTCAAACTGATCGCCCCAATACGCCTGCCCTTTAGTGCGCAGTAAAATCTCACCGCCATCGGTTTTAATCGAACCACCAGGCAAATCCAATGAACGAAGTCTCACTGCCTTTGCGACCTGGTCAAAACTGAGGCTGTACTGACGCAACGCAGACTCGGACACCTCGATCGATACCTCGTAGGGCCGGGTGTTCTTTAGCTCCACTTGGGTAACATTTGGTAAAGCCGCAATGTCGTCACGCACTCGCTGACCAAGAATTTTCAAAGTGCGTTCGTCTTCTGGTCCAGTGATCGCAATATCCAATACAGAGCGAACATCTGACAATAAATTTACGATGGGTTTTTCCGTTTCTGCAGGAAACGTATCAATGGCATCGACCCGGCTCTTTACATCATCCAACACCTTAGATTCATCGGCGTTTTCAAATACTTCAATTTGCACACTACACATGCCTTCGTTGGCCGTTGAACGAATCAGCTCAATACCTATGATACCTTCTAGCTCCTCCTCAATCCGAATACACACGCCCTGCTCGACTTCTTCTGGTGCAGCACCGAGATAAGGGACTGTGATCGTAATGATCGGGACAATGATGTCCGGGAATGATTTCTGTGGTATTTGGGTAACGGCAGCCAGGCCGGACATAATGATCAACAGCATCAGCAAGTTCGCTGCTATATGGTTATTGGCAAACCACTTAATGATTGGTTTCATCTTGCAGCCACCTCATTGCCAGGGTTTGGCACCCTGACCCGCATACCTTCCACGACGACATCGAGCGGCGAGATACACACCCTTTCGCCAACTCTCAAACCCCCTTGGATGTAAATTTGGTCATCCGCTTCACGCAGCACCACCACGTCACGAAACTGCAAGCGATTCTCTGCATCCACAACATAGACGCGCGAGTCCCCGCGCAAAGCGATTCGGGGTAACACCACCACATCATCAAAACTCTGCCCTTGTATTTCTGCACCGACAAAAAGCCCAATAGAGAGCGGCGGTTTATCTCCGTCTGTTTCGTAGGGCGACAAGACTCTTGCGACAACATTGATCATGCGTGTCCGGGGATCAATTTCACCTTCGGTTCGCACGACCTCACCGATCCACTCGTAACGATCACCGCCAAATTTTGCATTGAGTTTGACTAATGCAAGGTTTGTTGAGTGAACGAGCGTATTGCCAGCCAGCGGTACGTCGACAAACTCCAACTCCTTATCTTTGATCGGCAAGCGCACCTCAACATAGTCGGTAGCATAAATAGTCGCGACTGGATTACCACGATTCACAAACTGCCCAACATCTACCCGCTTTGATCTAACACGACCATCGTAAGGTGCAACCAGATCCGTCCGCTCCAGATCTCTTACCGCTTTTGCTAGTAGTGCTCTGGCTTCTTGCAAAGTGGCTTCCGTGACTCGAAGGCGGTTCAATGCATCGTCAGTTGCAGAATCAGAGGCGAGTTTCTTTTCCGCCAGATCAACCTGTCGAGAATTCGTCTTACGGGCGTTCGTCACTTCACTATCCGACCGAGCCAAATTTGCCTTTGCCTGCTCAAGCGCCAACTCATAATCCAGCCGCTCAACGCTCACCAAGACCTCACCTTTCTTAAAGAAACCGCCTGATACCATGGCAGAAGATACCCCCATGACACGTCCAGATATCTCCGGTGTCAGTTCAGTCTCGGTACGGGGCGCAACAGTCCCATGAGTGCTTGCCGTCATCAGCACAGTCTCAGGTGTGACAGAAAGAACCCGAACCAATGGTGCAAGAGGCACTACCGGCTTGGGATCTAACGTAGGCCCAGTCTTTACCAACATCACCATGTTGGCGATACCAAACAACACGATCGCTGCAGCAATGAGCAGTTGTTTCACAATGACTCTCCTAAAAGTGGCTCAGGTGCCAAAAAGCCCGCTACAGCAAAGCTAATCAGTCGTTCAAATTTGTCCTGCGGACGGTCCTCGGCGAGTTCTGACCCTAACGGCATGGTGAGCGAAAGCGTCTGCACCATGCTGCCGACCAAAAAGTGAAACCGCCAACGCAACTCCGTTATCGATAAATCCGGCAACAATCTGGATAGCGCCGCGACAAACCGGCCCGCAACAACCCCAAACTCTTTCTCAAGCATTGGTCTGATCACGGATTGCGGCTCGCTATAGATTCGACTAATAAGGGCCGGTAAGTGTTCAGCTGCATCAGCTTTCACCAGAGGCTGCAAAAAAGCTTCTAACACAGACCGAATGTCCAACTTTGCCGAGTCAACTTCCAGAGCATCAAGCGCTGCCAGGCGAGCCTCGTTAATAGGCGTTACCCGCCTATGAAAGACCGCCGCAAACAGACCTTGCTTAGATCCAAAGTGATAGTGGGTCGCCGCCAGGTTTGCATCAGCACGGACCGCAATCGATCTTAACGAGGTCGCGGCGTAACCTTTTTCAACAAATAGCGCTTCCGCTGCGTCAAGCAAACAGTCCTGGGTAGTGGTCATATCCAAATATCATTCAAACGTTCGTTTTATTCTCTCAGCAACGCTCGTAGTACGCAAGCAGTATGAGTTTTAGGATATGATGCGCGCCATGAAAAATGCTCAAGAAGCCCTTGCAGAACTGCAGGCCGGTAATAATCGCTTCGTAAACGGAACTTCCGATTACGACCCATCTCTGAATGCGGTTCAACGCAGCCAATTGCTAGAAGGACAAACGCCATTCGCCGTCGTCCTTGGCTGCTCTGACTCCCGAGTGCCGGTGGAGATGGTATTTGATCAAGGGTTCGGAGATCTGTTCGTGATTCGAGTTGCCGGCAACGTGGTCGCTTCATCTCAAATCGCGAGCGTCGAATTCGCCGCCGAGCAGTTCGGCGTCAGACTGGTTGTGGTCATGGGCCATACCAATTGCGGTGCGGTGGCAGCCACAATCACTGCACTGACCAGCACCGAACCATCAGACTCTCTCAGCAATCTCCGCTCGATCGTCGACCGCATCCGCCCTGCCGTCGAGGGACTACTTGATCTGAACCTAGAAAATGATCAACTCATGAAACAAGCGGTTCGATCGAACGCTCGAATATCCGCCAATTCTCTACGACACGGGTCGCAGGCATTGGAGCGATTGAGCGAGACAGCCAACCTGCTCATCATCGGCGCTGAATATTGCCTCGAAACCGGCAGGGTAGAGTTTTTCGATGGCCTTCCTACCTCAGGAACCAACCACGCCGCCATCACGACGACGAATAGCCAAGGTGCAATCCCGGGGTATGGTCTGCTGGTCAAACTCGGCGGGGAAATTCGTGACCTTTGGATCGCCGTTGCCCGGATGCTGAACATTTACAAATAATGTTGTTCGATCAGGTGTCGCTGTAATTCCGGTCAATTCACAACCGGCCACACCGGATAGCAAGCGCCTAATTTCACCCGTGTTGATATCGTTCACCAACAACTGGTTGCTATGCCCGTCCCGTTGATCACCATCTGTCATAATAAACAAACGACCATCTGGGTCGGCCCATAGCCCATCCGGGCTGCCAAAGGAGTTCTCACCCGCATAGTACTTATCTGAGATCAGAAATATCTCCCAGGTAAACGTCGTTCCCAAAAAGTCATCACTATCGCGCCAGCGAATGATGTGACCATTAGGGTTCGGTGCTTGCGGATTGGCTGGGTTAGCAACTTTGCGCTGATGGTTATTGGTCAATGTACAGTAGACATCGCCATTGGGTGCAACGGTGGTCCATTCTGGGCGGTCCATATCGGTGGCCCCTAAAGCCGTTGCGGCAAGGCGCGTATTAATCAAAATATCTGCCTGATCTTTAAAGTCCTTCAGCTTAGGATTGCCGGCCGTCAATGGTAACCATTCACCTGTGCCGCCTTCATCAAAACGCGCCACATACAGCACGCCTTCGTCCAATGGGCTCACACCGCGTGACTGCATTGCCTGCCAATTATCAGCCGATACAAACTTATAAATATGCTCAAAACGTTGATCGTCGCCCATGTACACGACGACCCGGCCATCAGCGCTCACGCCATGTCCTGCACCCTCATGCTTTAATCGTCCCAGTGCAGTGCGCTTTACGGGCACCTGCTTAGGATCAAATGGATCAATCTCCATAACCCAGCCGAATCGATTCACCTCGTTCTCAAAATCAGGGTCTGACAGGTCAAAACGCTTATCAAACAAATGCCAGCCATATCCCGCACCCGTTTTATTGAGACCATAACGCTGCTGGGACTCATTCGGTGTGAACTCGCCGGAGGCAGCAAAATATAAATTGAAATTTTCTTCGCAGGTCAGATAGGTGTTCCAAGGCGTCTGGCCATTGGAACAATTGGCGAAGGTACCACGATAGGGATTACCAGCCTTGTTCTGAAGCGCGGCGCTCGATGCTGCCGGACCGCTGAAGGTCGTTTCTCCATTGCCATGAATACGCCGTGCTGATTCACTGGCGACTCGCTGCCACTTGCCTTCAACTTCAGCAATTTCGACCACACCCGCACCGTGAGCATACTGTGAGATTCGAACATCGGTCAGGCTTTCTGGCACGGGTTTGCCCAACAAATGTGTGTTTCTACCGTATTCATGGTTGAGCGCCAACATGCCCCTCTTACCATCATCGGAAATCGGGAAATACGCCATACCATCGTGCCCAATACCTACCTGGTCCGCCTGATCCTCAGTGGCAGGATGATGATAGGCGGGACCATCGGGTTGCAGTGGCGTACCCCACGGAATCAGCACTTCATAAACATAGTCATCGGAAATGGTGGGCATGGGTCCAATGCCCTTTGCGAACGGGACTGGACTAAAGCCCACCAGAGGAGCGACAGTTTTTGCCACGGAACCGCAACCGACTAAAAACTGTGTCGCTGCTACCAGCCCGCCTTTAAGTAGTGTTCTACGTTGAATTTGCATATTAGAACCTTAACTTGTTAAACCAAATTAACGGATAAATTATTCATAAAGAAACGGCTAGTAACGCAGCCGCAACCCGACTCGAACCCCCCTGCCCGACTCCGGCGCCACGTTATTTAAAAATGATACGTGGTTACGAACCTCGTCATTCAACAGATTATCACCCTTGGCAAAAAGGGCTAGGTCTGCGCCGGAGGACAAAGTCCAGTGATAATCCGCATAAGCCGAAACCAGCGTGTAGCCACTGGAGGTTAGCTCAAGAGGCGCCGTATCATCCTGCTCGAAGACGTGGCTCAAGGTCACGCCCGAAGACCAACGTTCACTCTCCCAGTCTACTGCAAATAGTATTCTTGCAGGGGACATACGCGGCACATAATCGTCATTATCGAAGCGACCCCGTACCATATCGATGGCAATACGCCCGCCAACGGTGGAAGCCGACAGGTCTGCCAGCGGGAACTCAAGGCTAGCTTCAAAGCCATAGAACCGAGCGTCCTCGCCCCGGTAATTAGCGACCTGAACGTCATCGACCAGCGCACCAGTAAGATCGAGATAAACATAATCGCTCACTTGGTTATAGAAACCAGACACATCCAGCAAGGCTGAGCCGATTGGCAATCGGTAGCCAATATCCAGATTGCGTGATACCTCGGTGGCCAAATCAATATCGCCAATTTCGATTAGGTTGGTGGCCGCATGAGCCACAAGCTCGGTTTTGAGACCACAACCTGCCAGATCAACATTGGAGTAACGTTCTTCTACCGTAGGCGCGCGCTCTGTTCTACCAGCAGAGATGATTAGCCGTGCATCTTGCTCGAGATCAACGATGCCACTGGCAGTAACACTGAACACTGTTTCTGATGTCGCGCAGGCAGCCGGATCTAATTCAGCACGCTCCACCCGGCCACCTAGCTCCAGGGTATAGCGATCCGATGCCCAGCGTTCCACGACAAACAGTGCCGTATTCTGAATATCGGTTTTCGGGATAAAGGCTTCTTCGCCGGCTGCGCTGAATTCCGTGGCGTTCACCTGTAAACCCCATACGCCTTGCCATTGCCCTCGCTCTCGAGTGGTCAAGGAAATGCGACTATCAAAACCCTTATTGAGAAAGCGAGTACCAAGTTCCGCGACACCGTCTTCAATTTCGAGCTCGCGGTGTTCGTAGTCGGTATAGCCGAGATGAAAACGCACATCCGAGATAAAGCCGTGATCAAAGTGATAGTCGGCTTTGAGATCATAGCGCTCTTGCTCTAATGCTAGACGAACGGCGACCTCTTCTTCTCCATGTTCTTCTCCATGTTCTTCTCCATGTTCTTCTCCATGTTCTTCTCCATGCTCCTCCTCTTCTTCCTCTTCATGGCCATGAGCCCCGCCGGGCAGACCATATTCACTGTCAAAGCGGTTGTAAGAAAAGCCAATGAAACCCTGTTCTTGAACCCAGGAAATCCCCAGGGTGCCGCCTTTACCTTCGCCGAAGGAGTTGTCGATATAACCGGGTGGCGAAGACTCACCCTCCTCTTCACCTTCTTCGTGCTCGATACCAGCAAGCGCTTCCAATGCTTCTAGACGTTCAAGATCAATCGCGGTGCCGGGAATATCCACGTTGTTATTCCGGCGAGAGTAAAAATCCGCGTGGAACGCAATAGCACCCACGCTGGCATTGATACCCAACAGCGTTTTGTCCTCATCACTAGCATTTGCATGGGATTGTTCAAAGATGACTTCTGGCCGATCAAAGAGCCGCGTCGGGATACGCTGATCAATGACATTGACCACGCCACCAATGGCACCACTACCATATAGCAGTGTTGCTGGGCCACGCACTACCTCAATACTGTCGGCTAACAAGGGCTCGATACCATTGCCATGGTCGGGGCTAAGATTGGCCGCGTCAGACACAAAAACACTATTTTGTAAGACCTGGACACGCTTACCGCTCTGGCCACGGATCACTGGCTGACCAACGCCTGGACCAAAAGATGCAGAGTGAACACCGGGCTGACCATCTAAGGTATCACCTAGGGAATTGGCCACTTCACGCCGTAACGCTTCACCCGACAACACACCGATCGGCAGTACGGATTCCGCCAAAGGCTTGTGAAAAGGACCGGTAACAACAATTTCTTCAATATCATGTTCGGCGGCGTGTACATGCACGGCCACTAGGCTCGCCAACAGGCAGCCTGACAATAATCTAATCATGAGAATCTCTCTAATTTAAAAAGGGGGTCTTTTAAACGTCGAGAAGTAAGGGCGGTGCTCGAGAACGCAGGTCAAGAACTGCAGAGAAGTGGCGTTGATAAACTTTGGGGGCGGCTGGCTTACTGGCGATCGGCACGATTGCTGAGTGAACAGTCGCAACCAAGGCGGCATCAGCGCTTGCTGAGCCGCAAATCAGACACTCCTGCTCAGCGACTACATGTAAATGAATATGGTCGACCGACGACAGCGCCTGCGCAAACATCGTGCCGGCGAGCAGCAATGATATGACTGTGATTTTGCGGAACGTCATGAAGCTGGAGATAAACCGTGACTGTTGAAAACGAG
The DNA here is from genome assembly GCA_051278195.1 of Candidatus Azotimanducaceae bacterium. Classification (GTDB taxonomy): domain Bacteria; phylum Pseudomonadota; class Gammaproteobacteria; order Pseudomonadales; family Azotimanducaceae; genus JAHRVQ01. The sequence continues at coordinate 24,658 of JBNMQM010000016.1, forward strand.
AGTAGCCTAAATCAAACATTGAGCAGGAATCAAGTCTGTTGTGTCGAACTTTCCTGCTGCTGTTGGCAAAGGATGCACATATCAGCCTCCGGATAGGCTTTGAGACGCGAGAACGCAATGTCTTCACCGCACTCCGAACACTCACCGAATTGGCTAAGCTCAAATCGCCTTTGGGCCGAGATCACAGATCGCAAGCGGTTTTTAGTGACATTGCGATTGGCCAACAAAATGCTCTGGTTGTGCATCTCGTCCATTCTACTGAGGCGGCCCTGATTGTCTTTCAGGTTGACAGGTTTGGTGGCGGCTTCTGTATCGACCAGCAATTGGTTCAGGCTAGCCTTTAACGCGACCAGGTCGCGACCTAGAATCTGCAGCTGCTGTTTAGTCAGTGCTTCGGACATTTGCCCATCATAGCGCAATTAACGTAACGTGGGACGAAACCTGTTCAGGACCACAGCCCATTACTTTCAACAATTTTTCACAAGCCGCCCACAACAATCAGCCGTCCATCCTGCTTGAGCTGAGCAAACAACTGACCTCGCCTTGTCACTTATTGGAAGTAGGCAGCGGCTCTGGCCAACACGCCATCTGCTTTGCCACGGCACTACCCCATATTACCTGGCAACCATCCGATCTAGGTGATTACTACCCGGGGCTAGTCGACAACCTCAACCGGCTAGCGCCGGACAATATTTTACCACCACTTTACCTAGATCTCGCTTCACCGGTTTGGCCAGGCACTGTTGACTGCCTCTACTCCGCCAATGTCATCCACATTATGCCCGAGGCACTGCTGCCGCAAATGTTCGCGAGCCCAGCGAGCCGGCTAATGTTCTATGGGCCTTACAAGTACAACGGTGAGTTTACGAGTGAGTCTAATGCTAACTTTGATGTGTGGTTGAAAGACCGCAACCCCTTAAGTGGTGTTCGAGATATTGAGGCCTTAGTAGCCCTGGCGGAGAAAAGCGGGTACGAGTTAAAAAGTGACACGGTGATGCCCGCGAACAATCAGTTCCTTCTCTTCAAGCGATAGCCTTTCTTCAACGCAGCTTGGATATTATGTTAGGAACTAGTGCGACCAACGAGCCTCACCAATTTCTTACCAACGAAAATTATCAAGAAATAGATGACATATTGCCCAGCGATCATAATGCTTAACTTTGGCCAAAAATAAATTTCCTCGCTAAAGAACTTTGCGACTGTGATCCCTGGGTAAGCAAGCAGCCTGTATCCAGGGTAACTCCCCTCCAACGCCCAAAAGTTAATCGCAAAAGCCACAAAAAGTACCACCGCACCCGAAATGGCCCAAAAGGCTGCAAATTTTATATCTGCCACGACTTTACTTAGTGATCCATCTAGCAAAATTGCTGAGCGACCGTTGGACAGTATTCATCTGCTTCACGACGAACGTGTCGAATAAAAGTTCGTCTTTCCCATCCGCTTCTTGCAGTCTGTTGCTCAACCGGCGAAGACTGTCGGGCACCAGATCAAGCGCTGCCTCCCTGGGTTGGAATGTCGTGCCGATTGGATAATATTCACTTGGTTCACTCGTCATTTCAATGTGCGAGCCTAGTATGGCCGCGACATTATTCGTCTCTGAAAACCTCAACGGGCGCTCAATACTGCTTTTATAGGCCTGCCAATCTTTCACATAAATATAGCCAAGGTACAAACTGTCTCCCGTCAGCAGCCATTTTGTCCGGGGATCATAAATCGTAATGGCCTCTTCTTGATGCCCTGGTGTAGGAATGACAGTCAACGTTCGCCCACCAAGTTCGATGCTAGCTTGGCCACCCGGCCACTCACCAAAGTCAAAGAAGCGCCACACATCATCACCGGTAGGTTTCACCATTGTGACACCGGGCTTACCCTCAAACGGCGCATCGCCTCGATGGCGATCATTATCGCTGTGGGAATGCATCACTAAAATCTCTTTGTTCTCTACAACTTCTTGACCGAGGATAGATCGAACGTTTTTATAAAGAGAAAATCCCTTAGAATCGTCAAGGTCACCCGTATCCAAAACTAGAATTTTGCCGGTGCCGACGAGCATATAAATGAAGGGAGCCTCGAAGGTCAGACACTTATTCTGGCGCAAGATGTAGGTCGCTTAATCATGGGCATACACATCGAGCTCAGGACTTGGTTTCTTCACGCCAAAACTTTCTGATACCACTACGACGTCGATCAGACGGTCCAAGCAACTGTTGGTTATCTTTGCTTTTTGAGCCTTCGCGCTGCCATTTGTGACGACACCGATTGGCACACCGTCTTCCTGAAGGCACAACAAAGCGTCCGTCCACCCTCCACAACAATTGGCGTCAGCCAGACTATGTCATAGAACAAATCTTCGATAACTTTTTGCGATGGAACGTGCTTTGAATAGGATTGAAACATGGCCGCAAAGAAAACTGGGCGCGCTAAATAACCATTTTGGTCTTTAGCAACAACGTCATTCAGGAATTCGGTTTGAGACAGAGGATGCGGCCGGGGTTGAGGAGAGGGTTGAGGAGAGAGTTGATAAACGACTTCATAGCTGTCACAAAAATATTCTAACCAAAGCGCATGAGCGAACTTTTCAACCGCTGCACGTCGGTCGACAAGTGTCTCGTCGAGGTCAAAAACGATGCCCTGCATAGTTGGCCTATGGCTTGGTAAGAAGTTTGACCATACGGAATTGGGTATGTCCTTTGGGAAAATCCTTCGTTTAACCTATGACGCGATAACCGTATTTTTCGTAGAACGGGCGAGCCTGAAAACTGAAGGTGTTGAGCATAGAGAACTCTCGGCTCTACGTTAACCCCTCAACTTCCGCTGCCAACAAAAGTTTTGAACCGTAACCCTGCCCACGCAACTCATCCGATACCCAGATGAAATTGATAAGAAGCCATTCCCAAATACTGGAACCGCCAAGGCCTGCTAGTACTTGACCAGTATCGTCCCTAAACGCGAAGCCAAACTCACTCGAATTTCTGGTACCAGCGAATGCACTATTGGACTCATCCAATCGATTTCGCAGGTACTGGACTTCCTGCTCCGTTAAACTTTTCTCAAGTTCCAACGGCATAAAGCATAACGCCTAGGTAAGCGAGCGCGCGAAGCACATCCGCTTGACCTAGTTGTTATTTGCTATCGATTAAACAGCAACTACTTTATTTGCACATGGACCTTTTTGTCCTTGGCCTACTTCGAACTCAACGGCTTGACCGTCATTCAATGTAGCGTATTCACCGCCAGATTGAATTTCTGAGTGGTGAACAAACAAATCTTTGCTGCCGTCTTCTGGAGTAATGAAGCCGAAACCCTTATCTGCATTGAACCACTTAACTGTACCTTTACTCATAATGCTCTCATTCTTTATTAGTGAAAAATAGTTTTCTGATTTGCTATCACCATTACAAAATCAGAATTTAAAACTCGTCGAGCCATTAACACTGGACCGAAGGCTATCCGTATCAATATGGAATGCCCCAGCTACGCACCGTTATTATGCGCCGTATGGCCACTTTGTATACAGACCTTTATGAATATCTAGCCCGCAAAGCGCGCTTTTGGGCCACATCGCTCACAAAAGGTGCGCGCTTGCTCAGAAAGTATACCCAAACAGCCCAATGTCTTTGGCAAACCGGCTTTCAACCAATGCCTGCGCATTGGCGCCGTATTGATCCCTATAGTCCATACCTGTACCAGTCATCTGCAACAGTAGTAGCTCAAATGAAGGCATCTTAGCCCGCCTCTGAACGTCAACTAAATCACTATTGAGTGACTCGAAGCGCCCAACAAAGTCTACCGAGACCTGACCATTAGCGTTCGAGAGGAAGGTATGTTGCGAGCGGAAATGGGCGTCAGCTTCGTTATCGGGTATTGATACTATCGCCTCTACAAATTCATCGAACGACATTCCAGCGCGAATTTGCTCGTAGTGGGCAAAACAATCCGCAACACCTGCTCGTTGAGTTGAGTTCGTGAACCCCTCAGCCTGAAAAAGAACCTTGTCCCGATAGCAAGAGAGCAATCTACTCCAAGGATTACGAACAAAGGAAAATGAGAAGTAACCCTCAAACATCAAGCGACTTTCTCGATTCGGCGTTGCCAGAGGAAATGTGGACTGATGCGGGTCCCCTTTCGGTCCATCGAGCACCACGCCAAGCATGTCAGCCAGAGCCACTTTAATACTTGAACACGCGACTTTAGGAATCTCTACATAAACCGCAGCGTAGGGTTCAAGCAGTATCGCTGCCTCTGAGCCCATCAAATACATTATTTCAGCAGCTCCTGTTGTCGTTGTAAAATTACACCGATTTATGTTCGCTCCTACCCTCCGTCTAATATGAAAACAGTACAATCTGCGCTATTTTCCCGTAATGGCTTTACGCTGGCGTACTCATCCGAATTCAAAAAATCTTGGGCGTTTTTGACCGCTGGAAATTCGATCACGACAATTCGGGTTGGTGTCCATAGATCGGCTTCAATAACTTCAAGCGCGCCTCCTCTCGCCCGGTAGGCGCCGCCATATTTTTCTGCAATGGGCTTCGCCTGCCTTTTGTATTCGTCGTAAGACTCCGTGTCATGTATCACTGAATCTAAGATAAGAAATGCTGTCATTTGGAAGATTTCCTGGTTTTTTGAACATAGCCTCGACTTGCAATGTTCGGTCTAACGTTAACTGGTAGCAACAATCAAACTACAAATGAGCAGAATAATGGTGATAGGTGCCCACAACATTCTCTCCTTTTTACTCGGTGTAATGATATTCAAGATTGAGCTGACAACGAAAAGCGCCACAACAAACCAAATTGCCGATCTAGAAATTGAGAGATAATCAGCAAACAGCGCTTCTGCTCGGACCATCACTATAAGCGCGAGAAAAATCAGGAGTAGCATCTGTACTGCCGCGGCCACTCGCATTTTGAGAGGAAAGCGCCCAGGGAATTTACCGCCCATGGCCCATTCTCCCCAGGGCGCACCCAATGCTAGCGCCAATTGGAAAATTACCGTGACGCCAGTAAAGGCGCCGAATACGTATGCAAATACAGCAGTATCGATGATCAATTTTCACCTCGACTCGCCCAGCGCATGGTTAAGTTCGCCAAAAAGATAGGGTTATGTCCACGACAAATTTCTGCCGCCAAACCTACTCTACATCAGACTCTTGATGCGGCTATATTTTGTTCGTGCTTTTCTCGATCAATTTTGTAAAACCGCATGATGTACCAAGAAACTAAATACAGAAAAATCAAGCAAGGAAGATAGACCAATATAAGGTTGGTAACGATCTCTGAATCTACGACACCAGGTTGCGCGACTTCAGGAAAACCAACCAGCCACAACACCATGCCTGCGAGCATTACGCCTAAACCTGAGACTGCTTTCTTCGAGAAGTTTCTGGTCGCAAAGATCAGCCCCTCTTGCCTTACACCTTTGGTCTCGGCGCTGCGGTCTTCAACTAGATCAGCATTCATGGAAGCAATAATAATTTGCATGGTAATAATCGCTGTCGTTTCAATGAGATAATTGGTCATCAACAGGGGTAAATAGAGCGCACTCTCTCGAACCGGAAAATAACCCAGAATGCTGGCGATATAGGCAATTGGCAAAAACACGATTGCGAAAAAAAAGACCTTCATTGCAGCGCCTTTTTTACCCAAACGCGATGACAATTTCGGCGCCATGTAGAAGGACAATGGCACGGCAATCAAACCCAGCATGGGAATCAGTCCGATCTCTGTTGATTGTAAAAGCCAAAAGAACGTGCCGATATAAATCGCCAGTGCAGTCGCAAGACCGGCGGCAGCCCCAAAAAATAACCCAGAGAAAAATAACGCGACAAATGACGGGTTTTGAAACAAGCCACTGAACTGCTCAAAGACGAATTTTAGACCCTGCTTATCGCGCACCTCTGGATAATACATGTCAGGAATGTGTCGATGCGTACCCAGCGATGAACTGAACATCATCACAAACATGACGCCACCACCAATGAGCCCCAGATACTGGTAGCCGGTTGGCCCGAGTTGGCCCGCAGGGTCCAAATTGAACAACACCATATAGGAAAGAACCGCCATTGATAGCCCGCCCAGCCAGCCAAAGAGATAGCGAAATGCCATCAAGGAGGTTCTGTCATCATAATCAGATGTCAGTTCTGGACCTTGCGAGGCATTGGGCACCTCAAAAAAAGTTAGGCAACTTCGGACAAAGACAGCCAGTGTTAGGAGATAAAAGAACAGCGACATTTCACTGCCAAGCGCCCACTCTGGGGGGTTCCACAAAGCCATAAAGCTCAACGAAACAGGCAACATCGCCGCATACATAAACGGGTGTCTTCGTCACCACTTGGAACGCCAGTGATCAGAAATGTAACCCACCGCAATATCAGAAAATGCATCAATGACAATTGCTAGAGCCAAGGCAAGACCGGTTAAAAATGCATCAAGTCCGAGCACTTGATTGTAGTAAGCGAGTAAAAAATAATTGAAGCCAGCGTCTTTGATGCCGAAAGCAGTAGCACCTGAACCGTAGTAAAGTTTAGTTTCAAAAGAAGCCTTTCTAATCATTGCTGGCTGATCTCCATCTTTATTATCGACCGATTTTTTAGGTCCGCAACGGATAGGAGGCAGACCCATTCGTTGCTAATTGTGTAGTCTTATCGACGACCGCTATCGGCCAGAAGCCATCACTACGCTTTACAATACATAGGATTTTTTCCAATGAGAGATTCAGCTCCTGATTTCTCTGCCATATTAACTATGCCACTACAGTTGGATTAAAGGCGAATCTGAAGACAGTTTACTTAATTCTATGCAAGAGACAGGTTATATGATTTGAGTAAAGTGTCCCCAGATATGCGGTTTTCCTTCACGGTAAATACCCATACAGCGCAAAAGTCATTTTCAATTCGAGAGATTACTAAACCACAGCAACTTACTAATTCGTTTAAGGTGACGGACCAAATAACCAACCATCAACATCAAAAGGATCTAAATGGCACATCCACAGTTAGCATTAAGCAATGATGAACTTCTCAGTAGCACCCGTGCTGTACGCAAGCGACTGGACTTTGAGCGCCCGGTACCAATCGCCGTCCTGGAAGAATGTATGAACATCGCTGTGCAAGCGCCTACCGGCTCAAATGCGCAGGGATGGCAGTTCATGTTTGTCACTGATCAGGCGAAAAAAGATCGAATTGCTGAGATTTATGCCCAGGTCTGGGAAATCTATAAAACGATGCCAGTCGCGATTCACCACCTCCATAAGGAAAGTGGTGATCAATCACTAGTCTCCAGCCAAGAACGTTCTACCTCGTCTGCAGAATATTTGGCCGCCAACATGGCCAAGGCACCCGCGTTGCTCATCCCTTGTATAGCCGGGCGTATTGATTCGCCGGAGATTGCCGGCGGCGGGAATTTTGCTCAAGCCGCTACCTACGGTTCAATTATTCCTGCTGCCTGGAGCTTTATGCTCGCCGCGCGTGCCCGTGGCCTGGGTACCGCTTGGACCACGCTACATTTGATGCACGAGGAAGAAATCGCAAACCTATTGGGCATTCCCTATGCCGAATATACCCAGGTCGCACTGATTCCTATTGCCTACACGAAGGGCACTGATTTCAAACCCGCATACCGCCCGCCACTCGACACCGTTATGCATGTCGATCAATGGTAGTCAGGTAGCAGAAGATGAATTAGCTGCTACTGGTTTTTGTAGATCACCCTTGATGCTATCTCGGGTGATCCAAGCACCAGCTTCGATAGCAGACTGATTCGAATAAAGTAATTTAATACACACCACGATTCGATATCTAAAGTTGGGGCGTGAAATTGATACAAACTGTGTTTCGGTTTTAGGGGGAAGGTATTAGGCAACTCCCAACTATCTTGCTAATGTGCGTGTGAATGTTTTAAAACACAAAAACCAATGCGCAAAATATTCGTCTACATCGCTTGTTTTACCTTAGCTTTTTTCAGTTTCAACAACAGCGCTGCTGAAGACGGCGCGGCAGAGGAACGCCATCAACAGACCGCCGAAGCTTTTAACAAAGCGTATCGGGAGTCCCAAAATCTTGCTAAGGAAAGGAAATTTACAGATGCGGCCGCCGCAGCCGCCATCGCCCTCGAACTCAGCAAACCAGCCGGCGCGAGCAAAGAAGAACGTGCAAATCTTACCTTCAACTATGGTTTTTTATTGCTACAAAGCAAGCAGTACGACTCGGCTTGCAAGATTTTGGACAGTGCCGCATCAGACTACTCTGAAATCTATGGGAAGAAGAGCCCAAAGCTTATCAATCCACTAAACGAACTCGCAGACTGTCTTGCGAATAACTACAGTGATAGGGAGAAATCGCTTAGGACTTACAAACGAATTATGAAAATTGTCGGTAGCCACTATGGTAATCAATCAGAGCAGTATGGCTTAGCATTGTTTCGTTCAGGCCAAACAATGATCATTAAGTTGGCTAACAAGGACGGAAAAAAACACCTGGAAGAGTCCCTTGAGATTTTCACGAATCTCAAAGGTCCGCATTCCACAGAAGCAATTGCGGCCCAATTTAATCTGGCGAAGTACAACCTTGCAGCAAAAAAATATGATGTGGCTATCGGCCAATTTAATGAAATCCTTGCCGGGTTCGATGATCCTGCTGCTCCGGATACCCGCTTAGAACTTTCGGTTCATGGCTTTTTAGTTGAAGCCTATGAACAAGACAAACAACCTGCCGAGGCTACAAAGCACTGCCTGGCCATCGGCAAAATGACGCCGGAAAGAGAAATTCAAGACTATATCCCGCTCTTTAAACCTCAACCGGTATATCCAAACTCCGCTCTCGTTGCTCGCAAAGAGGCATCCGTTATCGTCGAATTTACCGTCGATGAACAAGGATTCGTGCAAGATCCGGTGGTGTTAGATCGCGAGGGCTCATTGGTTTTCGACAAGCCATCTTTGGCTGTGGTCAAAAGGTTTCGCTATGCGCCAGCATTTGTCGACGGCAAGGCAGTAATAACCAAAGGCGTTAAGAATCGGATTGTTTACGAAATTGCGAAACGATAACCTGCGATCTAACTGACTTCGCGATGATATCAAAGGAGCTTTGCTCCGATGTTACTGAACTTCTAATGTCGCGATCGTGATGACGACCAATTTTCCCGTGAGCCAAGTGGGTAGCCAATCAGGGGCAGTTGGCCTCAGTCGAGAAAACACATCTTCCACATAGGCAGGATCATCTAGAACGACGACGCCAAGACCGCTGTAGGTTTCCCCCTGAATAAGCATGGTGACGGGCACAGCATCGCCGACGAAGGCACGCCACCATCTCCCATCCACACCCATAAACACCGTGCCGCCCTCTTTCAGGTAATTCACCGGCAGCGTTTTGCCCTCAAAGGTCAACAGCATGGCTTCTTGAGCTTCCTCGCCAGTTGGATTGGCCCGAATCTCATTCATCATGGCAGGGTTGACGATGAGGCTAAAAAACAGCGCGGCAGCTCCGAGGAGAATAGCGAGAGCGCCGATGAGAATTCCTATCCATTTCAATATAATCATCGCAATCAACATAACCTGTTTTAAACAGCCATGCACCTTGGATTTACAAGTAGATTAATCGAATGCAAATCGCCACAAGGAATAGCCAGCGTCATAGATGACTGATGCGGCCTAAGAACCCCGGCACTTTTTGTAGTAAAAATCATAGTTAATCACAAGAGGTATAAAATGGGTAAGCACCCTCGTTACACAGATGAGTTCAAGTAAGAAGCAGTCAACCAAGTGATTGTTCATGGCTATCCAGTTCTGGAAGTCAGCAAACGCTTGGGTATCGCTAACAAGAGCCTCTATGACTGGATTAAGGTGCTCAGCAAGCCAACCAAGCAACGCGCAGAAGAAAGTGATCTTCGCGTTGCTTGGTTGCTTGTCTAAAACGTCAACTCAAGTGTGCAGAGCAAGAGAGGCAGATATTAAAGGAGGCCGCTGCGCGTGCGCGGCAAAGAAGACCAGCAGTTAACTGCGCAGATCAAGCAATGTTGGCTGGAAAGTGGCGGGCATTCTGATTGACGCACAGATTGTATGTGGCCGTGATCGCGTGCTCCGCTTGATACACTCAGTGGGCCTGCGCGCTCAACGCGGTTATCGTCGACCAAGAGGATTTTACGGAGCTTCCCCGAATATAGCCGCGCCGAATCTACTGAATCGGAAGTTTGAGGTAAACGAGCCAAATCCGTGGTGGGTGAGTGATATCACTTACATCCATACGCATGAAGGGTTTTTGTTCCTGGCTGTTGTCATGGATCTATTTGCCCGCAACATCGTTGGCTGGTCGATGAGTGGTCGGATGAAAGACGACTTAATCCTGGATGCACGGACCATGGCTCACTGGCGGCATAGACCGACAAACACGGTGATGTTGCATTCAGATCAGGGGTCAGAATACAAAAGCCGAGCTTGCAAAAAGTGACTTGAAACGCTCGACATCAAACCGAGCATGAGTCCTCGCGGCAACTGCCATGAAAATGCGGTAGCAGAAAGTTTCTTTGCGAACTTGAAGAAAGAAAAGATCAGAAGGAGGAAGTATCAAACTTCGCTTCTCTAACGTCGGCGTGAACCTTCAAAAACTTAGGGGTTTTCATAACCTGAGTCCTAACAACTTGATGTTCTCCAAAGGTGGCGAATAACAAATAATTTTATTTTTTACCTCTTCACATCAACACGTTATCGTAGACTGGACCGACTCCCAAGCGCAAATTGCCAATTAGTCGCCAGAAATAGCGAGTCGCTTTCTAACTGATATTGGTTGTCTTGCGCACCTCATTGAGGATGGCCAACGGGACGGCATACCAGGTGAAACCTAACAATGGTATTGTGTGCCGGTCGCCCGTCTCGGGTATCTGAACAATCCAATAGAGTTAGTCATATGTTACTTCCAGTTTACGCCGGTAGTGTCAATCGCTGGGAATGCGATGAAAACGACCACCTAAACGTGCGCTTCTTCGCCCACAAAATGCAGCAAACATTACAATATGGTCTCATCGAGACTGGCATTGCCACACAACAAACCGTCAATGATATCTGTCGGCGCGTTGTGAATCAGCATATGCGCCATCAAGCAGAGGCAAGAATTGCCGTGCCCATGACCGGACTGTTTGGGGTGATTGGAGCAGACGCACAACATCTACGAGTCATCACTGAACTCCGCAATACGGCAACCGAAACCGTGCTCGCGACCTATGTGATGGATGTTTCTGGCGACTTTACTGCTAACAACCTTGAATTAGTTGCGTGTCCAGACTATGCAAAACCCAGAGGCATTGGGCCCGCGCCCTTCTACCTGGCAGATGAATCTGCGCAACAGTTGATCACGCGGGGTTGCGCCGTGATCGGTCGCGGTGTGATTCAGCCAGACGAGTGCGACGCCGAGGGCTTCTTGCAGATGTTCATGTACATGGGTCGTAACTCAGATTCTATGCCAAATCTGTTTGCGCGATTCGAAGGTGATGAACGCGGCAAAGGCGTCGTTGGCGGAGCGGTTTTGGAATACCGCATGAATCGATTCGGTCATCTGCGCCAGGGCAGTCGCTATCAATTGTTATCGGGTGTTAAGAGTCTGTCGGAGAAACTGCAGCACTTCGTTCATGTGCTATTTGATGTGGATACGGGCCAGATGGTGAGCGGCTCTGAGGCCTTAGCCATTTCAATGGACCTGGTCGCACGCAAGTCCATCGCAATACCCGAACAGCGACGAAAGCTAATGCAGACGCTGTTGTTAAAATAGAAAGTTAAAATAGAAAGTTAGGATAGAGTTTGGAAAAGGCGGTCATAAAAAAGTGGGCTCTATATCAGAGCCCGCTTTTTCCTCCGTTTTCGCAGCAATGGAGCCGACTATTCGGTAGCCGGCACCTCGTAACGATCCATCAGATCACGCACCAGGCCACTGCGGACAATGTCTTCTCGCTCAAAGCGGTGAACATGCACATTGTGCAAGCCGTGCACCCGAGTTATTGCGTCAGCCAAACCGTTCGGACCCCGAATGTCACTTTGCTCAACATCACCGTTCACAACAACCTTGCAACCCTCACCAATGCGGGTCAAAAACATCTTCATCTGTGCGACTGAAGTGTTCTGAGCCTCATCGAGAACGACAAAGCTATCTTCCTGAAAGGTTTTGCCCCGCATATACGCGAGTGGTGCTGCGACAATCCTGCCGTGGCGCAAAAAATAGTCTACGGCACCTGAACCCAGTCGTTCGTTTAAAGCGTCACGAAAAGCTTCAATATAAACAGCAAACTTCTCGTTGAGATCACCCGGTAGAAAACCCAGATTTTCTCCCGCTTCAACAGCCGGTCTGGTCAACACGATCCGCTCAACCTTGCCTGCTTCTAAGGCATCCGCTGCAATCGCAGCAGCACAATAGCTTTTACCAGTACCAGCAGGACCAATACCAAATGTTAAGCAGTTGTTTTTGATTGCGTTGATGTAGCGTTTTTGAGCGGTTGTTTTTGCTTCGAGGGGTTGTACGCAACGTTTGGGCCGGTAGGCAGTGTCGCGGGCAGTGTCTAACATGGAAGGTTCGTAATTCGCAGACTGAAACGGCAGCGTGTAAATATCTGCGCTTTGTCGATCGGGCTGCCTGTGGTCCTTGTGCTTTTTACTCTTTCTCCCTTCGGTGGATTTGCGTCGGTTTGTCGAGCCAGTTACATAAGATCTCTTCGCCATCTTATAGAGTTACCCTTAGGAATAGTGATTGAGGTTAGGCCTAGGTGCTTGGTGTTTTACTCCTGTCTGTCTGCTTGGCTGTCTATTTAATTATCTATCTAATTATCTATTTATCTGCTTTTAGCGACGTGTTAATCATTCCGATGATGCAGGTCTGATTTCACAAACGCCATCTTATTGTGCCAGCTATCAAAAACTATGCAAGGGTCAGGTCTTGATTTTTACCAATATTTGCACAATCTTTAAGACGCATCGAATATAAGTAGCGGTTCTTTTTATAGACAACTAGACAGCGGATTCGTCAGCCACGAAGCCCGGCCAGTTACCCATGTAAGTGATAAAGCTTTCGGACAGCCCTTCTGTAGCAAGGTGCTGACGTGTCACAGGCGTTGCCACTGGCTTAAATTGCTGGTCGGCTGCATATAGAGAGGGGAAGTTGTGCTGCAAGATCGCTGCGCGCCCCAACATGATCCAGTCAATTCCACTACCCAGAGCGGCTTCTGCTTCTTCAGGGGTGCGAATTTTGCCTGCCACACCAAGGCGTACGTCGCCGCGTTCCAGTTCAGCAAAGTAGGACAATAGTGAGCGCCCTTTATAGTCGGCTTCCTCAGGATCCTTAAACACGTCCCATAGAGACATATCGAGAAAATCGATCTTCCCATCCTGCATCAGTTGCGCTGCCAGCGAGGTCGTTTCTTTCAGCTTGAGACCAAACCGTTCAGGGGATAACCTGACGCCTAACATAAAGTCTTTGCCGCACGCCGCACGAACGCCGTCAATCATTTCAAGTAACAGGCGGTTTCGATTCTCTTCGCTTCCGCCATATTCATCTTCCCGGTGATTCGTCTCTGCAGATAGAAACTGACAAATAATGTAACCGTGCGCGCCATGCAGTTCGACGCCGTCAAACCCGGCTTGTTCACTTCGAACCGCAGCTGCGATGAAGTCATTTCGAAGCGCGTGCACTTCGTCTAATGTTAGTGCACGAGCACCGGTCTTTTCGTCCGCAGAAGGACAAACCGGCGCTTCTCCAATCAGCTCAGCTGGTGAACGCATACCGGCATGATGTATCTGACAAATGGCAATACTGCCGTGTAGTTTGATGGCGCTTGCGAGCCGCTCCAGTCCTTCCAAGTGCTGATCGCCAAACACGCCTAACTGGCCTGGAAACCCTTGACCAATGGCTTGCACGTGCGCTGCACACGTCATCGTCAAACCAAAGCCACCCTCAGCGCGCTTAGTGAGCCAGGTGAATTCATCTTCAGACATGACTCCATCAACATGACTTTGTTGATTCGTTAGCGGTGCCAACATGAAGCGGTTTTTCATTTGTGGACCGCGTTTGAAACCAAGAGGCGAAAGAAGACCTGTCATATATGAATCACTATGTTTGTGGAAAGAATGAGAAAGCGTTTAGAGCAGTTCAGATGCGCCTAAAAGTCTTTAACTTGCTTGCTGATATTCAGTTTGATGACGTCAGTTTCTGCAGTCACATCAATAGGGCCTGACAATGCTTGATAATCATCAGGACCCGCGTTGGCAATACCAGAGGCCGAAATTCGGGCAACGACTTGAACATTGTCGAAGTTAGCAAGGCCCATACCCGGCATCATCGCCATTGATTCATCCAGCGTGATCAGAGTCGGCAAATCAGCTCGGGTCATCCGTTGGACTGCCAGTGGCATCGGTGGCCCAGATACCGCGCGGGCGAAAACAAAAACGGGAGTATTCGCCGGCATCGATACTGAATCTGCAACCTCAACCAACACTTTAATCACTCGACCTGCTCCTGAGGAGACATCGCCAGTGACTGCTTTTGTTGGGGCCGGCATCTGGGTGAGCACATCACCGGGCGTGTTGGCGGGTGCATCGATAGGCGCTTCGGCCATCATAGGGGCATCACCTAGGTCTTCTTGAATACGAACAATGGCGCGATTAATCATGTCTGCTCGCTCACCCTCGACGCCCGCTGCTAAAGCCCGTTGAAACAACCCAATCGCTTCGCGTAGTTCACCACGCTGAAAGAAACCCAGTGCTTTGATTTCTAGCATCGTGATGTCATGTGGGTTGAGCGCCAGGGTGTCTTCGATGGCGGCAGCAACACGTGGCGTCACCACACGTCCATCTGCCATATAGAGCGCCTCGGCATAAAAAGCAAAAAGGCTATGGTCTTCTGTAAAGGTTTCAAGGAGGTGCGCAAAGGCTTCGGCCGCTTCGTCGTAGCGGCCCATATTTAAATAAGATCGGCCGAGCATGTACCAGCCTTCGAAATTGTCCGGTTGTGATTTAAGCCGCTCCGCCAACTTCTCAACGTTATCGCCCATCGCAGCTTGATCGTGGGGGCTATCGGATCGGAGTGATTCTGCCAGAGCAACATCGTTTATCGCGCCCCATGAGAAACCTAGATCAGAATAGGCGACAAACGCGAACAGAGGCACAATCAATGCGGCAACTAGCGGCAAGCGGCCGATTTTATGATCACCAGAGGCAGATTCATCTGCCGCAGGGTCGCCTGCCGCAGGGTCGCCTGCCGCATCTGAGAGTAAGTCGCGCTTCAGTTCGAGCAGAAAAGACGCGTGCTGTTCCTGATTAATTTCGTCGTTGCCAAGCATCGCATCGTAATCCGCAACCCGCTCCTCAAAGATCAAAACGTTCGAAGCCTTGCGATCACCTAACGTTTGATGACGGCGAAAAAGGTAACCGGGTACCAACAAAAAAGCCGCTGCTGCGAGGCTCATGGCCACAGCAAAAATCCAAAAGGTCATTATTTATTCTCGTTAGAGGAGTCGAACAGGCGATCAATTTGAGCCTGTTCCTCAGAGGTGAGAGCCTGTGGCTTAGACCGCCTATGTGAAACTCGCCAGCCAATGACAAGGGCGAACAACAACAATCCGAAGGGACCAAACCAGAGAACCAGGGTGCCGGTCTTCACACGTGGCTCGTAAAGAATAAAGTCCCCATAACGCTCATACATAAAATCTAAAATTTCGTCGTCAGTTTGGCCGTCTAAAAGTAGACGGTGAACCTCACGCCGCAGGTCTTTGGATATCATGGAATCAGAGCCAGCCAAATTAGTATTAAGACATTGCGGACAACGCAACTCATCAATCAACACATTGTATCGATCACGCATTTCATCGTTCGGAAAGCTATAGGTGTCAATTGCTGCTAGTGTCGGAAACGTGGGTAGTGAAGCCAGCACGGCAAGCAGCAACGAAAAATAGAAAATTCTTGAGCGTACTATCAAGATTGTTCTCGCAGCTGCTGGATCAAAGGTTTCAGAGTTAACGACCAAATTTCGGGTGTCACGGTGCCAACATGCTTAAATTGAATGACGCCGTTTCGATCAATAACGAAGGTCTCCGGTGCACCATATACACCCAGATCAATACCTAGTTTGCCTTCGTTATCAAACAAACTAAAACGGTACGGATCGCCATTTCGCTCTAACCAACGCAGGGCTTTACCAGATTCGTCGTTATAGTTAATACCATATATCGGCACACCTTCGTCCGCTGCAATGCGCATAAATTCTGGATGTTCAATCAAACAGTTCGGACACCAGGTTGCCCAGACGTTGACGAGTGCGACTTCACCCTTGAGATCCGCCACCGTGATCGTCCGCTCGGGATCATGTAAGTCAGTCAAGGCAAATTCTGGGAACGGTCGATCAATCAACACCGAGGGCAACAAGTGCGGATCCTCCAATCGAAAACCCATCGATAGAATCGTGATCAAAACAAAAAACATTCCAAGGGGAATGAGTAGAACACGGCGAACTCTCTTCAGATCATTCTTGGGCTGATTGCCGTCAGCAGGCACACTGGCTTCACTCACGCGGCTGCTCCCAAAGCGGGTAGTGCCCTGCGTTGCCGAACAGCCCGATAGCGCCGATCCAAGATCGTCACAAATCCGCCGATCGCAATGAACATGCCACCAAACCAAATCCAACGTACGAAGGGCTTGTAGTGCACTCGCACTGCCCAAGCATCAGAATCGACTGGCTCGCCCAGCGCGACGAAAAGATCACGGAACACACCAGCGTCTATATCAGCTTCGGTCATGACGCTACCCGAGGCTTTATACAGGCGCCTTTCAGGGAACAAGGTCACGATAGTTTCACCGGCTCGCCTAACCCTGACCTCACCTTGATCGGCGACGTAGTTGGGACCTTGCACTTGATTCATTTTGATCAAGGTGAATTCATAGCCTGACAAGGTGACTGATTGACCAGCCTCGAGACGGACGTCTTTTTCTTCACTGAAGTAAATAGTCACCGCCACGCCAACTAAGCAAACGGCAATACCAAGGTGCCCAAGCATCATGCCGTAGTACGAAGGTGTTTGGCGGAACAACGAAGCGAACTTATCTCGCTTGTTCGCAACCTTACTCCACCAATCAACGGCAAGGCTAAAGAAGATCCACGCCGCAATGATATTGGTGCCCACAACGACCCATTCGAACGTGCTGGCAAAGAGTATGTTCAACAGGACGACAGAACCGGTCGCTAGACCCAATGGCAATAGTTGCTCATTGACGAGTCGAGGAATCGGCGTCGACTTCCAGCGCGTTTTCGGGCTTATCGCCATAGCGATAAACAGCAACAAGACGATGGGTACGAAGACCTTATTAAAATAGGGGGGGCCCACCGAGATTTTATCACCCCCGGTTGCGGCTTCATAAATGAGCGGGTAGATCGTGCCAAGCAACACGGCGGCGGTCGCCACGATCAACAGCAGGTTGTTGGTCAGCAAAAACGTCTCTCGCGACGTGCCATCAAAACCTGCCTCGCTTCGAATACTCGAAGCCTTAAAGGCATACAGCGTGAGGGACCCCCCCACGACCAAAATCAAAAACATCAGAATGAACGCGCCCCGCTCCGGGTCCACGGCAAATGAGTGCACCGAGGTCAACACACCAGAGCGCACCAGGAATGCCCCCAATAAGCTGAAAGAGAAGGCGAAAATTGCAAGCAGCACCGTCCAGCTTTTAAACACGCCGCGCTTTTCGCTAGTCGCTAGTGAGTGGATCAATGCAGTGCCAATCAGCCACGGCATAAATGATGCGTTCTCGACCGCATCCCAGAACCACCAGCCGCCCCAGCCAAGTTCATAATAAGCCCACCAACTACCAAGCGTGATGCCGACGGTCAAAAATGCCCACGCCACGTTGGTCCAAGGTCTGGACCATCGTGCCCAGGCAGAGTCGAGTCGACCCGTCGTCAAGGTCGCAATAGCGAATGCAAACGGCACCGCGAACCCCACATAGCCCATATAAAGCATCGGCGGATGGACAATCAGACCAAAGTCTTGCAGGAGCGGATTAAGGTCCGCGCCCTCTGCTGGAAAAATTGGCAGAGTTCTGTCAAAAGGATTAGACGTTAGTAGCAAAAACAACAAAAAGCCGATGTTCAATGAGCCCAAAATCGATAGTACTCGGGATTTCATGTCCAACGTCAAACCGTCACTGAATAAGCTGACGGCTAGGGTCCAACCTGCCATCACCAGAATCCAAAGCAGGAAGGAGCCCTCATGAGCACCCCAAATCGCTGATATCTTGTAGATCACCGGCAATGCGGTGTTCGAATTACGAGCCACGTAGAGTACCGAGAAGTCATTCGAGAGAAACGCATTGGCGAGGCAACAAAAAGCAATGAAGACGAATACAAAAATGCCCACAGACAAGCTATTCCCGAGCTGCATCCAAGCAACCCGCTTTTGGTAAACCCCAAGCGCTGGGATCACCGCCAAACAAACAGAGAGACCTAAGGCTAGGATCAGACTGTAATGACCAACCTCTGCAATCATATGGCTTCTGCCTTGCTGTGAGCGTCAGCCAATGCGTCGATGACCTCGGGTGGCATATAATTTTCATCATGTTTTGCCAATACTTCTTCCGCCATAAAGACACCAGTGGGATCCATCTCTCCACGAGCAATCACACCTTGCCCCTCACGGAACAAATCAGGAAGAACACCTTCGTATTGAATTGTCACTTCAGCGGTTTGCATATCGCTGATGACAAAGCGGACTTTTAAGTCCGACTTAGAGCGCACAATACTGCCCTCCTTGACCATTCCGCCGGCACGAATCATTTGACCAATCGGCGCTTCTCCGGCCACGATCTGGTCAGGTGCATAAAATAGGTTAATGTTCTCGTTGAGCGCTGTCAGCGCTAGCGCCAACGCCGTTCCGCTGCCGAACACCAAAAAGCCAATCAACAAAAGCTGATTGCGTCGATGGGATTTCATCTTGCCAAATTTCATGACTACACTCTCTTTTGTCGCTGTTCTTGCTCTGCTCTCTTTTGACGCTCCACCTTATCGGCAAAAAAACGTCGTTTTTGCTGCAACGGAAGGATCACGTTACCGATCAAAACCACTGCAGTAATAATATACACACTAAACACGAAGGCACCATAACCTCCCATCTGGACAAACTCGGCTAAAGTTTCAAATTGCATTAGATTCACTGACAAGCAGATGTTTTACGCGCTGGGACACCCATTCGGATCGGTGCTCTCTACTGAGAATTTCAGCCTGCATTCTCATGACCAGGACAGTAAAGAAGAATAGGTAGAAGCCAATCACCATGACCAGCAACGGCAGCCACATTTCCGCGGGCATTGCTGGCTTTTCTGTCAGAGTAAAGCTGGCGGGCTGATGTAAGGTATTCCACCAATCCACCGAAAACTTGATGATGGGCAGGTTAATCACCCCTATCACCGCCAAGATCGCGGTCGCGCGCCCCGCGCTATCGCGGTTTTCCATAGCACTTCGCAACGCCATGATGCCGACAAATAGGAAAAACAACACCAAAGTAGACGTCAGTCTCGCGTCCCAAACCCACCAGGTACCCCACATGGGCTTACCCCAGATCGAGCCGGAGATAAGTGCCAGGAAGGTGATTGATGCACCGATCGGCGCCATCGCCTGCACTGCGACATCTGCTAATTTGATCCGCCAGATGAGAAATATCGCAGCCGCCGTGGCCATCATCATATAGCTAGACTGCGCCAGAATAGACGCGGGGACGTGCATATACATAATGCGGACTGTATCTCCCTGCTGGTAGTCACCCGGCGCAAACAACAGACCCCAGATGGAACCGACCACAATCGTGCCCAAAGCCACACCGCTCAACCAAGGCAAGTATTTCTCGCTGATTTCATAAAATGATCGGGGTGAGCCGAATTTGTGAATCCATTTCCACACGGATTGAGTGCCTCATCAAATCTCCGCATAAGTTTACCAGAATCTGCGCAGGCGCGGGCCTGTAGGGGATTTTTTCACGACTTTTTGTTACTGTCCGCCGGAATTCATAGAGAGTACGCCGGTTGACTGCTTTTTTACGCCAACATCCTGCCTGGGTCGTCTTTATCGTGGTGCTATTGGCCGCGCGGCTGTTCTGGTCCAGCCATTTACCCCTGATGGATTTCTCAGAGGCTCGCTATGCAGAAATGGCTCGGAAAATCCTCGACTATCAAGACTGGATCTCCCTCTGGTTTACCGCGGATCAGCCATTTTGGGGCAAGCCACCCGCCGCCTTTTGGTCTGTGGCGGTAAGTTTTGCTGCCTTAGGCGTCAACGAATTTGCGGCAAGACTACCCAGCCTAATATTCACTTTGATAACGGCTCTTCTGATCTATCGATGGATCAAGGTCGAGCGAGACGCTAGCACGGCATTGATCGCGACCACGATTTATCTGTCGATATGGCTGGTTGTACACACTGCCGGTGCAGTCATCACTGATCCTCTCCTCGCGCTTTCGACCACCATGGTGATGATAGGATTCTGGCGCGGCGTGGTGCATGCCGAAAGAAATTTCACCTGGCTTATGTGGGCCGGCCTCGGCATTGGGCTCATGAGTAAGGGACCCGTTGCATTGGTACTTTGTGGCTTTGCTTGTGGCTTTTGGGTCGTGGTCAGCAACGAGTGGCAACGCTGGTGGCGACACACCTACCTGGTTCGCGGCGTACTGCTCATGTTAGTCATAGCCCTGCCCTGGTATGTGCTGGCTGAACTGAAAACACCGGGTTTTATCGACTACTTTATTGTCGGCGAACACTTTCTGCGTTTTACCGAAACTGCTTGGAGCGGAGATCTTTATGGCGGCGTAAAAGACCAGCCCCATGGCACGATTTGGCTGTACTTAATGGTTGCGCTATTGCCCTTCAGCCCCATCGTTTTTTTCCGACTGTTGAGCAACCGCGGTCGTTTGGCGCTGAAGGACAGTTTCAAAAAAGACCGACTCCTACTGATTTATCTATTGGCATGGTTCTTTACACCGCTGGTGTTTTTCACCATTGCCCAGAACATTCTGATTACCTACGTACTCACGGCAATGCCTGCAGCGGCGATCTTAATCGCTATACATCTAGAGCACTGGCTGTTACCCAAGCGCTGGTTCTATCACTTTGTGATCGGCAGCACGCTGACGTTCTTCGTCGTCTACAGCATCGCCTACGAGCGCTATATCAGAGACCACCCCTACAATCAGAAACCACTGGTAGTGTCTTATCTGGCGTTAAACGAGCTAGACCCAGGGCCATTGATATATTGGGGTGGATACCGCTTTTCCGTGGTGTTTTATACCCATGACGACGTGCTCTTTCCTGGACCAAAAGTTGCCGAGCATCTTTATGATACGACGGTTTACCACGCCGTTCGAGATATGTGGGCGCCGGCTATGGATCTGCCGCCTTTCGTCAATCGTTGCGAAAAAGTGTTTTATCACGGCGAATACACACTCTTGTACTGCCCGGCGATTGCCACCACTGAACCGAGTAAACTGTGACTTTTGCGAGAGTACCTTTTACAAGAGCCCTTGTTAAAAGAATGCTTATCGAGAAAGAGAGACTTTAATGCCACCGGCGGTAGCAATCGGCGCCGTACCGGCAGTCAGTGCTAGCAGTGCCATCATCCACAACATTTGACCTGTATAGTCGCCCCCTTGTTGTGCTGTTTGAATTAGAGAAGTGCCTAAAATGAGGACCGGCACATAGAGCGGGATAATCAGCAGCGCGATGAGTACACCACCTTTTTTTAGTCCAACTGTCAGGCTCGCGCCCACAGCACCCAGTAAACTTAGGATCGGTGTACCAAGCATCAGGGATATCAAAATTGCCACAATCCCAGCGCTGTCGACACTGAGCATCAAGCCTAGTATCGGACTCACCAGCACAAGCGGCAAGCTCGTTGCCAACCAATGGGCGATTACCTTTCCCGTGACCACCAGAATTAGGGGCTGCGGCGACACCAACATTTGATCAAGCGACCCATCATCAAAATCGCTACGAAACAAAGACTCCATCGACAACAATGTTGCCAGCAAAGCTGCAACCCAAATGACCCCAGGCGCAATCAGCATCAGGGTTTTCTCGGATGGGCCGATACCGAGCGGAAAAAGCGCAATGACCAGCACAAAGAAGAACAGCGGATTAAGCAACTCTGAAGGTTGGCGGAAAGACACACGCAAGGTGCGATGAATAGTGGCTAACAACATCTCAGCGTTCCACCTCAAGTGGTGAATGATCAAGTGGTAGCGGGTTAAGTCGTAATTGGCGCACATTTGACAGCCGAAGTGGCTGATGGCTGGTCAGCAACACCAGCCCACCAGAATCAGCGTGGCGCTGAATGAGTGATTCGAGCGATGTTATACCGGCGGCATCGATTGCGCTAAAAGGCTCGTCAAGAATCCAGACCCTATTCGTGAAGACATAAAATCGTGCCAAGCTGACGCGTTTGCGCTGGCCTTCTGAAAGATTGCTACAGGGAACTTCGGCATAACCATGCAGGCCAACCTCAACTAAAATTTGGTCGATCTCGATTTGCGTCAACGTCTGCTCGTGGAGCTGCGCGAGCCAAGCAAGGTTTTCTGCCACCGTCAGATAGTCATTGACGCCTGGGCGATGGCCGAGATACAGAGGATAATCCTCTAGATCCCACTCGACATTACCCTCAAATTCGTCATAAATACCAGACAGAATCTTCAGCAGTGTCGACTTACCCGCGCCGTTAGGTCCTTCAACCTGAATGATATCGCCTGGCTGCGCTGTGAATGCGAGATCATCGAACAGTAACCGTTGATCTCGCTCACAGCTCAAATTGACAACATTTAGCACTAGCCCAATTGCCAGGCTGCTTTTTCACGATAGTCAATTGCGAACTGATCATCATAGGCTGCTTCAGGATTTGCTCGAACCATTTCATCCAAAATGCGTGCATCTTCACCCAGCAATATACGCCATCGATTCTCGCGTACACCTTTTAACATTTCAGCGGCTGCCTCAGAGGCGGTTGTTGGGGCGTTATCGCGGAAGTTCTCGCCTCGCTCCTTAACAAATTGTCGGATCTGGTCATCGGTGGCATTCGAGACATCGGCTCCCTGGGCTGTCATACGTTTGCGAACTGCAGCGACCTGCTCGGCTGGCATGTCCAGCGCAGCTGGACGTTCCATCACACGACCGGTGTTAATGGCAATGGAAGTACCAATATGACCCGGCATCACGACAGAAACGTTGACATGTGGTGCGTTCATTTTGAGATCAGAGATCAATGCCTCGCTGAAACCCTTCACGGCGAACTTAGCAGCGCAGTAAGGTGTGTGGGTTGAACCAGGGCCCAGCGTCGCCCAAAACCCATTGATGCTACTGGTATTGACGAGATGGGCTTCTTCACTTGCCACCATTAACGGCATAAAGGCTCGTGTGCAGTAATAGACGCCATACCAGCAAATATTGAAGGTACGTTCCCAGTCTTCACGGGAGTCATTGACGAAGCTCACCACACCACCAATGCCAGCGTTGTTGAACAGCAAATTAATGTGATCTCGCTTGTGCTCGTCGATCACTTCATCACGAAACCGCTTCACATCTTCTTCGTTTGAGACATCACACCGATGTGCGGTGATGCGAATACCCTGGGGTGCCTCTGCTTCACACAGCTTCACGGTTTCGGCCATGTTCTCATCAATGACATCACAAATAGCGACGTCACAACCCTCAGCAATCAACTGTTTGGCGAGTTCTCGCCCCATGCCTGTTCCACCACCGGTAATGACGGCCAACTTCCCTGCGAAACTCTCCACTAACTAATCCCCTCAATTAACAGTCGTAGCATGCTAAAAGAATGGGCCCGAATTGGCCATTAAACTCTTTGCGCTGTCCGCCGATAAAGTCCTCAGGAGGCGGCTATGCAAATCAAACCTAGCAGCTCGGTGGCACAGATACCCAAAACCGTGCCGGCCCACCAAGAGCTGAGCAATAAGCAAACAGAACCGCCTGCACAGCGGTTGCTGGCGCAGGTAGTCAAGACTGATCAAGAAGGCCTAGCGCAACTCAAAACCCTGCCAGCAGGGCAAACTTTGCAGCTGCAAACAACCGGCAGGCTAGTACCTGGGCAACTGGTTATTGTTAAGCTATCGGCCGGACAAGTTCGACTCGATAGCCAATCTCAGCAAGTCGCGGATCAACTGTTGCGACAATTGTTGCCACTTTCTGGCAGCTTAAAAAATGCCCTACTCGCGGCGGTGACAGCAGCCCTGAGCGCGCAAACAGCCCTGAGCGCGCAAACAGCCCTGAGCGCGCAAACAGCCCTGAGCTCGAAAACAGCCCTGAGCTCGCAAACAGCCCTGAGCGCGCAAACAGCCCTGAGCTCGCAAACAGCCCTGAGCGCGCAAACAGCGCCCGGAACCGTTTTGATTGCAGGCAAGACAATTGGCGGTCAATACGCCTTCTTGCCAGGAGGATCACCCTTAACAGCTCCCTCTCAAGGCATCAGTCAGACAACCCAACAGCTTATTCCTGGTAATCTCGCTCGGTTACTGCCAGCCACCGGAACGACCCAAACAACCAACGGCGATCTGCTGCAACCACTGGCGAGCCTAGCTGGTCTCGGCAAGTCGCCGACTGAACTGACCCAGCATCTGGCGCAAATTCTCAAGCAGTTACCTGACACCGCTGGACTCCGGGATTCAAGCCAAATCGCCAATCTCCTGACACCGGGTGCAAGTCCAAGTCCGTTGATTAAGTTGCTGCTACCTTTACTAAAATCTGTATTGCTGGCACCTGTAACAAAACCCATCGACCAAGAGCAACTGCCCAGACTTACTCAACTCCTTGCACGCGCCATGCTGGCAGCCATTCGGGCACCCGGCGGCGGCCAGGAGGCGGAAATTGGTCGAGGCGAATGGCTCAGCCGATTTGAACACAACCTGGACAGCTTTCAATTTGAACTAGGAATCGTAAAGGAGAGGTATGAAGACAAGCATCAACGCCCCGGCGCTGGCTCAAAAACCGACAACAAGGTAAGACAATGGACCGTTCGACTTGCCTTTGAATTCGAGGAATTGGGACTGATCACAGCCTTTGTTGTGCTGACCAACAATCGACAACTCGAAATGAATTTTTGGACTGAGCGCGAAGACACTCGTGCCCAGATCGAACAATGCCGGCAGCGATTTCGGTCACGGCTGGATCAAGCGCTTTCACCTCACGGCATTGAGCAGCTTGAGATAGGCGTGCACGAAGGAGAACCCCCACCTTCTAGGCCTCAGGTAACCACTCAACTCGTGAACGAGACGGCATAATGGATAAGAAAGCAATTGCACTCAAATACGATGGTCAATCGGCACCCAGAGTCACCGCAAAGGGGGAGGCTGACCTGGCACGAGAGATTTTAGCGATCGCCGAGGCATTTGACGTGCCGACGTTTCAGCAGAGTGACTTGGCTGAATTATTGTATCGGCTAGACTTGAACGAAGAAGTGCCACCGGCGCTCTACATTGCGGTGGCTGAAATTATGTCTTTTGCTTACATGCTCTCTGGGCGAACGCCCTGGGACGATTGATCAGGCCGTTTCTCGCAGCCGATCTTTCAGCCCACGCCGAGGCCTCAAATGGGTAATAATCTCGGCTTCACTCTGAGACAAACCTAGTTTTTCTGCCAGCGACATAGTGCCTCTTTCCTCTGTTTCTTCTAACGCCTCTGATTCCCTAGTAAATGTCTTATCTGCTGACTCTTGTGCGACCTCATCATTGCTCGCAGTTGCCGGCATGCCACGTTGCAAATCGCGAATGTGACGAGCAAGACCATGATTTGCTGACAAATTGGCATCCAGTTCAATCCGTATCTCGGCAATCTGTTTTGCCATCCCGCGCTTCGCAGAAAAAATCATCAGACAGTTCACCAGCGTTAACAAGAGCGCTGTTGCTGCGCCAAACAAGGCGATCTCAGGCATTAAAATCATCTACGCATCCTCAACATCAGACCATTCTTCTTCAGTGAGGATTTTTTCTAGCTCAACCAAAATTAATAATTCTTCGTTCTTGTTACAGACACCCTGAATAAATCGAGCACTGTCATCATGGCCGGCGTTTGGTGGGTTCTCGATCTCACTTTGACGCAAATAAACGACCTCGGCGACACTATCTACCAACAAACCAACCACATGTTCGTCCGTTTCCACGATAACAATTCGAGTCGAATCCGTTATGTCCCCTTCTTTTAGGGCAAAACGATTACGGGTATCGATCACGGTGACCACATTACCGCGCAAATTTATGATCCCCAGCACATATTCTGGCGCACCGGGAACGGGTGCAATTTCGGTATAGCGCAAAACTTCTTGCACCTGCATCACATTAACCCCGTAGGTTTCACCATCCAGCCGGAAGATCACCCACTGCAAAATAGGGTCTTCAATATTTTGTTGTGCTTGCATGTTCATAGAGCGATCAGCCCCCGCAAATTAGTTTCAGATATTCGCTCAGTCTCCCTTTAAATATAGACCAGCTTCTGACGTTCACCAGTTTTTTATCGCGTTTCGATCAACAAATCCGGGTCAAAAACCCGACACAGAAGCCGTTTATGGGTGCCGACAAACCAGGGCGCTCGTCCCGGGGCATTGCGCCAGATCACATCGTCGCTTTTGACCACCTCTAGACCCAATAAATCATCAAAGTAGAACCACTCAGCCTCAACCGCCAACTTCATCATGAATCGGTCACCACCCTCGTAGCCAGGTATCCGAAGCCTGAAACGACGGCGTAATTTTGTCGCAAGGTCCAATCGTTGGATCCGAGAAAGAGGCATCAGCAACTGATAGTTGCCGAAGACAAATCGCAAACAAGCAAACTGCGCCATACGCGATTCCGGAATTTCTGTTGCGGCACGCAGCAAAGTGTCCAGATAATCCGTCAGGATGCTCGGCAGAAAAGTCGGTTCAGCGTCGGCTAAAGCACATCGGGGCTGAGCGTCTAGGTCACGTTCGAGGAGCGCCGTTTGAACCTCTTGTAAAACTGCCTCACGCATACAACTAAGGCTCCGAAGCTTCTGGTACTGGGGCGAGCTCAGAGGACAGCTCTGGAAATAGCTCATCGACAAATGACCGATAAGCTCTAACGCCATGACTGGTTGCAAATAGAAAAGATGGCGGCACACCAAGTCGACTGGCTTCACGGAGTTTGGTATCAACCGAAATCAGTGAATCACTGATGTGGTCAACGTACTTGTTCTTCAAAATTTGCAGCGCACGGCGACTAGCATTGGTTCGTTGGTCGTACATCGTTGGCAATATCCGGTAATCAATGCCTCGACCAGAATGGCTCAGCATCTCAAGCACCTTGATCATCCGCTCTAACACTTTCAGCGCCAAATGATCCGTTTGTACTGGCACCACTAAACGATCGCAGGCAGCCAGAGCATTAATCATCAACATTCCCAGTGCGGGCGGTGTATCCAAAATGGCGAAATCATATTGATGCCGCACTTTCATGAGCCACTCTTTCACCACGAGACCTTTGCCTTTAAGCGTCTGGGCACGCTTCTCCAGATTTGCTAGCGCCACAGAAGCTGGCGCAATAAAGAGATTATCAAACCCGCACTCTCGAGGAATCAACGGGAGACCATCGTCGAAGATGTTATAGACAGTATTCTCCACCTCGTCAGGATCCAGTTGAAGATAGCTAGTCAACGAACCTTGCGGATCAAGATCCAGCATAAGTACCCGGTAGCCTCTGGCTGCTAGCGCATCCGCTATACTGATCGTTGTTGTGGTTTTACCCACGCCGCCTTTTTGATTCGCAACCGAAATGACCTGCATACTAACTGTCGCCTCCTTCGATCTGCTGAAGCAACTGCTCGAGTAAGGCGGGATCAATCTGATCAATATCCAGCAAGTCGTCGTCCCGCTGGACCGACTCTTCTTGTGACTGTTGCTGTAGTTGAGGCTGATGTTGAGGCTGATGTTGAGGCTGGGCCACTGAATCTGGCGCTGTCGCTGTCGCTGTCACCGGATTGGGCAAGGTCGTTGCACGCGGCTGCAATAGCCTAACCTGCTGCCAGTTGACCCCCGACACCTTAAACACCACCCGACGATTACTCGATCGGCCATCCGTTGTGTCGTTCGACGCGATCGGTTGAGTATCTGCAAAGCCAGCTGCAGAGAGCTGAGTTCGAGCAATACCTGATTGCTCCAAATAGCGGACCGCCGCGCCAGCACGATTGGCGCTTAGCTCCCAGTTGGACGGTAAGGTCGCGTTTCTGATGGGCACATTGTCGGTATGTCCTTCTACGGCTATTCTTCCACTAGCGCTTTTCAACAGCGGCAATAGCCGATCGAGCTCAATTTTTGCTGTCGCTTTCAATTCTGTCGCAGCGGAATCAAACAATAGTTCTCCCGGTAGAAAGATGATTACTCCGCCATCAGCTCTGGCTTCAATTTCGACATCCAATTGCAGTGCGTCGATTAAATCAACAGGTTTCGCTTGGACGGGTTGATTAAATGAATCCGCAAGACTGGATGATAGCTCCGCGAGCTTATTTTCATTAACGACAGAGACGGAGTACATCACAACAAAAAAAGCCAGCAATAGAGTAAGGAGATCTGCGTAGGATAAAAGCCAACGATCTCGACTCGCTTCGTGTTCTGACTCACTCCAATCGTTAGCAATCAAGAGCCAAGCCCCGCCATGCTGCGCAAACGCATTTCGATGACGGATGGGTGCTCGCCTTCCGCAATCGCGACTAAGCCCTCAAGCGCCATAACTTGCTGTCGGTTTTGCAATTGCAGCAAGCTTTTTAGCTTGCCGGCAATGGGATAGAGCAACAGGTTTGCAAAGCCCACACCGTAGATGGTAGCCACGAACGCAGTCGCGACGCCAGCACCAATTTTTTCTGGCTCATCAAGGTTACCCATCACATGAATCAAACCCATAACTGCACCGATAATGCCGATCGTCGGCGCATACCCGCCCATGTGGCCGTAAATATTTGCGGCATTACCAGCGCGGTTTCGAACCTGTTGGATATCCTCTTCTAATTGCAGCCGAATGCGATCCGGTTCAAAACCATCCGCGAGTAGCATCAAGCCTTTTTTGAGTACGCGGTCAGGCTCTTTTCTCGCCAGATCTTCTAAACCGAGCAGTCCTTCACGACGCGCTGTTTTACTCAAAGTAAGAATTTTTTTAACAAGAGGAAGCGGTGCACTTTTCGGTGGAAAAAAGATCCAGGACAGCATCTTCACTGCCTGCACTAAAGAGGTAAGAGAGGTTTGGAGCAGGGTCGCGCCTACGGTGCCGCCAACCACAATCAGGGCAGCAGCAGGATTTATGAGCGGCGCAATATTACCGCCATCAAGAATATTACCAGTGATAATCGCCGCGAAGGCAATCACAATACCTAACAGGCTGAGCAGATCCATCTGTCACACCCCTTTGGACGTTATCCGTAACGCTTCAGCATACCCGGAACATCTAAGATCAAAGCGACGGTGCCATCGCCAGTAATCGTTGCTCCCGCCATGCCATCCGTCCCCTGCAACATTTTACCCAGAGGTTTGATCACCACTTCCTCCTGGCCAATAAGCTGATCTACGACAAAACCGACGCGCTGACTAGCAACACTCACAATGACAACATGCCGTTCATCTTTGCCGCCGACAACCCCCTTTGCTGGGACAAGCCAACGACTGAGATAGTAAAGCGGTACCGCCTTCTCACGCACGATGATGACCTCTTGGCCATCCACGACATTTGTTTCTTTAAGATTGAGGTGGAAAATTTCATTCACACTGACAAGCGGCAGCGCAAAGGTTTGGTCGGCCAACATCACCATCAAAGTTGGCATGATCGCGAGAGTCAAAGGTACCTTGATGATAATCCGACTGCCTTTGCCCATTTCTGATTCGATATCCACGGTACCGTTCAGCTGGGTGATTTTAGTTTTGACCACATCCATGCCAACCCCACGGCCGGACACGTCGGATATCACTTCTTTGGTTGAAAAACCTGGGGCAAATATAAGATTAAATGCCTCACTATCGCTCAATCGATCTGCTGTATCAGGATCAATCACACCCTTCTTGATCGCAATTTGTTTTAGCGCATCTGGGTCCATTCCTTTTCCGTCGTCATCAATCATCAAGAGAATATGATCGCCTTCCTGTTGTGCCGACAAGGTAATAGTGCCGACCCTAGGTTTCCCTGCGGCCTCCCGATCAGCAGGCAGCTCTATGCCATGGTCAACAGAATTCCGAACGAGGTGGACCAGCGGGTCGGCTAACGCCTCAACTAGGTTCTTATCAAGGTCGGTTTCTTCTCCTACCATTTCAAGATTGATTTCTTTACTGAGGTTACGGGCAAGGTCTCGTACAACACGCGGGAAACGTCCGAACACTTTTTTGATTGGTTGCATCCTGGTTTTCATCACGGAGCTTTGTAAATCTGCGGTGACGACATCCAAGTTAGAAACCGCCTTACTCCATTCCTCATCCTGCGAGTTAGTACCTAGTCGAACCAGCCGGTTACGAACCAATACCAGCTCTCCGACCATATTCATGATGTCGTCCAGGCGTTTGGTATCGACCCGAACGGTCGCTTCTCCGACAGAATCATTTTTAGCTGTCGCTTTCGATGCAGGGGCTTTCGCGGCTATAACTGCAGGTTGTGTTTGAGAAGCTGCGGGAGCGGCAGCTTTGTCTACAGGTGTCGACTCGGATGTCGGCGCAGGTGTCGACTTTGCTTTGCCTTGTTTTTCCAAATCGTTTAGCAGGGCTTCAAATTCTTCTTCAGTAATCTCATCAGAAGCTGCTGCAGGGGTTGAATCCATTTCATCACCTGGCGGCGCAGGTGCCTCTAATGATGATTTTACCGGCGCAGGGGGCGTGCTTTTTTTATCCTGCAGAGCATCTAACAAATCCTCGAACTCTGCATCACTAATCATATCTTCATTACCTGAAGATACTGCAGCAGACGGTGCGGTTTCCTTAGCCTCTGGTTCTAGTTCTGGTTCTAGTTCTAGTTCTGGTTTTGGTTGGGACTGCGATTTAATCGCCTGCGGGGCAGCAGCTTCGCCACTCGCGATTCGCCCAAGATTATCAATAATATCCTGATCCGCAGGTGTGATCTCGTCACCGCTGCGAATTTGATCGAACATCAAATTCACCGAATCAAGCGCGCGCAGAACGGTATCCATCAATTCAGCAGTGACACTACATTCGCCTTTACGCAACAAGTCAAAAACGTTTTCAGCAACGTGGCAAAGATCTACCATCGAGTCGAACTGCAGAAAGCCTGCGCCACCCTTTACCGTGTGAAAGCCTCTAAAAATTGCATTCAACAGCTCTGAGTCTTCTGGAGCGCGTTCCAGGTCTACCAACTGTTCGGAAAGCTGCTCGAGTATTTCTCCGGCTTCTACCAAAAAGTCTTGTAGTATTTCTTCGTCGTCGCTCATGATTCTTCCTTGCCTGTTGCCGCTCTAGAATCCCAGGTTTGACAGCAGGTCATCTACTTCATCCTGACTTTTAAGGGTCGCCGCGCTATCCGGTAAAGGCCCCTCCGCGAGAATATCCTTCTGAATTTCAGACATCGCAGACTTTTCTTTTGCGATTTCGCCAGCGTTCTGCATGCTCGCAGCCATAGCCAACAAGTTGACCAGATCGCCTTCGGTCGAATTCAGCATGTTGACGATCTTCTGTAATACCTGGCCGCTTAAATCCTGATAGCCCTGAGTCACAACAATGTCTGTCAGATTGCCGTGCAACTGGTTACTCTTCTCTTCAGAAAATGCCAAAAAGTTATCCATCTTTTTGTATAGTTCACGAAATTCATTTGCACTCAATTCGCGGTTCGCGAGTTTGCGCCAGTCTTCTCGCAGAGCCTTTGATGCAGTACCCAACTCTGCGGCAATGGGTGTCGATTCTTCCGCTAAATCCATGGTTTTGTTTGCGGCATCTTGAGTCAGGTTTATCACATACCCCACTCGCGCCTGTATATCTCTGTTAGACCCGCTCTGCTCGCCGTTAGCGAACTCGAGCTTGTCGATAGCATCGTGAAGACCACGAGTGATTTTGCCTATCTGCCGATAAAGACTATCGTTTCTGGCATCGTTGATATCCAACAGCTCTTGAACTGCCGTATCGACATCACCCTGTTCCAGATTGGCTAGCAACAACTGCGCTTTTTCTTTCAACAAGCTATCAAACGGTTGGGAATCTAGTTCCATGTTCTTCTCATTCATTTTTCTGGCGGGTTGCACAACAAAAATCCGTTTCAACCGGTTATCCGGCTTCGAGTCGCTCGAATATCTTTTCTATTTTTTCTTTTAGAGCAGCTGCGGTGAAAGGTTTAACGACATAACCGTTTACGCCGGCGGTAGCCGCTTCAACGATCTGATCTCGCTTCGCTTCAGCGGTAACCATCAATACTGGCAAGCTAGACAACTTCGCATCCGCTCTTACAGCTTTCAGAAGTTCAATGCCTGTCATGCCGGGCATATTCCAGTCAGTCACTAAAAAATCGAAGTCACCACCCTGCAGAAGTGGCAAAGCCGTTTTGCCATCGTCAGCTTCCGAGGTATTGGTAAATCCCAAGTCTCTAAGTAGATTCTTGATAATCCTGCGCATCGTAGAAAAATCGTCCACAATCAAGATTTTCATATGCTTGTCCAAGGAAGCCTCCGTCCTTTAAACCCGTTGATCTTGCAATGCATCTTTCAATGCTACTGATACAAGTTTAGTTGTAGTTTTGAACTCGGTCAGTTTTTTTACCTAATCCATTCTTCGAGCTTCGAACGCAATCGCAATGCCGCTTGACTATGGATCTGGCTAACTCGGGATTCACTGACGCCGAGTACCTCTCCTACTTCTCTTAAATTCAATTCATCGTCGTAGTACAAAGACAACACCAACTGCTCTCGCTCAGGCAACGTCGCAATCGCTTCTGCAAGACATCGTTGAAAGTCTCTTTTTTGAATCTGGTCCATAGGATTTGGGCTATTCGATGCAATGCCAGACTCTCCAGTGCCAGGGATTTCTTCGAAACTGAACAACTTGCTACCCTGGGAGTCCTTTAGAATGTCGAAATAGTCCGACAAGGTGACACCCATAGCTTCAGCAACTTCTCGATCTGAAGCATCGCGACCGAGTTTGTTTTCCAACAATTTCATTGTGTTACCGACCTCACGCACGTTTCGATGCACGGAGCGAGGCACCCAGTCGCCTTTCCGAATTTCGTCGAGCATGGCCCCGCGAATACGAATACCGGCATAGGTCTCAAACGAGGCGCCTTTGCCAGGGTCGTATTTGCTAGCCGCTTCTAGCAATCCAATCATGCCGGACTGAATCAGATCATCGGGTTGAACGCTGGACGGCATACGCGCCACCATATGATGCGCAATGCGTTTTACCAGTTGCGCATATTCTCGTACCAACGCGTCCGGCGTCTGTTCCTGAAGTTCTGAATAGACACCTATGCCACTTGCTGCCGTCACAAAATCCCTCTCAACCTTTCACAATTCCTTGTCTGGCAACAACCAACGATAACGACAGTTGATAGCAAGAGTTTTATCTCACACCTTGAGCGACGAGTTGTTCAACAAAAAACTCAAGATGCCCCCTAGGGCTATAGGCCACTGGCCAATTATCTGCTCGCCGTGCAAGATCCCGGTAGGCAATTGACGCCTTACAGGATGGATAAGCCTCGTAGACCGCACGCTGTTTTTGCACCGCTTTACGAACATTTTCGTCAAAGGGAATGGTGCCGACATGTTCAATCGTGACGTCTAGAAATCGATCCGTAACCCCAACGAGTTTTTTATACAGTAAGCTGCCTTGCTGCTTAGTCTTGACCATATTGGCCACGAACCGAAATCGATCGATGCCGTGTTTTATATTGAGTAACTTGAGCAATGCATAGGCGTCTGTAATCGAGGTGGGTTCATCGCAAACCACCAGCACCACTTCTTGAGCAGCCATGACAAAACTCGTCACGGTCTCAGAAATGCCCGCCGCTGTATCCACAATCAACACATCCATCTGATCACTAATCTCACTGAATGCTTGGATTAGCCCTGCATGTTCAGCCGGGCCAAGGGCCGCCATAGACTGAATACCAGACGCAGCTGGCACAACGTTAATGCCCATCGGCCCTCGCACCAGGACATCACGGATATCCCGCTCACCTGAAATTACCTGCTCCAACGTGCACTTGGATTTCAGTCCAAGCAGCACATCAATGTTCGCAAGGCCCAGATCTGCATCGAGTAACGTCACACGCCGGCCGAGTTCTGCCATCGCGAGACTTAGATTTAAAGATACATTGGATTTACCGACACCGCCTTTGCCGCCCGTGACTGCAATAACCTGTACGGGATGACTACTCATAAATCCATCACCTTTTCCTGTGGATAGGAGTTCTGTTTATAAAACGTTTCTCTATTAGTTAAGTCGGTGAACTCCGCTTTGGCAAATTGTCCGTCCAATTTAGTCAACGCGTTTTGCACTAGCTGCTCGCCGCGTCCCAGGGAAATGTCCTCCGGTATGTGTGGACCATCGCAGGTGTAGGCAAGCGGCATAGCGGTTTGAACCAAAAAACTTAATGCGGCCCCCAGCGAACTGGTCTCATCAAGGCGTGTAATCAGGCAACTAGAGCCCTTTCTGGCGGCGAAACAATTGTGCGCTAACTGCATGGAACTGAACTGCAGATTGGCAGGCATCACCAGAAACCTCTGAATTTGATAATGACTACTACTAAGTCGGAACAATTCGGTGTAAAGCTGCTCGTCCTGCATACCTAAACCCGGCATATCAATAGCCACGAAGCGCCTTTTATGGACATTGGCAATCGCCTGATTTAGATCTAGTCCGGGGCCAACGTGCAAAACGTCGACACCCATCAGTTCACCTAGTCGGGTCAGCTGCTCGCGCGCGCCCATTCGAAACCGATCACAATTGATGATCGCGCAGCTGTCTTCACCGTGTTGCATGATATGACGCGTGATCAGCTTCACCAGACTCGTGGTCTTGCCGCTACCCGCGGGACCCACAAACGCGTGAATACCCTCGGTCACGTTAGGGCCGGGTTGGATCATCAATGCCAGATTGTCGACGACCTCATCAATTCTTTTGAAGCCGCGTAGTCTGGCGCCAATTGCTGGCGTCAACTCCAATGCCTCAATCAAGTTTTTAACAGTCAGCTCGCTCCGCATCGATTGCCGCTTTTGCCGGACAGGTTCTCGGCCATCATCATCTAGAACACTCATATCATCCGGGGCATCTGCTTTAGCTGCAATCGACGACAGCATTTTGAGCTTCGCGTCACGATATTCAGTGATGAGTCCAGTCGAATGCTCCCCTGGATCGGCAGCTTGTGAGGCGAACAATGCGACATTCTCAATTTCCTCAACAGAATCTTCTGCCTCGACGAAGAACTCGACTTTGCCGTTTCGCTTAACGGTTTTCAGAATCAGCGCATCATTGCCGATTTCTTCCCGGATCCGCTTGAGTCCTTCACTGGTCGTATTAGCAATTATTTTCTGTACGGACATAACCTGTTTCCTGTTCAAACATCACCGATAGACGCGATGATGGTGATTTGTTTATCTTCGGGTACTTCCTGATAAGACAGCACTGATAGTGTTGGCAACGCCCCACGACTGAAGCGGTACATCGCAGATCGAATTTGTGGGGACACCAACAAAATGCTGGGTGCGCCGTTGGTTTCCTGTTTCTGCACAACCTCAGCCAATGAGCTGTGCAACTTTTCGGCCATTCCAGGTTCAAGCACCAGCTCGTCGGAATCCGCGCCATTAATCTGTTTAGCCTGTTGCGAAGCCTTGTGGACAATTTGTTCTAAAGCCGGGTCAAGAGAGATAACGGGCACTTCCATCGCGCCATCCACCAACTGATGAATAATCACCCTCGACAGTGCCAAGCGGGCGCTTGCCAGTAGCGATTCTGGATCTTTGGCTTTACTCGCGACCAAGGCTTCTGAGATGGTGCGAAGGTCTCGTACAGGAATATTTTCACGCAGTAACCTCTGCAAAACTGCCAGCAAACTACCTACATTGACGACGGTCGGTACTAGTTCTTCAACCAGCTTGGGACAACTCGTTGCGAGCAGGTTCAGCATCTGTTGTACCTCTTCATGACCAATCAGCTGGGCGGCTTTAGTACCCATGATTTGGTTCAAATGAGTGGCAACCACGGTCCCTGGATCGACAACCGTATAGCCCAACGTCTGGGCATGATCTTTTTGGGAAGGTTCGATCCAAACCGCTTCAAGTCCAAAAGCAGGGTCACGCGTATCAATGCCATCGAGCGGACCAAATACCTGGCCGGGATTAATAGCAAGATCACGGTCCTGATGCACTTGCCCTTCTCCAGCAGTAACGCCAAGCAAAGTTATGCGGTAGGCGTTGGGCAGCAACTCGAGGTTGTCACGGATATGGACCGACGGCATGAGAAACCCCAATTCCTGAGATAGCTTCTTGCGAACACCCTTAATGCGCCCCAACAGTTCGCCGCCTTGGGATTTATCCACCAGGGGAATAAGGCGATAACCGACTTCCAAGCCAACCATATCCACTGGGGCGACATCACTCCAACCCAGTTCTTTAGGTTCGGCGTCTGCCGCCTCTTCCATGATGGCTTGCTGCTCAAGGGCTGCTTCTCGCTCCGGCGCCTGATCGCGCAGATGATTAATGATGTAGGCTGCGGTGCCAGAGATTAGCGCCAAGGTTAGGAAGACAAAGTGCGGCATGCCAGGAATAATACCCATGATAAACAGCAAGAGAGCCGTGACAGCCAAGGCTTTGGGGTCATCGAACATCTGCCGAATCACCTGAGTGCCGACATCCTGAAGGGAATTCGCTCGCGTCACCATGAGAGCCGCCGCAGTCGATAGTAATAACGATGGTATTTGCGCCACTAAACCGTCACCAATGGTCAGCAGCGTGTAGATCTCTACCGCCTTAGAAAAGGAGAGGTCATGTTGGGCCATGCCAATAGCAAGGCCACCGACGATGTTGACGATTAAAATCAGAATGCCCGCGACGGCATCACCACGAACAAATTTGCTGGCACCGTCCATCGCGCCGTAAAAGTCCGCCTCTGCCGATACGTCTTTGCGCCGCTGTTGTGCTTCTTCCTGATCAATCATGCCGGCATTCAAGTCAGCATCGATGGCCATTTGTTTACCGGGCATCGCGTCCAAAGTAAAACGCGCGCTCACTTCTGAAATTCGCCCAGCGCCTTTTGTGACCACCACAAAGTTGATAATGACTAGAATAAAGAACACCACTAGGCCCACAACGTAGTTGCCGCCAACGACGACCTCACCAAACGACTCAATGACTTTTCCAGCCGATGCACCGCCATTGTGACCATCCAACAACACAACCCGTGTCGATGCGACGTTGAGCGACAATCTCAGTAAAGTTGCTACCAACAGAATCGTTGGAAACAAAGCGAAGTCAAGCGGTCGCTGGGCATAGACGCCAACCAGAAGAACAACCATGGCCATGGCTATATTGAAGGTAAATAGCAGGTCGAGCAGAATCGTCGGGACCGGCAACGTCATCATTGCCAATATCACGAGCAGCAAGAGCGGCACGCCTAAGCCGGAATGACGCATTCCCTTGGCGGTATCAATCGCCCCAGCTTTACTGAAGCCAAGGGCATTTGGACTAATCAACATCTAGACGCAAAACTCCGTTGCATGTTCAACATCAAATAAATGACGCTTTCCGTTTATAAGGGAGTGATGTGCAAGAAAGCGGCCAACTTTAGGGATTCGCCATTTGGACAAATTCGTCAGGAATATCTAGTGTGCCTAGCGGACGAGGCGCAGTGCCGGAGCCACGACTAAACTGTTTTAACTGGAAAACATAGGCGAGGATTTGCGCCACTGCGACATAAAGCCCTTGCGGAATAAATTCCTCAAGCTCTGTCGAATAGTAGAGCGCACGAGATAGGATCGGGTAGCTGACGATGGTGACTTGATTTGCCTCACCCACTTCACGAATCATCGCCGCGACGCTATCGACACCTTTTGCGACCAGTTTAGGTGACGCCATATTGACGGGGTCATACTTGAGCGCAACGGCGAAGTGGCTCGGGTTTGTAATAATGACGTCGGCATCAGGCACTTCGGACATCATTCGACCACGGGCCATTTCCTGCTGAAGTTGTCGGATACGGCTTTTAACCTCCGGCTTACCTTCACTGTTCTTCATTTCATCTTTAACTTCTTGATGCGTCATCTTGAGCTTTTTGGTGTGCTCAAAGATCTGGAACGGAACATCCACCAGCGCTATCAGAATCATCGACAAGCTCATCAAGAAAAATGCTGTCACAAGGGTTAAGGCTGCTGTCGGTGCCGCGACATCGATAGTTTGCTGACCCAACAAATTAATGGTCGGCGCGCTATACAACAGAATCAAGACTGCCGACGCGGCGACCACAAGAAACTTGGCGAGCGCTTTAATCAATTCCATCAACGCCTTTAGCGAGAACATCCTGCCAATACCTTTCAGAGGGTTCATCCTAGAGAATTTAGGCGCCATCGCCTTTGGCGCGATTTGCGCACCACCCATTAATACGGGTCCAAGAAATGCCGCGAACAACATGACTAAGAAAAATGGCAACGTCATAAATGCCACTTCGATTCCAGCGTCAATAAGATGAATACCCATCTGAGACTCGTCGAATATCTCTTCTCGCCGCAGCATGAAGTTGGCTTGAAATACATCAAGACCCGTCTCATAAAACATTGACCCAAAGGTAAGCAAACCACCAGAACCGGCAATAAGGACAAACAGAGTATTGAGCTCTGTTGAACGAGGAACCTGGCCGTCTTCCGCCGCTTTTTCGAGCTTTTTCTGGGTCGGCTCCTCGGTTTTTTCCTGACTACTGTCTTCTTCAGCCATATATCAGTCCCTATACTCCATACATCGTTTTAATGAGGAGCAAGCATTCTGATACAAGGCGCTGATACTGAGGCAGAAAGCCCGATAGGCCTAGCCACATAATGGTGAGACCAAACACCATCGT
Source organism: Candidatus Azotimanducaceae bacterium (assembly GCA_051278195.1). Lineage (GTDB taxonomy): Bacteria > Pseudomonadota > Gammaproteobacteria > Pseudomonadales > Azotimanducaceae > JAHRVQ01. The sequence continues at coordinate 63,681 of JBNMQM010000016.1, forward strand.
AAAAGGGAAACCCAGGGAAAAGATATTCAGTTGTGGAGCGGCCCGGGTCATGATCCCAAACGCAAAGTTGACAATTAAAATGGCTGTGACAGCTGGCAACGCGACAAATAGCCCGCTGGCAAACATCCATGTACCCGCTCGGGTCACATCAAAAAATACGTTTAGTTGCCATTCTGAACTCACCGGGATAACCGTAAAACTTTCGACTAACACTTCCAAAGCAATCAGGTGGCCATTCATCGATAAGAAGATCAGTGTCGTCAACATCAAATAAAACTGACTAACAATCGCGACCAGAATGCCATTACTGGGATCCACCATCGATGCAAAACCTAGACCCATCTGCATTGCAATCATTTGCCCTGCAAGGATAAATATCTGAAACAGCACGACCACAATAAAAGCCATCGAGATGCCAATGAGAAGCTGCTCTGCAGCCATGACATAGGCTTCTATTGATACCAGATCAACGATTGGCATCGGTGGTAACTGGGGGGCTATTAAGAGCGCGATGAGACTGGTTAGGCCAATCCGTATGTAAGCTGAAACAACACGAGAACCAAAAACGGGAATGACCAACATAAAACCACTGAGCCGAATCAGTGGCCAGGTAAAGCTGCTGACGTGACCGAGGAGTTCTATTTCGGTGAATTCAAACACAATCAGTTAACCGATCAAAAAGGGGATATTGCTCACCAGCCCGATTGCGTGCTCCATAAGCAATGCAATAAGCCACGGTCCGAGCACCATGATCGTACCCAACGTGACCAACAAACGAGGTAAAAAGCTTAAAGTTTGTTCATTAATTTGGGTCGCGGCCTGAAACATACTCACCATTAATCCCACCATAAGACTCGGTACAACAATCACCGCGACCATCAGCACGATCAATAGCATCGCCTCTTTAAACACATCAATAACGACTTCTGGTGTCATAGGTCTCTCCTAGCTCAATCCGAAACTGCCAGCAAGCGAGCCGATCACCATCGCCCAACCATCTACTAGCACGAATAACATGAGTTTGAATGGCAACGAAATGATGATCGGCGACAACATCATCATGCCCATCGACATCAGAACGCTGGCAACCACGAGGTCTATCACAAGAAACGGAATAAACAGGAGAAAACCAATTTGAAAGGCAGTCTTCAGCTCACTCGTGACAAATGCCGGGGTCAATACAAAGAAGCTCACATCGTCTGGGGTGTCTGGACGCTCACTACCGGAGATACGTAAGAACAAGGCCAGATCGTCCTCGCGAGTCTGGGCCAACATAAAGTCACGAAAAGGTTTTGAGGCAGCCTCAACGGCAGCCGCTGGGCTAATTTCCTCTGCAAGATAGGGCGCCAGGCCAACCCGATTTGCCTCCTGCAACACCGGCGACATAATGAACAAGGTCAGAAACAGAGCCAGGCCCAGCAACACCTGATTTGATGGTGTCTGCTGCAACCCAAGCGCTTGTCTCAGAATGGCAAACACGACGATGATTCGGGTAAAGCTGGTCATCATCATAATGAGCGACGGTAACACTGTCAGTGTTGTCATCACGGCAAGAATTTGCAGCGTCACAGAATAGGTACCACTGCCGTCGGCAGCTTCCGTCAGTGTGACCGCCGGTATGCCAAGCTGCCCCGGACTATTGGCAAGTGACTGCAAAAAGCTTGTCTCTTCTGCAAGTACCAACTGCGGCAAGAACAGCGCCAGCAGGAAAATGAATCGGTTCATCCCTAAACCCTTCAATGAGTTTTTGTTGCCGCTAACGGCCCTGGTTGTGCTGAAGAATCTCTTGAAATTTGTTACGGAAGTCACCAAACCCTTCCGCCTCTCGTTCTATCACCACACCTTCAAAACTTTCAATCCGTGAAATATTTGAAGGTGTAACACCTATTAGAATTTGTTGGTCGCCAACTTGAACGAGCAATAGCTTCTCTTTCATACCGAGCGGTAAGCTCGAGACGATTTTCATACCATTACCTGTTTGAAAGTTTTTTTGGCCAAGTCGCTTCGCAACGAAACCAAGAACCATGATTAGACCCACGATAAGTCCCAGATAAAGCGTTACTTGAATAGCTTGATCGGTCATAACTAACCTAGCTTTCGAATGCGTTCGGCCGCACTGATAACATCTGTTAAGCGAATACCAAACTTCTCATTCACCACCACGACCTCACCGTGTGCAATCAACGTGTTATTCACCAATACATCTAGCGGCTCGCCCGCAAGACGATCAAGTTCAATGACTGAACCCTGATTGAGCTGTAATAAATTTCGAATGTTAATATTCGTACTGCCAACGACCATGCTGATGTTGACCGGAATATCTAGAATGACTTCTAGATCCGGGTTATCGCCCTCCATACCCAGCGGACGACGATCATCAATCAATTCGTCGAGCGGACTGGAGGCAACCTTGGCAGACCCGGCTTCTACTTCTTCCTGCTCTTCCATAGCCGCAGCCCAGTCATCGGACATGCCTTCCTCATCAAGTCCCTCTTCTACCAGATCGTCATTCTCGTCAGTCATGGTGTCTCCTTACCAATCAATTGTTCAGGCATTCTGCTTAATCTTCCGCCAAGCGAATTGGCTCGAGTACTTTGAGCGCCAGATTTCCACCTCGCGTTCCAAGTTTGGCTTTAAACATCGGTACATCATTCGCTGTCAACACATGCTCATCTTCGAAATCAATGGGGATTACATCACCAGGAGCCAGATCGACCAGATCTCGCAGCATGATTTGTCGTTCGGCGATCTTGCAATTGAGACCTACCTCACAGTTCAGCACTTCTTGCCGTAGGCTTTTTACCCAACGGTCATCTACATCAGTGACGTCACTTTGCACGCCAGCGTCGAGCTGATCGCGAATCGGCTCAATCATCGAATAGGGGAATGTGACGTGCAGGTCTCCACCACCGCCATCCAATTCTATGTGGAACGAATTCACCACCACGACTTCGCTAGGACTAACGATATTGGCAAGGGAGGGGTTCACTTCTGAGTTGATATACTCGAAGTCAACCGGTAGTACATTGGCCCAGGCTTCTTTGAGGTCGATGAAAATTTGCTTTAGCACCAACTGCACGACTCTGAGCTCAGTGGGCGTAAACTCACGGCCCTCGATTTTTACGTGCCGGCCATCACCGCCAAAAAAATTATCTACCAGCTTAAACACCAGCTTGGCATCAAGAATAAAGAGAGCAGTGCCACGCAACGGACGGATTTTGACCAAATTTAAACTGGTAGGGACGTAGAGGGTATGAACGTATTCACCAAACTTGATGATCTGAATACCGCCAACGGCAACATCTGCGCTGCGCCGCAATAGATTAAACAAACTAACCCGCGTGTAACGGGCAAAGCGCTCGTTGATCATTTCCAACGTGGGCATTCTGCCACGTACAATACGGTCCTGACTGGTCAGGTCCCAAGGGCGAGTCGATTTGAGATCATCGTCGTCATCGACTTCAACATCGCCATCGTCCACACCGTGTAACAGTGCATCAATTTCATCTTGAGATAGTAGGTCTTGAATCGACATTGCTTTCCTATTGCTTTCCTATTACTTGAACTGTTTCGTGGGCTATTGCATGACAAATTCTGTGAACAACACCCGCTCAATGCCAGGGCTTCCGGTTTCCTGTTGCAATACGGCCTGTACGCTCTCGACGGCTGCATCTCGCAGTGCCGTCTTACCACCCTGCGTTTGTAACTCTAGATAATCCTGCTCAGCGATTAACATCACCAGCGCATTTCGAATCAGCGGCGTATGGCTGATGATTGCGGACACCACCTCTTTATCACGTGTGACCAGCGTCACCTCTAGCTGAACGTAACGTTGACGGCTATTGGCCTCAAAGGTTGTGACAAAGTTAGGCTTCAATTTATGGTAAATCGCTTTGCCGGGGCCGGATGAAAACAAGCCGCCTTCATCGGCAACCTCCGCAACCTCAACCTCATCTTCACCAGACAAGAACCAAAAAGCACCGCCACCCACGGCCAGCAATAGCACCAGAAGTGCTGCTCCAGCCATGATCAGCTTTTTGCGCTTACCAACACCCGCCGCTTGTTCTTCGACGTCTACATCTTCATCTTCTTCAGCCATGCCAATTTTTTGTCATCAAAACTTTATATCTGTGTCAAGCAATCCGCGTGCCACCAGCACCCTGGCGAACGCGCAAACGGATTACGCCCCTTAATATAAGTGTAGTCCACACGGTAAAAGGCGCTTTTGATGTCTATATTTTTTTGAAAACAGATCGCCGTACTGATGCTGTTGTTGGTGATGGCGGTGGGATGTACTAGCGGAAGCACCCACAACCATCGGACGTAAGCCGGGCGCACACTGCTTCGAGTTATCTCTGCAAAGACCAACAACTTTCTATTGAGATAGGTGAGATAGGTGACATAGATGAGATGGACGAGATATTAACCCCGTCAATATTTTGGCAGTTAGAAGCGTCATAATAACGCCTGACGCTAAACGAAGTCGTCAACCAGGCCGATGACTTGCCTAGTTTCAACGAGCGTTCTTGATTCTTCTTCTACGCCACTATCGTCGTCACCCTGGTGCTCATCAGAGCCATTGAATCCTTGCTGCCCTTGATCACTCACACCGCTGTCAGCAAGAGAAAATCCGGCAGACTCAAGCATCTCACGCAATCTAGGGACGGACTGTTCCAGTGCATCACGGACCTGAGCTGATTGACTCATGAACTGCACGCTGGCCTGGTCATTGTTGACATTCACTTTAACCTCAATGGGACCCAACTCAGGCGGGTTGAGATGAATTCTCGCAGACGAGATACGTTGATTAACCATTAACGTAATTCGCCCCGCCATCGCTTCACTCCAGTCGGTGGTGCCCACTCGGTTAGGCACCACGAGATCAGCACGGGCTGGTGTCGCTAAAGCCTTCGCTTCCGCTGCCGCTTGCTGGGCCGTTAGCACATCCGGCGTGCTGCTTTGCGCAGTCGAGGTCTTACCCAGTTCTTTTAAAACCGCCGTATCAAGATTCTCCAGACTGAGCCCATCAGCGACTTGACGAGTCGGCTGCAACGGCGCAGCGATTTGCCCTGTTAATGCTTGAAGGCGCGCTAGTATTTCTGGTTTAGCGGTTGAGCTTGTCACGAGCTGGAGATCAGCCGTGGCTTCTCGAGCACCCCGTGGCTGGCTGTCCACTACGAAACCAGCGGCCAACAGTAGGGCCTGATCTGATTGTGCTGAATCGAGAGTATCTCCGCCTAACTGAAGGGTTAATGTCTTGGCGTCTGCTTCGGCAAGATCAGCACTGGTCACCACTAACGCCTCATCGCCATCCTGAGAATCCTCCCGTGGCAACTCATTGCCGCCGCTTGCCGCTTGACCTGGGTCACTTTGGTCCGACTTTGCCGAACCCTTTTCAGTTCGTGACTCCTGCGCCTGCTTGTTAGCAGAATCGAGTGAATCCTGAAAATCGCGCTTATCGTCATTATCAGAGGGCTTAGGAGAATTGACCGGTGGTGTTTTCTGCTTAATTTCAGCTATCGGAGATTGAATAGGCGGTAATGACATTGGGCTTCTGGCTCACGGTGCAGGTTCGAATCCTAAAGAGAGCAACACCCGTGCCAAAGCTTGTAAAGTTAGATCATAAAATCTTTTGTTGCAGGAGCTTTTTGACCTCTTGGTATTCATCAAAAATACGTGGCATCAGCGGCGAGATATCGGCGACTTGATCGGTTCTGGCTAACTGTTCAACGTCTTCACACAGGCGAGAAAGTGGCAGAGCACCAATATTGCAACTCGCCCCCTTAAAACTGTGACTAAGCTCACGCAATGAATTCGCATCTCCTGCGTTAAGTGCCTCGGACATCAAATTGAGTTTCGATTCAGCGTCCTGCAGATAGGTCTCAAGCAACGTGCTAAATTCGTCTTCCATAATTTCTTCGAGCTCTGCGAAAGCCTCGGTGTCAAGATGCGCATCCCTCATATCAAGACTCCAGCTGCCACTCAAACACAGCTTCTACAGAATTACCTGATCCCACATAGTTAACCTGTTTGCAGAGACTACTAATAAGTGGAATTCCTCGACCGTAAAAACCTCCGTCAGGCGTGTCACTACTGCTCTCGTTGTCATACTCAAAGCCTTGACCGCTATCTAACACGCTAACGACCAGGAATCCGCCATCTTCCGTTGCCTGATGCTCAAAGCCAAATTCGACATAGCCTTGTTCAAGCTGTTCTAGGGCCACCTGGCGCCGGTGATAATATTCTGAAAATCCATTTGGGTCGGCTTTGAGAGCTGAGTCTAATCCGATCACCCCATGCTCTAGCGCATTCGAGTAAAGCTCTGACAGAACGGTATAAAGCGTTCCACTGTGCGGACGCAGACCAGGTACTTCCATCAGCAACTGAAGTAATAAGGGTAAAGGATTAAAATCCCGCAAGGTATTGGGCCCAAGCCGATAACTCATCTTCCAATCGGTAGGCCCTGATATCGCTCCCATTTCAACTTTGAAGGTTTCGGTTTGGATTTCAGAGGGATCCACCATCTTGATTTCAAGCATAGTAATATCGTCATCTCTAGCACTACCACGTAGATGATTAGTAACGTCGAGCCGTATCTGACCAAAAAGCTGTTCTGAGTTTTGATTATCTTCAAACAGTTGCTTTAGACGTTCCTCGCCGTACATCACATCATGGACATCACGCGCCTCATGTATACCGTCGGACCAGAGATAAAACCGATCACCAGGCTCCATTTGGACTTCATACATACCGTCATCAAAAGACTTAGAGTCGATGACACCCAAGGGTACGTGGGTACTCTTGAAGACTTCAAGCTCGCCGGTCTCCCGAAGTAAATAACAGTCAGGCAAACCGCCTAACCAAAGAGAGAATGAGCCTTTTCGATAGCTGACATCAGCAAACGCGGCACAAGAAAAAATACCAATTGGCAAAATCGCTTTCAGCTTTAAATTGATCTCGCGAATAACGTCCTTAAGACCGAAGCCTTTAGCCGTCATACCATAGAATATTTCGGCCATGGGCATCGCACCGATGGCAGCAGGTAGTCCATGGCCGGTAAAATCTCCTAGCATGACGTGCATACCGCCAGATGGCTTGTAGGCAGCGAGCAGAACATCCCCGTTGAACACCGACAGCGGCGACAACATATATTTTAAATTGGGCGCATCCAAACAACCGCTATGGGCCACATTATCGAAAACAGCCTTGGCGACGCGCTGTTCTTCCAGCATGTAGGTGTTGTTCTTAGCAATCTGGTCACGCTGCTTCTGAAGTGTCTCATGCATGAGACTCATGCGTTGAAAGGCGTGGATTTTTGCCTCGAGGATGACCCGATTATAGGGTTTGCTTAAAAAGTCATCACCACCTGCATCGAGGCATTTCGCCAGAGAAGAGGCGTCTTTGAGCGACGTCAGAAAAATGATTGGGATAAGATCTTCGCCGGCCGCGCACTTAATCATTCTAGCGGCTTCAAAACCGTCCAATTCCGGCATTAAAGCATCCAGCAATACAAGATGGGGGCGCTTCTCGGTAAACAAATCGACAGCTTCGCGTCCGTTAGCAGCCTCCAGGACTTCATGCCCCTGGCGCTTTAGGATGGTAGACAGTATCAGTCGGTCCGAAGCATTATCGTCTGCAACTAGAACGGTAATTGACTCTTTCATTCAGATTTCACTACAGCAACATCAATCGATCGAAAATAACTGTTCGAAGTTCGAGATCGTCAGAATTTTTTTGACATCAGGGTTACAGTTTACAATTTTGATATTGGCTGTATCACCACCGGCATGATCACGGAGCAGCAGCAACATACCAAGTGCAGAGCTGTCTAAGTAAGTGGTTTCTTTCATATCCACACAGTACTCTTCGGGATCGCCATCCGAAGACTCGTAAGATTCACGAAAGTCCTGATGAGCACTAAAGTCGAACCGGCCTTCAATATTGATGGTCAGCGCGCGTCCATTGTCAGAAGCAGAAGCGTTTATAGACATGTCTATTCCTCGTCCATTTGGGATCGTACTGTAAAATTAAGTTAGTCATAAAAGGATAGACCACAAATCAGCCTTTCCCAGAATTTATCAGAGCGCACACTCTTTTTTCGGTATCTTAGGCAGTTTAAGCAGTAACGGCGCGATGTTGATCAGTGACATCACCTGACAGGCGCCACCCAACTTTACCGCAGCACCTGGCATAGCCCAGACGACGCTCGACGCCTCATCTTGGGCGATCGTGAAGATACCCGCATCACGGATGCGTTTAAGTCCAGCGGCACCATCGGTACCCATTCCTGTCAAAATCACGCCAATAGCCTTGGTGTGATTTACATTATCAACAACCGAATCAAACAATACGTCGACCGAGGGGCGGTGGCGATTGACCTTTGGTTTGCGATCAAGCCAACAACGATACTTGCCACTAATATTACGAATCGTTAAATGCTGATCACCAGGTGCAATATAGTTAGTACCTGCGACCACGGGCTGATTGTGACTTGCCTCAACGGCGCGAACCGCACCTGTATCGGGAAAATACAGCACCTAGCGAGGGCGCTTACCACCGCGATCCTCAGCCACTAACCGCAAACCTTCGTCTGCAAAAAATTGCCGAACAAAATCGATATTACGCTTACCAATATCCCTCATGTTTTCTAAAACTGCATCACCGCCCCAGGCATGCCAATGCTCGGCTTCTTCCGGCAACATGAAGTAGTTCATTCCATCGACGCCTATAACGCAATCGTGAATGCACGCAGAGACTCAACTACCGAGCACTGTGGAGACCATCTCACCATGCAAACTGACATATAATTTTCCGGGCAATATCTTCACAGCACAGACACTCATTCTCTGGTCCCAATATCGGTTTATCTGCTGAAACCCAGCTAATACCGGTGGTTGTTGGAGATGAACCACATTGGCTTGCATCACCGTTTGTGGCAGACGGTGCCACCTTTAGATTCAAATTCAGTTGATACATGAAGCAAGCTTTCTGAATGCCCAATAAACAGAAACCGTCCACTCGGCATCAGCTTCTGAATTTTCTCGAACAACATGCGCTGGGTTTGTTTGTCAAAATAGATAATGACATTTCGACAAAAAACCACATCAAATGGTCCGTGCACCGGCCACTCACGTAGCAGGTTCAAAGTCTTAAAGGTCAAAATGTCTTTAAGATCTTGGTCAACAGAATAACCATCGGTCGTTTTTATTAACCAGCGCTTCAGCCTACACGCAGGCACCCCGTCGAACCGACTGTCGGTGTAAACACCTTCAATTGCGGTATTTACAACGTCTGAATCAATATCGGTTGCAAGAATTTTAACGTCCCATCCCGAAGCGGCAGGGAAGTTTTCACGAAAAACTATCGCGATCGAATAGGGCTCTTCACCGGTGGATGCAGCCGCACACCAGACCCTAATGCGCTTATCGCTTGCATGCAGCACCTGGCCGTTACGCTCCAAATCCCGCAAGCGTTCCTGAGGTTTTGTGAGCTTATCAGGTGAAAAGTCACTGCCAATCTGGCCTAACAGAGACCGTGTAATCACCAGCTCGCCGACCATATTGATCATGGTATCAATCTTGTCTATATCGACACGAATAGAGCCTGATTCATTCTTGCCAGATTGGTCTGTAGAAGCCTTTGCAGCAGCCGGTTTTGACGTTTTTGAAGAGCCATCAGCGTATGACGAGCCATCAGCGCATAACGAGCCATCAGCGCATAACGAGCCATCTAACGCCAATATCTTGCTCATGCTATCTGGATAGTCGGATTTCTATAGTTTCGGGGAGGTCCACTACACCTTTTTCGGTTGCTCTACCTAAATAGTAGTTAGCATTTCAAAATTCCAGTGATTAAAAATTCGGTGGTTATAATCGAGTTGTGGGTCGCGACATCTCGTCTAGCTGGTTCTGCTCATCTCTTGAGGCTTGCTTTTGAACCTCTGCAGAGCGCTTTTCAAGGAGCTTTTCGATAGATTTACGTTTGACACGGTGCCCGCTCCACACAGCCTCATCGGCTTGCATGCGACTCAGCATCTGGTCTACTTGGCCTTCTTGCTGATCGATCGCTTTAGATAGCTGACTCAGGAACTGCCTGGTGGATTGGAAGCGGTCGGGGGTATATGGAACATCACTAGAGGGGTTTTGATATTCACTACGAAAAGCTCTGAGCTCATCGAGTTTGCTGCTGTTAAATTCCCAACTATCTTTGGTCTTAGCGAATTCTGCTGCTGCAGAATTCTCTTTGACTTCTGCCAGCTGCAGGACACTATTGAGACGCTGATGTTTCTTTCTATTCATGATTCATTTATCCAACACACGATGACGCGAGTTGGATCAGAAAATATGCTGTAACTTCTCCAAGCTCTCTTTTAAGCGTAGACCCTCGTGAATTCCCTGCTGGAGAAATTTCTGCATTTGGGGGAATTTTTCGACGGCATAATCAACATCTGCGTCAGCGCCACTGCTATAGGCACCCACAGTAATCAAATCTTCATTGTGACGGTATTTCGAATAAACCTGACGAAACCGCTGCGCGAGTGATAAGTGGTCCTTAGGGACAATATTTGGCATGGTCCGACTGACTGAAGCCTCTATATCAATAGCAGGGTAATGACCGGACTCAGCGAGTGACCGCGACAGGGTGATATGTCCATCAAGGATCGCCCTGGCAGAGTCTGCCACTGGGTCTTGGACATCATCGCCCTCAGCAAGCACGGTATAGAAAGCAGTAATCGATCCACCACCATCAACCCCATTGCCAGCTCTTTCGACCAGCTCAGGTACTTTTGCAAAAACTGACGGTGGATAACCCTTGGTAGAAGGTGGTTCCCCCACCGCAAGAGATATTTGCCGCTGCGCCTGAGCAAACCGAGTCAAGGAGTCCATAAGAAGCAAAACTTGCTTACCTTGGTCCCGATAGTACTCTGCCAAGCGGGTCGCAAGAAAGCTGGCGCGAATTTTCATCGTCGGCGAGTCATCCGCAGGCGCCGCCACCACAATCGCGCGGC
>JBNMQM010000017.1:0-71488 GCA_051278195.1 Candidatus Azotimanducaceae bacterium
AGTGATTGGGTGGTGCGAGTGAGCGATAGATAGTGTGTCGCGATTGATGTTTGCGCTACGCGCAAGCCATGAATTTGTGTTTACCCTGCGGGTAAGCCACAAAACTGGTGCCGAGGAGAGGACTTGACGGTCCGACGTCTCGGGCTCCGCGGGAGTTGAAGGTTAGTGATTGGGTGGTGCGAGTGAGCGATAGATAGTGTGTCGCGATTGATGTTTGCGCTACGCGCAAGCCATGAATTTGTGTTTACCCTGCGGGTAAGCCACAAAACTGGTGCCGAGGAGAGGACTTGAACCTCCACGGGGTTGCCCCCACTAGCACCTGAAGCTAGCGTGTCTACCAATTTCACCACCTCGGCAAGAGGGGGAGCGAAGGGTACTAAGGGACCTATCAGCTGTCAACTTATGTCAGCATGTTAGCCTTTCAAAAATCGGCTATTCAAAAACTGGCTGTTAAAAAATGGCTTTCATGAAATAGAAGCAAAAATTAGATTCAACAACATAAACTTTACCAAGCAAAATTACCAAAAAGGAAACAAATTGAAAAAAGATCCGCATGAACAGCGGGAAGCAAAAAAATACGAGAATCCGATTCCAAGTCGCGAGTTCATTTTAGATTGCCTCGCAAAAATCGGCCGACCCGCATCGGCTAAAAATATCGCCAGTAGTTTGGGCCTTGAAACGCCATTAGATCGTGATGCGTTGTCGAAACGCCTGGGTGCAATGGTTCGGGCTGGACAGCTCGTTGTTGATCGACGAAATGTCTATGCGATCGCAAGTAAGGTCGACCTTATTAAGGGTCGAGTGTCGGCGCATCCAGATGGCTATGGGTTTCTTTTGGTTGAAGACGATGAAGATATCTTTTTCACCTACCGTCAAATGCGCCAAGTTTTTCACGGTGATGTCGTGATGGCCCGTATTCGAAGTAAAAACCGCCAAGGCAAAACAGAAGGTGAAATTGTTGAAGTTGTTGAACGCAACACACAGCAGCTCGTTGGCCGTTACTATATCGAAAACGATATCAAATTACTTGAGCCTCTTAATAAGCGCATAAACCATGAGGTGATTCTTCAGGCAGAAGGTAATGAGAGTTGCTCGCCTGGCCAGATTGTCGTTGCTGAAATTACTCAGCAGCCTGGTCCTCGGGGCGTTGTGATGGCGAAGGTGGTTGAAGTGTTGGGTGATCATTTGACGCCTGGCATCGAGGTTGATATCGCCCTGCGTAACAATGACATTCCGAGTGAATGGGACGATGACATTCAAGCGCTGGTCGATGCTATGCCGAGCCAAGTGACGGCGGCAGATAAAAAGGGCCGTTTTGATCTCACCGAGCTACCGTTCGTGACTATTGATGGAGAAGACGCCCGAGATTTTGACGACGCGGTTTATTGCGAGCCAAACGAGTCAGGCGGGTGGCGTCTTTATGTTGCGATTGCTGACGTTGCGCATTATGTGAAAACTGCGAGTCCGCTGGATGATGCAGCGCGAGAGCGAGCAACCTCAGTGTATTTCCCTCAGTACGTGGTCCCAATGCTGCCGGAAAAACTATCGAATGGGCTCTGCTCACTAAAGCCTAAAGTCGAAAGGCTGGTGCTGGTATGTGAAATGATCATTTCTAGCCAGGGTCTCGTAACAGGCTTTCAGTTCTATGATGGTGTCATATTTTCTCATGCGCGACTGACCTATACCGAAGTGGCCAAAGCGATTCATGGCGACGATAACGAACCTGCCCGCATCGCTATGGGTGATCTAGCTGAGAATATTGATGAGCTAGATAGTCTATACGCAGCGTTAGTGCGCCAACGAAAGAGTCGGGGTGCCATTGAATTTGACTCGCCTGAGCTACAGTTTCAGTTCTCCCCGGAAGGTAGGGTTCAATCCATTGTGCCAAGGGCGAGAAATAAGGCTCATCGAATCATTGAAGAGTGCATGTTGTGTGCAAATGTTTGCGCCGCCAAATTGGTCAACCATCAAGATCGACCTGGGTTGTTCCGGGTTCATGAGCCACCAACACCGGAAAAACTCACTGCGCTTGAAGAGTTTTTGGACGGCTTCGGCATTCGGTTCAAAGCCGGTGATAACGTTCAGCCGGCGGACTATCAGCAGATTGTGCGTCAGCTTCAGGGTCAGAAAAACGGCCACGTGTTGCAAATGGCATTGCTGCGCTCAATGAACCAGGCGGTTTATCAGATAGAGAACAAAGGGCATTTTGGGCTTGGCTACGACGAATATACCCACTTCACATCGCCGATCCGCCGCTACCCAGACCTGCTGACGCATCGTCTAATTAAGTCGGAAATATATTCCGCCATCGATGAAAAGCACACGCTGCGGCTTGGCAGAAAGAGGAAAACAGATTTTTACCCCTATAGCTTGGCCCAGATGCTTGAGTTAGGTGAGTTCACCTCTTTTGCTGAGCGGCGGGCGGACTCTGCCGTCTATGAGGTGCTTGAGTACCTAAAGTGCGACTATATTAGCGACCGTGTCGGGGATATTTTCTCGGGTGTTGTGACTGGTGTGGCGAAATTTGGTTTGTTTGTCCAGCTGGATGACATCTACGTGGAAGGACTAATCCATGTCAGCACTCTGGTGGGAGACTATTACCACTACGATCAGGGCACCCAGGTTTTATCCGGAGAACGGACTGGCACCACTTATGGAATGGGTGATGTGGTTGAAGCGCAGATTGTTCGTGTGAATGTGGATGAACGGAAGGTTGACTTTGAACTGGTCAGCCATACGTCGCTGGGCACACGTAAAACCGGCCAAAAAAAGAAGCGTGCTAAACCCAAAGCTAATGCGGCTGGCAAGCCACAGCCCAAGTCCGTCTCTAAGTCGCAGCCTAAGTCGCAGTCCAAGGCCAGCTCCGCGCAAAGTGCGGACACAAAACCCAAACCGAAATCATCCGGTAGGCGGAGGCGACGGCGCTAAATGGCAACAATATTTGGTATTAATTCTGTGCTCGGGCGTATGCAACAGACCAAAGGCATTGGCCGTTTGTTGCTGCGTGAGGGCGACCTATCCACTCGGTTAAGCGATGCGCTAGAGCGGGCTAAGTCGGCCGGTATTCCTTGTAGTCGTCTATCCGATCAGGCATTCGCTGGTTTGACTCGCGTCAATCATCAGGGCATTGGCCTTGAGGTGGACCACATTCGAGCGCTGGATGAGTCTGCGCTCTACGCGTTGCTCGAGGAGCCGCCCGAACGCCTGTTGTTTCTTATTTTAGATGGCGTCACGGACCCCAGAAATTTGGGTGCCTGTATTCGAAGCGCGGCCACCCTGGGTGTTCATGGCATCATCCAGCCCCGTGACCGCAGCGCTGCGCTGAACGATGCGGCCATTAAGACTGCGAGTGGTGCGGCGTCTGCAGTACCGGTTATCGAAGTGGTAAATTTGGCCCGAACCATGAAAGAGTTGCAGCAGAATGGTGTGTGGATCGTGGGCACGACGCTGGATGCCGATCAGTCATTGTCCGAGTTAGATCTAAAGGGTCCTACCGCGCTGGTGTTGGGGTCCGAAGAAAAAGGCATCAGAGCGGGCACAGCGAAACACTGCGATTATCTGGCGAGTATTCCGATGATCAATCCTAGCTTCGGCTTCAACGTTTCAGTTGCCGCGGGGATCTGTCTATACGAGGTCTCTAGACAACGAAAACCCTAATAATTGAGAAGTTTGCAATGTTTGGGGGCTTTCACTACAATGCGCGTCCCTTAAATCTCCTTGCTTCACCAGACTGCTAGCTTACTGGCACTGGGGGGCATAACCGTAAGGAGTCCTATGAGACACTACGAAATTGTGTTTCTGGTACACCCTGATCAAAGCGAACAGGTGCCAGGAATGATTGAACGCTATTCTACGTTGATTACTGAAGGCGGCGGAAAAGTCCACCGCGTTGAAGACTGGGGTCGGCATCAGCTGAATTACCCGATCAACAAGATCCATAAAGCGCACTACGCACTGCTTAACATTGAATGTACGCAGGATATTCTTGTCGAAATCGAGACTGCTTTCCGCTTCAACGATGCGGTTATCCGTAATCTGATTCTGAGCCGTAAAGGTCCAGAAACAGGTGATTCACCGATCATGAAAGTGGAACGTGAAAGTCGCGAAAAGAAAGAACGAGACGATGTTCCTCCGCGAACTGAAACTGAAAGCAAAGATGATTCTGAGACCAAGTCAGAAGAAACGCCAGCAGCAGAAGCGTAGGAGCAACTCATGTCACGATTCTATCGAAGAAGAAAGTATTGCCGTTTCACCGCTGAAGGTGTTACTGAGATTGACTACAAAGATATCGAAGTGCTCAAGCAGTATGTTTCGGAAACGGGCAAAATTGTCCCTAGCCGAATTACGGGCACCAAAGCCAAGTACCAGCGCCAGCTAGCAAAAGCTATTAAGCGCGCTCGTTATCTGGCGCTGTTGCCTTACACCGATGGCCATAAATAGATTCTGAGCTAATATGCGGGCCGTTGCTGAATTTGTAATGCGTGGCCGTACGCAGGCGATTGGTGTATCGGTTGTGAGTGCCGCCCTGCCGTTTTTGCAGTGGCTCTCAACAGCAACCGTTAGTCTCGTCGTACTGAGGCACGGGCTGGCAGAGGGTGCAATGGTGCTCATGTGGGCCTGTTTGCCCATGTTGGGTTTGCTCTTTTTGTTGGGCGATGTGACGCCAGTCATCTTGTTGTTTAGCACCGTTGCTCTGGCGTATACGCTTAGAACGACCGTCTCCTGGGAGATGACCCTGCTGGCAGCCGTTGCGCTGGCTAGTGTTGGCGTACTGCTGTTCGAGTTTGCCACGGGTGGTGTAGTCGATGAGGTCGTCAGTGCTTATCGGGAGTTTATGCTGGATATGCAGTCCCGTGCAGCGACACCTCAACAGGCAGGGGCGTTAATCGTACCTACGGTTGAAGTGACACGGCGTTTATTGCTGGGTTATTTTGCTATGGGATACGCCATGAGCATGCTGTCATTTTTGGTATTGGCACGATGGTGGCAAAGTCTGCTGTATAACCCTGGTGGTTTTCAGCAAGAATTTCATCAGGTTCGTCTGTCCCCTCTGGTGGCGGCGGGTTTGGTACTGCTGGCGCTGGGGTGTTACAGCGTTGAGGGATTGAATCGATGGGTGCAGGTTTTAACGGTCCCTCTAATGTTTGCGGGGCTGAGCTTTGTGCACTGGCTCATCAAGGAAAAACAACTTTCAAACAGTTGGCTCGTTAGCTTTTACTTTCTAGCCTTGCTGTTGCAACTGTTTCCAGTGTTAGCCTTTTTGGCACTGATGGACAGCTGGTTTAATTTGCGTAATAAGATACGAACTAACGAGGTATAAGCGATGGACATCATTCTTCTAGAAAATATTTCCAACCTGGGTCAGCTTGGCGAGAAGGTATCCGTCAAGTCCGGCTATGGTCGGAATTTCCTAATCCCACAGCGAAAAGCAGTGCCTGCGACTAAGCAAAACTTAATTGATTTTGAAGCTCGACGCGCAGAACTCCAGAAACTCGCAGATGAAAAGCTCGCAGTTGCACAGGCTCGCGCTGCGAAGGTAAATGCACTCGACATTACCCTCACCACCAAAGCGGGTGATGAAGGCAAACTGTTTGGTTCTATTACCGTGCGTGACATTGCTGATGCAGCAGTTTCTCGTGGCGTCGAGATCGAGAAGACTGAAATCCAAATGCCTGACGGTCCCCTGAGGCAGTTGGGTGAGTATGTCATCGCTGTTCAGCTTCACTCTGAGGTCACGGCGGAGCTAAAAGTCGTCGTCATCGCCGAAGCCTAAAAAGCCCAAGGTTCTGTAACCCAAAGTTCAGAAACCTTAGGTTCGGTTGATTTCAAAAAGCGACAGAAAATATTCTGTCGCTTTTTTGTTTATACACACCTTATCCCATGACAGGCGCGAAGGTGGGGTGTAATCTTTTCCCTGATTCGTGACTTCGAGTATCACTTGGCGTTTGACAACGACGACAATCAAACTGCAACCCTGAAAATTCCGCCTCATTCAATTGAAGCGGAGCGATCTGTGCTTGGCGGACTGATGCTGGACGATCAGGCCTGGGATCGTGTCGCTGGGATTGTGACAGCCGAAGATTTCTATCGTAACGACCATAGAATTATTTTTCGTTGCATGGCCGATCTAGCTGAGCGAAATAAGCCGCTGGACATCATCACCATTTCTGAAGCGCTCGATGGTGTAAACGAACTAGATAACGTTGGTGGCGTCGCCTATATTTCAGACCTCGCCAACAGTACGCCTACTGCCTCTAACATTGGCGCCTATTCGGAGATTGTTTCGGAACGCGCGACGATTCGAAATCTAATCTCTGTTGCTCACGAAATTGCTGAAAGCGGTTTCAACCCCGATGGTCGCACGAGCGCGGCTCTAATCGACATGGCTGAATCCAAGGTCTTTAAGATTGGCGACAACCGCCCAAGTCGTGGTGGACCACAATCCATCCGCCCGCTGTTAACGAAAGCGGTCGAGCGAATTGACGAACTGTTCCAAACCAAGGGTGCACTGACCGGCTTAAGCACAGGGTTTCGCGAAATCGATGAAATGACCATGGGGTTACAAAAGGGCGATATGGTTGTGGTTGCTGGGCGACCTTCGATGGGCAAGACTTCGTTTGCGATGAATATCGCTGAAAATGCTGTCTTGGCGGGCGATAAGCCAGTCCTAGTGTTTAGTATGGAAATGCCAGCAGACTCTCTCATACTGAGGATGCTGTCCTCTCTTGGTCGAATTGATCAGAGCAAAATCCGTAGTGGCCAACTGGGTGATGATGACTGGCCTCGATTAACGTCTGCGGTGACCCTATTAAACGATAAGCAGTTGCTGGTTGATGACACGGCGTCACTCAGCCCGACAGAGATTCGTTCTCGCTGCCGTCGAGTGGTACGTGAGCATGGTCAATTGGGGCTTATTGTTGTCGACTATATCCAACTGATGCAGGTGACCGGTAGTGTTGAGAATCGGACGACGGAAATCTCTGAAATCAGCCGCTCCCTAAAAGGTATTGCAAAAGAATTTGAATGCCCGATCATCGCATTGTCCCAGCTAAATCGGAGTCTGGAGCAGCGTCCCGACAAGCGTCCGATCATGTCGGATCTGCGCGAATCTGGTGCAATCGAGCAGGACGCCGATCTGATCATGGCTATCTATCGTGATGAGGTTTATCACGAAGATGCAGAAAAAGGTGTTGCCGAAGTGATCATCCTCAAACAGCGAAATGGCCCTATTGGTCGTCGCAAGCTAGCGTTTATTGGCCAGTACACCAAGTTTGAAGATCTAGCGATTGGTTACGGCGAATACGCTTATGAGTAGTGGTTGGCAATGACTGCAAATCATCCTGTTGCAAGAATCCATTTGAATCATATTAAAGCCAATTTCGAGCGTGTTAAACAGCTGGTGCCCGGTAAGCGTTTGATGGCGGTGATTAAAGCCGATGCCTATGGACATGGGGTTGGTCGGGTCGCGGAACAGCTAAAAAGTGCCAACGCATATGCCGTCGCTCGTGTCGACGAAGCGATCCAATTGCGTTTGCTTCAGCCTAACAAATCTATTGTGGTGCTGGAGGGTTTTCTTGATAGCGCTGAAGCCACTGCTTGTCATGAGTATCAATTAGCGCCTGTACTGCATAGTGATTACCAACTGTCGTTACTGCCAGATGGTTTGCCAGTCTGGATTAAGTTTAATACTGGAATGTTCAGGCTCGGCTTTGAGCCCAGTTCAGCGGATAGGCTTGCCGAAAGAATCAAGGCGCAAGACCTACAAGGCATTATGAGTCACTTTGCCAATGCCGATGATCCCGGTCATGAATTGAACCAGCGGCAGATATCGTTGTTTGCACAGTGTGCGGATGCGTTTCCGAAAGCTGCCAGGTGTTTTGGTAACTCTGGTGCGGTCATTGGCATACCCGAGGGCGTTGGAGATTGGGCGCGGCCTGGTCTAATGTTGTTCGGTGGCGCGCCATCAGGTGATGCTCTTCCTGAACTATCGCCCGGCATGACGCTATCAGCGCCTGTGATTGCGATCAATAAAGTGCAAGCAGGTGATGCCGTCGGCTATGGCGGTTTATGGGTAGCGAAACGTCCCAGCCGTGTTGCTGTCATTGCCCTAGGTTATGCCGATGGTTATCCCAGAGAAATGCCAGAGAATACCCCTGTTCTTATTAATGGTCAGCGCCGTTCTCTGATTGGCCGCGTGTCGATGGACATGTGTACGGTATTGTTAGAGGACGGTGATATCGTGCAACCTGGCGATCATGGGGTATTCTGGGGTAAAAATTTACCCATTGATGAGGTCGCATCTGCGGCGGGCACTATTAGCTATACCTTGATGACTGGACTCGGCCAGCGTGTGGTCCGCGTCTTTGATGATCTTTGATGTCCTTTGATGTCCTTTGAAATGTGCGAATAACGCAACTAGAGAGCAGTGCTTGGCCAAAACGAAAACAGTATATGTATGTGGTGATTGTGGGTCGGAGTTTGCCAAGTGGCAAGGCCAGTGCAACGACTGTAAAGCCTGGAATACCCTCACTCGATTGAGTGTCGACAGCGCGCAGGGCACGACCCGACGAAAAGGCTTTGCTGGTCAACTGGCATCTGCTCAGACATTATCCGAAGTGTCGGCCACAGATGTTCCTCGTTTGCAGACAACCATGGCCGAGTTTGACCGTGTTTTGGGTGGCGGTCTGGTACCCGGCTCCGCAGTGCTGATTAGCGGCAACCCAGGGGCCGGTAAAAGTACCCTGTTGATTCAACTGATGTGTCAACTAGCCGCGTCACAGTCAGCGCTCTATGTGACTGGCGAGGAAAGCTTGGCACAAATTGCCATGCGTGCGCGCCGGCTGCAGTTACCCTTAGATGAACTCAAGGTTATGGCGCAAACCAGTGTGGATACCATCCTGAACGTTTGGGATGAAATGAAACCTAAACTCATCGTGATTGATTCTATCCAGGTCATGCATCTAGAAAATGTCGATTCAGCCCCAGGCGGCGTTACGCAAGTTCGCGAAAGTGCCGCTGTTCTAATTCAGCAGGCCAAGAAAACCGATACAGTTTTGCTGCTGGTGGGGCATGTCACCAAAGAAGGTAATCTTGCTGGGCCGCGGGTGCTTGAACATATGATCGACTGCTTCATTATGTTGGATGGCGATCAAGATGCTCGCTATCGAACGCTCCGCAGCAGTAAGAATCGATTTGGCGCAGTCAATGAGCTCGGCATATTTGCGATGACGGAAAAGGGTTTGATAGAAGTGTCGAACCCGTCTGCAATTTTTTTATCGCGCACGGAAGAGCCCACGCCCGGTTCAATCGTCATGGTAGTCTGGGAAGGTACTCGGCCACTGTTGGTGGAAGCCCAAGCGTTGGTAGATGCAAGTGGCTTCGGTAACCCCAGGCGGGTAGCAGTTGGTTTTGAACAAAACAGATTGGCCATGTTACTGGCCGTTCTTCATCGTCATGGCGGTCTGCAGGTCGGTGACCAGGATGTGTTTGTAAATGCCGTCGGCGGTATCAAGGTCGCAGAGACTAGCAGTGATCTGGCGCTATTAATGGCTGTAGTTTCAAGCTTCCGTAACCGTGCATTGCCTCAAGACATTATCTGCTTTGGCGAAGTTGGCTTGTCAGGAGAGATACGACCAGTGCCGAATGGCCAAGAGCGCATCCGAGAAGCTGCGAAGCACGGATTTAAAAGAGCGATTGTGCCAAAAGGTAATCTACCCAAAAAGGCGATAGACGGCATGAACATTATTGGTGTGAGTCGACTTAGTCAGGCGCTGGACGCGATAGCTGATCTCTGAACTCTGATCTTGAATCTCCAGAAACCACTGTTAGTAGCCGCTGTCCAAATCCACCTCATAGCGTAACGGCGCTCCATCTTCATAGCGGCTCAGATTGTCGAGGAATATTTTTGCCACATCGACTGGAAAGCTCGGCGCTGAAATGTGCGGTGTGACCGTCAAGTTGGCTAACTCCCAGAGTGGGCTGTTAGTCGGTAAGGGTTCGTTCTCAAAAACGTCAATAATCGCACATCGAATTTTCGCGTTAGACAACGCTTCGATAAGTGCTGGCTCAACGACACTGCTACCACGACCAACATTGATAAACATGGCGTTGTCTTTCATTGCTGAAAAACAGCTCGCATCTATCACGCCTATAGTTTGACTTGTGTGTGGCAGGCAGCAAACAACATAGTCTGCTGTCTTAAGCGCGCGCAGAATGTCGGTTTCTATGACATCAAAATCGATACTCGGGTTGCCTTGACGATTGACGCCGATAGTCTTCATACCAAACTGCCTGGCTGTTTTTGACAGGTGCGCACCGATGCTGCCAGTGCCTAGTACGGCTAACGACTTGCCGGTGAGGGTGCCGGGCATCTTTTGATCGTTCCAATGATGCTGCTCCTGAAAATTCCGAAAATGACTAATGCTGCGTAAGTCATTTAGCATGTAGGCAAATACGTACTCTGACATCAGGGGTTCGAATATGCCTTTCAAACCCGTTAAATGAATGCCGCCCAGTGCTTTTACTGTGGGCACTATGGATTCAACACCAGCCCAGGTCGATTGAATCCAGCCAGGTCTTGCTCCGGATTTCAATGCACTAGCGGCAAGCGCTGGTGATGCGAGTAGTATGTCGCAAACCGAATTGTCGGGTAGCTCAGTGCTGAACTGGAATGAGTGTTTGGCGTTAGTCAAATGTTGCCGGTACTCATTGGCCCGCTCATCGACGATGAGTATGTTCATGCTTCTAGCTCTGCTCGCTCGTTTTCAAAGAGATCTACCATTGCTGCTTTACGAGGCGAGCTTTTTGTAATGAACTCGAGTCGGTGTTTGGCCCCTCTCGCCCACTCGCTTCCGGTAGTCTTCTTCATACTCGCTGTAGTTACCATCAAACCAGACCGCTTGGCTGTCGCCTTCGAATGCAAGCATGTGGGTCGCGATACGATCCAAAAACCAACGGTCGTGAGAGATCACCATTATCGTTCCGGGAAAGGCTTCGATCGCGTCTTCCAAAGCACGCAGAGTCTCAACATCAAGATCATTGGTTGGTTCGTCAAGCAAGAGTACGTTCGCACCTTTCTTAAGTAGTTTGGCAAGGTGCACACGGTTCCGCTCTCCACCGGACAAGTCGCGAACCAATTTTTGCTGATCCGATCCCTTAAAGTTAAAACGACTCACATAGGATCGCGATTGGGTTTGGTAGCGACCAATCTGCAATATTTCATTGCCTTCAGAAATTTCTTCCCAAACATTTTTGTCGTCAGAAAGCGATTCGCGACTTTGGTCTACATAGCCGAGCTCAACCGTCTCACCGACTCGCAGGTTGCCTTTGTCGGGCTGCTCTTCACCACAAATCATACGGAACAACGTCGATTTACCCGCGCCGTTGCCGCCGATAATGCCAACGATCGCACCCCTGGGTACTGAAAAGCTTAGGTCTTCGATCAGCAATTCGTCGCCGAAGCTTTTCTGCAAGTGTTCGACCTCGAGTACCACGTCACCAAGTCTTGGGCCCGGTGGGATATAGAGTTCGAGCGTTTCATTGCGGGCTTGGAATTCCTGGGAACTCAGTTCTTCGAAGCGATCCAAGCGGGCTTTGTTTTTTGCATGCCTGGCTTTTGGTTGAGTCTTCACCCATTCCAGCTCAGTTTTTATTGAACGCTGCCGAGATACCTCGCGTTTTTCTTCTACTTGAAGGCGTTGGTTTTTGGCATCTAACCAATCAGAGTAATTGCCCTCATAGGGAATGCCGTGGCCGCGGTCCAATTCCAGAATCCAGCCCGCCGCATTGTCTAGGAAGTAGCGGTCGTGGGTAATGGCCACCACTGTGCCGGGAAAGTCTTTCAGATATCTTTCTAACCAGCCAACGCTCTCGGCGTCCAAATGGTTGGTCGGCTCGTCCAATAGCAACATATCGGGATTGCTGAGCAGCAGTCGGCACAGAGCGACCCGGCGTCGTTCACCGCCGGAGAGTTTTGTGACATCCGCATCCCAAGCTGGGAGGCGCAAAGCATCGGCTGCGACTTCTAGCTTACGATCCAGGTCCCAGCCATCCATCGAGTCGATTTTAAGTTGTAGTTCTCCCTGTTTGGTCAGTAAGTCGTTCATTTCGTCATCGGACATGGGTTCTGCAAACCGGTCGCTAATGGCGTTAAATTCTGTCAGAGCATCTGACAACTCACGAACCCCGTCCTCTACATTGCCACGAACGTCCTTATCTGGATCTAGCTCGGGTTCTTGGGATAGGTAGCCGACATTCAAATCTGGCTGTGGTCTGGCTTCACCTAGATAGTCTTTATCAACACCGGCCATGATACGAAGCAGTGTGGATTTACCCGAGCCGTTAAGGCCCAGCACGCCTATTTTGGCGCCTGGGAAAAACGACAGAGAGATATCTTTGAGTATCACCCGGTTGGGTGGGACAACCTTGCCAACCTGAGCCATTGTATAAACGTATTGCGCCATGGGGGACCTGAGAGAATGAACAGGGAACGCATTCTATCAAAGCGCTCGCAGAAAATAACAGCCCGCCTGAGTTGGCAATAGAGTAAAATTCAGCGCTTCGCAAACCAACGAGAACATAGTGCACTGTCCCTTCTGCAGCCATGGTGAAACAAAAGTGATCGACTCTCGCTTAGTTGCAGATGGTGATCAGGTGCGTCGCCGGCGCGAATGTCAGGAATGTGGAGAGCGGTTCACGACGTTTGAGTCAGCAGAATTGGTTCTGCCCAGGGTGATTAAATCCAATGGCAATCGTCAGCCCTTTGATGAAGAAAAATTGAGAAGTGGCATTCTACGGGCGTTGGAGAAACGGCCAGTGAGTCTCGAAACCGTTGAGACAACCATCAACCAGATTAAGCATAAGTTGCGCGCGACCGGTGAACGTGAACTTAAGACTCGAGATGTCGGGGAGCTGGTGATGGGAGAACTGAGAAAACTGGATGATGTCGCGTATGTCCGATTTGCTTCGGTTTATCGGAGCTTTCAGGATGTGGACGAGTTTCGGGAAGAAATTGATCGCCTGAAAGATGGGACCTGAGATTCATGCCTGACAACGATAAACCTCAACATGAAACCTTCATGGCACTCGCGATCCGTGAAGCAGAGCGTGGCCTGTATACAGCCAGGCCGAATCCGCGAGTGGGGTGCGTGCTGGTCAGAGACAGCGTCATCCTGGGAAAGGGCTTTCATCTGCAAACCGGTACAGCTCATGCAGAAGTCAATGCGATAAAGGCCGCTAGTGGCGATGTTGCCGGTGCTACAGCTTATGTCACACTCGAGCCCTGCAGCTTTGTTGGAAGAACACCATCATGCGCTGAAACCCTTATTGAACAAGGTATTAAAAGAGTCGTGTTTGCGGCTGAAGACCCTCATCCAGGCAATCGCGGCAAAGGCTTAGAGAAGCTAAGGGCGTCTGGAATTGAGGTGATAGGCCCGATTCTGGAATCGTCTGCAATCTCTTTGAATCCCGGTCACTTCAAGAAATATCAAAATAACCTGCCTTATGTTCGTCTCAAACTGGCCCAGTCATTGGATGGGCGAACGGCGCTTGCGAATGGGGCCAGCCAATGGATCACAGGAGCTGAAGCGCGACGCGATGTGCAAAAGCTGAGAGCGAGAAGCTGTGCGGTCGTCACGGGTGTAGATACGGTGATCGCGGACAATCCGAGCCTCAACGTGCGTGCCGAAGATTTAAGCAGCGAGCAAGCGACGCTGGCAGAGCAAATTCGGCGACCAATCGTGGTGTTAGACTCGATGGGTAGGTTGCCAGCCAGCGCCAAACTCGTTTCTGACCCTAATTTAATTGTGGCATCACTCAGTCAGCGAACGGACCTCGATGTGCAGCAGTGCGTCATCGAGCCTGACGATAAAGGTCAAATCGATTTGCAGCAGCTGTTACAATTTCTGGTTCAGCAGGAAGACTGCAGTGAAATTTTGTTCGAATGTGGTGCGACGCTTGCGGGAAGTTTGATTCAAAGCGGCTTACTGGACGAGCTTGTGCTGTATATTGCGCCTAAACTGATGGGGAGCGGTGCAAGAGGGCTAATTCAGCTGGATGAACTGCTGGATATGAGCGATGCACCAACCATGTCCATCACAGACAGCCGCCAAATTGGCGACGACCTGCGACTCACTTTGCAAAACAAAAAACGATAAGGAACAAAATGAAAACTATCGAAGGCGACTTTTCTGCCGTCACCGCCAAATTCGGTATCGTTGTGGCGCGTTTTAATGGCTTTGTTGTCGAAGAACTGGTTGGCGGAGCGGTTGATGCGCTCAGACGACACGGCGTGAACGAAGCGAACATCACGATCATCCGCGTCCCTGGCGCTTATGAAATGCCCTTAGCGACAAAGAAGGCGGTCGAAACCGGCCACTATGACGCCATCATTGCACTCGGTGCGGTGATTCGCGGCGGTACACCGCATTTTGATTACGTCGCTGGAGAATGCGCCAGTGGCCTGGCGAAGGTTTCACTAGACAGCGGAATACCCGTAGCCTTTGGTGTTCTCACCACCGACACCATTGAGCAGGCCATTGAACGCTCCGGCACCAAGGCCGGTAACAAAGGTGCAGATGCAGCAATGTCGGCACTTGAGATGGTCAGCCTGTTGCGCAATTTATGAAAAAGCCTTCACCAGCCTCTCGGAGCAAAGCGAGGCGGTTTGTCTTGCAGGCACTTTATCAAATGCATATGAGCGGTACTTCTGCTGTTGATGTGTTCACTCAGTTCAAGCAATCCCATGATATGAAGCGGGTCGATACGGAATACCTGCGAGGCTTGTTGATTGGCATCGATGCTCATCGTACCGAGTTGCTGGCCTTGATTGAGCCGAAACTTGAGCGAAAAGTAAAAGAGCTTGATCCGATTGAGACGGCGGCGCTGCTAATAGGTACCTATGAGTTGCAGCACAAAATTGAGTTGCCTTACCGCATCGCGATAAATGAGGGAGTGGAACTAGCCAAGCAGTTTGGTGCTACGGAAAGCCACCGGTTGGTCAATTCTGTACTGGATGCTCTTGCTAGAGACCTAAGAGAACCCGAGTACCGTGCAAAGTCGAGATAGCGGTATGGATGAGTTCGACATTATTCGGCGCTATTTTCTTAATGCCCTGATGCCGGAGTATGTCAACACGGGTCCCGGTGATGACTGCGCAGTGTTAACAATCCCTGTCGATCATTCCTTGTGTGTGTCTACTGACACACTGATAGCAGGCGTTCATTTTCCGAACAGTGCTAATCCTGCTGTGGTTGCCAATCGTGCATTTGGCGCGAACTTGAGCGACCTCGCGGCGATGGGCGCTAAACCATACGGCGTCACTCTAGCGCTCACGTTGCCCTCTGGTGACGAACACTGGCTAGACCGATTCTCTGCTGCTTGTCAGGCCCAAGCCGATGCGCACCAATGTCCTATTGTCGGTGGAAACCTGGCGAAGGGCGACCTTTCCATTACACTTACCGTGATGGGTACCGTGCCAAATGGTTCGGCGATACTCCGCTCCGGTGCTAGCCGCGGCGATGATATTTATGTTTCAGGTTTTCTCGGCGATGCTGCTGGCGCCGTTCAGCAGTTGGGTAGCATTGATGCTAACGCCGAGTTGCTGAAGACCTATGAGGCGCCTGCTCCCAGGTTGGCGTTAGGCATCGCGTTGCGTGGTATCGCCAGTGCGGCGATCGATATCTCAGATGGTTTCCTGGCAGATCTTGGTCACCTCGTCGTCAGTAGCGGAGTCGGTGCAGTGGTCGACCTCGATCATTTACCCTTATCATTAAGTCTTGTGGAAACCTTTGATAAACCGGCTGCCATTGATTTTGCACTGCGCGGCGGGGATGACTATGAGCTCTGTTTTTCAGCTCACCCTGATCATCGTCTGGCATTAGCTAAGCTTGCTGAAGTCCAGGGTCTCAGGTTGTCGCGGCTCGGAGAAATTGTTAGTGGTGAGTCGATTGTCGTAGATAAGGCCAGTGGGTGTGAACTTAGCACGCTCGGTTATAGGCACTTTTCATGAGTCGAGCAAGAAAGACATTTTCCCACCCGTACTATTTTTTAGCGCTGGGTTTTGGCTCGGGCTTGTCGCGCTGGATGCCAGGCACTGCGGGTACGCTTATGGCTGTGCCGATATATCTGTTGTTTCAACCATTGGGGCTCTGGTGGCATCTCGGTATTATTGGCGTCACGCTGGCGGCTGGCATCTATATCTGTGATTGGGTGGCGAAGGATATGGAAATCAAAGATCCTGGTTGCATTGTCTGGGATGAGTTTGTCGGGCTTTGGGTTACGCTCATTCTCTGCCCGCCCGGTTGGTATTGGCTGGTGTTAGGCATACTGCTGTTTCGGTTTTTTGATATTTTGAAACCTTGGCCAGTGAACTGGCTGGATCGAAACCTGCAGGGCGGTTTTGGTATTATGGTGGACGATGTTGCGGCCGGCATTTATAGCCTCGTCTGTTTACAGCTCGCCTATTATGGCAGCACCGTTTTGGCAGTATCGTTGTGATGCAATTGGTTTAAACATGAAAATCAGCTTTCTATTATTGTCATTTTTACTCTGCCTCAGTAGCCGCGGATTAGCGCAGGAACTGGAGATCGACGTGGTTGGCCTCTTTAAGAATGCCGCGATGCTGAAAATTGCTGGCAAAGAGCAACTGCTAAAGACCGGCGACCGCTCGGTTGAGGGTGTGTTGTTAGTGCATGCCGACAGCAAAGGCGCCGTCATCGAAGTGAATGGAGAATCGATGGACCTCGATCTAAGCAGCCATATTTCTGCTGTCTTCAAACGTCCCGTAGAAACCACAGTCTCTATTCTGAGGAATGGCGCTGGTCAGTACCTAACGCGGGGTACAATCAATGGCCAATCGGTACAGTTTTTAGTGGATACTGGTGCTAACGTTGTTGCGTTAAATTCATCGATAGCGACGAGTCTAGGACTGGATGTCAGCCAAGGTGAGCGCGTCAACGTTAGTACTGCCGGTGGCCTTACCGAGTCCCGGCTTATCACTCTTGATTTCATCCAGATCGGCAACATCAAAGCCAGCAATGTGCGAGCTGCTGTGATAACCGGTAATTACCCAGAAGATGTCCTGCTGGGCATGACTTTCCTGCAAAATGTCGACATTTCCGAATCAGGTGGTGTCATGCAGTTAAAGGGTAAGTTTTAGCTGACTTAACTTTTTTCTTCAGCAAGCAGATCTTTGTGTCCGGACCCTGATAAAATCTACCGGTTAGGAGAGAATAAATTTGACTGCCATCTACATCGCATCATCGCGGCTGCCCACGCCTTTTGGGGACTTCCTGCTACACGGCTTTGAAGATTCGGAAACGGGTCAGGAGCATGTGGCCATTGCACTGGGCGACGTCACAGACGGCCAGCCCGTGCTATGCCGGGTTCATTCCGAGTGTCTCACAGGAGATGCGCTATTCAGCATGCGTTGCGATTGTGGTTCGCAATTACAAACCGCGCTGCAAAGAATTTCTGAAGCTGGTCGGGGTATCGTTCTCTACTTGCGGCAGGAAGGGCGTGGCATAGGTTTGATCAATAAAATCCGCGCCTACGACCTTCAGGATCATGGCGCTGATACCGTTGAGGCGAACGAGCGTCTTGGTTTTGATGCGGATCTTCGCGACTACACGATCTGCAAAGCTATGTTCGCGCACTTTCAGATTACCCAGGTGCATTTGATGACCAATAACCCGGTAAAAATAACGGCGCTGACCAAGCTTGGTATTGAAGTGTTGGATCGCCAATCTTTACAGACTGGGCAGAATGACCACAACGCGCGGTATCTGGCGACAAAAGCCGGCAAACTTGGCCATCTGCTCGATGAATAGGTCAGATGAGCCCAGCTTCTTTTAGAATAGCTAGGAGCCGCCGCGGAGGGTGAGTTTGATGCTGTCTTGCTTCAGCCGCACCTCAATCGCTGCCAGAATACCCGTTTCACTCAATCCTGATACCGCTAGCATGTTGGCAGGTTTATCTTGGAGGACGAAGCGATCCGGTGTTCCCAGGTTCAAAACCGGGATTGATATGCCAGCAGCCATTAAATACTCGTTTATCGCTGACCCGGCCCCACCTTTGATAGAATTCTCTTCTATTGTCACGATCAACTGATGGTGCATGCTCAACTCATCGATGAGTGCTTCATCTAGTGGTTTGATGAATCTCATGTCTACGACAGTTGCATTGAGTTGTTCGCCCACAACCATTCCAGGTCCAGCCATTGACCCAAAAGCCAAGATAGCAATATCCTTTCCACTGCGTAGCGTTCGTGCCTTGCCGATCTCGATCGTGCTCAGGCCTTCAGTGATCGTGGCACCAGGACCTTTGCCTCGCGGGTAGCGAATCGCAGCGGGTCCTTTATGTTCAAAGCCCGTTGATAGCATCAAGCGAGTCTCGTTTTCATCGGAAGGTGCCATGAAAATAAGGTTTGGGATGCAGCGTAGAAAGGAAATGTCGAACACACCGGAGTGCGTTGGACCATCTTCTAGTAGACCAGCACGGTCAATCGCAAACGTCACGTCAAGGTTCTGAATGGCGACATCGTGAATCAATTGATCATACGCTCTTTGTAAGAACGTGGAGTAGATCGCGACGACGGGTTTTGCACCTTCACAGGCAAGGCCCGCTGCCAACGCGACGGCATGTTGTTCAGCAATTGCGACATCGTAGTAGCGGTCTGGGTATTCTTTGGCAAAAGCGATCAGATCTGAGCCTTCTTTCATCGCCGGTGTAATGCCAACTAACGCTGGGTCTCTTGCTGCCATGTCGCACAGCCATTGACCAAAAACGTTCGAATAACTGAGCGAGTTGTGGGACGGGTCGGTGCGTTTATCGGGTTCAATTTTTGTCAGCGAATGCGAGCCATCGGCTGAATCTTCTGCTGGGAGATAGCCCTTGCCTTTTTGCGTCACCAGATGCAAAAACTGCGGTCCCTTCAAATCCTTAATGTTTTCGAGGGTAGAGATAAGCTCAGGTAGGTCATGGCCATCCATTGGGCCAATATAGTTAAAGCCTAGCTCTTCGAAAAGGGTGCCGGGCACCACCATTCCCTTCATGTGTTCTTCGGTGCGGCGCGCGAACTCCCAGGCTTTTGGAATGCGACTAAGGATCTTCTTACTGCCTTCGCGCATCGATAAGTAGAGTCGTGAGCTCAATATTCTCGCAAAGTATCTGGCCAGTCCGCCAACGTTACGAGAGATCGACATGGCGTTGTCGTTCAAGATCACGAGCAAGTTGGCTTCGGTGTCTGCCGCATGATTGAGTGCTTCGAATGCCAGTCCGGCTGTCATTGCGCCATCACCAATGATGGCGACGGTGCGTTGCTGCTGGTCGCGCATGCCTGCCGCGATGGCCATGCCCAAAGCGGCGCTAATAGATGTTGAGGAGTGACCGACGCCAAAAGTATCGTATTGGCTTTCTTCTCGTGATGGAAACGGCGCTATGCCTTCTGGCTGGCGCAGCATTTGCATTTGTTCCCGCCGGCCAGTGAGAATTTTATGTGGGTAGGTTTGATGGCCGACATCCCAGACGAGCTTGTCGTGAGGCGTGTTGAACACGTAGTGCAGGGCAACTGTCAACTCAACTACGCCCAGCCCGGCACCAAAATGCCCGCCAGTCTGACCAACGGTATAAATGAGAAAGTGGCGTAACTCATCTGCCAGTTGTTCCAACTGTTCGGGGTCGAGGTGACGTAACTCAGCGGGTAGCCGAACCTGGTCTAGGAGTGGCGTTTTCGGCGGCGTGAGCGGAATTTGGTCAAAGACTATAGGCATAGGAGAGTGATTTTACACTATGCCAAAGCCCCTCGTCCCTAAGGATTGCGAGAATTAGTGAATTCGTTCGACCACAAAGCGGGTGAGTTCAACGAGCGGGTCAGCTCTTTGCCCTAGAGGTTGCAGAGACTTGATTGCTTCTTCATAGAGGGAACCGAGCCGTTCTTTCGCGCCTTCTACACCGAAGATCGACGTAAAGGTACTCTTATTCTGGCGGAGATCTGAACCCTTGGGTTTGCCGAGGGTTTCGGTGTCGCCGAGCACATCCAGCAAATCGTCCCGCACCTGGAAGGCTAATCCCAGTGCGTAACTAAATGCCTGCAAGTGTTTCTGCTCTCGAGGGTTTGCGTCGGCGATGCACGCGCCGGCCATCACGCTGGCAGAAATCAGATCACCGGTTTTGCGATTGTGCATTTCAGTCAGTGCGGCGGCATCTATGCGCTGGTTTTCACTTGCCATATCTAACATTTGACCGGCCACCATGCCTCGTGGGCCAACCGCGCGGGCAATCATCTTTATCAAATTGACTCGCTTTGCATCAGTAAGGTGATCGTCGCTAGCAATCGTTTCGAAGGCCAGACTTTGTAGTGCATCACCTGCCAGAATCGCGATCGCATCATTAAATTCGATGTGCAGAGTAGGCTTTCCCCGGCGTAGCTCATCATCATCCATGGCGGGTAGATCGTCGTGAATGAGCGAGTAGGTGTGAATCATCTCAATGGCTGACGCCGTTGCCATTGCATCTTCTTGCACGCCGCCCAATATGTCGGTGGTTAAAAGAACTAACAGTGGCCGAATTCTTTTGCCGCCTGCCATCAAAGCGTAGTGCATGGCTTCGTTTAGGTCATTCGGTGTTTGTCCGGAGCCCAGGTAAGTTGGGAGCTGTGACTCGATCCGATCTCGATAGACCGAAAACCCGTCAGTCATCGTCACTCGCCAGAAACTCGGTAGTTTCCGCCACACCGTTTTTCTCAAGTAACAGATTAACCTTCTGTTCAGCGTCAGCAAGGGCCTGTTGGCACTCTCTGGTCAGCTTAATACCTTCTTCGAACAGCTTCAGGCTCTCATCGAGACTGAGCTCGCCAGATTCCATCTGCTCGACCAAAGACTCTAGTCTTGCCAGTGAAGATTCAAACGGGTAGCTCTTTTTTGCGGCCATGGGTCTACAGCTTTTGGGTGGATTCCGCACGATACTCACGCCGAAACAAAAGGTCAACGCACCGTGCAGGCATCGGAAAGCAGTCTAGACTTAATCCGATACAAGGAGAGTATTGGTACAAGCAATGGATCTAGCAACCCTTATTGGACTTATTGGCGCCTTCGCCATCGTTATCTATGCGATGGTACTAGGCGGTGACATCACGTTATTTCTGAACTTACCCGGTGCGTTAATCGTCGTTGTGGGTTCGACATTTACGGTGTTGATCAAATTTGGCTTGAGCCAATTTATCGGCGCAATGAAGGTCATTATTAAAGCCTTCAAGTTCAAGTTGGACTCACCTCAAGAACTTATTATAGAAGTCGTTGAACTCGCAGATTTGGCCCGTAAAGGCGGCCTGCTAAGCCTCGAGGGCCGAGAAGTTGGCAACAGCTTTCTGGCCAGTGGCATCCAATTGCTGGTCGATGGACATGACCCAGACGTGGTGCGAACACTGCTGACAAAAGATCGGAAGCAGAGTGAGGAGCGCCATTCGTGGGGCGCAAAAATCTTCGAGGCACTTGCGGATGTGGCACCTGCTATGGGCATGATCGGTACCTTGATCGGCCTGGTTGCGATGCTCGCCAACATGAATGATCCCAAGACCATTGGGCCCTCTATGGCCGTCGCTTTGTTGACGACTCTTTATGGTGCGATGCTGGCAACCATGTTCGCCGGACCCATGGCTGACAAGCTCAATTTGCGTAGTACCGAAGAGAGCCGCATGAAGAGTTTGGTGATTGATGCCTTGCTGGCAATTCAAAGTGGTCAGAACCCCCGTGTTATTGAGGCGATGCTAAAAGCCTACTTGCCGGAATCGCAGCGCGATAACGAGCCAGCTGAAGAAGTCTAGAACATGGAAGAAGTCGAACAAAAGAAATGTAAACAGAAGATCGCACCCTGGGTCATGACCTTTGCGGACCTGATGTCATTGCTGATGTGTTTCTTTGTGTTGCTGCTGTCTTTCTCTGAAATGGATGCGTTGAAATTCAAGCGCCTGGCGGGTTCCATGTCTGACGCCTTTGGCGTGCAAAACATATTGAATGTTAATGATATTCCCAAGGGTACTAGCATCATTGCTGAAAACTTTTCTCCCGGGCGTCCTGATCCGACCCCGATTAACGAAATTTGGCAAAAGACAAAGAATCTTACCGAAAACAGCCTGGAAGTCGCGTGTCTGGATATCGGCAATAGTAATGAAGGCGAGAAGGGTGATGCGGTAAAGCTTGTGATCGTGAACCGACTCAAAGAACTCATTGGTGAAACGGAAGAAGACGCACTGACCATTGCCAGCGCCCTGAGCGAACAATTGCAGGACGGTATGTTGGAGATCGAGACCGAGGGCAGGAAGATTACGATTCGAGTGAAGGAGAAGGGATCTTTTCGATCCGGATCTGCAACGCTTAACGAGGAGTTTTTGCCTACGATCGCAGTGATTAGAAACGTTGTGTCCGGTACGCCCGGTATCATTTCAATCGAAGGCCATAGCGACAGCATTCCCATTAAAACGCAGGCCTTTGGGTCCAACTGGGCGTTATCGTCAGCTCGCGCAGTGTCAGTTGCTCACGGGCTGTTTGAAGGGGGTTATTTAAAAGAACAGCGCTTTTCGGTTAAAGGGTATGCAGAAACACGCCCTCTAGTAGACAACGATAGTGCCGAAAACCGAGCACAGAACCGGCGGGTTGAAATTGTGATTTCCCAGGGCATCGACAACGAAACAGATGAGCAGTTGAATGCTATCCAGAAGATTGATCCTAAACTATACAATGAGATCAAAAGTGAATTTGAAACAAAATTTCAGTTATCTGAAGATGAAATATTCTAAGGCCGCCGAGCATGGATGAACGACGCCGTTACTTTCGAATTGATGATGATATTGGGATCCGTTACGAGGTTCTAAGTCCTGATGATGTGCCTGCAAGACAAGCTGCGTTAGATCGCGGCGAATTTGACGGCGACAATAAACTTCAACTGGCAGAGCGTCAGCTGCAATTGCTGATTGATAAATTGCGTGTGCAAAACCCGGAATTTGCCGAGGCAGTCCACCTACTGAATACTAAGTTCAACTCATTGAAAGATCGGACACCAGAGTTTGCCGCACAACGTCCGCTCATCAAGCGAGCGAGTATCAGCGCCTGTGGTGTGAGCTTTCAGTCAGATAAACGAATGCGTGAGGGTGATCAACTGTATCTTGATCTCACGCTCCTACCCACCGATCTGCATGTGCATACTCTGGCCGAAGTTGTTGGCTGTCGTGAAATAGATGGGCAGTGGTTGCTGAGTGCAGATTTCTTTGGTTTGAGCCCCGCGAATGAAGAGCTAATGGTCCAGCATATTGTTAAGCGCCAAGGTCGGCTGCTGGCTGAGCAACGCCAAGATTATTAGTCGCGCATTGCTATCCAGTTTTTAGTCGGGCTATGCTGGGGGCTACTTGAATCAACTGGTCGCCGTTATGTTTCGTATCGTAGTTTGTTTGTCCTTGATGCTTTCCGCTCAACTTAGCTTTGCTGATGCTGAAGCTGATATCAAATACCGTAAAGCAGTCATGAAAGTGGTCGGCGGTCATATGGCTGGTATGGGTACGATTTTGCGCAACGGTGTGCACCCAGATGATCTGGCTTTCCACGCCCGGGGTATGGCGAATGTCGCAGCACTAGTGCCAAACGTATTTCCAGCTGGAAGCGGTGAAGGTAAAACAGAAGCATTGCCTGCTATTTGGGAAGATGAAGCGGCATTTAAAGTGGCAATGGACAAATTTGTAACTGCAGCAAACGCGACGGGCGCAGCCGCAGACACTGGTGACAATCAGGCCATCGCGGCAACGCTTAAAGCGCTTGGCGGTTCATGCAAGGGCTGCCACGATGATTATAAGGCGGATTAGATTTCGTTAACGATTAGATAGGTAAGCCCTAACCCGAGTAGTAAACAGGCAAAAGCCGTTTGGAACTGGTGTTTGCCTGCTGCTATTTCAGCGCCTAGCAGCTTGGTTCCTGTGATCATTGGGGTGATGAGTTTATGCCCCAATGCAAACTCGTGAACAAACACCGCCGTTAGGTGAATGGCAATTAGGCCCAGAACGATCCAGCGGTTGATGCTGTGGATCGAGGTCAAAGTACTGGCAGTATCGCTACTAACAAGGTGGTACAGGGGCCCTTCTACAAAAATGTCATCGGTGGCAAACAAACCCGTTCCAACCTGCACGACTAAAGCAAGCAGTAGCGCGATAACGCTTATCGCGCCAAGCGGATTGTGTCCCGGTGTTGCTTGTGGTGATTTAATATAAGCCTTAACAGCCCTTGGTCCACGAACGAACTGACTAAACCGCTCATAGCCCTTGGCGATGAAGCCAAAACTAACTCGAAATATTAGCAACGCGAGTACGCCATATCCAGACAGCATGTGCGTATCGATGCTATCGAAATCGCCGAACTGTCCTGTATAAAGCGAAATGCCGAGCAGGATCACGAGGCTCCAGTGGAACAGCCTGATGGGTATTCCCCAGATGAGTTTAGGCGTCATGGCGCACTTTTATTCTGTACTCAAGCTCGTAATGCGCGTCGTCAACCAGATACTGGGGCAGGGTGTCCGGACCACAGCTCGCGCCACCCAGACCTCGTTGTTTCACATCTAGACTCAAGAATGTGCTTTTGTCAGGTGTGACATCATAGGTATGGAAAGCTGGTGTTAACTGCTCGTGCGGGTAATGACTGGCACTAGCTTCGATAGTTGTTGCTGGGATAATGCTCAGTGAGTGACGTCGCCCAGTAAGGTTCAGCTCTGTTACATCGGTATGGTTGCCGTGCTCCTGAGGCAGAATATAGGGTACGTACTGATCAGATACTGAACTCTCATGCCACTGTACAACGCCGGCACTTTTGCGGTCACAATAGGTTTCCACTGGGCCGCGCCCAAACCAATCGAATTTTTCAAAACTTCCTGGCAGGATCATACGGATGCCAATTCTGGGCAGGTCTGGCAGTGTCTCATCGATATCGAATTCATGTTCTACCATCAGCTCGCCATCAGCAGAAAGCCCATATCGACTCAGCATGGTGATGTTGCCGGATTTGAATTTGGCCACAGCTCTGCTCACCACCTGTTTGGCTGTGATCTCTAACGGTAGATATTGATAGGTAGGTCGGTCCAGTCCGGCGTCTTGCCAACGACCCAGAGCCTTGTTTGTTTGCCCTGTCCAGCCCTTAATACCGTCGTTATCCGTTGGCGCACGCCAAATGTTGAGCGCAGGTCCGGTCTGCATGATCATTGTGCTGCCGTGCTTCCACGAAGCGATCCCGGCATCGGTAAAACTTAAGGTATTGCCGCCGAAGTTAAGTTCGCAAAAGCCATTTTTGAGCGTTTTACCGAGTACCTTGGATTTCTTTTCGGGTGATTTTTTGTGCGCGAGAACATGTTGCTCGTAGGCGACTAAATGGCCTTTACCTGCCCATTGGGTGTCTGACTTAAGCGTAAATTCAAACAGAATTGATAGATGGTCACCGGCCAAAATTTTGCCTAGTGCACGACTTGCAGAAGCAGGTAGTTCAAATAGTTGGCTTTGCTGGGGGGCTGCGTTTAGGCCCGTCACTTTTCCGCTCTTGTGTTTGTGGCCATTCAGGATTAAGTGCCAGCGACCTTCGTACTGACGGAGGTCTGTAAAATAGTCTCGGTTTTGAATGCGAAATTTTTGTCTGGAGATTTTTGCAACGGTGATCGGTTGAATGATTTTTTTGTATTCCAATAGAGACGAGTGGGGTGTGCGATCGGGCCAACACAAACCGTCGCAGACAAAATTCAAATCGTGCCGCTCTTCGCCAAAGTCACCACCATAGGCCCAATAGTCGACGCCTGCTCTTTTTTGCTTGATGCCGTGGTCCAGCCACTCCCAAATGAAACCGCCTTGCAGCCCATGATTGGATTCGATGGCCTCCCAATACTCCTTGAGGTTGCCGCAGCTATTGCCCATTGCGTGGGCGTACTCACACATGATCAATGGGCGGGAATCAGTGTTGGCCACGGCATAGTCAATAATCTGTTGCACAGATGGATACATGGGGCAGACAACATCTGTACCGTGGTGATTTTCATTCCAGCGGTCGGCGACCGCCTGTTCGCAGATCGCACTTTCGTTGTGTATGGGTCGTGTCGGGTCGTAGCTTTTTACCCAGGCGGCCATCGCAGCATGGTTGGGTCCGAACCCTGTTTCATTACCCATGCTCCACATGATGATACAGGCATGGTTTTTGTCTCGAACGACCATACGGGTTATTCGTGATAAAAATGCGGACGCCCAAAAGGGGTCAACACCGACCTGCGCATAGTGATGGTGTGCCTCTAGGTTGCACTCATCCACAACGTACATGCCATATTCGTCACAGAGTTGGTAGAACAACGGATCATTAGGATAATGACTGGTTCGAATAGCATTAATGTTGTGCTGCTTCATGGTTTCGATATCAAGACGCAACAGGGCTTCGGTCATCACCTTGCCTGTTGTGTCACAGTGATCATGGCGGTTGACGCCACGGATCAGCACGGGCGCGTCGTTGATCAGTAATTCTCGATCCTCAATGCGTATATCGCGAAAACCAATCCTTTGCGAAGTGGATTCAAGTGTGTGCGCTTTTTTCCCCCTCAAGGTAATAGTTAGATCATACAGATTTGGTGTTTCAGCATTCCAAGCTTTTACTTTACCCATGGGTATTTCGAAGCGTAATTTTGGTCCTTTGCCTACCACAGGATAAAACGCAGACTTATCGAGCTCCAGGCTTCGAGACTTAGGTTGTTTGATTCCTGGTCCCGCTATAGAAATCTCTACGCTGTGATTCAAGCTGCTGCGGTTGTGGTCGCCGAGTTGAACCTCTACGACCAAATGGCCTTTTTGCGTCTTTGGATCAAAAGCGGGTTGGGCAAAAATGTCGCGCAGGTAGACGGCTTGGGTTGCGTAGAGTTTTACGTCCCTGTGAATGCCGGCCTGCCACCACTGATCCTGATCTTCAATGTAGGAGCTGTCGCTGAAACGTAATACCTGAATGGCAAGGCAGTTTTCGCCAGTATGAAGGTACTCTGTCAGATCAAATTCTGTTGGTAAGCGACAGTCTTTTGAGAAACCGACTTCCTTGCCGTTGCAGTAAAGATAGAAACAATTTTCAACGCCGCCTAGGTAGATCACGACGCGCTTATTTTTCCAACGGGTCGGCACCTTTATGGTGCGTCGATAAACAGCTGTTGGGTTTAAGGTCGGCGCGTAGGGCAGTTCTGTTTTATAAGGCATCAGGACGTTGGTATAGATCGGTTGATCTTCAGGGACGTCTGGATTCATGGTCCAGAGAGATGGCACTTCTATGGTTTGCCAATCTTGATCTTTGAGCGCGGGTTGATACCAAGACGAAGGGACGTCGGCAGGAAACGGGTATCTCTGAAAGCGCCAGATACCGTTTAGGCTGATGGTGTCAGCGTGGTCGAAAGTACTGCGTGGCGGCAGTCGACCGTATCCCTGAAGCTCTGGGTTTTCCCAGTGTTTGTTTGCAGCCAAGACGGCGCCCCTAACGTAAGCAAATGCTAGTTATATCACAGACGGGGGCACCCAGTGGTCTTCAAGTGTGGATGATAGTCGAACTGTTAGACGACCCGCTAGAAGAGGTAGCTGGTCGAGTCGCTCTTCAGCGTCTTTGGATCTTTGCAGCCAGTGATGTCATCGATTTGCATCACCACAACTTGCTGCTCTGATGCATTTTTTTGTTCGAATATGACGGACACATATTCGTCTGTCGGAATGTTTTT
The DNA here is from genome assembly GCA_051278195.1 of Candidatus Azotimanducaceae bacterium. Taxonomy (GTDB): domain Bacteria; phylum Pseudomonadota; class Gammaproteobacteria; order Pseudomonadales; family Azotimanducaceae; genus JAHRVQ01. Next base: position 27,745 of record JBNMQM010000017.1, read on the forward strand.
CAATGTTCCGCCATAGTCACACAAACTGCGCAGTACAATGTCCTCAATTAAAGCTAATCTAGCATCGGCTCTTTTCTTAGCCTCATCCCGTTTGATGTCGCGAGCAAGCTGCCGTTCCTTTTTCTCAGCCTCGTACGTCTTGCTGAGTGTCGATTGTCGCCCCTCAAGCTTGGCGATATTTTGTGCCAGCGCTTCAATGCTTTTCTCGACTCGCTTTTGCTCCTCTTCATCTGCATGAATAAGTTCGATTTCGTGCTCGCGGCGTTGGTACTCGAGTTCGCGTCGTTCTCGGTTCAGTTCTCTTAAGCTGCGACGAGTTTCTGAATCGATGTGGAGCATCGAGCCCTCGTCTTCAAGGTTCGAAAGAGAGAGCTCGATCTGACTACCGACCTCGCCCATCACGACGCCGACATTGTCTAGGATGTCACCGACCATTTCTTTGATCTCGATTCGCCGTATCTCGGTGGGCTCGGATGGCGGAATGACAAATGAGAAGCCATCACCGCCAGTGCCTAGGTGAAAGCTTTTCCAGCTATTGGCTCGAATCATAAATACGGCACCCTGATCGACCAAATAACTGGTTTCGATATTAGGGTCGCAATGATCACAAGATTCATCGGTCTTGAATGCGCCGTCTATGATGCTAGACATAACGGTCACATCTTTGCGGATGCGCTCGATATCGGGCGCTGCTTGGGCGTAGCCTGCACTCGCTAAAACGAAAGTGAGAATGATATTTTTCATAGGTTGTTTCCTTCTACCGACGCTTGTCTCAAGAGCCGATTGATTTGGCTAATGTTTCGTTTGTCTTCGAGTTGGCTCGCTAGCAGCAAGCTGATACTTTCTTTTGTCTGTTGCGTACGCTGAACTTGAGCATAGTCCCAGACCGTCAGTAACGTACTCAGTTCTTCTTTACGTTCTTCGCGACTCATCTCCATGACCGTACGCAGCAGCAGCTGGTTTGCTGCCACTTGCTGATTCGAAAGGTTCGAGACCCGCTGATTAAATTTGTCTGCTTGTCTGAGTTCCAATTCTGTCAATACCTGGGTGAGCGCCGCCTCGGTAACACTTGAGGGTTCGCCAAAGTGAATGGACAATCCGTCTGCTGTGCTGATCCTCGCTTGTGTGACAACTAGAACCAATACTATGACTGAGGTAATGCTGCTCACCCACTGCAGGTTTGGTAGCCAGGTAGCCTCGGAAAAGAAAGCTCTACGACGATCCCAGTGGGGCACCGGTTGTTCTTCCCAGCGTGAGGTGACGGCTTGCATTTGCCACAGTTGGTTGAGTGTCTCACTGCAGTCATCACAGTGAGTTAAGTGTAGGTCCACTCTCTGCTTTTGCAGCGCGCTGACTTGCCCCTCTGCCAGTTCGGGCAACAGGATGCGGTATTCATTGCAGTCTGAAGTCATTTACTGCTCCTCTAATTCTGCTGACAGGTGTTTGGCTCGTGAGCCTGATTTTGCTTTTTCAGCTTGCCTAGTGCGGCGTAGAGCCGAGTCTTGGCGGTATTGCTGGAAATACCCAATTGACCGCTAATTTCGTCGAAGGTGAAGTGTTGAAAGTATTTCAGTTCAACGACTTGGCGTTGCTCTAGAGGTAAAACTGCCATCAGTTCGCTCATGTCACGATTGGATTGGACGTTGGATAAGTTTACATCTGGCTCGTACCGGGCGCTTTCGTCCATTAACTCCAGGTCTTCAGTAGACTGGTGAAATCGCTTCTTGCGAAAGTGGTCAACGCACCGAAAGGAAGCGATCCTAAACAGCCATGCGACAAATACGCCATCACCGCGATAGTTGCTCAAGTTGCGATACACAGAAATCATTACGTCTTGCATAATGTCCATCGCATCATCAGCGTTGCCGCTCATGCGCAATGAGTAGTTATAGACGCGCCGCTCGTAGCGCTTCACAAGCTTTAGCCACGCTCGCTCGCTGCCGTCAATAGCGCTTTTGATCAGTTGCTCGTCGGTTTTGCGGCTGAACACGTCGTTATCCTGAATAAATTCGGATGAGGGCTAAAAAGGCCAGTACTGATCTAATCTACCTCTATTGACGCGAGATGCCGGGAAAAAGTTTGGTTCGCGTGGACATTTTTCCTGGGTTATTCTCGTTGGTCGAAACCGTTCCCCCAACCCAATCGATTGAAGAGGTCTTTATGAGCCAGAGTACAAAGCCAAAGAAAGCTGTGGTGGTTCTGCTGGATAGTCTGAATCGGCATATGCTGGGCTGTTACGGAGGCACAGAATTCGAAACGCCCAATCTCGATCGTCTTGCTAAGCGATCGTTAAAGTTCAACAACCATTACACCGGGTCATTGCCTTGTATGCCGGCCCGGCACGATATTTTAGTTGGCGCCATGGATTTTCTCTGGCGACCCTGGGGGTCAATTGAACTGTGGGAGCGTCCGATTACATATTACTTGCGGCGCAATGGTGTCCCGACACAGCTGTTTTCTGATCACCCTCATCTCTTCGAGACGGGCGGTGAGAACTATCACACGGACTTTTTTGCCTGGGACTATACCCGTGGGCATGAAGCAGACCCTTGGAAAACACGCGAAGACCCCAGCTGGTTAGGGACGCCCGCGCTGCCCGCCAAAGCCAAGTATCCCGCTAGTAAAGGCAAGCTTGTGTATGACTTGTCTCGTACCTGGTTTAAAGAAGAGCTGGATTTTCCCGGTCCGCGAACCATGCAGTCCACGGCCGACTGGCTCCGAACAAATGGTAACTTTCTGGATGAGTTTTTGGTTTTTGTGGATGAATTTGATCCCCATGAGCCCTTTGACACGCCTAAGCCCTGGGCCAATAAATATGACCCGGATTGGGAGGGGGACCTACTAATCTGGCCACCTTATGCCATAGATGGCGTTGCAAATGGCGTGATTGACGCGCGGCAGGGCCAGCATATCCGTGCAAATTACGGCTCAAAGCTGAGCATGATCGATCACTGGTTTGGCAAGATTCTCGATGAAATGGATAACAGCAATTTGTGGGACGACACTATGTTTATCCTCTGCACCGACCATGGCCACTATCTTGGCGAAAAGGATATCTGGGGTAAGCCCCGCGTACCTCAATATGAAACGCTTGGACATACTCCGCTGATGATTGCAGCACCTGGTATTGCGGCCGGTGAGATCGATGCACTGACCACTAATGTCGACATCCACGCGACACTCGCCGATTTGTTTGGTCTAGAGGTCGAACATCGGACCCATGGTAAATCGCTGCTGCCGCTTATTTATGGAGAGCAAACCTCCGTGCGTGAATATGCGATGGGGGGCATATTCGGTCAGTGGGTACAGGTACAAGATGGTCAGAACAAATACGCTCGTGCGCCGGTTGGCGATGGCTTTCCTTTATCGATGTGGTCGAACCGTTGGTCGACGATGTCAGTTCCGTCGATGCCTGGTTTGCGTTTGCCAGATCCCGACCGTCGCGCCTATCTTGATTTCATGCCGGGTTCTGACATTCCGGTGATTAGGCAGCCCTTCCAGCAGGGCGATCTTTTGCCATTCTGGTCGATGAGTCCACAGGTGGATGCGCATCATTTGTATTCGATCGCAAACGATCCATTTGAAACGCATAACATGGTCGGTGATCCGCTCGAGAAACAAATGCTGGAGTTGCTGCACAGCGCTTTGACAGATGTGGAGGCTCCGAGGGAGCAATTTGATCGATTAGGGCTTGGTTAGTCGCCCCGACTAGCTTTCCTGTTTTGGTGTCCTGCCTAGCCCGGCTGCTGAGTCGGGCTGTCTAGTCCATATTAGGTAGAACCAATTTGCTCGTTTTGACGTCTTATTGACTAACCTCTAGCAGATATCACCAATAGTAGGTGCTGGGTTGAAAAAATATCTAATAAAAACAAGTAGATAAGAACTGGCTTGAAATCTGCTTCGATGGAAAAGATATCCTCACGTTGATCGATTAAGGGACAAGCATGTTAACCGTTCGGGAGCTCTCGAAAACCTACGCCAATGGTGTAAAAGCACTCAATAAAATTAATCTGGAACTAGAGCCCGGCATCTTTGGTTTGTTGGGCCCAAATGGTGCTGGCAAATCGACTTTAATGCGTACCTTAGCTAGCCTGCAAGAACCCGATGAAGGCACCGCGATCCTGGATGAAATCGATATCTTGAAGGACAAGGATGCGTTGCGGCGGGTGTTGGGTTATCTCCCACAGGATTTTGGCGTCTACCCAAAACTATCACCCCTGACGATGCTGGATCACTTCGCGATGTTGAAGGGTGTTGTGAACAAAGGGGAGCGGCGCGACCTTGTCGAAAGTCTGCTCCACCAGGTCAACCTTTACGACGTTAGAAAGAAAGCAATCGATACTTTTTCCGGCGGAATGAAGCAACGGTTTGGCATCGCTCAAGCACTTATAGGGGATCCGCGGCTGGTTATCGTCGATGAGCCAACGGCAGGTCTGGATCCTTCTGAACGAAACCGGTTTCACAATTTGCTTGCCGAAATTGGTGAAAACACTGTTGTCATTCTCTCCACCCATATTGTTGATGATGTGACTGACCTTTGCGGCAATATGGCGATCATGGGGGGCGGTGAAATTTTGCTGACGGGCAGGCCGAGGGACGTGATAGAGCGCATAAAGGGCTGTGTTTGGAGTAAGCAAATTGCACGCAGGGAACTGCAGGATTATCAACAAAACTTCCGCGTGATCTTGTCTCACCTGCGCGAGGGCCACACGGTTATCCACGTCTTATCGGACGATCAGCCGAATGGGTTCGATCATCAGGAGGCGAATCTGGAGGATGTTTATTTCGCCACGCTGATCAATCACGGCATCGCCGTTTCGCTATAACCATTGTGACGAGGAAGGCCTGATGTTTTTGCAAAATCTTAAATTTGAGCTGAACTATCATCGCCAGCAATACGCGTTTTACGTGATGGCGGGGGTTGTCTTCCTGCTATTTTTTCTGGCGACGGCGACACCTAATGTGACAATTGGTGGCAGCGCCCCCAACGTCAATCTTAACGCCACCACTGCCATTTTTAATTCACTTCAGGTGGTGTCGTTTTTCTCGGTTCTTATGTCGGTCTCGTTCACAGCCAACAGTGTGCTTCGGGATTATGATTTCAAAACGATTGAATTCTTCCTGTCACGGCCCTTGTCAAAAGTGGGCTTTATCTATGGCCGGTTTACCGGCAGTTTCTTCTTCGGCTTTCTGATCTATTTAGCGGGCTTGCTGGGAATTTTGATCGGCGAACTGATGCCCTGGCTGGATCCAGAACGGCTCGGGCCCTTTAGTTTTACGCCCTATATCTATGGGACTTTACTCGGTGGTTTGCCGAATCTGTTTATCTTTAGTTGTATTTTCTTCTGCGTCGCGGCGATCACCCGATCCCTGGGATACACCTATGCCGTTGCCATGGGTTTGTTGATGTTGAATATCCTGTTGGCGTTTTTTACCGATAGGGAAACGATACAGCTCACCAGTATTTTGGATCCCTTTGGTACCACTGCGATTGACGAACTTACGCGCTACTGGACGCCCTACGAGCTGAACCGAAATCTACCGTCTCTCTCGGGGCCCATCCTCGTGAACCGTGTCTTTTGGTTGTTTGTTGCGGGTTTTTGTCTTGCTGTGAGTTATAAATTTTACCCTTTCTCGATCAATCGAAGTGGCAAAATAAAGACCCTAGGAGCCCCTAACGAAGCCGCATTATGGGTTATCTCTTCGCCTGTTAGAAAATTTTCCCAACGATTTGATACTAGCGCGCAGTTCCTGCAGTTTTTGTCTCAAACTAGGTTCGAAATTCGCAACATAGTCTTTAGTTTACCCTTCGTCATTGTCATGGTGTTCGGCATGATTCTTGTGGTGGCTGGAGCGATCGGCAATCTAGGCGATATCGCCGGCACACCGGTTTACCCCACGACCAGTAATATGATGGACGTGATCAACGGTGTGTTCGCTTTTCCGTTGCTGGCGGTATTGGTCTACATGTCCGGTGATATGATGGCGAGGGAGCGTACGACACATAGCAACGAAATTATGGATGCCATGCCCTTTCCAAACTGGGTCATGGTTTCTGCCAAATGGGTGGGTCTAACAACGGTTGTCGTACTCATGCTGCTCGCCGTCATCATGGCGGCGATCCTATTTCAGTTAGCTAACGGCTACTACGATATCAACTTGTTGCAGTACCTATTGGGATCATTGTTCTTTTTTCAATTTCCGTTGTATTTAATGGTGACATTGTCGGTGTTTTTCTATGTGTTAACCCGCAATAGATTCATCACGATGTTCCTAATGATTGTCTTTGTGGTCTCTGGCATGGCGCTTTCGGCCATGGGGTTCGAACACAACCTATACAGCTTGTCTGAAGTTAACGTATCTCGTTTCTATTCGGATTTCACTGGATACGGTCAGAAACTTGTACCGCATTTATGGCAAAGCCTCTACTGGGGATTGTTTGGCTGCTTACTTTTGCTCGCTTCCCTCCTTCTTTGGCCCCGTGGCAGTGAAAATGATCGAGTAAGTCGAGCGAAAGTCATGCGTGCCCGAATGACTCGTCCGGTAGTCGTCAGCGTTTGGGCATTTTCTACGGCATTCGTCATTGTCGGTGGGTTCATCTACTACAACTCGAATGTGCTCAATCGGTATCTAACGAGTGATGATATTGAAACCCTGCAGGCCGACTATGAGAAAGCCTATAAGCGTTTCGAGCGAGAACCGCAGCCGGAGATTCGGAGTGTTTACGTAGAGGTCGACATCTATCCAGCGCTTCGAGAAGTTGCCGCTAAAGGGCACTATGAGTTGATCAATAGAACCGATGCTCCAATTAGCCAAATCCATCTCTCGGATCCTTTTGGCGTAGAGATTGATCAGTTACATCTGCCGCAATCAGACCTTATTTTTGATGAGGCGCTTGGCTACCGAATCTATAGTCTAGCCTCGCCGCTTGCACCAGGCGATATCACACGATTAGATTTTGCCGTTCGGTGGTTAACGCCAGGGTTTACCAATGACGGTCACCCGGTGCAGCTGACGAGTAATGGAACCTTCTTTAACAATGCTGACCTGTTGCCGCTAATTGGTTATCAAAGTGGCACAGAATTGCAGAATAACAATACTCGCCGTGAACAGGATTTGCCTCCGGTTCAACGAATGCTTGATCTGGACGACCCTGAGGGCAGGAGTAGCATAGGGCAATTTACAAATCCGCGAGTTGATTTTGAGACTGTGGTCTCGACGTCAATCGACCAAATTGCTATCGCACCAGGCTACTTACAAAAAGCATGGGAAGAAGGCGACCGGAAATACTTTCACTACAAGATGGATTCGCCTATTTGGAACTTTTTTGCCTTTATGTCGGCTGATTATGAAAAAAAGTCCGCCAAATGGAATGATGTAGCGATTGAAGTGTATTACAAGCATGACTACAACTTGGACGTCATGATCGAATCAACTAAAGACTCACTTGAATACTTTTCAAAGAACTTTTCCCCCTATCAATATCGTCAGATTAGAATACTTGAGTTTCCCGGTTTTCAAGGGCGCTTTGCTCAATCTTTTCCAAATACGATTCCCTTTAGTGAAAGCATTGGTTTCACCGCAGACCTTCGAGACAAGAAGAATATCGATTACGTCTACTATGTGACGGCACATGAGTTGGCGCACCAGTGGTGGGCTCACCAGGTGCTTGGAGCGAACGTGCAGGGGTCGACGCTGATTGTTGAAACTTTGGCGCAGTATTCAGCGTTGATGGTGATGGAGCAAAAATATGGCGCCGCCGATATGCAGAGGTTCCTGTCTTTTGAGCTCGATGGTTACTTGCAGGAGCGCGGCAGTGAGGTCATAGAAGAGTTGCCGTTGTATCGGGTTGAGGACCAGCCCTATATCCACTACCGAAAGGGCAGTGTCGTGTTCTACGCGCTAAAGGATCTGATTGGTGAAGCGGCGATCAATGACGCCCTCGCAACATTTATTGAGCGGTACGCATTTAAAGGTTCGCCTTATCCAACAACCCGCGACCTGCTAGCGCTGATTCGCGACCGTGCGGATCCACGCTTTGCAGATACGATTACCGACATGTTTCAAAAAATCGTCCTCTTTGATGTGAAGGTGAACGACGCGAACGTCGAAGCGTTAGCGGGCGGGGGTTATGAAGTTAGTTTTGATGTTGCAGCAGCAAAGTTCGAGGCAGACGGCGAGGGTTTTGAAACAGAAGTTGCGATTTCTGATTGGATAGACATCGGCGTAATGGGTCAAAAAATAGGTGATGCTGAGGTACCTGAGTTACTACATCTAGAAAAAGTTCACGTGGTTGAAAACAGCGCAAGCTTCACCATTCGGGTTGACAAGAAGCCTGTCTCAGTCGGGATTGATCCACTGAACAAGCTTATCGATCGGAACCCTGACGATAATATTAAGGATGTGTAGTCACGTGGCTGTATAGTAGCACCACTAAAGTGTTGCGCTGGTAATGAGCACATTTACATTGGTGAGGCTGTCTTCCGCAGAGAATTGCCAGCCGGAGATAGCGTCTTCAGTGTCCGATGCCGCGATCGACATTTGGATTGTTTTGCGCTGCACTTGACCTCGAGCTGTGGCATTAAACTCAATCGTAATAGCAGGCAGCGAAAAAGTCGTTAAGTTTGTAATGGTTGCGACTAGATGACCTGCTTCGGATAGCTTTGGCTCAACACGGAAGTAGCGGCCTGGGTTATCCGCTAGGTCTAGCTTAATAAATGCGAGTGTTGCATCCCGTCCGATTGAACCGCTCACGTTCATCGTGGCACTAAAGTATTCCTTTGCCGTACCTCGATCACCAGCGACCAGTAAAAGTTCTCCTAATGCTTGACTCGCAACGGCCGTGGGCAGCAATGCGTTACTCTTTTCGAGATACTGCTTAGCCTCTGTGCGGTTACCCTGCTTGGATGAGACAAGACCCTGTCCCAAGTAATACTCGAAGTAACTGCTATCTAATTCGATTGCTCGAGCGTAAGCGGCTTTGGCATCATCATACTGCTTGCGCTGATAGTGAATATTGCCTTGTAGGCCATGGAATCGTGCTTCCGATGGCACTTTTGTGAGCGCACTGCGTAGGTTAACTAGCGCGTTATCGTAGTCGCCCTCGGTGAACAAGGTTTGGGCTCGGTCAAAATTTTGGTAGGCGTAGCTATTATCCTTGAGGAACTTCATTGCTGCTTGATATCTTGCTTCACCCAGATCACCACCAGGATTGCCGAGTCCTGCTACCGTATTTCGGTTGGCAATGACCCGATCCTGTGAGGGTGGATGACTGGCGAAGAGTCCATCGATAAAGCTGCTTTGCGCACCCTCAGATAACCTGACGAAAGTTTGTTGCAGAGAAATGGCGGCAGCAGGGTCGTATCCTGCTGCCGCCATGTACTGGACACCATAATAATCGGACTCTAACTCAGCGTTCCGGCCGTACTTCTGGCTAATCAACTGGGCACCTAGCTGGGCGCCACCGACGACATAGTTGCCGTAGTCCGACTCGCTAACAGCTGCTCCGATAGAGGTTGCAGTCATCAGTCCTTGTAGGATCATGCCACGTTGTATGGAATTGGCGCCGTGCTTTGCCGCAGCGTGCACAGCTTCGTGACCCAAAACCGCCGCTAACTCTGCCTCGTTCTTTAGTTCGACGAGCAAACCGCGATTAATTGAAATTTTACCGCCGGGCAATGCCCAGGCGTTGGGGACACTGTTGTTGAGAACCACGAATTCATAGGGGAGGTTTCGATCTCCGGCTGCTGCGACACGTTGGCCGACGCCATTTACATAGCGTGAAAGCTCTGGGTCAGTCACAAATTGGCCGCCCTGGGCTTGCTGTGCAGGCACGTATTGCTTTGTTCCCATAGCAATTTCTTCTGCCTCCGAAAAGAAAGACACTTCGTTTTTGCCAGTCACAGGATTGACGGCGCAACCGGTGCTAATGAAGAGGGGAGCCAAGAGTAATACAAACCACAGACGCATGAGATTTACCTTTCGATTCAATCTTTGTGCAATATGGTAGGGGGAAATTGCTGCAACTGCGAGTGCCGAAGGAAAATAAGGGGGTCGAAGTAAGGTATGATGGGCAGATGACGATCGACATCGAAACGATTCACTTTGCACTGAAAAGCCATGACCCGGTGCGACATACCGTGGGCGAGACCACGCGCACGGCAGCTGTCGCCGCCATTTTGAAGCAAACGGCCGGACACACTGAGGCCTTGTTTATCCTCCGAGCCACCAAGGATGGGGATCCCTGGTCGGGGCAAATGGCTTTTCCTGGCGGCCACATTGAATCTTTTGACGCGTCATCAAAAGATGCAGCCATTCGTGAGACTCAGGAAGAAATTGGTTTGGATCTTAATGTTCATGCCCGCTATCTGGGTGCCTTGAATGAAGTCAAAGCAAATCCCCGGAGTCGTCAAATTGATATGGTTGTTTCCCCTCATTTGTTTGTACTGGAAAACCATGACGTCAATTTTGCGCCCAACTATGAGGTGGCAGATGTGTTGTGGGGGTCGCTGAATGACATGTATCACGGCAGAAGTGCGACCCAAACTCAATTCGCCATGAAGGACGATATGCAGACATTTCCCGGCTACGATGTGGGCGGGCAAGTAGTCTGGGGTCTCACGATGCGGATGGTAGAAGACGTGTTCAGCATGATCGATCCAAAGTGGGCGTCACTCGGCGAGTGAGATCGGTCGTACCGCTTTGACCGGGCCCCTTCGTACTCCTCTAAAACATCCCGCAACTTCTCAATATGGCGCGCTGCGCGACGATGGGTGCGGACCCTTCGTGCCGTGAGTTGAGAATCTCTTTATTTGCAATGAACTGCGATTACATTATCATCACGATTCTTCAAGGGCCGCGTGAGCCCGCAATAGGCTCTAGGCATTAATTATGCAGAAATCAAAAATTTACGGTGTCATGTCAGCAAGCACAGTGCTGATTGGTGGCGTCATGATTTTTCTGCAGCCGGATTTCAGCGTCAATTTGATTGTGACGATCTGCCTGGGTCTGCTTATCGCAATGATCGTCCCCGCGGTTCTAATTAGTATGACAATCAACAAGCTTCAGGGCGATGTTGATGGAAAGCTCGTGGAGCTTCGCGCTCAAGGCGATGAGCTGAGTACGCTTAAAGCGAAATTTTCGGCGGTGACGACACTGGACGACCTCACTGGCTGTTCGAATAAGCGTCATTTTATGGATTCGCTGATGCAGCATCGCGCCATGAGTGAGCGTGGTACTTATGAATTTACCGTTGCGATTACTCAGGTTGACCAATTTACTGAAATCGTCGAAAAACAAGGTTTGGGGCGCGGTAATGAAGTGCTTCAGCTGTTTTCTAGAATCGTTAAAGCCGCCTTGCGCGAAGTCGATGTGATCGCGCGCATGGAGTCGGATAAGTTCGCTTTAATATTGTCAGGCTGCTCCGAGCAGGATGCATTACAGATTATCACTCGAATTAGCCAGTTGATTGGCCAGATCCAGGTGAACCATGACGATCAGGACGATATAAAGATCACGTCGTCGGGCGGTATTACTTCTTTTCATGGGACTGAAACAACTGAAGATCTAATTGAGCATGCCGAGCAGGCGTTGGTTTTTGCGATCGAGCAAGGTCGCGATCGGGTTGCCGGTTATAACTACGTCAGGCCGGAAGAAACGACGGAAAGCTAAGCGGCTCGTTCATGCTGGTCGGTAGTTTTCAGGCAGCGGATTTTTTAGAAAGACTGACGACTCAGGGATGGCGCCAGTGGCAATATCTGCCATCAGTGCGGGTATTTGTCGGGGTGAAAACTGTTCTCTGCTATCCATTAGTTCCTCAATCGACCACCACCTAAATGCCAGCGACCACTCAAGTTCGTAATCGAGCATATTGTCCATCGTGGGTTCAAACCTGGCAGCGGGCACCAAAAAATACTGTTCATGCGATCGTCTAGGTTTGTCTTGGAACGTGAAGTCAATCGTCGTGTGCCAGATCTGTTGAGTTGCCCCGGTAAACGACAAGCCGGTCTCTTCGAACACTTCTCTGCGCATGCAATCTTCCGCTGCTTCTCCTGTTTCGATCCCGCCCCCGGGTAGCGTCCAAGCGCCGCCAGGCACCCAAGGTAAGTCCACCTTCAGTAAAAGTATCGAGTGATCGGGCGCACATATGACGGCACGTGCGGCATTTCGGATGATGGGTTTCATTTTTCTATCATTTCACTTTCCAGTAGTTTTGTCATAGCCGCCAAGGCTCTGCCTTTGTTGGCGATCTTCCACGCCATAAAAACGTTGTCCTTACTGAGCGCGCTGTTGGTGCTCAGTTCAATCATTTCACCATTATCGAGATAGGGCTGAATCCGAGACCGAGACAAATGGCCAACGCCAAGTCCTGCTAGCTGCGCTTCGACTTTTTGCTCAACGTTCTGCACGTAGAGCGCTGGGCTATCTGAGACGAGACCGGCGCTGGTCGATATGCTTTTCTGCGTTGAATCGTGTGCTACGACGCGACGACAGGCGCGTAGCGCAGCTTCTAAACGTTCAGGGTCGTCGACGCATTGAGCGATGGGGTGATTGCTGGCAACCACTAGGACGAGATCATTTTTGCCTAGCGGGATGCTCCGGTAGCCCTTGTTGGCCGGCACGGGTCCTGGCGTGCTCACCACTAGATCCACTGCGTCGCGCTCCAGAAGTTCCCAGGCCCCATTTAGGATGTGTTCACCTATATCGAGTTCGATGGATGGATACTGGTCGGTAAATAGTCGAATTGCCCTAAAAAATCTGGCGTAGTTAGACGGCGCACCGACGCTAAGTCTTAATCGAGGTTCCCAGCCAGTCGCCACTTCGCGACTTCTGTCCGCGAGTCGCGCGGCTGCGATGAGAATTTGTCTGCCGTCTGCCAGAACGACCTGACCTGCCGCGGTGAGTACCGAGCGCCTGCCCTGCCTGACGAAAAGTGTGACATCGAGTTGCTCTTCGAGTTTTTGAATGACATAGGACAATGCTGAAGTGGCTTTGCCGAGATCTTCCGCTGCACTGGCAAAACTTCCTCGCCGTTCAATGGCATCAATCGCCTCTAGCGCTTCAATCGTGATGGGGTTTTTGGCCATAGAGAAAACTGTTCTGAATTTCTGATTATTCTAATCGAAGAACAGCTCTTATTCGATTTTCTTTGATCCGTACACTGGTCCCCTTAGCTAAACGAACAGCTAAACGAACAGTTAAACCATCAACTGAATCATCAGATAAAACATCCGTGGTGCCGGCAGTGTCAGCGTTGATGGACTACCAGCTCGCAAGATTTAGCAGAAATTAAATTCCAAAAAGGAGATTGAAATGAAAGTCCTTCACATAGATTCAAGTGTCAACCTGACCGGTAATAGCCGGCAATTGACGCGTTACCTCGTCGATCAATTAGTGGCGGATGAAATCGTTGTTCGAGATGTCGCACAAGAAAATCTGCCGCTCATGTCTGCGCAAACATTGATGCGTTTTTATAACCACGAAGAAGGCGATGAAGCCAACGGGGACGTGCTGCGGCATTTAGCCTTGTCAGATACGCACATTGAAGAACTCGTATCAGCTGACGTCGTGGTGCTTGGCGTGCCCATGTATAACTTTGGGGTGCCTTCTCAGTTAAAGAATTGGATAGATCATGTGGCTCGGCGTGGGCAGACATTTCGTTACGGTAAAAATGGTCCAGAAGGCCTTATCGGTGACACCCGCGTCTATGTAGTAGCGAGTTCTGGCGGCACGCCAATCGGCAGTTCGGCAGATCATGCCTCCAGTCACGCGGCCCAGGTGTTGAGTTTTCTTGGGGCCACCAGTGTAGACATCATAGATGCTAATGGTTCCAAGGGTTCTCCAGAGCAGGTTGTTGAGTCTGGAAAAAATCAAATCGATGCACTTATACATCAGAACTTAAATCAAACGCGTGTGCAAAGCATATAAGGAAAGTGTGAGATGGGATTATTACAAAACGGTAGGTGGGTAAACCAGTGGTACGACACTAAAGAGAGTGGCGGTGAGTTTCGTCGCCAGGACAGCAGGTTCCGTAGTTGGATCGGAGACGACGAGTTTCCAGCGGAGCGCGATCGTTACCATCTCTATGTGTCTCTGGCTTGCCCTTGGGCACATCGGACGTTGATTTTCCGCAACCTGAAGCAATTGGAAGACGTCATTGGAGTTACGGTCGTTGAGCCTTTGATGCTAGACAACGGCTGGGAGGTGAAAGATTCTTTGTATGGATTTGACTATGCCTATCAGCTCTACCTGAAGTCCGACGAGAGTTATGAGGGGCGAGTCACTGTGCCAATACTGTGGGACAAGCATAGCGAAACCATTGTGAGTAATGAGTCTGAAGATATTGTTCGGATGATGAATACGGCATTCAACTCCCTGACGGGGAATAACCTCGACTTCTATCCAAGGTCGCTCCGGACAATGATCAACAAAGTTAACGAGCGTATTTATCTTACTGTGAATAATGGGGTGTACAAGTGTGGTTTCGCAACGTCCCAGCTCGCTTATGAAAAGGCTTACGGCGAACTGTTTGAAAGTCTCGACTGGATTGAAGGCATTCTTTCGCGACAGCGGCATCTTGTTGGTGACTCAACGACTGAAGCTGATTGGCGGCTTTTCACGACTCTTATTCGTTTTGATGCGGTCTACCATGGCCACTTTAAGTGCAATAGGCAGAAGCTCAGCGAGTACCCCAATATATCTAACTATTTGCGCGAGCTCTATCAGTGCGAAGGCGTCGCGGAAACCGTCGATTTCTTCCACATCAAACAGCACTACTATGGCAGTCACGCCACCATCAACCCGAGCGGCGTTGTACCACTTGGACCGAAGGAAGACTTTATGCTGGCTCATAACCGAATCTAATGACCGCCGATTTGAACTCAAAAAAAGCCCGGGTTTTCAAAGACCCAGGCTTTTTTTTTTTGATTGGCGCTTTTTATGAATCACAGAAAATCGAACTAAAGTATGTCGAGCTAAGGTAAATTGGACTAAGGTAAATCAAACCACAATGCCTCGAGCGCCTCAGTTGCAACAATCTTCAGTGCAGTGTTGTTCGAACCGATTGCATCCCCTGCAGAAAATGATTTGCCGTTGATTTCAGCCTTACCGCTCACAATATGCAGGTAGCCAGTTCGATGGGTTTCTAGTTCTTGCCGTCCTTCCGCGGGCAACTTCAATCGCGACAAAGATACGGCTTGATGGACGTTAAGGGAACCCGCTTCACCCGTTGGCGTAACCAGCGGTGTGAGTAAACCGGTTTGTTCAATTCGCACCTGTTGATAGCTGGGTGTGAGTCCCAGTTCATTAGGTTGTATCCAGATTTGGAAGAACTTCACTGGTACCTGATTCGAGTGGTTGTACTCAGAATGCATGATCCCTGTGCCGGCCGTCATGCGTTGTACTTCGCCTGCCTCCACGACGAATTCGTTACCCAGGGTGTCTTTATGCTCTAGCGCGCCTTCAGTGACGTACGTGATGATCTCCATGTCTTGATGGCCATGGGTGTCAAAGCCGCCACCTGCTGCCACTGTGTCGTCATTGATAACGCGCAAGGCTGAAATGCCCATATGTGATGGATCGTGGTAGTGGCCAAAAGAGAAGCTGTGTTTGCTGTCGAGCCAGCCAATATTTTCTGCGCCGCGTTCGTCCGACCTTCTAATGTATTCCATAGTCTTTCTCCTGTTAGCTTAAGAAGTCACTATAGATAAATTGCAGAAAGTGAATCAGAGTCAAAAACAGAACGATATGCTCAGCTTTTCTGATGATTCTGCTGTGGTTTTGCCTTTAGTTTACACTTTGGTTTTACAAGGACCGACGAATAGAAATTCCGAACAAGCTAGGCTGGATCGGGTAGCCCGGGAAATGGGCCTTTTCCTGCGCTGAAGAATGCGATTTCCCTCTGTTCTTCCTCAATGCTGATGCGAAATACTAGATCGTTGTTTTGATGAATCGCCAGTGTCTGCTTTGGGTCATAGCCCATCAGATAGGCCACCATTACTTTGCCGATCATGCCATGAGACACGATTGCTATATTCTGCTGCTCTGCTTTGAGCAGTTCTTCAACGAATGGTTTTGAGCGTTCAAACATATCTGGATAGTTTTCACCATTGGGTGCGCGATAGTTGAAGCGATCAGCTTCGAGCGCTGCCCATTCATCATGCCACTTTACTCTGATGTCAGCATACATCTCACCACTCCAGTCGCCGCAGTCCCATTCCATCACTCGATCATCAAAAATCGGCTCGAGCTTAAGATAACCATTGATGATCTCGGCGGTTTGCCGAGTTCGGTCGAGCGGAGAAACAAGTAGCGCGTCGATGGAAAGATTTGCGAGCAATTGGCCGTTGATGTCAGCGTGGCCGCGACCTCGCTCATTGAGATTGGAGTTCCATTGACCCTGCATGCGAGCGATGGCGTTCCACTCGGTTTGGCCGTGGCGTACAAAATATAGATGCTTCATGGAAAACCTGACAGAGATTAGAAAGGCAAAAGACTAACATGCCATTCAGACGATTTGGGTCGTGCGAAACGTAATAACCTGATGAGTAATAGGACCAGCGCACCAGCGTTGTTAATCGGCGTCATTACCCATGCCAACCAGCCGCCGCCAAGACTAAAAAGAGGCATGGTGAGCGATTGTGTGAGGAAGGTCGCGATTTCGAGCGGTACGGCGAACAGGGAGGCAATGATGATGAGTCCACCGCCCACTGTGATCCAGAGATAAAGGGTCCGCCGATTCCGCTGATCAATTTTCTGCATCGTTCGCACAACAAATTCGTTGTCGTCAGCAATCTGAACAGGTTGGTCAAATAGACCCTGGAGTGATGTGTCGCGTAGGTCGCTCATGATTCAGGTTCGCCTTTGCGGTTAGTTCTGTATGCAGAAAGGCTTGCTTGCAACCGAGCTGTGCCTCTCGTGATATGTGATTTTACGGTGCCGAGTGCGAGTCCCGTAGAGTTCGCGATTTCTTGGTGGCTCATACCCTCCTGGTAAGACAGTACTACGCAAAGTCGTTCGCTGGTTTTTAGAGCAAGCAGCGCTGTGTCGAGATCCATGGCTACGGCGGGTTGTTCGTCATTTGATAAGAGGTCTTCTGGTTCATCTGTTGCTCGTAAAAGGTCTCGTTTGCGGCAGTGCTGTAACCAAGTATTGATGGTCAACTGCTTGAGCCAACCGCCAAAAGCGTCGCTGTCTCTAAGGCTCGAAATTTTTAGATAGGCCTGCAAGAATGCTTGTTGGCAGAGATCTTCTGCGAGCACAGAATTTGAGCATAGCCGCCGCATTAGCTGCTTAACGATAGATTGTCGCCGCTTGACCAGTTCTGCAAAGGCGTCCTTGTCACCCTCTTTTGCCAGAGTGATGATCATGGCTTCTGGGCAATCGGGGTAAAAGTCTCGAGACTTCTTCAAACCTTTTATCTGTCCTTTTGATCTTCGTACCAGGGCGTGGTTATCATGCCGCCGATCCAGGCACCGATCCCGGTGCAAGCGGCTAGTGCCGAAACACCCAGCACTGCGGTTCTCGCGTCCTGTTCAATGTTGCCGAGAAAAATTGAGAGTATGGCTAGGCCCACGGATACCGCTAGCAACCAGAGCGCAGCGATTTTGAACGCCCGATCCGGGCGGTCATTGTCTTTGGTTTCAATCAGGCCGAGGCTCTTGAGCAGCTTGTCATCCAGTGTCTGCCCGGACTCGATTATGCGCCGTAGCGTTTCGTGCTTGGTTTCTCGTTTCCGAATGTTGCTCCAGACGCCTGCGATGACGCAAGTACCTATAAACCCCCAAAATGCTAAAGCCGAAAGGCCCGCGCCAATTTCCATTGTTTTGCCTCAAATGCTGGTTCGTTAATAAGATAGATGCATCAGTATCCTGTTTTAGATGCAGGGTGCTAAAAAGAAATTTTGGTTTATGCTCTGTTCAACTAATTTTTAGGACTCGCGCTCGTGAACATCGATCACTTAATGTGGGCCTGTGCAGATCTCGACACGGGTATTTCGCAGTTAGCGGATCTGACGGGTATCACAGCCGCGTATTCAGGTCGTCACGCTGGTCAGGGAACGCGCAACGCGCTGATGGCCCTTGGTGATGATTGTTATCTGGAAATAATTGCTCCAGACCCTGAGCAATCTCTGGAAGGAACCTTTGGCGGCAGGCTCGCCAAGTTAACGAATAGCGGTTTGTTGTCCTGGGCGATGGCTTGCCGGGATTTGGAGAGCCACAGACTTAAGCTCAGTCAAAGCGGATACTTGACGACAAATGTACAAACCACCGCGCGCGAGAATCCCAATGGCGAGCAGCTGACATGGCAGTTACTATTTGTCCGAAGCTTGCGCGGCGCGCCCTTTTTTATTGATTGGTTGAACTGTGTCCACCCGGCAACGACCAGCCCAGCTGGGTGTGAGCTCAAAAACCTCACACTCAAGGCGCCTGAAATATCGGAGCTTGCCGCGCTCGTGGGCGAGGTGGGTCGGTTGTGTCTGGAAGGCGACGATGAAATAGGGCTGCATGCACGAATAGAATCGCCTAACGGCGAGGTTTTGCTAACACCGCTGGTTACGTCCATTCAGGTTTTTTGATTTGAGAATGGTTGGCTTGGCTATGCGACTATGCTGAGATCATGATGTCTTGGCGACAAAGGGAAGTGATCGATCAATGAAAGACTGCAATCAGTGCGGCAAGTGCTGCCAAATTTATGGTGGCAGCGGCGGGCTCAGTGTCACGCAGGACGAAATTGACTGGTGGGATGATCACCGTCCTGAGATCGCCCGATATGTAAGCGATGGCCAAATTTGGATCGACCCCAAAACAGGTGAGCAACTCGGTGGCTGTCCTTGGCTGCGGAAATTGCCAGACGAGGAAAAGTACACCTGCGATATCTATTTTGATCGTCCCGACGACTGCCGGCAGTATCCTGTAATGGTCAGCGACATGATTAGAGATGAGTGCGAAATGATCGAAGTGAAAGATTTGTTAAACCCATCGGCAGCGCAAGAACATTTAAATCGGATCACCTCCCGGGGTTGAGCAATTCCATTAACCAGCTCTCTTAATCAGCTCTCCTCAACGGCGCTAATAACGACGTGAAACCGAGAAACATCCTACTTTTTTGACATAGATCAATTGATCGCCTCTTTAGTCGCTGAATACCTCTCTTGATCGCCCGCGGATAGGTATCTAATACATGCATGCAAAATACAATTTAAAAAAATCTGCGTTTCACTTCGCTTGAACTTCAGAGTGAATGTGAATGCCCTAAAAAGGGATGTGTATGCAAAGTTACAAAGCGGTGTTCAGTACAAGTGCACTGTGGAAAATATTAGCGATATCCACAGTCATCAGCATGAGTATCTTGCTGTTCTTTGGGCGAGAGATTTATCAACAGGCGCCACCTCTACCCAGTAAAGTGATCACTAGTAGTGGGTCGGTTATTTATACGCTTGATGATGTTCAGCGAGGTCAGAACATATGGCAGTCGTTGGGGGGCATGCAGAAGGGTACAGTTTGGGGACATGGAAGTTATCTAGCACCCGATTGGAGTGCAGATTGGCTGCACCGAGAAGCCCTGGCGATACTGGATCTGGAGGCGATGAAAAATCACGGTGCAAACTTTGATGCAATCGAGTTAACCCAGCAGGCAGTTCTGAAGGCGCTGCTAAGACTTGAGATTCGTGAAAATACTTGGGATAGCAGTTCTGGTGAGATAACCGTTAGTGCTACGCGAAGTGAGGCTATTGCCCGAGTAGCAAAGCACTATTCAGATGTATTCCAGTCTAAAAATGACGACAATTCTCGTCAGCTAAGAGAGCAGTACGCATTCTCGACCGCAGTCACGCTTGGTGATGATGATATGCATGCTCTGTCTGCCTTCATTTTCTGGACCAGTTGGAGTGCCGTCACGAATCGCCCTGATGACAATATCTCCTATACCAGTAACTGGCCCTATGATCCTTTGGTCGATAATACGCCGCCAGGTAGCTTGCTCATCTGGACCTTAATCAGTGTGATCCTACTGATCGGAGCAACCGGCGCGTTGGTTTGGTTTTATGCCCAACAATATGATATTTGGCGCGACGATCTCGAACCCGAAGGTGGTGTTGCTGAGGATAATCTGCTCACTCAGGCCGTTCAGACACCTTCCATGAAAGCGACGGCCAAATATTTCTGGACGGTGATTGCCTTGTTTGGCTTACAAATTATTCTCGGCACTATTACCGCTCACTATGCGGTAGAGGGGCAGGACTTTTATGGTTTCCCATTGTCCGAGTACCTTCCTTATAGCGTCACACGAACCTGGCACACACAGTTAGCGGTATTTTGGATTGCAACGGCATGGTTGGCGACGGGTCTATATGTCGCCCCGCTTATCTCTGGGCACGAACCTAAATACCAGCATTGGGGCGTGAACTTTTTGTACGTTTGCCTGTTGATCATTGTGGTCGGGTCCTTCGCTGGAGAATGGCTTGGTATTAACCAATTCTTCAGTGATCTAACAATGAACTTCTGGTTTGGCCATCAGGGTTATGAATACGTTGATCTCGGTCGGTTCTGGCAGATATTCCTCTTCGTCGGTCTGATCGTTTGGCTAATACTGATGTTTCGTGCATTGCTGCCTGCGATCTTGAAGAAGGATGCCAGTCGATCTCTCATCATGTTGTTGACCCTATCGGCGGTTGCCATTGGGTTGCTCTACGGTGCCGGACTTGCCTGGGGGCAACATACGCACATCAGCATTATGGAATATTGGCGTTGGTGGGTGGTTCATCTTTGGGTCGAAGGTGTTTTCGAAGTCTTCGCGACCACGATCATTGCTTTGCTATTCGTCAAAATGGGCTTGCTGCGAGACTCAACGGCAACGATATCGGTTCTGTTTGCCACCATTGTGTTTCTCACGGGGGGCGTCCTCGGTACATTCCATCACTTGTACTGGAGTGGTACACCAATCTCCGTCATCGCCTTAGGTGGTGTGTTCTCTGCCCTTGAGGTTGTGCCGCTGGCGGTCATTGGCTTTGAAGCCTATCAACACGCCAAGTTAGAAAGGCAGGCAACATGGACGGCTTTCTATCACTGGCCTTTGAAGTTCTTTGCGGCGGTTTCGTTCTGGAATTTGGTCGGTGCTGGCTTGCTCGGGTTCTTGATAAACACACCGTTAGCTTTGTATTACATGCAGGGCTTAAACACGACTGCTGCGCACGCGCATGGGGCGATGTTTGGTGTTTACGGCATGTTGGGTATTGGTTTGATGCTTTTCTGTTTTAGAGGCATGGCACCCGACTTCGAATGGAACCGAACCTGGATGAACTGGTCATTCTGGAGTCTGAATGCAGGCCTGGTATTGATGATCGTCTTTGCACTTTTACCCGCGGGCTTATGGCAGACCTACAACGCCAATGTGCACGGCTATTGGTATGCGCGTTCAGCAGAGTTCATTCACAGCCCCCTAATGGAATCATTAGTATGGTTGCGTGTGCCCGGTGATGTGGTATTCGCCTTTGGGGCGTTTGCGCTATTTGTCGCGATGATTGGGGTGTTCAAAGCGGTATGGACACAGAATAAGCTTGCTGTAAGTTAGTGCCGCTGATGCCTAGTCGGGGGCGCCTAGCTCCGCGTCTGCCTTAGCTTGGTATTGTTTTTGTTCTGTTCTGGGAATGTCTAATGCTGGGGGATTGCCTCTCATCACTTCATTTTTGTGATTGGATACGGCGGGTCATTCGCCCTCTCACAATTTGATTTTTGTGTTGGGTAACACAAGAATCAAAATGCTGCCGGGCCTTGATCTTCGGTCCGTCTAGCGACGAACCTGCAGACAAGTTGGTGGAGGCGGCGGGTTTCGAACCCGCGTCCGTCAGTACTCTGCCTTCGGCTCTACATGTTTATTCCGTCTACTGTTTAACCTCTCACTGGCCCGACGAAAAGGGATTAAGAGGCGAGCTTGCTTTAAGTTTAGCTGCTTTAGCCACAAGCGGGGCCTGACAGCGGTCCCATGAGTCGTGCACCCGGTTTAAATACATGGGCACATTCGCCCCGGGTCAAGCTGGTACTAAATTACTCTAAAAGAGTTTTTTAGGCAGCTAATGCGTAGTTTTCGTCATTGGCAACTGTAAAAGTTACAGTAATTGATTTACGAGAGTTACTACCCTCTCGACATGCACCTTAGGGTTCGCTACCGGCGTCGAATCCAAATCGCCCCCGTTTTAAAACCTTTCGTAGACCGCGCATCTTACGGTAATTGCGCGACATCACAAGCTCTCTGGGACTAGTTGTTGTGGGCCTTCATGAGCCGCGCTTTGTCTCGATTCCAGTCTCGGTCCTTCATGGTCGCGCGCTTGTCGTGCAATTTTTTACCCGTCGCCAGTGCGATCTCGAGTTTGACGTGATTCGCCTTCCAGTAGATCGATAGCGCAACACAGGTCTGGCCTTTCGCTTGGGTGGCGTTGACCAGTCTAGCAATCTCTTGCCTGTGTAATAGCAGTTTTCGGACTCGGGTGGGCTCCGCCAGAATGTGCGTAACAGCAGTTTGCAGCGGAGTAATGCTCATATTGCTGATAAAAGCCTCGCCGCCTTTCACAAAGACATAGCTTTCCGTTAGCTGGCACTTACCTTCGCGCAGGGATTTCACTTCCCAGCCAGCTAAGACGATACCGGCTTCAAGCTTATCTTCGATCTCAAATTCAAATCGGGCTCGCTTGTTTCTAGCGATGTTGCCCGTTGATTTTTGTGGTTTTTTGGCCATGACGGTCTCTCATATTGGACGATCATTATAGAGGGCCTCCCTGAGGGCGCAAGTCTCGCGCGAAGCCTCTTGATTCAAGGTAGCCTGATGATTGCTTATTGAGGCGGTGGACTAAATACCTGACAATGCTTGAAATCATTTTCAGGTATTTAGGATGTCCCCAACTGAATCCGTACACGGCATGTGGTCCTCCCGCCTTATGTTTATTCTGGCGGCTGCAGGTTCTGCTGTGGGGCTGGGTAACATCTGGCGGTTCCCCTACATTGCTGGAGAAAACGGCGGCGGCGCTTTTGTTCTGGTCTACCTGATCTGTATTTTTCTGATCGGAATCCCGATCCTCAGCTCAGAAATTCTGCTCGGCAGGGCCGGCCGACAAAGCCCAATCAACACCATGCTAGGGCTGGTCAAGCGCTCAGGCGCCAACAGAGGCTGGAATGTGATCGGTTGGATGGGAGCGTTGGCTGGATTCATGATTTTGTCTTTTTATGCAGTGATTGCTGGTTGGGCCATGGCCTATGTTGCAGAATCTGCTTCTGGCACGTTTGTCGGCGTGGACAGCGATGGTGCGACCAAGGCGTTTAACGATTTTGTCGGTGACCCCGCCCAGGTACTTTTTTGGCATGCCATCTTTATGGTGATGACGATCTTTATCGTCGGACGTGGCGTCAACGAAGGTCTTGAGAAAGCGGTTAAATACTTAATGCCGGCCTTGCTTGTATTGCTGCTGATATTGGTTGGTTACGCTTCTACCACTGGGTATTTCGGTGAGGGTTTGTCATTTCTCTTCTCGCTTAACTTCGACAAGCTCACTTGGAATGGTGTGCTGATGGCGATGGGTCAAGCGTTCTTTACGTTGAGTCTGGGCATGGGCGCCATCATGACTTATGGCGCCTATATGCCAAAGGATGCCTCAATCGTAAAATCGGCAACCATCATCGCGTTGATAGATACCAGTGTCGCTTTGCTGGCTGGGATGGCCATCTTCCCGCTGGTGTTTGCTAACGGCCTTGAGAGTAGTTCCGGTCCCGGTCTGATGTTTGTGACTCTGCCGCTTGCCTTCGGCCAGATGAGTGGTGGCGTGGTGTTCGGTACCTTGTTCTTTTTGTTAGTCACTTTTGCGGCGATCACCTCTGCGATTTCCCTTATTGAGCCGGCGCTGGCATGGCTGGTAGAGCATCTGCACGTTAGCCGTGTTCGCGGTTCAATTCTTGTGGGTGGTGTTGCCTGGTTTGTGGGCTTGGGCAGCGCGTTTTCAACCAATATCTGGTCTGACCTCATGATTTTGCCTGGGATGAATTTTTTCGACACGATGGACTACGTCTCTAACAATATCATGCTGCCGCTCGGCGGCATGTTGATCGCGCTGTTCTGCGGTTGGGCGCTAGATAAGTCCGTCAGCGAAGAGCAGCTGCAGTTGTCGAGTGCGCAGTTTGCGATCTGGCAGGTGCTGGTGAGGTTTGTGGCGCCGTTAGCAGTGGGCGCTGTATTTGTTCTGACGTTTATCTAATGCGAAGCATCCAGCGATCGGCGCTTGTGCCGTATTCGCCTCGGCAGATGTTCGATGTTGTGAACAATGTTGCTCGTTATAGCGAATATCTGCCTTGGTGCGATAGTAGTCGGATCATAAGTGAATCCGAATTCGAAATGGTCGCGAGCATCTCGCTGAAGGCAACCGGTATTCGGCAAAGCTTTACGACGCGCAACACATTGGACCAACCTAATAGAATTTCCATGGCGCATATGGAGGGACTTTTTTCATCTCTTCACGGCGAGTGGTATTTCAAGGCTCTGGGTGAAGACGGTTGTCGGGTGAGTCTTGATCTCAATTTTGATGTGCCGAGGACGCTCGCGGCTGTCGGTGCGGGTCGGGTCTTTGATCATGCGGCCGATAAGATGGTGGATGTGTTTTGCGTTCGAGCGAGTGAACTGTATGGCAGCTGAGGTTATGGTTGAGATAGTGGTTGAGGTCGTTTATGTCACAAAGAGTCGTCAGTTTTTAACATCAGTGACGCTCGCTGCTGGCAGCAGAGTAGATCAAAGTATTGAAGCCTCTGGTTTGTTCGACGACTTTCCTGAGCTGGAATCGAATGAAACCCAGGTGGGTATCTATGGCAAGAAAGTGTCTAGGGACCGGGTACTGGCAGATGGTGATCGGGTGGAAGTCTATCGACCGCTAGAAATAGACCCCATGCAAGCGCGGCGCAATCGAGCGGCCCGCAAGAAGCCCTAATTGGGGCTGCTCGTTAGGATTTGGTCGCAAGGGCATCGGATGGTGCGTAGTCGCCCTCAAAGTAGCTCAAGCGCTCATCGATAAAATAAACCTGTAGGTTTTGCTGATGTCTCGTCAAGCCCGGGATGTCGATGGTGTAGATGTAGTCCCAGCGATCTTTGTCCAGGTGGTCGTCGATAACGGGATTGCCCAACACGAACTGAACCTGGCGCTTGGTCATACCGGGTTTCAATTTGTCGATCATGGTTTGAGTGACCACGTTGCCCTGTTGAATGGTGATTCGATGTACCCCAGGGAACTCATATGTGGAACATCCGGGCAGTAGTGCTAACAGCATCAGTAGGAAGTAATATTTTCGCATTTGTCTTGGTTTCACTTTGCTTTGTTGCCAACCGCTAAGAATCTTTGGCAATTGATTTTGAAAAACGGGATACTACACCAAACCTTCAATCGCTTTAACCCCGGGCAATATATCCTATGCCAGCTGAAACTCAGGGAATCAAAGACGCCGGACTTAAAATCACTTTGCCTCGCGTTAAGATTCTCCAAATACTAGAAAGTTCAAGTATCCATCATATGAGTGCAGAAGACGTCTATAAGACGCTTTTGACCAATGGGGAGGAAATTGGGCTGGCGACGGTATACCGGGTTCTCACGCAGTTCGAAGATGCAGGTCTGGTCGTCCGGCATAATTTCGAAGGCGGCCACTCAGTCTTCGAGGTGGCAACAGAAGAGCATCACGATCATATCGTCTGTGTTAAATGCGGGAGAGTGGAAGAGTTTCGAGATGACGAGATTGAGGCCAGGCAGAAGTTGGTGGCCAACAGTCTTGGTTTCGAGCTGACGGACCACAACTTGAACATGTACGGTCTCTGTCCCGATTGTCGAAAATAGCCAGTTTTTAGCCTTGAGCGCTCTGGTACATCTCTTCAGCGTGGGCAATCGAGTGCTCTGTCATATCCAATCCGCCTAGCATTCGAGCAATTTCTTTTACTCTTGCGACATCATCCAGCTGTTTTACAAGGCTAGTCGCTTGTTTGCCATTGCTCGATTTCTCAACGATCAGATGTTGATGGCCTTGAGCAGCGACCTGGGGTAGATGCGTCACGCAAATAATCTGCGCCTTTTGGCCTAAATTCCGTAGCAGAGTGCCTACCACTTCAGCCACGCCACCGCCGATACCGACATCGACTTCATCAAAGACCAGGCTCGGCACTCTCGAAGTGTCGGCGGTAATCACTTGTATGGCGAGGCTGATTCGGGACAGTTCGCCACCAGACGCGATTTTGTTGAGCGCTCTGGGTGTTTGGCCTGGGTTGGTGCTAATCAAAAATTCGATATCTTCCAAGCCATTGGGGCCGAGCTTGTCTGTGGTGCTGGCTGTGGCGACCGGGGTCAGCGCGACGGCGAACACAGCGCCTGCCATGCCAAGGTTGGCGAGCTGCCCGGATACGGCCTTTTCAATCGTTTTCGCGGCCTTTTTACGTTTCGTGGAGAGCTGCCCTGCGATCTTTAGGTAATCCTGCTTTAGGCTGACCAGCTTTACTTCTAGTTCAGCAGCCTCTGAATCGATATTTTGCAATGTCGCGAGTTCAGCTTGGATCGTGACGACCAAGCTGGAAATTTGTTCCGGTTTGAGGCGGTGCTTACGGCTTAGATCGTAAATGGCTGTTAAGCGTTCTTCGACCTCCTGCAGGCGGGCAGGGTTGATCTCAAAGCCGGCGCTGAATCGGTGCAAGTCCGCGACTGCTTCTTCTAGCTGAATCTTAGCCGAGGTCAGCATTTCTAGGATAGGCGCCAGTTCTGGTTGCTCGAGCCCTGATAAATGCTGAATACCAAGACTCACCTGTTCGACCGCTGCAGAATGGTTTTCACTCTCGCACAGCTGGATAACGCTTTGGCAAGCGGACAGGATGTTTTCACCATTCGAAAGTCTTTTCTGTTCAGCCTCAAGTGCCTGATCTTCGCCAGCCTTTAGGCTAAGTTGTTCAATTTCTTCCAGTTGATAGGCTAGCAGCTGAGCCCTTGCGGTTTGTTCTTCAGTGCTGCTGACAATCTCTTCGAGTCGAACTCGAGTCGTTTCATAGGTTGTCTGAAGGCTTTTGACCTTGGCTGACAAATCTAGGACACCGGCAAATTCGTCTAGCAACTTTCGATGTGTATCTCGTTTTAACAAAGACTGATGTTCGTGCTGGGAGTGGATGTCGGCGAGGGTATCCCCCAGTGTCTTTAGGTCGCCAAGGGTGCAAGGCGCGCCGTTGATAAATGCCCGCGAGCGACCTTCTTTGGTGATGACGCGCCGTAGAATGCATTCAGCATCCTCGGTATTCAGATCGTGTTCTTCAAGCCACGCCTTCGCATCGCTGTTTTGACTGATGTCAAAACTTGCAAAAATTTCTGTCTTATCGCCATGTAAGCCAACGCTATGGGCGTCAGCCCGGTTACCCAGTGTTAGCGCCAAGGCATCCAGCATGATGGATTTGCCCGCGCCAGTTTCACCGGAAACGACCGTCATGCCTGCTGACAGATCCAACTCAAGTTGATCGACCAGGGCAAAATTATTAATAGTAAGGTGACTTAGCATCTAGACTCCCGCTTTCAAGGTACATTAAACAAACTAAGTCCCCATGGCGCAATGATCGTCCGTCTCTGATTGGTAACATTTTGTGGGTGATGTATATTTGGCGCTATACGTCTTAAGAGATATGACTTGTGAGCGAGCTACCGGAAACCAGCGCCAAAGAGCAGATCCTGCTAAAGCATCTGGTGGAGCGCTATATTTTGGATGGGCAGCCGGTGGGATCGAAAACCCTGGCTCAGACTTCAGTGCTGAATATCAGTCCTGCCAGCATTCGCAACGTCATGGCCGATCTAGAGGCCAAGGGCTATGTCGCATCCCCTCACGCTTCTGCGGGACGGATACCTACCCAGCAGGGTTATAGGCTGTTTGTTGACAACCTACTGACCATTCAGCCACTAGACAACATTGACCTGACCCAGGTCAGTCGTCAGCTTGACCCCGACATGTCTGCTCAGGAACTGGTGGAATCGGCCTCTAGCATTCTGTCTGAAGTGACTCATATGGCGGGTTTGGTGACAATTCCGCGCCGTGATCGAACCATTCTGCGGCACATGGAATTTTTGCCTCTTAGTGATCAGCGAGTGCTGGTTATTTTGGTGCTCGACGATCATGAGGTTCAAAACCGAGTGATTCAAACCGGGTCTGAGTACTCAGAAATCCAGTTGCGAGAAGCCGCAAATTTCATCAATCAGTCGTTTGTGGGGCAGGATGTGATGCAGGTTCGTAAGCGATTGATCGAATCTATGCAAAACGATCGAGATAGCATGAACTCCCTTATGGCGACTGCGCTTGAGATCGCAGAGCAA
This sequence comes from Candidatus Azotimanducaceae bacterium, assembly GCA_051278195.1. Classification (GTDB taxonomy): domain Bacteria; phylum Pseudomonadota; class Gammaproteobacteria; order Pseudomonadales; family Azotimanducaceae; genus JAHRVQ01. The sequence continues at coordinate 56,090 of JBNMQM010000017.1, forward strand.
AGTTTGCCCAATGACGAGGACGAGACTGCGGATTATGTGTTGGCTGGGCAGGAAAATTTATTCGATCTTGAGCATGATAATGCGACTTCAGATTTGCGCGCGCTGTTTCAAGCCTTTTCAACCAAAAGTGACATTCTGGATTTGCTGGATCGCTCTTTGGAAACCAAAGGGATTCAGCTGTTCATTGGCCAGGAGTCCGGATACCAAATTCTGGACGAGTGCAGTGTCGTCACATCTGCCTATCGAATCGATGGCAAACAAGTCGGGGTATTAGGCGTGGTTGGACCAACGCGTATGCCTTATGACCGGATAATTCCTGCTGTTGATGTGACTGCGCGGCTTTTGTCTGCCGCGCTCGGCGGCGTCCGCTCTCGCTAGTCAGGCTGGATCTTGCCGCTAAATGTGTCATTCAACGTCCTTTGATGCATCAGATTTAAAGAAAGCCCTTGAATGGAGTAGGGGTAATCCCCATATACCCCCCACGTGTGTTTATTAGCCTGTGGAAAGCGGTGTTATGGCCAGTTCCGATCATGAAAACGATCTAGAGAAAAATACTAAACCAGACGAAGCAGAGCTGGTTCAATCGAGCGCGGAAGGCGAAAACGTCGAAGCTGAGCTATTTGCTGCTGATGCGCAAATGACGCCAGAGCTTGCTGCGGCACTTGAGGAGGTCGCCAAATATCGCGACGTTGCGCTTCGAGCCGAGGCAGAAATGGAAAATGTTCGTCGTCGTGCGATGCGCGATGTCGAGCACGCCCACAAATATGGGCTCGAAAAGCTGATTCAGAACCTTTTGCCAGTGATTGATAGCCTCGAGAAGGGTGTTGAGTCTGCCCAGCAGGTCGGTGCCGACGACGGCGCCACAAAAGCAATCGTGGAAGGCATGAGTCTGTGTTTGAAGATGCTTGGCGACGTCATGGCAAAAGAAGGGCTTAGCATTGTCGATCCATCTGGCGAACCCTTTGACCCAAAGCTGCACCAAGCGATGTCTATGGTTGAAAACCCAGATATGGAACCCAATTCCGTCGTTGCTGTCATGCAAAAAGGCTATACCTTGAACGAACGATTGGTTCGTCCCGCGATGGTGATGGTATCCAAAGCGCCTGCTGGTGAAGCTGGCAGCGTAGACGAAACAGTATAGAGAATTACCTAGCACCGACTTGAAAACATGCAAGCGGTGCCAATATACAGAACTGAAATTGAATTGATTCGGCGCAGAAGCCGGAAATCTGGAGAAGGCAAATGGGTAGGATTATCGGTATCGACCTTGGCACAACAAATTCCTGTGTTGCGGTTATGGAAGGCAAGTCAGCAAAAATTATTGAAAACTCCGAGGGTGATCGCACCACGCCTTCAGTCATTGGTTATGCAGATGACGATGAGATTCTGGTCGGTCAGTCTGCAAAACGCCAGGCTGTCACCAATCCGCAGAACACGTTATTTGCAATCAAGCGACTGATCGGTCGTAAATTCAAAGATGAGGTTGTTCAGCGTGACATCAAGATGGTGCCTTATAAGATTGTTGCCGCTGACAATGGAGATGCCTGGGTTGAAGTGAAGGGCAAGAAAATGGCTCCGCCACAAGTGTCTGCTCAAGTGCTGGCTAAAATGAAGAAAACAGCCGAAGACTACTTGGGCGAGCCGGTCACTGAAGCCGTGATTACAGTGCCTGCTTACTTCAATGACTCTCAACGTCAGGCCACTAAAGACGCGGGCAAAATTGCCGGTCTTGATGTGAAGCGGATCATTAACGAGCCCACAGCTGCTGCCCTTGCGTACGGCATGGACAAGAACCCCGGCGATGCCACGATTGCGGTATATGACCTCGGTGGTGGTACTTTTGATATCTCTATCATCGAAATTGCTGACGTTGATGGCGAGAAGCAGTTTGAAGTGTTGTCCACGAACGGTGATACGTTCCTGGGTGGAGAAGACTTTGATATGCGTCTCATCGATTATCTTGCTGACGAATTCAAAAAGCAGGAAGGCATGGATCTACACAATGATCCCCTTGCGCTCCAACGTCTAAAGGAAGCTGCTGAAAAGGCGAAGATCGAATTGTCCTCTAGTCAGCAAACGGAAGTGAACCTGCCTTATATTACGGCAGATGGGTCGGGTCCTAAGCACCTCGTGATCAAAGTGACACGATCAAAGCTGGAATCACTGGTAGAAGATCTTGTGGATAGCACGTTAGAGCCTCTGCGGATGGCCATGAAAGACGCGGATACCAGTATATCGGATATCAGCGACATCATCCTTGTGGGCGGCCAGACTCGGATGCCCATGGTTCAGGAAAAGGTTAAAGCATTCTTCAACAAGGAAGCTCGCAAAGACGTCAACCCTGACGAGGCTGTGGCGCTCGGTGCATCTATCCAAGCTGCTGTGCTGTCGGGTGATGTTAAAGATGTCTTGTTGCTTGATGTCACGCCCCTATCCTTGGGTATTGAAACCATGGGTGGCGTGATGAGTAATCTGATCGAAAAGAACACTACGATCCCAACCAAGAAATCCCAAGTGTTTTCAACAGCAGAAGACAATCAGCCAGCGGTGACCATTCACGTGTTGCAGGGCGAGCGAAAGCAATCTGGACAGAATAAATCTCTGGGTCGATTTGATCTAAGTGATATTCCGCCATCGCCACGCGGATCACCCCAAATTGAGGTGAGCTTTGACCTCGACGCGAACGGTATCTTGAATGTTTCGGCAAAGGACAAGGCGACAGGCAAAGAACAGTCTATCGTTATTAAGGCTTCCTCGGGATTGTCCGACGAAGAAATCGAAAAGATGGTTCAGGACGCTGAGGCAAATGCTGAAGAAGATCTGAAGTTCGAGGAAATGGTGGCGGTGCGCAATCAAGCTGATGGTTTGATTCATGCGACACGCAAAACCCTCGAGGAAGCGGAAGACGCAACCGACGAGGAGAAGACCGCGATCGAGACGGCTATATCTGAACTAGAAGAAGCACTGAAAGGTGGTGATAAAGCTGCAATCGAAGCTAAGACTCAAGCTCTGACTGAAGCTTCTTCTGGGCTCGCGCAGCGCATGTATGCCAAGCAGGCAGAGCAAGCGCAGGACGATTCAGGTGAATCAGCAGGCAGTTCTGAAAGTGCAGATTCAGATGCGGTAGATGCTGAATTCGAGGAAGTAAAAGACGACAAATAGCGAAGTGTAGGGGCTAGCTATTACGCTGCCCCTGGCTTTCCTTTTTTGACAAATACCGGGTTTACCGGTTTTTTGCGTTTCATTTTTTGCGTTTTATTTATTAGGTTTCATCGCAAACACAATAAGAAGATAACGACACATGGCAAAACGAGATTATTACGAGGTTCTTGGCGTCGATCGAGACGCGAGCGAAAAGGACATTAAGAAAGCCTATCGTCGCTTAGCTATGAAGTACCACCCAGATCGCAATCCTGACGACGTTGACGCCGACGCCAAGTTCAAAGAGGCGAGCGAGGCGGCTGAAATTCTGACCAGCGCGGAGAAACGTCAGTCCTACAATCAGTTTGGCCATGCAGCCTTTGAAGGCGGCGGCGGTGGCGGCGGTTTCAATGGCGGCAATGGCAACTTTGGCTCGGTTTTCGAAGATATTTTTGGCGACGTATTTTCCGGCGGTGGTCGTGGCGGCGGTCGTCAGGTGCAACGTGGTTCCGATCTAAAATATATTCTCGATTTGGATTTGGAAGAGGCTGTACGCGGTACCAACCCTAAGATCACCATACCTGCCTTGGTAGAGTGCATGTCATGTTTGGGTTCTGGTGCCAAAAAAGGTAGCACCCCTGTTGATTGCGTTCAGTGCGCCGGTGCTGGCCAGGTGACGGCTCGACAAGGGTTCTTCTCCATTCAGCAAACCTGTCCCCGCTGTCGCGGCCGAGGCAAAATGATTTCTGATCCGTGTCAGCCGTGCCGCGGCCAAGGTCGTGTTGAAGAGACTAAAACGCTCTCGGTGAAGGTACCGCCTGGCGTCGATACTGGCGATCGTATTCGGTTGGCCGGTCAGGGCGAAGCTGGCGCGAATGGAGGTCCATCGGGCGATCTTTATGTGCAGATGAATGTACGTGATCACAAAATATTTACCCGCGAAGACGAACATCTTTATTGTGAAGTACCCATTAGCTTTGTTGATGCAGCATTGGGTGGCGAGTTAGAAGTGCCAACGTTGGATGGTCGCGTCAACCTGAAAATTCCCTCGGAAACTCAAACCGGAAAGCTGTTTCGATTGAGAGGTAAGGGTGTCAACGTGACTCAGATTAGAGGTGGTTCGGTGGGTGACCTTTATTGCCGTGTGGTCGTGGAAACGCCGGTTGGTTTGTCTAAGCAGCAAAAAGAGCTGCTCAAAGAGTTCGCCGGTCACGCCGAACAAAAACAGTCTCCTAAGCAAGCGTCGTGGGTTGATAACGTTAAAGGGTTTTTTGATTCGTTGACGGATTAGCCGCTGGCGGCCTTGCCCTGAAATCGTTATCCTCGCCAGCCTTTACAGCTTTTAGAATCTGAACATGACAAATATCGCCATCGTTGGTGCCGCGGGCCGAATGGGCAAGACCCTGATTGAGACGATTCTCAATAATCCTGATGCGACCCTTACTGCAGCAGTCGAGCAACCCGGCGTTGGCGTAATTGGCGCCGACGCGGGGGAATTGGCTGGCGTAGGATATTTAGGAGTCTCTGTCACCGATAGCCTCGAAGCTGTGATGGGCGATTTTGACGTTTTGATAGATTTCACTATCGCAAAAGCTACTGAAGCGCATGTGGCGCTATGTGCGAAAGCTGGGAAGAAGCTGATTATTGGCACGACAGGTCTTGATGCAGCGCAAAATGCTCAGGTTGCGGATGCGGCGAAGAAAATCGCAATTGTTTATGCGCCCAACTACAGCGTGGGTGTGAACGCGACCTTCAAACTGCTCGATATTGCGGCGCGTATCTTCGGTGACACCGTTGATATCGAGATCACAGAGGCTCACCATCGCCATAAAGTTGATGCACCTTCCGGTACTGCGCTCAAGATGGGTGAAGTCATTGCCGGTGCGCTAGGTCGAGATCTCAGCGATGTAGCCGTTTATGGCCGAGAAGGACATACCGGAGAGCGTGATCGACAAACTATTGGGTTTTCGACGATTCGGGGCGGCGACATTATCGGCGAGCATCAGGTGATGTTTGCGGGTCAGGGTGAGCGTCTTGAAATTACCCACCGGGCCCAGAGTCGCGCTAATTTTGCCGAGGGAGCCGTGAGAGCTGCCGTGTGGGTCTCAGGCGAGAATACTGGCATTTATGACATGCAAGATGTGCTCGGTTTAAAGAATATGTAGCGCCACAAAAAGACGATGCAGCTGGCTTCTGGAAGTCCATTCCACTAGAATACCGCGCCAGCGAAGTGTCATAGCGCAAAGCAAAACGCGCTCCCGAAATGGTCGAGTAACTGGTCGAAATTATTGCAAGCTAGAATAAGTAATCGGAATAATTAGAAAGCGAGATGGAAGCAATTCCCTCTCGCTTTTTTTCGATCTGAACACTTTACGAAGTGCGCTTTTACGACAATTTACGACGTGGCTTACGAGACGAGCTGCAAAACGAAGTACTAAATACGTTTCGTAGATCGATCAGACAGGTAATGACCGAACGCTATGCTTGCTTGATATTTTATATTTAACGTCCGCGGAGATTAGTAATTTGGCCAATAGAGCTGTACTTGCACTAGAGAGCGGAGAGTGGTTCGAAGGGCAATCTATTGGCATTTCGGGTCAATCTGTCGGAGAGGTTGTTTTCAATACATCGCTCACGGGATACCAAGAAATTCTCACGGACCCATCTTATGCCAAGCAAATTATTACCCTGACTCATCCGCACATTGGTAACACCGGCGCGAATCTTGAGGACGAAGAGTCTGATCAAGTTTGGGCTTCGGGTCTTGTCATCAAAGACTTGCCGCTCGCTTATTCCAACTGGCGAGCAGAAATGTCCCTTTCTGAGTATCTAGTCAAACGAAACGTGGTGGCGATTGCTGGAATTGATACGCGCAAGCTGACTGGAATTTTACGGGATCAAGGCTCGCAAAAAGGGTGTTTGATTGCTGGGGAAAATTTAACCGACAGCGATATCAACAAAGCGATAAAGGCTGCTCAGACGTTCTCGGGTCTAGAGGGATTGGACCTCGCAAAAGTCGTCTCTACACAATCAAGTTACCCTTGGCGTGAGGGTACCTGGAGTATTGGGGAAGGCTATCCGGTTAAAAGTGAATTCAAGTACAAGGTTGTCGCTTACGACTTCGGTGTTAAGCGCAACATTCTTCGCATGCTGACGGACCGCGGCTGTGAGTTGACGGTTGTCCCAGCGCAAACTCCAGCGTCCGAAGTACTCGCGATGAAGCCAGACGGCGTGTTCCTCTCCAATGGCCCTGGCGATCCTGATCCATGTGAATATGCCATTGCCGCTATCAAAGAAATTGTTGCCGCTGATTTGCCGGTGTTCGGCATATGTCTCGGTTTGCAGTTGCTCGGTCTCGCTGTCGGCATGAAAACAATTAAGATGGGGCATGGTCATCATGGCGCCAATCACCCAGTAAAAAATCTTGACGATGGCACGGTGCTTATCACCAGCCAAAACCATGGTTTCTGTATTGATGATGCCAGCCTGCCTGACAATGTTCGGGTGACCCATCAATCACTGTTTGATAATTCTTTGCAGGGCATTCAATTGACTGACCATCCAGCATTTGGTTTTCAGGGTCATCCAGAAGCCAGTCCCGGGCCCCATGATGCCGCCCCTTTGTTTGATCATTTCATTGAGCTTCTGGCTCAACGAACGAGTGGAAACTAGACGTGCCAAAAAGAACTGATATTGAAAGCATCCTGATTATTGGCGCCGGCCCCATCATCATTGGTCAGGCATGTGAGTTTGACTACTCTGGTGCGCAGGCATGTAAGGCGCTGAAGGAAGAGGGTTACCGGGTGATATTGGTTAACTCCAATCCCGCGACGATCATGACAGACCCGGCAATGGCAGATTCCACTTATATTGAGCCGGTGACTTGGGAGACCTTGGAAAAGATTATTGCGATTGAAAAACCGGACGCGATTCTACCGACGATGGGTGGGCAGACCGCACTCAACTGCGCGTTAGATTTAGCCAAGCATGGGGTGCTCGAAAAATACGACGTAGAGCTGATCGGCGCGACCAAGGAGGCGATTGATAAGGCTGAAGATCGACAGCTGTTTGACAATGCCATGAAAGAGATTGGACTTGAGACGCCTCATTCGGCCTTCGCGCACTCATTGGAAGAGGCACGGCAAGTACAAGCAATGTTGGGTTACCCCTGTGTGATTCGACCGTCGTTTACGATGGGTGGTTCGGGCGGCGGTATTGCCTATAACCATGAAGATTTTATTGAAATTTGTACCCGTGGCTTAGATCTCTCACCCACCAACGAGCTGTTGATTGATGAGTCGTTGGTTGGTTGGAAAGAATACGAGATGGAGGTTGTTCGGGACAAAAATGACAACTGCATTATTGTTTGTTCGATTGAGAACCTAGACCCGATGGGCATCCACACAGGTGATTCTATTACCGTGGCGCCGGCTCAAACGCTGACTGACAAAGAGTATCAAATCATGCGTAACGCCTCTCTTGCGGTGCTGCGAGTGATCGGCGTCGAGACAGGTGGCTCGAACGTGCAGTTTGCTGTTGAACCCGATACGGGCCGCTTGGTTGTCATCGAAATGAATCCGCGGGTATCGCGCTCTTCTGCGCTGGCCAGTAAGGCGACGGGCTTTCCGATTGCCAGAGTGGCCGCCAAATTGGCAGTGGGTTACACGCTTGATGAGCTAACAAACGACATTACCGGTGGTGTCACGCCGGCATCATTCGAGCCATCTATCGATTACATTGTCACTAAGATTCCACGATTTACATTCGAAAAGTTTCCTCAGACCGATAATTACCTCACCACGCAGATGAAATCTGTTGGTGAAGTGATGGCGATCGGCCGTACCTTTCAAGAATCATTGCAGAAAGCACTGCGCGGTCTCGAAGTAGGCATAGATGGCTTGTCTCCAGTGATGGATCAGTCTTCTCGAGATTGGCTCATAAAACTACGTAAAGAGTTACGCGAAGCGGGTGCTGAGCGAATTCGATATGTGGCGGATGCTATGCGTTTCGACATGCCGCTTGAAGAAATATTCGAGCTGACCCAGATAGATCGTTGGTACCTCGTGCAGATTGCTGATCTTGTTGCGGAAGAGCGATCTTTAGCAGGGCAGGCATTGGCCGGGATGGATAAGGCGCGGATGTTTGGCTTAAAACAAAAAGGTTTTTCTGATTCCCGTCTCGCCACTTTACTGGCGGTGACAGAATCTGAAGTGCGTAGTCACCGGCTAGAGCTGAATGTAAAGCCAGTCTATAGGCGCGTCGATACTTGCGCTGCTGAATTCAAATCTGCGACCGCCTATATGTATTCCACCTATGAGACTGAGTGCGAGTCCAATCCCAGTGATCGAGAAAAGATCATGGTGCTGGGTGGTGGCCCCAACCGAATTGGTCAGGGCATTGAATTTGACTATTGCTGCGTTCATGCAGCGCTTGCGATGCGTGAAGACGGCTACGAAACCATCATGGTCAACTGTAACCCTGAGACCGTCTCGACTGATTATGACACCAGCGATCGTTTGTATTTTGAACCACTGACGCTTGAAGATGTGTTGGCCATTGTTGATCTAGAAAAACCCAAAGGCGTGATCGTCCAGTTTGGCGGACAGACACCACTCAAGCTCGCCAATGATCTGCAAGATGCTGGCGTTAACATTATTGGTACCAGTCCTGATGCGATCGATCGAGCGGAAGATCGTGAACGTTTCCAGGAAATGATAGAAAAGTTGAAGTTGCGCCAGCCGCCCAACAAAACGATTAAGGCGATCGATGAGGGTATTAGCGCAGCTGCTGGCATCGGCTATCCATTGATTGTCCGCCCTTCTTATGTGCTTGGCGGGCGTGCGATGGAAATTGTTTATGACGATGTTGAGCTAACGACTTATTTGCATGAAGCCGTGCAAGTATCGAATAAATCTCCGGTGTTGTTGGATAGATTTCTCGATCAAGCGATTGAAATTGATGTGGACGTGGTCTGCGACGGGAAAGAAGTCGTGATAGGTGCGGTGATGCAGCACATCGAGCAGGCCGGCGTGCACTCGGGCGATTCTGCTTGTTCTCTGCCGCCCTATAATCTCAGCGATAGCTTGCTAGCGAGTATCCGCGAGCAGGTTAAGGCCATGGCCATCGAGCTCAATGTTATTGGCTTGATGAATGTCCAACTGGCAATCCAAAATGGCGACATCTTTGTGCTGGAGGTCAATCCACGCGCCTCACGGACGGTGCCGTTCGTGTCAAAGTGCATTGGTCGATCTTTGGCGAAAGTGGCAGCTCGATGTATGGCGGGTACGAGCCTCGCCGATCAGGGCTTTACTGAAGAAATTGTACCGAAGTTCTTTAGTGTGAAAGAAGCGGTATTTCCGTTCGGTAAGTTCGCGCGCGTAGATCCGATTTTGGGACCTGAAATGCGGTCAACCGGAGAAGTTATGGGTGTCGCGTCAACGTTCAGTGAAGCTTATTTAAAGTCACAAATTGCAGCGGGGGACATTATCCCGAACTCTGGTACTGCCTTTTTGAGTGTGCGTGACGTCGACAAGCAAGAAGTTGTGCCGATCGCTCGCGATCTCATTGAAATTGGCTTTGAGCTGATTGCGACCCAGGGTACAGGACAAGTTTTGAAAGACGCCGGTATTGAGGTGCGAATAGTTAATAAGGTAGCAGAGGGTCGACCACATATTGTTGATGCACTCAAGAATGACGAAGTTGACCTCATTGTGAATACCACTGAAGGTAAACAAGCCATTTTGGATTCTTATGCAATTCGCCGTACGGCCCTGCAACACAAGGTTTACAATGCGACCACGATGGCGGGTGCTCGGGCCTGTATCGAGGCAGTTCGGCACGGCGAGCACTATGAGGTTCATCGGCTGCAGGATCTTCATAAAACAGTCTAGCTGACGCCTCATGGTCCGGCTTCCGGGGAGGCTGGACATCTACTCTTAAATTCCTAACACTAGTGTGTTGACGTGTGACGTTTTGATCGGAACAGATTCAATATGGACAAAATCCCAATGACTGCGGCTGGTGAGGCTGCATTGAGAACTGAGTTAGACCATCTCAGGCAGATAGAGCGCCCCAGAATTATCAGCGCCATTGCAGAAGCAAGGGCGCAGGGTGACCTGCGGGAAAATGCGGAGTATCAGTATGCCAAGGAAGAGCAGGGTTTTATTGAAGGCCGTATTGCGGATGCCGAAGGTAAGTTATCCAATGTCCATATTATCGACGTTAGGACAATTCCTCATACCGGCAGGGTCATCTTTGGTGTCACTGTTCACTTGGTGAATTTGGACAATGACGAAAAGGTCACGTATAAGATTGTCGGCGATGATGAGGCTGATATCAAAGCACACAAGATATCTGTGTATTCGCCCATAGCGCGTGCTTTGATTGGCAAATCAGAGGGTGATGTCGTCGTCGTAAGGGCGCCGAGTGGTGACATCGAATATGAAATTGGCGAAGTACAGCACCTCGAATAAGTTCAGCACCTCGAATAAGTACGGCCGGCGGCCTGCATACCTAGATTTCGACCTAGCTGATTGTCTAGAGAAGGTCCGTTCGAAGGATGTTGGACAAGCCAGCCTGAGGCTTAGCGGCAGCCTTGTAGATAAGCGCCACGTTGCCTGTGCGTTGAATGAGTTCTGCCCCGGTTAAGCGAATGAGTTCAGATACGGTTTCTTTTCGATCATCTCTGTCATCAGCATAAATCTTCACTTTGATGAGTTCGTGATCGTTTAACGCACGGTTGAGCTCTGCCACCACGCTGTCACTAAAACCGTTGCCACCGATGGTGACCACGGGATTGAGTTTGTGACCAATTGCGCGGAATCGTTTTTGCTGTGATTTATCTGCCATGGATTCATAATGGGTCTAGAGGGGCGGAGGATTCTACATGAGAACGACTTCGCCAGCGAGTATCTATGAAAAAATCCAAATCTAGTCACCAGTGGCTAAAGGAACACGAAGACGACGAGTTTGTGAAGCGTGCCCGGGCTGAGGGTTATCGCTCGCGTGCCGCCTATAAGTTATTGGAAATAAAAGAAAAATATAACCTATTGAAGCCAGGGCAGTGTGTGGTTGATCTGGGTGCAGCGCCCGGTGGTTGGTCTCAGGTGGCGCAAAAAGCAGTCGGAAACAAGGGCTGTGTGATCGCGCTCGACATACTGCCGATGGAAGAAATTCAGGATGTGACCTTTATTCAAGGCGATTTCACCGAAACTGGGCCTTTCGAAGCCCTGCTCGCTGAAATCGCAGAAATGCCCGTAGACCTTGTAATTTCTGATATGGCCCCAAACTTGAGTGGTATGAAGCAGGTAGATCAGCCTGCGGCTGCCTACTTTGTGGAGCTTGCAATTGATCTATCAGAGCAAGTCCTGAAACCCGGTGGTAGCCTGGTTTGTAAGTGCTTTGAAGGTCAAGGTATCAATGGCATACGTGAAGCGTTCAGAGGTAGGTTTAAGACGGTTGCTAACTTCAAGCCCAAGTCTTCTCGAAGTCGGTCACCAGAAATATTTGTCATCGGGCAAGGGTTTACGAAAACGAATTAAGCATCTGGTGCGTATAATCGGCATCGATGTTATTGCACGGGGTAATGGGGTTTTTGGACGCCAGCATCTATAGTAAGGTGGTTAGCCCCAGTAACGCATGTGGCCTGTTGTAGGCCGTTGTGACATTAGTTTGCAAGAAGGGATAAAGAGGACGATCTTTTGAACGATATGGGAAAAAATTTACTTCTGTGGCTCATCATCGCCGCAGTCTTACTGACAGTGTTCAGAAATTTTGATGTCAGTCAGACGACGCCAGAACTCGATTACTCAAAGTTTATCGACATGGTGCAGCGTGGCCAAATTAAATCCGTCGAAATAGAAGGCTCTATAATCAGGGGCATTCAGTACGACGGAGAAGCCTTTGAAACGATCCAGCCACAAATTGTCGACAAAAAGCTGATCGATGATATGCAAGCTCACGATGTCCAGTTTCGTGGCAAGCGGCCTGAGCAACAGTCCATATGGACCCAGTTGCTCGTCGCAAGCTTTCCGATACTGGTCATCATTGCAGTCTTCATGTTTTTTATGCGCCAGATGCAGGGCGGCGCCGGCGGGCGCGGTGGTCCGCTGACCTTTGGTAAAAGCAAAGCAAAACTGCTTGGCGATGACCAGATTAAAACGACGTTCGCCGATGTAGCCGGTGTCGATGAAGCGAAAGAAGACGTTAAAGAATTGGTCGATTTCCTCCAAGACCCTTCCAAGTTTCAAAAGTTGGGTGGCAGAATTCCCCGCGGTATTTTGATGGTGGGTCAACCCGGTACGGGTAAGACGCTCCTTGCGAAAGCGATAGCTGGCGAAGCAAAGGTCCCGTTCTTTTCGATTTCGGGTTCTGACTTTGTGGAAATGTTTGTGGGTGTCGGTGCCTCGCGGGTTCGAGATATGTTTGAGCAGGCAAAGAAACAATCACCCTGTATTATCTTTATCGACGAAATCGATGCGGTCGGCCGACACCGTGGTGCTGGCATGGGTGGCGGTCATGACGAGCGTGAACAGACCTTGAACCAACTATTGGTTGAGATGGACGGTTTTGATGGTAACGAAGGTACAATTGTCATTGCTGCTACGAACCGACCTGACGTGCTCGATCCTGCGTTGCTGCGACCGGGGCGATTTGACCGACAGGTTGTTGTGGGCTTGCCTGATATTCGCGGCCGCGAACAAATTTTAAAAGTACACATGCGTAAAGTGCCACTTGGCTCTGATGTCGAGCCCTCCTTTATCGCTCGTGGTACACCCGGATTTTCAGGTGCGGATCTTGCGAACCTTGTTAATGAAGCCGCACTGTTTGCTGCTCGCCAAGCAAAGCGAACTGTGAATATGGACCATTTTGAGCAAGCAAAAGACAAGATCATGATGGGTGCAGAACGTAAGAGTATGGTCATGTCGGAGGCCGAGAAACGTAATACGGCCTACCACGAAGCCGGTCACTGTATAGTTGGCTATTTGGTGCCTGAACACGATCCCACGTACAAGGTCACGATTATACCGAGGGGTCGAGCGCTGGGCGTGACGATGTTTTTGCCGGAAGAAGACCGCTATTCGATCAACAAACGCGCGTTGGACTCTCAGATTTGTGCGCTATTTGGCGGGCGAGTTGCAGAAGAGCTTACTTTAGGTATGGATGGAGTGACGACCGGTGCGTCTAACGACATCGAGCGTGCGACCAAGATGGCTAAAAATATGGTCACCAAGTGGGGTCTGTCCGAGAAGTTGGGTCCCCTCACCTATTCTGACGATACTGAGGAAGTTTTCCTTGGCATGTCCGCAGGTGCGCCAAAGTTCCAAGTGAGCGGCGAAACGGCAAAGATCATTGATGAGGAAGTGCGCGCCATCATCGACAACTGCTATAAAATAGCCACGCGTCTTTTGACCGATAACCGAGACAAGCTAGACAGCATGGCAGAGGCGCTGCTTGAATATGAAACCATCGATCGGATTCAGATTGATGAAATCATGGCGGGCCGAAAACCTAGTCCTCCAAGCAGCTGGAATGATCCAGACGAAGGAGACGTAGGCACGCAAGAGGCCTCTGACCCAGAGCCGCGTCCGAGCGGTCCAGTTGGCGGTCCAGCCGGAGAGCATTGATCAAACATGTACTAGTTTTCAGACAGCGGGCCTTTCGGGCCCGTTGTTGATTCTGCGCTGTGTTATTTCCTACTGATCGTCCGGCCATTATGGGTATCTTGAATGTGACACCGGACTCGTTCTCCGACGGCGGTCGTTTTGTGAATCGTGACGACGCCATGCGCCAAGCAGAGAAGATGATTGAAGGCGGGGTAGACATTATTGATGTTGGTGGCGAGTCCACGAGGCCTGGCGCGGATCCTGTGTCAGTTTTAGAGGAGCTCGAACGTGTTGTGCCCGTTGTTGAGGCCATTCGGTCGATGACAAATTTACCGATTTCTGTTGATACCAGTACCGCAGCCGTGATGACGGCTGCTGCAGTGGCCGGTGCCAGCATGGTGAACGATGTGCGTGCGCTCAGGCGTGATGGGGCGCTCGCGGCTGCTAGCGCGACTCAATTACCGGTTTGTTTGATGCACATGCAGGGCGACCCTCAGACGATGCAGATGAGCCCTGTTTACGATGACTTATTGGCGGATATCCGCCGATTTTTTACAGAGAGAATTGAGGTCTGCGTTAAAGCAGGTATCCCTAAAGAAAAAATAATCCTAGATCCGGGGTTTGGCTTTGGTAAAACGCCCCAGCATAATCTGAAAATTATCAACCAGTTAGGAGTATTTTCCGATCTAGGTTGTCCTTTGTTGGTTGGTCTTTCTAGAAAGAGTACTATTGGCAAAGTTTTGGAATCGAATGAAGAAGATCGGCTGATCGGTAGCTTGGTTGGAGCAGTATGGGCCTATATGCGCGGAGCCTCTATTCTCCGCGTGCACGATGTGGCCGAGACGCGGGCTGCTCTTTTAATGGCCAGAGCATTTGCAACCAACGGTGATCAATTCTCCTAAAAGAGATAATAAAAATTGGAAAAACAATATTTCGGTACAGATGGGATTAGAGGCGCGGTAGGGCAGGGTGCCATCACGCCTGAATTTATGCTGAGGCTAGGCTGGGCTGCTGGACGGGTGTTTGCAAAAAATGGTCATGGCGAAATCCTGATCGGCAAAGACACGCGAATATCTGGGTATATGTTTGAATCCGCTCTTGAGGCAGGGTTAGTCTCTGCTGGTCTAGATGTCCTGTTGCTCGGTCCAATGCCGACGCCTGCTGTGGCTTATCTGACGCGAACGTTCAACGCCAGGGCGGGTATCGTCATCAGCGCCTCCCATAATGCTTTTTCTGACAACGGCATCAAGTTTTTTTCCGGCCAAGGAGAGAAGCTTGATGATGAGATTGAGCTCGCTATCGAAGCAGAACTTGATCACGCTAAGCAGCACATGGAAGTCGTTGCTTCCGATCAGATTGGTAAGGTTCGGCGCATCGATGACGCGGCCGGTCGATATATCGAGTTTTGTAAAAGTTGCTTTCCCTCCAACAAGAACCTGCGCGGGCTGAGAATCGTCCTTGACTGTGCTCACGGAGCGACGTATCACGTTGCGCCCAGCATTTTTAGAGAACTAGGTGCTGAAGTCATTGAAATCGGTGTTGCGCCAAACGGACTGAATATTAACCACGAGGTGGGATCGACTCATCCGGCGCTACTTCAGCAAAAAGTCATTGAAGAGCAGGCGGACTTTGGTGTTGCTTTTGACGGCGACGG
>JBNMQM010000018.1:0-70454 GCA_051278195.1 Candidatus Azotimanducaceae bacterium
AAAAGTTGATCGACGATCAGTTGTTGGAAGACATCGAGACGCTTCTGTTAACCGCAGACGTCGGTGTCCAAGCGACTTCAGAAATAATTGGCGATCTGACTCGTTTGGTCGCGCGAAGAGAGTTGGCTAATTCAGGCGCGCTTTACGAGCATTTGCAGAAGCAGCTCACCAGTATGTTGCTTGAAGTCGAGGCGCCTCTCGTGATTGAACAGAAGCATCAGCCTTTTGTGATCTTGATGGTCGGCGTCAATGGCGCTGGCAAGACGACGACGATCGGTAAGCTGGCAAAGCAGTTTCAGGCCGACGGTAAATCAGTGCTGCTTGCGGCGGGAGACACCTATCGAGCCGCCGCAGTCGAGCAGCTTAAAGTCTGGGGCGAACGAAATGATGTTCCTGTCATTGCTCAGGGCACGGGCGCCGATAGTGCTTCTGTCATTTACGATGCTTTGGAAGCTGCCAAATCTAGAAAGGTGGATGTGCTAATCGCTGATACAGCGGGGCGATTACAGTCTAAGAAAAACTTAATGGACGAACTGACAAAGATAAAGCGCGTACTGGGCAAACTCGACGAGTCAGCACCTCATGAGGTGATGTTGGTGCTGGATGCCACGACCGGACAGAATGCCATTTCTCAGGCGACACAATTTCGAGCTGCGGTTGATGTGTCAGGTATTACATTGTCGAAACTAGACGGGACCGCAAAAGGCGGTGTCATTTTTGCCATTGCTCGGCAGCTGCAACTGCCGATCCGTTATATTGGCGTTGGTGAAAAAGTGGACGATCTGCGGGAATTTCGAGCGGAAGAATTCGTCCAGGCGTTGTTCGAACCATAGTGTCTATTCGCTTTGATCAAGTGAGTAAACGCTACGAGGGTGGCCGAGAGGCGCTCTCCAGGGTCAGTTTCGAGCTGGCGGATGACGAAATGGCATTCCTCACAGGTCACTCGGGTGCTGGAAAAAGCACCTTGATGAAACTGATCATTATGATGGAGCGACCCAGTCAGGGTCAGGTCTTCCTGCAAAATCAAAATTTGAACCGGCTATCTAAACGACACATCCCGCAAGTTCGTCGTAATGTCGGCGTGGTCTTCCAAAACCACCAGCTACTATTTGATCGCACCGTTTTCGACAATGTGGCACTACCATTGACGGTCGCTGGTTATCAACCAAGAGAGATTGGCCGTCGCGTGAGAGCAGCCTTGTCCAAGGTTGGGCTTGCAGACAAAGAAACCCGTCTTCCTGTCGCGCTATCAGGTGGAGAACAACAACGCGTGGGCATCGCCAGAGCGGTCGTGAACAAGCCGCCGGTGCTATTGGCCGATGAACCTACCGGCAACCTCGACCCTGATCTGTCGGCAGAAATTATGAATTTGTTTCAACAATTCAATCAGGTCGGCGTCACCGTTTTAGTTGCGACTCATGATCTCGAGCTGGTCCGTCGCATGGGGTTGCGCCAGTTAACTCTGGCCAACGGGCAGCTGACGGGCTGATGGTTAAACAGCAAACTAAGGGCGCGAGTACACATTCACTTGGCATGACCGACAAGGTTCGGTCTGTCGGCGCTCACCATCGTGAGACTTGCGTTAAGACCCTGCGTGACTTGTTGGCCAGTTGGGCAACAAGCCTGATGACCTGGATGGTAATTGGCATTGCGTTGGCGCTGCCAGCAATTCTCTATTTGCTTTTGTCTAATGCCACCAGTCTCGGCGGTGGTTTCGATGGTTCTGCACGCATAAACCTCTATCTGGAAAGCGGGTCCGAAGCGCAAGCTCTATTGGCTGAAATCCGTGCGCTCAGCGAAATTGAAACGGCAAAATACATCAGCGCCGACGAAGCACTGAAGAGCTTTGAGGCGGAGACTGGCTTTGGCAATATCCTGTTGAGCCTGCCGCGCAATCCGTTGCCCGATGTCATCGAAGCCAAGCCTTTCGAACTGTCACCTTTAGCGTTGCGCTTGCTAACGACGAAGCTATCAGATTTCCAAGGCGTAGAACGAGTAGCCATTGACCTTGAGTGGATAGAAAGACTATTTGCATTACTCGCACTCGGCGAACGATTCGTGACGACGTTGGGGTTGTTTCTCTCTCTGGGCGTGGTGCTGGCTATTGGCAATACGATTCGTCTTGCCATTGAAAACCGGCGAGCAGAGATTGAGATCATCAAGCTCGTGGGTGCAACAGATGCTTTCGTGCGGCGACCGTTTTTGTATCTTGGGTTTTGGTATGGTTTTGGCGGCGCGTTGGTTGCCTGGCTCATGGTGCAGGCCAGTTTGATTGTGTTAAGCGGTCCCATTGAGCAGTTGCTGGACTCCTATCAGAACCAGTTTTTACTGGAGGGTCTCGACCTTATCACGACATTAACGCTTTTTGGCGTCGGCATTGGTCTTGGTGTGGTTGGTGCAGCCGTTGCCGTTGGTAGGCACTTACATACAATAGAGCCCAATTAAAATAATGGGTCGATTCGTTTTTTATAATGATGGTCTGAAATGCTGCATGGGCGTACAACCAATTGGAGGTCAGACCTGATATTGACTAAACTTGGTGATAGAATCCGCTTCCCGCGAATAAGAGTCGTTTATGAGTACTAATATTCTGCCGGTAAATGTGCTTTCTCCTGGTGCGAACCTCGAGGCGTACATCCAATCCGTCAACAGCATACCGATGCTCAGTAAGGATGAAGAATCCGAGCTGGCCAACCGCCTCTTCCACGATGAAGACCTTGATGCTGCCCGCCAGTTGGTGCTCGGTCATCTACGTTTTGTTGTCTACGTGGCGCGCTCTTATTCGGGCTATGGCCTGTCTCAAGCCGATCTAATCCAGGAGGGTAACGTTGGTTTGATGAAGGCGGTAAAACGCTTTAACCCGGAATATGGTGTCCGGCTTGTGTCTTTTGCCGTTCACTGGATAAAGGCTGAAATGCACGAGTTCATCCTCAAAAATTGGCGGATCGTTAAAGTGGCGACCACTAAAGCGCAGCGAAAGTTGTTCTTCAACCTGCGAAGCTCAAAGCAGCGACTTGGTTGGATGAACGAAGAAGAGGTTAAGCACATCGCTGGAGAGCTAGGTGTTGAGCCGGCGCAAGTTCGGCAAATGGAAGGTAGGTTGTCATCTAGAGATGAAACTTTTGATGCCGGTCCGGACGATGATGAATTTGCGGTGCGGCCGGCACAGTATGTGACCCGCGACAACGACAACCCTGCAGATATTGTCGAATCGAATATCAATAGTGAGCGGGAACAAGCTCAGCTCCACGAAGCTTTTCGCAGTCTAGATCAGCGTGCTCAGGAAATTGTTAGGCGTCGTTGGTTGCTAGATGAAAAGTCGACCTTACATGAATTGGCGGCCGAATTTAGCATCTCTGCGGAGCGAGTCCGGCAGCTAGAACAGAACGCTTTGAAAAAACTGCGCAAGCAAATCGCCGCCTAAATCATGATCAAATTCCTGCTCGTATTCGCATCCCTTTCTGGATTTTTTGCGGTTGCGCTTGGCGCTTTTGGCGCGCACGGCCTCCGCGGCAAGCTGAGTGCAAGCCTAATGTCGGCGTTCGATACAGCGGTGCAATATCAAGCAATACATACCCTTGCGATACTCGCGGCTTGTGTTCTAAGTCTGCATTTTGGCAGAGGTGTTTGGTTTCAATATGCGGGTATCGGATTCTCTATCGGCATTGTTCTATTTAGCGGCAGCCTTTACGGTCTCGCCATGACCAGCGCCCGATGGTTAGGTCCGGTTACGCCTTTGGGTGGATTGTTTTTGCTCGTCGGCTGGGTGTTGATGTTGGTTGCTACCGTTAAACACGTACCGGGAAACTAGACTGTGACCGACGCAGAGCGACGGCCGATACGCAGTTTTGTGATCCGTGAAGGCCGTATGACGCCGGGCCAAAAGCGTGCGCTTGAGGAAGCTTGGCCTCAATATGGTCTTGAAGTGTCAGATGGAAATCTGAATTTCGGTCAGGTGTTTGCATCCCCGAGGCCTGTCGTTTTGGAAATCGGATTCGGTATGGGGGATTCGCTGTTTGAGATGGCGGTAGGGAACCCCCACATCAACTATATCGGTGTCGAAGTCCATCGTCCTGGCGTCGGTCACCTACTTAGTCTTGCCGATGATGCCAAGTTGGAAAACATAAAGGTGTTCGCCGAGGACAGCATTGACGTCCTCACTCAATGTATTCCGGAAAAAA
The DNA here is from genome assembly GCA_051278195.1 of Candidatus Azotimanducaceae bacterium. Taxonomy (GTDB): domain Bacteria; phylum Pseudomonadota; class Gammaproteobacteria; order Pseudomonadales; family Azotimanducaceae; genus JAHRVQ01. The sequence continues at coordinate 4,182 of JBNMQM010000018.1, forward strand.
GCCTAGATGGGATTCAGATTTTTTTCCCTGATCCCTGGCACAAGAAGAAACATCACAAGCGGCGCCTGATTAGTGAGGCGTTTGCCGTACTTTTAGAAAGTCGATTGAAGCGTGGTGGTGTTCTGCATATCGCCACAGACTGGATGCACTATGCAGAGTCGATTGAAGAAACACTTTCGTCCTGGACCTCGACAGTTGTGCCTGACCGGGCTCAGACAAAATATGAACGCCGCGGGCTGAAGCTAGATCACGAAGTATTTGATCTGGCATATGTTGCTCGTTAGGCAAACATAAGCATTTCATTAAGGTATTGCAGGCCCCGTTTGTTTGGCCTAATTTGGTCGCCTGCAGTTTCTAGCATGTTTTGTTTGGCTACCTGATCCAAAAACTCGTTCAATCTAGCCTCGGGTAGATGGGTTCGATTGCTAAAAACCTTTCTGGAAAACCCTGAGCTCAGGCGAAGGGAATTCATCAAAAACTCGAGCAACATATCTTCTTGGCTGATGGCTTTCCGGGTACTCTTTTGTGTAGCGATGTAGTCCGCGGGTAGCCGAGTCTTGGCTGTTCTGATGATCGTATCTGCTGTCGAAATCTTGCCGTGGGCGCCGGCACCAATGCCAAGATAGTCACCAAACAACCAATAATTAAGATTGTGTCGAGCTTGTTTGCCAGGCTTTGCGAAGGCAGAAATTTCGTAGCGCGAATAGCCTGCAGCTTCTAAAAGTGCGAGGCCGCTTTCATAGATTTCCCATAGCGTGTCATCGTCTGGTAGTTTTGGTGGTCGTTTATAGAAAACAGTGTTGGGCTCAATAGTGAGCTGGTACCAGGAGATGTGTTCTGGCGCGAGCTGGATGGCGATTCTAAGATCATCGAGAGCGTTTTCAGGTTTCTGATCTGGCAGCCCATGCATCAAATCGAGGTTGATGTTAGTAAACCCTACGTCTCTTGCTGCTTGATACGCCTCAGTGACCTCGTTTGCCGTGTGGATTCTGCCCAGGATTGATAAGTGGCGCCCAGAAAAGCTCTGCACTCCGATGCTCAAGCGATCTATGCCGGCGGCTTTGTAGCCAGCAAACTTTTCGTAATCGGTGGTGCCTGGGTTGGCTTCTAGTGTTACTTCAATATCTGGTGCCAGGTTGAGTCGCTCGTTGAGCACGCCCATTAAGTGACGAATCGCACTAGGTGAAATCAAGCTTGGCGTACCACCGCCCATAAAAATCGATTCGATAGGCCGCCTGCTTAGTTCAAAGTCGTGGGCCAACTCTTTATCTAAGTCGTTCAGCAGTGCTTCGATGTATGCCGTTTCTGGTATGTCGCCGTTTGCCTCGTGGGAATTGAAGTCGCAATAGGGGCACTTCCGCACACACCAGGGAAAATGGATGTAGAGAGATAGAGGAATGTCAGCTGGCATTGAACAGCCGAACAAACTCGAGTAGCGCTTGGCCGCGATGACTGAATTGACGTTTGTGTTCTACGCTCAGTTTCGCGACCGTTTTGCCTAGTTCTGGCACGAAAAACAATGGGTCATAACCAAAACCACCATCCCCGTCCAGCTTGTTGATGATCTGCCCTTCCCATGTGCCCGCTGCGACAATAGGCATTGGGTCTAGCGCGTGTCGCAAATAGACGATGACACAGCGGAAACGAGCGGATCGATTTACAACCCCCTCCATGACGCTAAGCAATTTTGTATTGTTGTCTGCATCTCGGGCATCTGGTCCTGCAAAACGCGAAGAGTAGATACCGGGTTTGCCATTTAGGAAATCTACTTCTAAACCCGAGTCGTCTGCAATGGCAGGTAAACCTGCTACTTGGGAGGAGTGCCGCGCCTTTATGATTGCATTCTCTATAAACGTGGTACCGGTTTCAGGGGGGCTTTCAATTTTAAAGTCGGCGGCGGTAAGTAACTCAAAATCTGCCGGCAAACAGGCGCGCATTTCTTGCACCTTATTGGTGTTGTTGGAAGCGAGGATGATTTTCATTAGTACTGCCGCATAAATTTCAATTCGAGCGCTTCGCTTTGGCCATTAGGTGTAATCTGGATGGTGAATCGCAAAGTGTCTCTTTCGTCGATCAGTTGATTTGATAGGTAGTAAATAGCGTTCTTTTCTGTGACCTCATCAAAGCTCATGGTGAAGAGCTGGCTAAGCAAATTGGTATTAGTGCCAATCACTTTTGCATTGCTGGGTTCGCCCTCTTTCAGCACCGAGATGTTGGTGACGATGCGAAGCTTGGAGCGGACAATGTTGTGCGCTTTGGCGACCTCTTGCGGAATTAGCAAGCTGTTAAAAGTAGTGTAGTGGATCTCATAGCCACGCCATTGCACCATTTCTGCGGATAGCGGTGTCAATGGCATCACAATGCCAAGAAGAAACCATAAGAACAATAACGCTCGACGGTGCATGAGACTTACAACAACCCCAGTATCAGCCCACGGGGAATCTGCAGCAGCTGCGCCAGTGGTGTGATGACCAGAATTTCGTCAAAAATATTAATAAACACAAAAACCAGAATGATTGAAAAGTCCATGCCGCCCATGGGGGGTAGCAGTTTTCTGGCTGGTGCGCAGATAGGCTCGATGATTTGATAAACCAGAGAAAGTGCTGGGTGACTGGACTGCGGCGCGATCCAGCTACTAATGACCATGATAATCAGGGCGAAGAAATAAATGCTGAACACAATCGAAAGTAGCCCCAACGGAACCCATAAGAGATAAATGGGCATGAAAACCGGCCCCCCCCAGAGCATCATTATTAGCATTACGCCGATGAGCTGTACGGCGAAAGCTGCAGCAAGTGTGGCGAAATCGATACCATACACAGTCGGCAGTACGCGCCTAAGGGGGCGAATAGCGGGGTCGGTGAGTTTGACGATGGACTGGCAGATAGGGTTGTAATAGTCAGCGCGGGAAACCTGCATCAGGAAGCGAACCATGATCAGAATCGTGTACAGGCCAAAAAAAGTCTGCACCAAATAGACGCCTGCGCTTGCTAAGTTTTGTGCCATGAAGAGTCCCTTTTAGAACATTGCCCGAAATAGTCGAGCGTTAGAATGCCGCTTACAAGATTATAGCGAATTCAGCCGTCAGATAGTGCTTTCGATCGATCGGCTGCTGCTTTGAGTGCCTCAAAAATAGTTTCCTCAAAGCCGTTCGCTTCTAACACGCCAATGGCGGCAGCAGTGGTGCCACCAGGTGAGGTGACATTGTGCCGCAGTTCCGCAATAGGCGCTTCGGTTTGCATAGCCATTTTGATGGCTCCAAATGCAGTTTGTTCGACCAAAGTTTTTGCAACATCTGGCGCCAACCCGAGTCTGGTGGCCGCGACCTGCATGGACTCGAGCATGAAGAAAAAGTAGGCTGGACCGCTGCCGCTAACCGCAGTCACCGCATCCAACTCCGTCTCCACATCGAACCAGAGGATCTTACCCACAGTCGCGAGTATTGCCGCGCCTTGTGACTTTTGCCTATCGGAAACACTCGCGGTTGCGAACAGGCCAGTCATGCCAGCACCTACTAGCGCTGGAGTGTTGGGCATACAACGAATAATTGCGGCGTTCGGTCCTAGCCATTGGCTGAGATTATTGCAGGTAATGCCCGCGGCAACGCTGATAAACAACTTGCCCGCTGCGACGGGTTGAAGCGATTGGCAAATCTCACCGAGCATATTGGGTTTGACACACAGGACCACGATTTCAGCGCTCGTCACGGCTTCAAGATTGTTTGTTGTGGTGCGAATGCCGTCAGGCAGGGTTGTTAATTGCGCTTCAATTGGATCAGCGGCCCAGACTTCGCCGGCTGGCGCCCCGGCTAGATAGCCACCCATTAAAGCTTTTGCAATGTTACCGGCGCCAATAAATGCAATTGTTGTCATAGAGTCTCTCTTGTACCAAAGATATCTGTGCCTATTCTGACCCAGGTTGCACCTTCCAGAATGGCTGCCTCAAGGTCGCGTGACATCCCCATGCTGAGTTCGGGGTGGTCGACGCAATGGCTTTGTTGCAAATGCCTTAACTGCTGGAAAGGTTTTCGTTGCGTGCTAATGCTGCTGCGCTCTGTTGGTAGTGTCATAAGGCCTTGTAGCTCAAGCCGGGTGAACGGTGTGATTGCCTGAATCGTTTCTGCCAAATGGTCTGGATGAAAGCCGCTTTTAGCAGGGTCGTCGTCGACGTTTACCTGGATGAATATTTTTAGGGGCGGCTTGCCCTCGGGCCGTTGTTCGTTCAGTCTTTTTGCCACTTTTAGGCTTGAGACCGTGTGGACCCAGTCAAAGTGCTCGGCGATAGGGCGCGTCTTGTTTGATTGTATCGTGCCAATAAAGTGCCAGGTTGCAGCGCCTCCAATAGCCTCAATCTTAGGTAGCGCATCCTGCAGGTAGTTCTCCCCGAAGTGCCGCTGTCCTCTGGAAATGGCGTCCTGAATCATCGAGGCAGGTTTGGTTTTACTGACCGCCAACAGGTGGACAGAATCTGGATCCCTTGCGGCGTCGCGACAAGCGTCGGCAATTCGCGCCCTGACTCGCTCAAGGTTGCCGAGGATATCGCTGTCAGAGGATATTGCGTTTGGGGTTTCGGTTGGCACGTTGCTCAGCTCATCATTCAAGGGTGGGGAAAGAGTGGTTTAATAGGAGATTCGATAATACTATTACCTGAATACGAATTCCTGACAAGAAAAGGCCTGCTGCATGGATATTACTGAGCTATTGGCATTTAGCGAGAAGCAAGGCGCATCGGATTTGCATCTGTCGGCAGGGCTGCCTCCTATGATACGGGTAGACGGTGATATTCGCCGCATTAACCTGCCGGCATTGGATCACAAAGAAGTGCATTCTCTCATCTACGAGATCATGAATGATAAGCAGCGAAAGGACTTCGAAGAATTTCTCGAGTGTGACTTTTCCTTCGAAGTGCCCGGTATTGCTCGTTTTCGAGTCAATGCGTTCAACCATAACCGTGGCGCGGGCGGTGTCTTTCGGACCATTCCCTCTAAAGTCTTAAGTATGGAAGATTTAGGCATGGGAGACGTGTTCAAATCCATCGCTGAAACCCCTCGTGGGCTCATTACCGTCACAGGCCCGACGGGCTCTGGTAAAAGTACGACCCTTGCGGCGATGATGGATTACATCAACGACAATCGATACCAGCACATTCTGACCGTAGAGGATCCGATTGAGTTTGTGCACGAGAGCAAAAAGTGTCTGGTCAACCAGCGAGAAGTTCACAGGGATACGCTGGGGTTTAATGAGGCGCTGCGATCTGCTCTGCGAGAAGACCCCGATATTATCCTTGTCGGTGAGATGCGCGACCTCGAGACCATTCGTCTTGCCTTAGAGGCTGCAGAAACTGGCCACATGGTGTTTGGTACCTTGCACACATCATCAGCGGCCAAGACCATTGACCGTGTCATTGACGTGTTTCCAGCAGCAGAAAAATCGATGGTGCGCTCTATGTTGTCTGAGTCGTTGGCTGCGGTTATTTCTCAGAACCTGCTGAAGAAAACGGGTGGTGGCAGAATTGCTGCCCACGAAATTATGCTTTGTACTGCGGCGATTCGAAACCTGATTCGCGAGGATAAAGTGGCACAAATGTATTCGGCTATCCAAACCGGTGGTCAACTCGGTATGAAAACGCTGGATCAATGCCTGAAAGAACTCGTGGCGAAGAATCTGATCAGTAAAGAAGCTGCTCAAGGGACGGCCAAGATCCCTGCCGACTTCAAGTAACTGTTTAAAGCTGTCCAGAACCGTTAAAAACAGCCGAGAACTAAAACCCTTAGGAATTTAAATGATCGATTTCGATAAGCTGCTGAAGGTTGTGGTGGATCAAGGCGCATCGGACTTATTCGTCACGGCAGGTTTACCACCGTCTATAAAAGTCAGTGGCAAAATGATGCCCATGTCTAAGACCCCTCTTACGCCGGACCAAGCCCGGGAAATGGTTCACGGCACGATGACTGAAGCCCAGGTGCAGGAATTTGAATCAGAGCGTGAGTGTAACTTTGCCATTCATAGTCCGGTGGCGGGTCGATTTCGAGTCAGCGCCTTCTACCAGCGAAATTTTGCCGGCATGGTACTGCGCCGAATAGAAACCCACATTCCAACTTGCGACGAACTGAAACTGCCTGAGATCATTAAAAATCTGGCAATGACCAAGCGCGGATTGATTATTTTTGTGGGCGCGACTGGCACCGGTAAATCGACGTCACTGGCGTCGATGATTGGCCACCGCAATACCCACAGCAAAGGTCACATCATTACCATCGAAGATCCGATTGAGTATATCCATGAACACCGTGGCTGCATGGTGACCCAGCGAGAAGTGGGTGTCGACACACCAAGTTTTGACGTTGCCCTCAAGAATACCCTTCGTCAGGCCCCGGACGTCATTATGGTGGGAGAAGTGAGAACCCGGGAAACCATGGATTATGCGCTGGCTTTTGCGGAAACGGGACACCTGTGCCTAGCGACGCTGCACGCCAATAATGCCAACCAGGCCTTGGATCGAATCATCAACTTCTTCCCGGCTGATCGGCAACCCCAGATATGGATGGACCTCTCTCTGAACCTTCGGGCGATGGTTGCCCAGCAGCTGATACCGACGATAGACGGTAAAGGACGTTGCGCTGCAATCGAGGTGCTCATTAATACGCCTTTGGTCGCTGACAATATCCGTAAGGGAGAAGTGCATACCATCAAAGAAATCATGTCCAAATCAGGCGAGCAAGGCATGCAAACCTTCGATCAAGCGCTCTACGGGCTCTATGCCGCTGGCGAGATCAGCTATGAGAATGCCCTCTCGTCGGCAGACTCAGCGAACGATTTGCGCTTGATGATCAAGTTGGCGGGCGATGGGCCGGCCCTAGGCAGTGGCAGCAGCGGTTTGTCCTTAGAGACGAATGAAGGTGATGTGAACTTGCGTCGTCGCTAAGTTTTAACTAAAAACGGACTCACTTTTGCCTAAAGTACGTCTCTAGTATTAGCTGAGCTGCGATGGCATCGATCAGTTCTTCGCCATTCGATCGATGCGCCGCTTCGAAACTGCTGAGCCGTTCGTCGACTGTTTCGCTCGGTAGATTAAAGCGCCCGTTCAGTTTTCGGGCGAATTTTTCTGCAAGTCGCGACATTTCACTGGGAGTGTCGTCCATGTTCAGCGGCAACCCCACGACCAGCAACGAGGGCTGCCATTCTTTGATCAACTTTTCGATCTGCTGCCAATCAGGAATGCCATCTCTTGCTTTCAATATGGTCAGCGGCGTCGCTGTGCCCGTGATGGCCTGACCGACTGCGACGCCAATTTTACCGGTACCAAAATCAAACCCCATAACAATGCCTGCCATATTCAGTCGTGCCCAGCGCGAGGCGCGATTAAATTTAGGTCCACACCAAGCTGCCTTGCGGCGAGTGATGCCCGTTGCTCTGGTTCGGCGTTGAAAATAATGTCCGGATCAACCGGGGTCAATAGCCAAATGTTCTCCCCCAGTTCTTCCTCCAGTTGAGCAGCGCCCCAGCCAGAGTAGCCGAGAATGGCGAGCAACGGCTCCGGCATATCACCCTGGTGAAGTTTCTCTATCAGGTCCTCGGAGGTCGTGATTGCGATGTCTGCGCCGATCACAAAGGTTGATTCAAATGTCAGGCTGCTGCTGTGCAAAAAGAATAGTTTGTCTTGCTCGACGGGACCGCCCTCTAGCAGGGGGCATTGAACATGCTTTGGCAGCTCCGGGAAAATATCATGTAGGCCATGTTCCAAAGGACGGTTGACCATGAGTCCAAAGGCCCCCAATTCGTTGTGATCGACCAACAGCGTCATCGAGTTTTGGAAATAGTCGCCGGCGAGCCCCTGTAGTGCAATTAGGAACTGGTTCTGGAAGCTTTGTGCTTCACTCAAATCAAAAGCTCCTGAGCGAACTGTTTTCCCGAAATTGCCAGGTGCGAATAATTTCCAGGACATCGGTAGATTTCCGTAAGTCGTCCGGGAACGGTGCGAAGGGTGCGGCAAGGCGCACAATCCGCAATGCCGCATCGTCTAAAACGGCATGTCCGGAAGATTCTAGAATCGCGACTTCTTTTAAAGAGCCATCTGGCAACAAGGAAACCAGTAACCTTAAGCTGCCAAAAAGATTTTGTTGTCTGGCTTCGGCTGGATAATTGAGATTGCCGATCTTCTCAATTTTGCGCCGCCAGGAGTTTAGATAGTAGGCGTCCGTGCTGGAGGTTGTGGACAAGCTGGTCAGGCGCTTTATGCGCGGCCGTTTCGAGTAGATCTGTCTCTGTCGATCGAGGCGTGCCTCGAGACTTGCTATTTCTAGACTGCGTTGCAGCAATGATTTTTCACCGCGAACTGGCTTGTCTGCGGGTTTAACGTCTTTATCGTTATTCGCGACCGCGGCCTTTTGGCTGGACTGGCCCGCTGTCGTCACAACGGCCGTCTGCTTCTGCACCTGTTGAGGCGCTGCAGCAATCTGTTGCTGAGGAGAGGTCTCTCGTATGACCGTATCGTGGTATTCAGCTTTATTGGGGGAGGTCGTGAGCGCCTTTTCTTTCAGGGTGCCACTGCCAGCTTGATCAAACTGGGCTAGAAAATCTGCTTTGTCCGGGCGGTTCTTGCTCCGGTGCTGTGCCAGCGTCACTTCCATAGTGTGAGTTGTAGGCTTTTGTTTTATATAAGTAAAAGTGACGCCTAGTATCACCACGGCATGAACCGCCAGAGCCAGAAATATCGTAAAGCTGAGTCGATCCTGAGCTGTAACCTGTGCGCCCAGCTGAACTGGCAGACCTGTTTGGACTGTTGCCATTAGCTCACAAGTTGCTCGATGAAGGTCACATAGTCACCTGCGATATCGAGATCATACGCTGCGTCAATTTCTCGGATACAAGTAGGGCAGGTGACATTAATTTCGGTTAGGTAGTCGCCAATCACGTCGATGCCGACAAAGTATAAGCCGCGTCTTTTCAGTTCTGGCCCGATTTGTTCGCATATCCACCGATCTCTATCGTTCAACTGCCTCGCAACGCCGGAGCCGCCAGCCGCAAGGTTGCCCCGCGTCTCTCCCTTTGCGGGAATTCGGGCAAGACCAAAATCTACCGCCTCGCCGTTAATCAGTAAAATCCGAGTATCGCCATTGGCGATTTCGGGAATAAACCGTTGCGCCATGATTTGACGGTTGCCGTGCTCTGTCAGGGTTTCTATGATCACGGATAGATTGGGATCGTCTGGTTTAAGGCGAAAAATAGACGCGCCGCCCATGCCGTCTAGCGGTTTGAAGATGACGTCGCCGTGTTCGGCGTGGAAGGCCTTGAGTTGATCTGCGTCACGACTGACCAGATGTGGCGGACAGCATTGAGGAAACTGAAGAGCAAACAATTTCTCGTTGCAATCGCGTATACTCCCCGGGCGGTTCAGCACAGGTGTGCCAGCCTTCTCGGCCATTTCGAGCATGTAAGTGGTGTAAATGTATTCCATGTCAAAAGGTGGTTCCTTTCGCATCAATACGGCATCCAGATCTTTCATTGGCCCGTTAAGCTCTGCTTCGACTTTAAACCAGGTCGTTTCAGAGGGAGAAACGCTCACAACTCGCTGTTTTGCGTAAACTTGTCCATCAGTTACATAGAGATCGCTTTGGTACATGACTCTGAGCTGCCAGCCCCGGGCTTGTGCAGCTTCCATCATGGCTAGAGTGCTGTCTTTTTTAGGGTTGATGGTTTCAAGCAGGTCCATCACGACGCCGAGGATTTTGCTCAATATTATTGTCGCCAGATTTAAGTTCTAGGCATTATAAACCAGTTAACCTTGGATTGCCTTTGACTATCTGGTGCATATAGATTGAACTTAACAACTGTGTTACAAACCGCGTGTAAAGTACCGAATAGTCATGGGATTTTGCTTTTTGGGTTCGCGCTAGGCGGCTTAGGGTAGAGCATATGGAAGATAATTTTGACGGCGTCAAGGTAATGGTCATTGACGACAGTAAGACCATACGACGCACGGCTGAAACCTTGTTGTCAAAAGCGGGCTGTGAAGTGATCACCGCAATCGATGGTTTTGACGCCCTGGCTAAGATCGCGGACACCGAGCCCGCAATTATTTTCGTCGATATTATGATGCCACGACTCGATGGTTATCAGACCTGCGCGTTGATTAAGAACAATAATGCGTTCAAGCGTACGCCTGTGATCATGTTGTCCAGTAAGGACGGTCTGTTTGACCGCGCAAAAGGTAGAATTGTCGGGTCTGATCAATATCTGACCAAGCCGTTCAGTAAAGACGAGCTCCTGAGCGCGATTCGCGATCACGTGCGGACTGGGGATTAGGTGCGAACGATGGCGAAAGTATTAGTAGTAGACGATTCCCCGACCGAAATTTATCAGTTCAAGCATATGTTGGAGTCACTGGGACATGAGGTTATCACCGCGGATAATGGCCGCGATGGCGTCGCGCTTGCTAATGAAGAGCAGCCAGACTGTGTGCTAATGGACATCGTCATGCCCGACATGAACGGCTTTCAGGCGACTCGCCAGATCTGCCGAGGTGACACGACAAGCCACATTCCTGTCATTATCGTGAGCAGTAAAAATCAAGAGACAGATAAGGTTTGGGGTGAGCGACAAGGCGCGAGCGGATACATCACAAAGCCAGTAGATAAACCGGAGTTGGTTTCTATCATGAGCAAAGTGATGTCATGAGCGAATCAAGGCCCTTTGCGCTATTACTAGCGATTGCCGAGCGAAGTCAGGCTCTTTCGTTGGATCTTCCGGCTAAAGAGAATGCCCAGACTCATTGGAATGGGTTGGGGTTCAGTCTACTTGGGCAACAATTTGTAGCGCCCATGGGTGAGATCGCAGAACTCTTGCGTGTGCCATCTGCCACTAGGCTTCCAGGTGTGAAGCACTTTGTGAATGGTATCGCCAATGTCCGTGGTCGTCTGATGGCGATTTTGGATTTGGCTATCTACTTTGGTGCGCCTTCGAGTGCCGCGCTTCCGCAGCGGAGAATTTTCGCGATCGAAAACGACGATGCTTACCTGGGCTTTATTGTGGATGAATCGCTCGGCATGCAGCATTTTCCCCAGGAATCGTTTCAAGAAGAAATTGAAGTGGCTGATATGTTCAAGCCATACGTAAAGGGCGGATATCAAGTCGGCGGTACCGTCTGGCCCATATTGAGCTTGTCCGCACTAGCGGCGGACGAGAACCTCCAACAGCTGGCGCAATAAATAAGGAATAGAGTTATGGCTAAATCCAGCGTTGTAGGGAAAACCATGCGAAGGCCGGTGATCCTGATCATGAGCGTATTGCTAATCACGCTGATCGCAGCTTTTGCCGGTAACTTCTACCTGGCTCAGCAGAAAGGTGTACAAGGTCAATCGCAATTAGCCGCAGCCGGGGAGTTGAAAGCGCTTTCCGAGTCGATTGCTAAGAATGCGGTCGCTGCCGCTAACGGGCAACTAGCCGCTTTTCCGATGCTCAGCGATAACAAGTCTTCCTTTGCGACTCAGCTTGGCTTTTTGCAGCGTAGCGATACTACCGGTGCGGCGAAGAGCGCATTGGCTAGCGTTGCGCCCTTGTGGGCTGTTACTGAAGAGAGCGTCAATATTCTACTCGCCAATAGAGAGTCTATTGGCTACCTCAAAGACATAACGGGCGATCTCTCGATCAATATGTCCGCTATTCAGCAGGAAAATAATCGCGTTGTGGCGGGACTGCTTCGCCTCGGTGTACCACCCAACCAGATCGCATTGGCGCAGCGCCAAAATCTGTTGATTGAGCGCATGTTGAGAAGTGTCGACAAGATCTCTGAGTTCGGAGCCGCAAAGAACCTGGTCGATAATCTCAAGCGAGATAGTCAGACGTTTGAGGCGGTCCTAAAAGGACTGAAAAGTGGCGATCGCGATCTATTGCTCACTGCCGTTGGTGACGCCAGCATTCAAGCCAATCTGGCTCAGGCAGAAAGCCTGTTTAGAACTGTGGCCACGCAATTGGGCGAGATTGAAGCACGTGCAGACAGCATTACCAGTGTTCAGCAGGCTGCAAATACAGTTTTTGTAGGTTCGACAAATTTCCTTGAAGCGCTGACTCGCGTGAACACAGCATTGAGCGAAACTGATGTGCTTGATATTGCTTCTCCGTTCGTTGGCCTGGTCGCTGCGATGGGTGCTTTTGTGATTATCTTTCTGATCAGTTTGCTCATTTATCGTCAAGCAAATCAAAATGTTAGTGAAACGGAGGTGCAGAATGAGCAAAACCAGTCAGCAATTTTGCAGCTTCTAGATGAGCTTGCTGATCTGGCTGACGGTGACCTTCGAGTTCAGGCGACGGTAACGGAGAGTTTTACGGGTGCGATTGCGGACTCCATTAATTTCTCGATTGACCAGTTGCGATCGCTGGTTTCTCAGATCAATGAAACCTCGGGTGCGGTATCTACCGCTGCCGACCAGACTCAGAAATCAGTCAACCAATTATCCGAAGCTGCAAAACGACAAGCAGAGGAGATTTCGCAGGTTTCTGACGCAGTGAACGATATGGCGGTTTCCATTGACCAGGTTTCCTACAATGCGGCCGAGTCCTCTTCGGTGGCTGAGCGTTCGGTTGAGATCGCCAACAATGGTGCATCTGTTGTGCAAAATACGATTGATGGCATGGATAATATTCGCGGCCAGATTCAAGAAACAGCAAAAAGGATCAAGCGGCTGGGTGAAAGTTCGCAGGAGATTGGAGACATCGTGTCGTTGATTAACGACATTGCTGACCAGACCAATATTTTGTCCTTGAACGCCGCCATTCAGGCCTCTATGGCGGGTGATGCCGGTAAAGGGTTTGCGGTTGTTGCGGATGAAGTCCAACGTTTGGCGGAACGGTCCGGTGCTGCAGCCAAACAGATTTCCGCACTTGTTAAGACAATTCAAAGCGATACCAATGAGGCGGTCACGTCGATGGAGCAAACAACATCTGAAGTCGTGCGCGGTACACGCCTCGCCCAGGATGCAGGTGTTGCGCTTGGAGAGATTGAGTCGGTATCGAGTTCTCTCGCAGAAATCATCGAAAACATCTCCGATGCTGCGCGCCAGCAGGCTGCATCTGCCGGTAAGATTTCAAACACGATGAAAAGTATTGAAGAGATTACATCGCAAACCACAGAAGGCACCCAGGCAACAGTAGTTGCTGTTGGTAATCTGGCAGAAATTACGAACGAACTTCGCGCCTCGGTAACTGGCTTCAAGCTGCCAAGTTAGCGCGAAAGACAACGGGCATGAATAAATGAGTGCAGGTCAAGATTTTGTAGCGCTGGACTGGATCAAGGCGGATATTTCCGAAACCCTTGAGAAGGCCCAGCATTCGTTGGAATCAGTCGCCGAGAAGGGCGACGATGCCAGCAGCATGCGTGCGTGTTTAACCGCGCTGCACCAGGTTCATGGCACGCTCAAGATGGTCGAGATTGAGGGTCCGGTGCTGGTGGCAGGTGAGATGGAGGCATTGGCCCAGGCGCTCATGAATAATGACGTACCCGATGTTGGGCATGCTCAGGAACTTCTAATGCAGACCATTCTGCAAATGCCTGCTTATCTGGATCGAATCCAGCGAGAACAACAAGACAACCCTCAATTTGTCCGACCGACCGTAAACAATCTTAGGGTTTCCAGGGGGGCAGAAAAGTTAGGCGGAGATGACGAGGCGCCGACCGCATCTGTCTTTGTTGACTCGCCCGATAAGGCTGCGATCACGCGATACGCTGAAAGTGATGGCCCAGCAACGATCAAGAAGTTAAGAGTACGTTATCAACAAGCCCTGTCTGCCTTGCTTAAGAAGCAAAGCCCTAGAGAGAACTTGGGGTTGTTGGCTAAGGTTCTGCAGATGCAGGCGAAGCTTTGCCGTAAGGCGCCCGCAGGATATTTTGCAGAAGTGATGCTGGCGGCGGTAGAAGGTGTTGCTAATGGTGCCTTGAGGTTAGACGGTGTTCTTGCGGGACAACTGCGAAAATACGACTCTTTGCTTAAAGTACTCGCGGAGGGGACGCCTGATTCTCTTGCGCTAATAATTCCCCCGGAATTTGTCAGTCAGTTACGCTTGGTGCTCGAGAAGGCAAGCAAAGAAACGCCTCGTATCCAGGCTGCCAAGGCGCACTTTACGATTGCTGCGGCGCCGGTTTCTCTAACAGAAAAGGTTGATTTTGGCCCTGACGATGACACTGTCGCGGCGGTTTCGAGGATCCTGATTGAAGAGTTGGATGGTGTTACCGATAGGCTCGACCTCTACGTTCGTTCGTCAGCTCGCAAGATAAGTGATTTGGCGCAGCTCGTCCCTATGTTGGAACAGATATCCAGCACGTTGTTGGTCGTTGGTAAGGCTGAACACCAAGACAGCATCCTGCGGCAGATTGAGACAATCGAGGCAATTGAAAGCAGTGCTGAGCAGCCCAGTGATGATCAACTGCTTGATATCGCGGGTGCACTGTTACAAATCAGTTCTGACCTAAACCGATTGGTTGGTGATGTTGGCGAAGACGGTGAATCCGACCACTTCGGTGATTTGGATGAAGCACAAGCGGCAGTGATCCGTGAAACGCGAAATGGCCTTGCGCGCAGTAAAGATGCTGTCATTGAGTACACATCCAATAACTTTGCGAAAGATAAGTTAGAGACACTCGCGGACAACTTACGCAGTCTTGGTAGCGGTCTGTTTATCGTGAATCAGCAGCGTTGTGCGGATGTCCTCGCAGCGTGTTCTCGCTATGTGGATGAGAAGCTTCTTGGCCGTGATGTCCAGCCGACGCTCGCAGAACTAGATGACCTCGCGGATGCTGTGACCAGTATTGACTATTTCCTTGAGCGGTTCCTCGAAAGTACAACGGATCCTTACTGGCAAATGGTGGAAGTTGCGGAAACGGCAATCGCTAAACTGGGATACTCGGTAACAGAAGACCTACCGGCGACCGTAATTAGCGAAGAAATTACACCGGTAGTGGAAGTCGAAGAAGAGCGAGAACAAGAACAAGAAGAACGGCAAGAAGAGGTAGGCGAAGTAGCAGAATTGGTTGCCGTCGATGATCTGGCTGCAGTGGAAGAAGCCAGTGCCGGAGATGCGTCTGATGCATATTTAGATTCTGCAGCGGACGAACTCACCCGGTCAATAGAGCTGGAAGAATCGAAGGAAGAGGCCGTTGTTGAAGAAGACGACCTAATCGATGACGAAATCATCGAAATCTTTATTGAAGAAGCCGAAGAGGTTTTAGAAACCATTCGAGAATATTTACCTCAGTGGCAGTCTGATCTTTCGAATCAAGAAGCGGCAACAGAAGTTCGTCGTGCTTTTCACACCTTGAAGGGTAGTGGCCGGATGGTAGGTGCCACGGTCGTTGGAGAGCTTGCCTGGGCAATTGAGGATATGTTGAACCGTGTTCTGGACAATACGATTGAAGCTTCGCTGCCCTTGATGGAACTCTTGAATGAAGTGGTTGGTAAATTACCCGAGGGTGTTGAAGCCTTCAGGCTTATGGACCAGGCATCGTTTGAAACTACTGAATACACATCGCGCCTAGAAGCTCTGGTTGCTGGCGACGCACCGGCAATTGAGCCTGATATTGCCGCAATGCCAACAACGGATGAGCAACCGTCACTAGATGAAGACGTTGCTGTCGAACTAGAGGAGCCAGAAGGCACGGCCGCCGTCGCCAATATAGAAGATGACGAGTCTTTCGATCTCGATACCGTCGACATTGAAGTGGAAGAGCCCTCAGCTAATGAAGAGCCCTCAGCGGATAGAGAGCCCTCAGCTAATGAAGAGCCCTCAGCGGATAGAGAGCCCTCAGCGGAACTTGATGTCGATGCAAAGCCGCTAGTTGATGAACAGCCATCAATAGATGAAGACGTTGCTATCGAACTAGAGGAACCAGAAGACACGGCTGCCGTCGCCAATATAGAAGATGACGAGTCTTTCGATCTCGATACCGTCGACATTGAAGTGGAAGAGCCCTCAGCGGATAGAGAGCCCTCAGTGGATGAAGAGCCCTTAGCCGATCAAGAGCCCTCAGCGGAACTTGATGTCGATGCAAAGCCGCTAGTTGATGAACAGCCATCAATAGACGAAGACGTTGCTGTCGAACTAGAGGAACCAGAAGACACGGCTGCCGTCGCCAATATAGAAGATGACGAGTCTTTCGCTCTCGATACCGTCGACATTGAAGTGGAAGAGCCCTCAGCGGATAGAGAGCCCTCAGCGGATAGAGAGCCCTCAGCGGATGACGAGCCCTCAGCGGATGACGAGCTTTCGGCATATGAATCCACCTCAGCGACTGAGTTGCCGGCAGCTGAACCTGATGATCTTGCGGCAGAGCTGGAATCCTTCTCTGAGTCGGCGAGCAATGCGGCATCAGCGGTAGAGTTTGCCCTTGAAGATCTAAAAGAAACCGAGCCAGAAGACGGTGTCTTTGAGCTTGACGATCTTGAGCTAGAACCTGAAGTTTCGATGCAGGTAGGCGAGAGTGAGCTGGACCAGATCTTCCTGGAAGAGGCGGTAGAAAACCTCTTGGCAGTGCAACTGGTGCTGGAGGCCTCAGCTCCCGACGTTGCTCCGGGAGCAGTTGCCGCTTACCACACGTTAAAAGGTAGTGCTGGCATGGCAGAAGTGCCAGCGGTCGCCATTATTGCAGGACCGATGGAGCATTTACTCGCGGGAATGTTGGGTCGTTCGCAATCGATGACAGAGGATGTCCGTGAGCTCATGTCGGAGAGCCTCGAGTTGATGCGGAGCGTCACGGGACAATTGTCTGCTTATCGACTCTCATACGAGCCGGGAGATGTGTTTGCAAACAAGGTTAATGCCTTTACGCCTACTGGGGTATTGGTCCCCGTATTTGATTTCCACAATGTTCGTCATTTGAGTCAGGCCGAACCAGTCCTTGCTGACTGGCAGTCATCTCGTGTTGCAGAATTAAACACAGAGTTGGAGCAGGTGCTAGAGCAGGCGCGATTGCTCGGGCATGACAGTATCGTTGAGCTTTGCCAATCTTTAGCGGATACCTACACGAAACTCGATGGGAAGCCCGATGATGCTTCGATGATGCGACTGTTGTCGGCTCATGAGGCGTTAGTTCATATGTTTGACCAGCTCGCTTCCAGTCAGGAAATTGAGTCTGCAACCGAGCAAATTGTCGCGCTAGCCGCGCTAGATTTTGTGGCACTTGAGATCAGACAGCAAACCATTCGTGCTGCAGATGAGATCACGATGGCGATGGAAGCGTTAGATGTTCATTTGGCCGATATGATTTCGTCAGAGAGCGATGGTTCATTACAGCTTATTAAAGATGACATAAGTCGATTGCTGGAGCATCCATCGGCTCAGGCTGAAGTCTTGGTAACCCTTGAGCTAATGCTGCAACTGACCGAAGTAATTGTTGACCCACAGGACGAGTTTGTCGCACATCTGCTAAGTTGCCGCGCTGGATTGACGAGCCAGTTGTCGGAACAAGCCAATGGTAATGACGTCGCCCTGGAGCATGACCTGGCGGGTACCTGTCGCAATGCGCTCGCTGCACGACAGAGCGCAGCTCAGGCTATCGGCACGGTCATCGAAAGCGAGGTTGCGGATGAAGCGCTAGGCGAAATTCCAGTTAGCAGTGCAGAGGAAGTCACTGCAGCTGACTTGAATCTACAATCACGCGGTTTGCTCCCCGCCGATGATATTGATGAAGATGTTTTGCCGCTGTTCCTTGAGGAAGCTGAGGAGTTGGCAGAAGCGATTGACGAAAGCATTTTGGTCTGGAGTGGTGACACCAACAACTCTGCGCATCTGGATATGTTGTTGCGTCATCTCCATACATTAAAAGGTGGTGCACGCCTTGCGGGCATTAATTCGCTAGGAGAATTTACCCACAATTTCGAAACCTTTCTGATTGGTGTTCAACAGTCTCCTTCTCAGTTAGACGACAGCTTTTTTGCGTTACTAAACAAACGGCAAGATGAGATTACCCGCCGTGTTGAAGTTTACCTCAAGCTGATGCGAGGTGAGGCGACCGAAGCCGAACTCGAGTCTATGCGGTATGACATGCCAACATCGGTTGCGGCGCCGTCAGACTCGGATGAGACGCCTGAAGAGGTGGTTGCTGAGACGATCAGTTCCGCAAGCAAGTCTTTTGCCCTGGAAACCCAAACGCTACCGGAAGACGATATTGATGATGACGTCTTACCGATCTTCGTAGAGGAAGCAGAAGAATTACTCGAAGCGATCGACCAATGTATTCTGGACTGGAGTAGCCAGCCGACAGCATCTGAGTTTTATGATGATTTGTTAAGGCATTTGCACACTCTTAAAGGTGGCGCTCGTCTTGCCGGAATCAATAGTCTTGGGGAGTTCGCCCACAACTTCGAGACCTATTTGATTGGTATTCAACAAAATCCTGTGCCCCTAAGCGAAGATTTTTTTGCCGCGTTGAACGTGCAGCAAGATGAGATGGCTCGCCGCGTCGAGGTATATACCAAGATGGCGCAAGGTGATGTCAGTGAAGCTGAAATTGCGTTGCTGGCCGAAGCGCCAGCGGTCGTGGTCCCCGATACCAATACCGGCGGAGATGGGGTTTCGACGTCTGCTGTAGGAAAGGTGATTCAAGACGCTCCTCGCGACAAGCCATTAGCCGCCAATAGTAGCCAAGAAATGGTGCGCGTCTCGGCTGAGTTACTTGAAGATTTAATCGGTATGTCGGGCGAATCTAATATTACGCGAGGTCGCGTTGAGCAACAGATTCGTGATTTCGGAGAATCTCTCCAAGAAATGGAAGAAACAATTAATCGCGTTCGAGAACAGGTGCGGCGCTTGGAAATTGAAGCCGAATCCCGTGAAACGGTGTTCCGTCATGCGCGAGAAGAAGGCGAGGGTGACTCAGGGTTCGATGATCTGGAAATGGATCGTTACACGATGCTGCAAGAAATTTCCCGCACCTTGAATGAAAGCTCATCTGACATGATGGATTTGAAAGAAACCTTGGCCAACAAAAGCCGCGATGCTGAGACGCTATTGCACCAGCAGGCGCGTATTGGCACCGAGTTACAGGAAGGCTTGACGAGAACTCGAATGGTGCCTTTCGCGCGTCTTATACCGCGCCTCAGAAGAATTGTTCGCCAAGTGAGTACAGAAGTGGGCAAGTCTGTGCGCTTTGATGCATTCAATGTTGAGGGTGAGCTTGATCGAAGCGTACTCGAACGTATTGTCGCGCCGCTAGAGCATATGTTAAGAAATGCCGTTGACCACGGTATTGAATCATCCGAAAAGCGACGAGCAAGTAACAAACCTGAGACTGGTAGAATCAGTCTGCGCCTGTCACGTGAAGGTGGTTATGTGGTGCTGACGATCAGCGATGACGGTGGTGGTATTAACGTCGGTGCTGTTCGAAAGAAAGCGATTGAGCGCGGTGTGATGACGGAAGATTCGGCGCTGTCAGATCATGAGGTGATGCAGTTCATCATTGATGCGGGCTTCAGCACCGCTGAAAAACTCACACAAATATCCGGTCGTGGCGTTGGCATGGACGTTGTGAATAGTGAGATTAAGCAACTTGGCGGTTCGATTACGATCGATTCAACGCTTGGTGTAGGTTCTGAGTTTACGATCCATGTTCCCTTTACAGTGTCGATCAATCGCGCCTTGTTGGTGGTAGTGCGGGAAGAGGTTTACGCGGTACCTTTGAATACAATTGAAGGTATTGTTCGAGTGAGCCCCTATGAACTTGAAGCTTATTATCAGCCCGAGGCGCCGATGTTTGAATACGCCGGACAACCTTATCGACTGGTTTATATGGGTAAGATGCTTGAGCGTGGTGATGATCCGGCCCTGGAAGGGCTAGTTGCACCATTGCCCGTTATTCTAGCGAGAAGCGGCGACCACTCCGTTGCGCTGCAAGTAGATCGAGTGATTGGTAGTCGTGAAATTGTTTCTAAGAGTTTAGGTTCACAGTTTAATAATGTTGCGGGTGTCTCTGGTGCAACTGTGATGGGCGATGGTAGCGTTATCGTGATTCTTGATGTCCTAGCGTTCATTCGGAAATCAGAAGAAAGCATAAGGCCTGAAGCGCTCGAGCAGGCTGCCGAAACTGAGCAGTTGCATCGAGTGCGAAAGGTCTTAATTGTGGATGACTCTGTCACTGTGAGAAAGGTAACGACGCGTCTGATGGAACGACAGGGTTGGGAGGTGACGACGGCAAAGGATGGTCTCGATGCAATGAATCAATTGCAGGATATTTTCCCTGACGTGATGCTGCTGGACATTGAGATGCCGAAGATGGATGGTTTCGAAGTTCTTAAGAGTGTGCGCCGAGATCCGCGGCTTGGGAAGTTGCCGATCATTATGATTACATCCAGAACTGGTGAGAAGCATAAACAGCAAGCGCTGGAGTTAGGCGTCAACCAGTATCTCGGCAAGCCATTTCAGGAAGCAAATTTGATCAGCACCATCGATGAAGTGTTAGCAGAAGCAGGATCCAAGCGTGAGTGACGTCGTAACGGAACTACCGACGTTTTTGATCCCTTTGCAAAAAAGCAATTTATTGCTGCCCAACGCTGCGGTTGCAGAAATTATTCCCTACGAGCCGCTGCGACGTGTTCAGGACACACCGGACTGGTTTTTAGGCTTCCTTGCGTGGCGGGGTGTTCAGGTTCCCGTAGCATCATTTGAAATGTTGACGGTTGAGCGTGCCAGTTTCTCTCTGGTCAGTGTTGCGAGTGCAAATCTTGTCATTTTGCGGGCGCTTGGTGGTGCCGAAGACTTCAGTTACTTTGCGATAGTGGCGCAAATGCTGCCGCAGCTCGAGCGTGTCAGCGCGGATCAGTTGTTTGAGACCGACGAGCCGATCGCTCGAACCGAGCTACTCAAAGTCAGGTTTGGCAATAACCTGGTCTCGATTCCGGATTTGGATTTTATTGAGTCAGAAATTCGTACTGTCGCTTTCCAGTAATGCCTGATTCACCAGCGTTATTAGACTAATAGCGGCTGTCTCTGCTCTCAGAATCCGCGGCCCTAAATTGATGCCGTTAAACCCAGTCGCATTGGCGAGCGCCATCTCGCTTTCGCTAAAGCCACCCTCCGGTCCGACCAAAATACTAATGTGCTCTGGGCTCGCCTTGTCCTTTGCGAGCAGGTTTCGCTGTGGCTTCTCATTTGGGTTGGCAGCGGGATCGGCAATCAGGCGATTACCTTGCTGGTGTTGGCACCAGTCAGAAAGTTCTCGCGGCACCATGACCTGAGGAATGATGTTCATCCCACACTGTTCGCAGCTGCTGATTGCGATGGCCTGCCAGTGGTCCTGGCGGGATTTAACCTGCTTCATGGGGACCGTTATACGATCAGTAATGAGTGGTTGAATGAACGCAACGCCAAGCTCTACCGCCTTCTGAAGTGCGAAATCCATAGCCTCTCGTTTGAGAATGCCTAGCCCGAGAGTTACGTCTCTGGGCGGGGTTCGATTGACGGGGCTGTGTGCTCCAAGTGAGGCGCAGACTGACTTCTTGGTGACATCGGTCAGAGTTGCTGGATATTCGCCGCCAGTACCATTGAATAATATGAGCGGATTCCCGGCCTTTAAGCGCAGTACATTCCGAATGTAATGTGCTCGCTCTGCAACGATCTCGATTGATCCGTTGGGCTCAAGCGGCTGATCTATGAAAAAGCGAGAAATGCGCACGAGAAGGCTATAGCCCGAGATTCCGCCACAGTTTCATCGCTGGTAGCGATTGGTTTAGGGTATAGAAGTGCAACCCCGGCGCGCCACCGGCGAGCAACTGTTCGCAGAGACGCGTGACAACTTCTTCGCCAAATGCTTTTAGAGCCTCTGGTTCGTCCTCGTAAGACTCCAAATGCTTTCGGATCCATCGCGGAATATCCGCGCCACAGTTGTCAGAAAAACGGATCAGGTTGCGGTAGCCGGTAATCGGCATAATCCCAGGCACGATGGGAATATCGATACCGAGTTTTTCGCAGCCATCAACAAACCGAAAATAGGCTTCAGCGTTGTAAAAATACTGGGTGATAGCGCTATCCGCGCCAGCGTCGACTTTCTCTTTGAAGTATTGCAGGTCGGACTCAACACTACGCGAATCAGGATGAACCTCGGGATAAGCTGCCACTTCTATATGGAAGTGATCGCCTGTTATCTTGCGAATAAAGCTCACTAGCTCACTGGCGTAAGCCATCTTGCCAGAACCTCCGGTACCAGAAGGTACGTCGCCTCGTAGCGCGACCACGCGGGTTACGCCAGCGTCTTTATAGTCCTGAACGAGTGCTTCGATCTTGTCTGGGCTGTCGCCACCAAAGGACAGGTGCGGTGCCACTGATGATCCCTTTTCTTTTATCTGCATAACAGCCTGGCGGGTGCCATCTCGCGTAGAGCCGCCAGCGCCGTAGGTCACGGAAAAAAAGTGTGGGTCTAGGGCACTCAGTTTGTCATGAATTTTGTCCATCTTTGCGATGGCCTCGTCACTCTTGGGTGCCGAAAATTCGAAACTGAAGTGCTTTGGAAATTGCGCTTGCGCAGTCACATGCTTCCCCGTTAGTCCTAGAGTGCTTTCACTAAAGTGCTTTTGCCAGAAGTTCGGCCTTGTCGGTTTTCTCCCAGGTGAAGTTCGGCTCTTCTCGACCGAAATGGCCGTAGGCCGCAGTATCACGATAGATCGGTCGTTTCAGGTCGAGCATGGCAATTAAGCCCTTTGGTCGAAGATCAAAGTGCTCGCGCACCAGGGCTTCGATTTCATGGTCAGGTAGTTTTCCCGTGCCGAAGGTGTCGATGCTGATGGAGGTTGGTTCAGAGACGCCAATGGCGTAGGACACTTGAATTTCGCAGCGGTCTGCAATGCCAGCGGCGACAAGGTTTTTAGCCACATAACGAGTTGCATAGGCAGCGCTGCGGTCAACTTTTGACGGATCTTTACCTGAGAATGCGCCTCCACCGTGTCGGGCCATGCCGCCGTAAGTATCGACAATGATCTTTCGTCCGGTCAGGCCACAATCACCTACAGGGCCACCGATAACGAAGTTGCCAGTCGGGTTGATATGAAACTTAGTGTCAGCATGTAACCAATTGGCGGGGAGCACGGGCTTAATAATCTCTTCCATTACCGCTTCCTGGAGGTCTTTTAGCGACACATCAGGATCATGTTGGGTCGATAGCACAACGGCCTCGATACTGATCGGCACACCGTTGTCATCATATTTGAATGTCACCTGACTTTTCGCATCGGGTCGGAGGAACGAAAGTTTGCCACTTTTGCGAACGTCAGCTTGCATTTTAACCAGACGATGGGAGTAGGTCACGGGCGCTGGCATCAATACATCAGTTTCATTGCTGGCATAACCAAACATGAGACCCTGGTCGCCGGCTCCTTGATCGTGATCTGTAGATTCATTGACGCCCATGGCAATATCGGGAGACTGTTTGCCAATGGCGTTTAACACGGCACAGGACGCGCCGTCGAAGCCGACGTCGGAGCTGTTATAGCCAATGTCCAGAATCACGTCTCGGCAAAGCTGCTCGAGGTCAACCCAAGCAGTGGTCGTAATTTCGCCAGCCAGTACCACCATGCCGGTTTTTACCATGGTCTCACAGGCAACTCGAGCTTCTGGGTCTTCGGCCAGAATGGCGTCCAAGACCGCATCGGATATTTGGTCCGCCATTTTATCGGGATGGCCTTCAGATACGGACTCGGACGTGAAAATACGATTGGTCATGTTTAGCCTAAGGTCTGAACGAAAGGCGATATTCTACCCGCACCACAATGTGAAACCCACCGGACGGGGTGATAATCATTCAAGATGAAGGCAAATCTGCTTCATTCATCCATCTCATTCACGTCACTTGCAGTAAAATTTGAATATCCGGTTGAGGTCAGGGTGTCGCTAAGGGAAAATAGCGCTCTTCTTTTACACCCAACGGCAATCTTGATGAGTACTGACTATGAACGATAGGCAATCACGTGCGAATGCCATCCGTGCTCTAGCGATGGATGCTGTGCAAAAGGCAAACTCCGGCCATCCTGGAGCGCCGATGGGTATGGCTGATATGGCCGAGGTGCTCTGGCGAGACTTTCTCCAGCACAACCCAACTAACCCCGACTGGCTAAACCGCGATCGATTCGTGCTCTCCAATGGCCACGGCTCGATGCTGATGTATTCGCTTTTGCATCTGACCGGCTACGACTTGCCGATGTCTGAACTCGAGAACTTTCGTCAGCTGGGGTCTAAAACGCCAGGGCATCCAGAATATGGCTATACCCCAGGCATAGAAACGACCACGGGCCCGTTAGGTCAGGGATTAGCGAACGCGGTAGGCATGGCCATCGCCGAAAAACTATTGGCCGCAAGGTTTAACCAAGAACAACATCAGATTGTTGATCACAGGACCTATGTCTTCGCCGGTGATGGTTGTTTGATGGAAGGTATCTCTCACGAGACGGCTTCTCTAGCTGGCACGCTGCAACTTGGCAAGCTGACCTGCCTTTACGACGATAACGGCATTTCAATCGATGGCAACATAGACGGTTGGTTTACTGACGACACGCCAGCCCGCTTTCGCGCCTATGGTTGGCAGGTCATTGAAGCGGTAGATGGCCACGATGCTGAGGCGATTGCAGCGGCTTTGAGAGAAGCGCATGACAATGCAGAGCAGCCCACATTGATTTGTTGCAAAACTCACATTGGTTTTGGTTCGCCTAATAAGTCTGGTAAGGCCTCGAGTCATGGCTCGCCGCTCGGACTGGATGAAGTTGCCCTGACTCGCGAAGCACTCGGCTGGACAGCCGCGCCTTTCGAGATTCCAGAAGATATCAAAGCCGGTTGGGATTGTCGGCAAAAAGGTAGTGATCTTGAAAATACCTGGAATCAATCATTTGCAGAATATGCTCAGAGCTATCCTGTTTTGGCCGCCGAATTTGAGCGACGGATGTCTGGAGATTTGCCTGAAAACTGGTCGACGACCATGGACGCATTTCAGGCTGAAGTCATCGCTGCTGGGGCCAGCAAAGCATCCAGGCAAGCGTCTGCAGATGTGATTGCCGAAATGGCCACGATACTGCCGGAGTTGTTGGGTGGTTCTGCTGATCTAAGTGGCTCGAACAACACCAATTGGCCTGACATGAAGGTTGTTAAACCCGGTTCCGAAGAGGGCAACTATATCCACTATGGCGTTCGTGAATTCGGTATGACGGCCATAGCAAACGGCATTGCTCTGCACGGTGGTTTTAAAGCCTATACCGGAACCTTTCTGATTTTTATGGAATACGCACGTAATGCGGTGCGCATGTCCGCGTTGATGGGCATTCAGAACATTCATGTTTATACGCACGATTCAATTGGCCAAGGGGAAGATGGACCAACCCACCAGCCGATTGAGCAGTTGGCTAATTTACGTGGTACGCCGAACATGTCTACCTGGCGTCCTTGCGATACCCTGGAAACGGTTTTTGCATGGCGCGCCGCGATTGAGCGAAATAATGGCCCTAGCGCACTGGTTTTTTCCCGCCAAGCATTACCTTTTCAGACGCGGGATGATCAGCAGGTGTCTGATATTGGCAAAGGTGCTTACATTCTGAAAGATGCCTCGGAACCCTGTGCGATTCTGATTGCGACTGGCTCGGAAGTCTCTATTGCTGTCGCAGCGTGGGAGTCGTTGTCTGCCGAAGGGGTTCATGTTCGAGTAGTTTCGATGCCTTGCGCGAATGTGTTTGAACAGCAGGATGCCGCCTACCAGGAAGCCGTATTGCCCTCAAGTATGCGTAATCGAATAGCCATTGAGGCGGGCCATCCTGACTACTGGCGCAAGTGGGTGGGCCTGGACGGGCAAGTAATTGGGATTTCGAGTTTTGGCGAATCAGGGCCGGGCGGCGCCGTGATGACTCATTTTGGGTTTACGCCTGAGAACCTAATCGCGAAGGTAAAAGACAGTTTATGAGCATTATTGATATCAGAGATCTCGATGTCTCCGGTAAGCGGGTGCTTGTGCGAGAGGACCTCAACGTACCCTTGAAAAACGGTAAGGTCTCGAGCGATGCACGAATTCGCGCCGCGCTGCCAACCATTCGCTTGCTGATTGAGCGAGGCGCAAAACTGATGGTGATGTCTCACTTGGGAAGGCCAAAAGAAGGGGTGCCGATCGAGGATCAGGCCGAGTTTTCAATGGCCCCAGTCGCGGATCATATTCGTCAGAGTACCGGCCTGAACGTCAGGCTTGTGGATGATTACCTGGATGGCGTTGAATTTGGCGATGAAGATCTTATTCTGTTCGAGAATGTCCGGGTCAACACGGGTGAATCAAAGAATGATGAACAGCTCGCAAAAAAATTCGCCAGTTTGTGCGACATTTTTGCAATGGATGCTTTTGGGACTGCTCATCGTGCGCAGGCAACCACCGAAGGCGTCGCGCGATATGCGCCTATTGCGGCGGCCGGACCGCTGATGATATCGGAGTTAGATGCTTTGGGTCGCGCGCTCTTGGCACCTAAAGCACCCGTCGTTGCGATCGTCGGTGGCAGTAAAGTTTCGACCAAGCTGGAAGTGCTAGATGCGCTATCGGACAAGGTAGATACGTTGATTGTTGGCGGCGGAATTGCCAATACGTTTATCGCTGCGCAGGGTTTTGAGGTAGGCACATCTCTTTATGAAGCTAATTTAGTAACCACCGCTCGGACCCTGATGGGTCGGGTCAATGTCCCAGTCCCAACCGATGTGGTGGTGGCAGATGGGTTTGATCAGCCAGAGACAGCGACCATCGTTGCGGCAGATGCCATCGGTAAAGCGCAAATGGTTTTAGATATCGGTCCGGACAGCCAGGCGGCAATTGCAGAGATTATTGCTTCTGCCGGCACCATCATATGGAATGGCCCGGTTGG
This sequence comes from Candidatus Azotimanducaceae bacterium, assembly GCA_051278195.1. Taxonomy (GTDB): domain Bacteria; phylum Pseudomonadota; class Gammaproteobacteria; order Pseudomonadales; family Azotimanducaceae; genus JAHRVQ01. The sequence continues at coordinate 31,030 of JBNMQM010000018.1, forward strand.
TGTTTTTGAACAGGCTGCCTTTGCAGGTGGTACTCGGAGTCTCGCGGAAGCCATTGCCCAGAACAGTGGGTTTTCAATTGCCGGGGGTGGTGACACATTGGCGGCTATCGACCAGTTTGGGATCACAGACAAGGTATCGTATATATCGACAGGCGGTGGTGCTTTTCTAGAGTTCGTAGAAGGTAAGGTATTGCCAGCGGTTGCCGTATTGGAAGCACGCGGAACTCAATCATAATCTAAGGAGAAACTCATGGCTCTAGTTAGCATGCGACAGTTGCTCGACCACGCCGCAGAAAATAGTTACGGCGTTCCGGCGTTTAACGTGAACAACCTTGAGCAAATGCGCGCAATTATGGAGGCCGCAGAGCATACGAACAGTCCCGTTATTGTTCAAGCCTCCGCCGGTGCTCGTAAATATGCTGGCGCCAATTTTCTGCGCCACCTTATATTGGCCGCGATTGAGGAATTTCCAGATATTCCTATTGTGATGCATCAGGATCATGGGGCCTCGCCCGATTCCTGTCAGCGCTCGATTCAATACGGTTTTTCTTCGGTGATGATGGATGGATCTTTAATGCCAGATCAGAAGACCCCGGCGAGCTATGAGTACAATGTTGAAGTGACGCGTCGTACGACCGAAATGGCGCACGCCTGTGGCGTGACGGTTGAGGGTGAGCTCGGCTGTTTGGGCTCCCTTGAAACAGGTGAGGCCGGTGAGGAAGATGGCGTTGGCGCTGCTGGAAAGCTGTCAATGGAACAGATGTTAACCGATCCAGATGAAGCTGTAGATTTTGTCACGCAAACTAAAGTGGATGCCCTCGCAATTGCGATTGGCACCAGTCACGGCGCCTACAAATTTACTCGACCGCCCACGGGCGACATCTTGGCCATTGATCGCATCAAGGCTATTCATGATCGTCTGCCGAATACACACCTCGTCATGCATGGCTCATCGAGCGTGCCTCAGGAATGGTTAAAAGTGATTAATAAATTCGGTGGTGATATTCCCGAAACTTACGGTGTGCCCGTCGAAGAAATCCAGGAAGGTATCAAGCATGGTGTCCGTAAGATCAACATTGATACGGACTTGCGTTTAGCATCCACTGGCTCCATTCGGCAGTTCTTGGCAGAAAACAAATCCGAGTTTGATCCTCGTAAATACTTTGCTGCTTCACAGAAAGCGATGAGAGACATTGTGATTGCTCGCTATGAAGCGTTCGGTACTGCTGGGCAAGCATCAAAAATCAAACCGATATCTCTCGACGCTATGGCGGACAAGTACATGGCCGGATCACTTGACCCGAAAATGAAAGGTTAACGAGTGCAAGAACTACTGGACGGGTTAGCGCAACTGATTGGTGCAGATAACATTGCGACCGACGGCCCAACGCTAGAATCTCACGGTAGGGACTGGACCCGGTTTTATGAACCGGACCCTCTGGCTGTCGTCTTCCCTCGCGACATCGATTCAGTGCAAGCGCTGGTGCATTTTGCTGTGGAACACAAGCTTGGATTGGTTCCTTCTGGCGGTCGGACAGGCTTAAGTGGTGGTGCTGTCGCAAAAAACCGCGAGCTAGTGGTATCTTTTGACAAGATGAATCAAATTTTGCGATTCAATGAAACGGAATCGACTGTTGAGGTTGAGCCGGGCCTGGTGACGGAGGCGCTGCAAAATTTCGCGGCCGAGAAGGGTTTGTTCTATCCGGTTGATTTTGCGTCAGCAGGTTCGAGTCAAATTGGTGGCAACATCGCGACTAATGCCGGTGGTATTAAAGTGTTGCGTTATGGTTTGACTCGCGACTGGGTGCTGGGGCTAACGGTTGTGACAGGCCGTGGCGATATCCTTCGGCTTAACAAAGGGTTGGTTAAGAATGCGACCGGGTATGACCTGCGCCATCTATTTATCGGCTCAGAGGGCACGTTGGGGTTTATTGTCGGTGCCACACTCGCTCTAACAGTTGCTCAAAAAAGTCCCTCGGTTCTGCTGCTTGCTGCATCGCGGATGCAGGATGTGATATTGGTTCTGGAAAAATTTCGAAGTCAGGTGACGCTAAGTGCATTTGAGTTTTTTTCCGAACAGGCTTTGCAACACGTTCTGCGCGAACAGGGCGGTGCGCACCCATTTAGTGAAGCTGCCCCCTATTATGTCTTGTTAGAATTCGAGAATAGCGTGGAGACTGACATCGAAGCTGCCATGGCCGCTTTCGAGTCTTGTCTGGAAGCGGGTTGGGTCAGCGATGGTATCGTCAGCCAAAGTGAAAGCCAGCGCCTTCAGCTCTGGTCCTATCGAGAAGGCATCTCTGAAGCGATAACGCCTCATACACCTTACAAAAACGATGTTTCTGTACGAATCTCACGAGTGCCGTCATTCCTGGATGCTGTGGAGGCTCTTATTCAGCAGGCTTGTCCGGAATTTGAAATCGTCTGGTTTGGGCATATTGGCGATGGCAACGTTCATCTGAATATACTACGCCCACTCGATTGGCCGGTCGATAAATTCAAAACTGAATGCGAAAAAGTCAGTCGTGGTGTGATGTCGATTGTAGAGGAGTTTGACGGCAGTGTTTCTGCTGAACACGGCGTCGGGCTGCTCAAGCGCGATCAACTCGGTTTTACTCGCAGCAAAGAAGAGATCGCGATGATGCAAGCAATCAAACTGGCATTCGATCCTGCTGGCATTATGAACCCGGGTAAACTATTCGAGGGTTAAGCTTTTTCCACTTCCCTCTTTCACTTCTTTCTTTCAATGACACCGCTATCGCTGCTGACAAGCAACAAGTCTGCAGCTCGAACGGCAAACAGGCCGTTGGTGACAACCCCGGCTAGATTGTTTAGCGCTTGCTCCATCGTAATCGGATCAAGGATGCTTAGATCATGTACATCGAGAATCACATTGCCATTGTCTGTTTCGAATCCTTGCCGGTAGACCGGCCGACCTCCCATCTTGACGATGGCTCGAGCAACAGCTGAGCGCGCCATTGGAATCACTTCTACGGGTAATGGAAATGCCCCCAGTGTTTGTACAAGTTTGGACTCATCAACGATACAAACAAAGGTTTCAGCCACGCTGGCGACGATCTTTTCTCGTGTGAGCGCCCCACCACCACCTTTTATCAGGGCCAGACTCTCATTCACTTCATCTGCGCCATCGACATAAAACTGTATTTTATTGACGTCGTTGAGTGCTTCGACCTGAATGCCATGTTCACGCAATAGATTTGCGGTGGCTTCCGAGCTGGCAACGGCGCTGGCAAAATCATATTTGTAAGTCGCCAGTGCATCGATAAAGTAGTTAGCCGTCGAGCCGGTACCAACACCGACCACAGACTTTTCAGTGAGATGTGGTTCTATGTATCTGGCTGCGGCTTCACCCACTTGCTTTTTCTTTTCGTTCTGATCCATCTGATCCCTTTGGGTTTGGCCAGTTGCGCCGGCAGAGTGCTATTGTAGTTGTCAGACAGTTTAACTCTTAGAGTTCGAGGTCACTAGGTACATGACTGACAAATACATCAGGAAAATCTTGGAAGCGAATGTCTACGAGGTGGCTGAGCAAAGCGCCCTTGAGACTGCACCGAATCTATCCGATCGGCTAGGGCGAAAAGTGTTGCTGAAACGCGAAGATACTCAGTCAGTATTTAGCTTTAAGCTCCGAGGTGCTTTCAACAAAATTCAGTCGCTATCGCCCGAAGTGAGGCGGCGCGGTGTTGTTACTGCGTCTGCCGGCAATCATGCTCAGGGCGTTGCCTTGGCGGCCGAGTATCTTAACATTCCGGCTACCATTGTTATGGGCCGTAATACGCCGTCGATTAAAATTGATGCAGTCCGTCGCCGAGGCGCCAAGGTTCGACTCGAGGGTGATAGCTATGATGAGGCAGCAGCGGTTGCGAAAACGATTGGCGAAGAACAAGGTTTAACCTATATACATCCGTTCGACGACCCGGAGGTCATTGCGGGTCAGGGTACGATTGGGATGGAAATTTTGCGCCAGCACACGGGGCCACTTCATGCGGTATTTGTGCCGGTTGGAGGAGGCGGCCTGATTGCTGGTGTTGGAACCTACATCAAATATTTGCGCCCAGATATAAGGGTTATCGGTGTCGAGGCTGAAGGTTCTGCAGGTATGTGGGCTGCCTTAAACGCGGGTCGCCGCGTTCAGCTTGCAGCGAAAGATCTGGATCAGTTTGCTGATGGAACTGCCGTGCGGCAAGTAGGCAAAGAGAACTTTAGGTTGGCAAGAAAATGCGTGGACGAGATCATTCGCGTCTCTATCGATGAAATCTGCGCCGCCATCAAGGATGTGTATGAGGATACCCGTGGCATTTGCGAACCATCCGGTGCCTTGAGCGTTGCTGGCTGCAAACAATATTTGCAGCGCTCAGATATTGCCGATCAATCGCCAGTGGTTGCGATTATTACTGGCGCCAACATGAATTTTGATCGACTACGTCACGTGTCCGAGCGCACAGAAATTGGCGAACGACGTGAGATGCTACTGGGTGTCACAATTCCCGAGAAACAAGGCAGCTTTCGTAAGTTCTGTCGAGCGATCGGTAAACGCAGTGTCACGGAGTTTAACTATCGTTACTCTCCAGATGCGGGCGCCCGAGTGCTTGTGGGTATACAAACCATCGCAGACTCTGCTGATCGAAATAGTCTGCTCGAGAAGCTGAGTAAACACTACGACATCGTCGATCTGTCAGACAATGAGGTTGCGGTACTACATGTTCGTCATATGATCGGCGGTCGCGTCTCACAACTAGAGGATGAGCGACTGTTTCGTGTGGAATTTCCCGAGCGTCCCGGCGCTCTAGGTGAGTTTTTGGATGCCGTCGGTTCTGTGTTTAACATATCGACATTCCACTATCGGAATCATGGCTCTGCCTATGGCCGGGTGCTGGTGGGCATGCAGGTTCCAGAATCGGAATTGGCTGCATTCAGGGCGCGGCTCAAAGAAATTGGCTATCGACATTGGGAAGAAACCGAGAACCCGGCGTATCGTCTGTTCTTACGTTAAAGACGGTTAATCGTCCCTTGATGATAAGTCTTGAGGTAAGTCTCGGGGTAAATGATAGGCCGCGTATTCGGTATCGAAAGAAAAAAGTCGAGTGTCTTTCAATCGGTCGACGTACAAGATGCCGTCAAGGTGGTCAAACTCATGTTGAAACACAGTAGCGAGAAACCCCTTCAGTTCGATTGACTGCGGCTGCGCTTGTTCGTTCAAATACTCTACTTTGATGTGCTGCGCTCGCTCCACATAGCCCATCATGTTTGGTACCGAAAGACAGCCTTCCCAGTAGCCGCCTGCGTCTTCGTTAACGACGGAAATCGTGGGGTTTACATAAACGGTAAATGGCATAGGCGTGACAGGGCCATAACGTGTGACGGGGTTTGGAATGTCGATCACGGCGACTCGGAAGCTAGCATTGATTTGTGGTGCAGCGAGGCCGATGCCATTGCCTGTCGCCGCCAGCGTGTCTTTCAGGTCGCCCACCAGATCGTCAAACCTCTGCGAGCCAATTTCTTCTATTGGAAATGGGCTGGCGGCTTCCCGCAAAGTGGGATGACCCATTCGAATGATTTCCTTTACCGCCATATCAAACCTGCTTTATTAAAGTCCTAGGTGAGGTGGCCGATAAAATGACACTACCAGGGAAAAGAGTAAATACTTACTTGGCAGTGAGGCAGGGCAAATAGTGTGATCTGTTGCACAAATTTCGCGCAAAATTACTCTGGCCTATTGATTAACATTTAGAACAGTTATATCTTTGCTATCCCTAATCGAATAGACCCTAGGGATTTTCTTAAAGTTTTCGGAACCGTTAATGAACAAGAAACCAGATCTTATGTTGCTGATCTTTGTGCTCCTCGGCCTCGGTGTCGCGGTGAACGCAGTCGGTCAGGCAATGGGCTTTTAGCCAAACATCATCAGTTCACGCTCAGTCACCACGCCATCCATTTTAATGTCCCATGGTTCGTTTGCCAGTGCTTGAACTTCTTGCAGGCTGTGGCCAACGCCGATCAGCATCACTTTCTTCCATTTTCTTATATTAGATAATGCGCGGTCGTAATATCCGCCGCCCATACCCAGTCTGTGCCCGGCGCGATCAAAAGCGACCAGTGGTATGAGTATATAGTCCAATTGGCTTGCGTCTAATAATTCTCGGCGACCCTGGGGTTCGGGAATACCGTATCTGTTCGGACGGATATTCTGATTGATGTCCCCGAACAGTAAACCGCGGCCTGACCAAGGCCTGACGCGCTCCTTTAAGATGGGCAAAAAAAGTTGCTTGGATGATGCCTTAATGAGACTGGTCAGGTCGACTTCGCCATCATTCGGCCAGTACAAACCGACACGATTGGCGCGTTGATAAGGAATGTGATTCTGCAGGTGACGAATCGTGAGCTGGCTAGCTCGGGCCTGTAAAGAAGGGGATAAGCCGCGTCTCTTCTCTCGCACTTGCTGCCGGAGCTCTTGTCGGAGCTGTCGGTGTGGTGGGTGTGGAGGGTGACCTAGGTGTGGAGGGTGACTTAATTGATGTCCGCTAACTTGGTTGCCTGCCATAATATGAGTAAGCTCCCCAGATTGCCGCTGTTCTAATCTGCCCTTGAACCCTGCGGTTCAAGGCGGTGGTCTCTAACGAGTTTTAGGCGTTCCGCTGAACGGACATGCACATCTACCCAGATAAAAGACCTCCTGGTATACGCTTAAAGGGTCGAGGACATATCGACTCGCGAACAACCCAGGGAACTTGAGTTAATTATAACTGATTCTAACCGGTCGGCTAGTCAATTTATCCGTTTCGAGTCTTGAGTCGGCTCAGAGCTGAATCAACCTTACCTGTCAATTGTTCGAGATCTCGGCTCTGACTATCAATAGTGTCTTTGCCTTTACTCTCTTCAGCTAGATATTCATTGGCGATGTTTAGCGCAGCCATGACGGCAATGCGATCCAACCCGAGAATTCCGGCGCTGCTCTTTATCTCACGCATCTTGCCATCCAGATAGTCTGCGGATTGCCTGAGAGCGGCGACCTCATCGGGTTTGCAGCTAACCTTGTAGTTTTTATCAAGGATAGACACGGTGACGGTTTTGGATTCAGACATCTATTCCTGCTCCAGCGATTTCAATCGCATGATCATGGCTTCGACCTTGTTTTTTGCCAGCTCGTTCTTCTCTAGCAGGCGAGTCCGTTCGGAGAGCCAGTTGTCTCGATCTTGTTCTAAATGAGCATGTTTGCGTTCAAGTTCGTCGCACAGGCTGATCAGTTCATCGATCTTAGTTTCGAGTTTTTGTATTTCCAATGTGGCACAGCCATCACAAGTGTAGGTTGCTACTATAATGGCACACTTCGTTCGAGGTCAAACGCGTACAATTAGCGTAAGATATGCGGCTTTTAGGAAGAGTGGGTGAGCGCTGATGGCGACAGAGAAGGCAAATTTGAGCGATCAACTGGCCGCGGCCAATTCTAGCGTTTCTGCTTCGGAGGTCCACGGTTTTATCACAGGCTGGATATCGTCCGGCGCGGTGTGGGACAGCGCTACGGAAGTGTTTGAGCAGGCGCTAGAAACGAACTTGCAGGGCACGCTGGCAAAGGCGGCTACTCAAACTGCCGAGGACGTCAAAACAGGTCTTGCCGATATGGACTTTGGTTTCCAGGTTCTGCTCCCAGAAGATGAGAACGCAATCAATAACCGGCGCGTAGGCCTAAGTGAATGGTGCCGAGGGTTTCTCTCTGGGTTTGGGCTGACCGGGCGGTTTCAGGATGCTGAGTTAAGTGACGAGGCCAAAGAATTGTTGGCCGACTTCGCACAAATTTCTCAGGTCGATGATGAAATTCCAGAGGACGACGAAAACGAGTCGGACCTAACTGAAATCACGGAATATGTTCGCATTGGCGCTGTCATGATATTCACAGATTGTGCGTCCAAGGCGGTCCATTGATGAAGAGTGTGCCTTACATTGCAAATCGCGAGTATGCATCACGCCGCAAAGAGCTGATGGGGCTGATGGAGGATAAAAGTATTGCGATATTGCCCAGCGCCAATGTCGTTGCCCGCAATAGCGACATTGATTACCCCTTTCGCCAGAATAGCGACTTTCACTATCTAACCGGCTTCGATGAGCCAGAATCTGTCGTTGTGCTTGTTCCTGGCCGGGAACATGGTGAGAGTATTCTGTTCTGTCGCGAACGCGATCCCGATATGGAGCAATGGCACGGCAAGATCACCGGGCCTGAACGCGCCATGCGGTTGTTTGGTATTGATGATGCATTTCCGATTGCAGACATCGATGACATCTTGCCTGGCCTTATCGAGGGTCGTTCAAAGCTCTATTACTCTATGGGTGGTCATACAGAATTTGATAGTCGGGTCATCGCCTGGGTGAACAGTATCAGTAATAACAAACAGTCTGGAACCCGTCCGCCCGCTGAGTTTGTGCAACTTGACAGGGATCTTCACGAACTTCGTTTATTCAAGAGCAAGGCCGAAATCGATGTTATGAAGCATGCCTCCGAGATCACTGAGCGTGCACACAAAAAACTGTTAGAGACCGTGGAGCCAGGCCGAGCTGAATTTCAGCTCGAGGCTGATCTGCACCATACGTTTGCGATGGGCGGCGCCAGATCCCCTGCTTATCCCTCGATTGTTGGCTCGGGTAACAACGGCTGCATCCTGCATTACATTTCGAATACCGATGAAATTCGAAAGGGCGACCTCGTGCTCGTCGATGCGGGCTGTGAATATGAATACTATGCGGCTGATGTAACGAGAACGTTTCCGGCCACAGGTAAGTTCTCAAAAACACAAAGATCGTTGTACAACATCGTGCTTGATGCGCAAATAGCGGCCATTGAGACCATTCAGCCCGGCAATCATTGGGACCAACCGCATCAGGCTGCCGTGCGCGTGATCACCGAAGGGCTTCTCAAGCTTGGGCTGCTCGAAGGTGACATTGACGACGTGATCGAGCGCGAGCTCTATAAAAAGTTTTATATGCATAAAACCGGTCATTGGCTGGGGCTGGACGTTCATGACGTAGGTGAATATCAGGTGGATGAAACCTGGCGTGTATTTGAGCCCGGGATGGTAATGACCGTAGAGCCGGGCATCTATATCAAAGAGGGTCTTGATGTGCCGGCCAAATTCAGAGGTATTGGTATTCGTATTGAAGACAATGTTCTTGTCACGAAAACAGGTCACGAGGTTCTAACGGCTGCGATTCCAAAAACGGTCGATGAAATTGAAGGCTATATGGCAAAGCATAATGAGGCGCTGGGCTGATGGAAAAAGATTTTGATATAGCGGTTTGCGGGGGCGGTCTGGTCGGGCTGATGTTTGCTAACCTGTTAGCCCATACAAATTATCGTATTGTCCTGATCGATGCTGGGCCAGAGCCAACAAGCACTTCAAATGCGGCGCCGAGTTTGGATGGTGCAACGTTGAGCTCAGGTTATGCGCCTAGAGTCAGTGCCTTAAATACGTCGTCGATGGCATTGCTTGAACGTTGTGATGTGCTCTCCCTGCTGGATCGATACGCGCGTTTTTCAGAGATGCTGGTTAAGGATGGAGAAGGCACGGGCGAAATTCGGTTTTCTGCTGAAGATCTTGGTATGCCGCAGTTAGGAATGGTGATTGAAAACCATTGGGTTGTTGAGGTGCTTTATCAGCGGCTCACCAAAATCGATAATGTTGAGCTGTTGTTTGATACAGAAATGTTCGGTATTTCGGAGTCACCCTCGGGTTCAGAAATTCAGCTTGTTGGAGATAAGGTTCTCACTTGTGATCTGGTGGTGGGTGCAGATGGCGGAAACTCTAAAGTTCGTGAGATAAAGGGGCTCAAAACGGGCGGTTGGTCCTATGATCAAGCGGCGATCGTGACGACCATTCAAGTAGAAGACGCCCACCATAATATGCCTCGGCAGTGGTTTACGGCAGACGGCCCACTCGCATTCCTGCCGCTCGCCGACCCAATGTTGTGCTCTGTCGTCTGGTCTCACCGAGATGCCGCGAGCATTCTCGATCTGACCCCGGAAGCCTTTTGTACCTTGCTTACCGAGGCATCAGAGAGCGATCTGGGTAAGGTTTTGGCAGTAGATCAAAGGTTTTCCTTTCCTCTCAAGCAGCAGCACGCCTATCGATATGTGAGTCGCGGCGTTGCATTGATTGGTGACGCTGCTCATGCGATCCATCCCCTTGCTGGGCAGGGTGCAAACCTGGGTTTTGCTGATGCCGAGGCGTTAGCCATGGAGATTCGGCAAACCCAGTTCAGCGGAGAAAAACCAGGTGACATCAGTGTCCTGCGCCGGTTTTCCCGTGCTAGACAACCGCATAATCTTGCCATTGCTGCCGCCATGGAAACCCTCAAACAGCTGTATGGCCGGCAAACGCCGGGGGTTGGCTGGCTTCGTAATCAAGCCATGGGCTTGCTGAACCAAAGTGGTGCGCTAAAGACAGTAATGATGAAGTTGGTCAATAGCTGATCCAACGAAATTCAGCACCGGCGTGAGCCCAAGTCACTGTTCCCCATTCCGCGAAAAAGATAGAATGCGGCCTTTCACTTATTGTCGAAGAGCTGGATTCCTATGGGCTTAAAAACACCGCTTTATGACGCGCACCTGGCAGACAATGCCAGGATGGTTGATTTTGGTGGCTGGGATATGCCAATTCATTATGGCTCCCAGATTGAAGAGCATCATGCCGTTCGCAAAGCCGCCGGTGTCTGTGATGTTTCTCACATGACGGTAGTCGATATATCCGGCGTCGAAAGCCAGGCGTATCTGCGTCATTTACTGGCTAACGACGTGGCTAAGCTGACGGTGCCGGGGAAAGCGCTCTACTCCGCAATGCTCAATGAGCAGGGCGGGATTCTAGATGATTTGATTGTTTACCTCACCGAAGGTGGCTATCGAGTTGTGGTCAATTGCGCCACCCGAGAAAAAGACTTGGTCTGGATGGAGAAGCAGTCTGCAGGCTTTGACTGTGTTATTGCTGAACGCCCTGAGCTTGCGATCCTCGCCGTCCAAGGCCCGGAGTCGATCGAGATAGTGAAGTCTCTTGTGACTTCCGAACGCGCTGCTTTGATCTCAGTATTAAAACCTTTTGTTGGCCAGTTCTCTGGTAATTGGTTCATCGCGCGCACGGGTTATACCGGCGAGAAAGGCGTTGAGATCATCCTGCCCGGTGATGAGGCGCCGGCGTTCTGGGCTGCGATTCGCGCAGCGGGTATTGCTGCTGTGGGGCTGGGTGCTCGCGATACGTTGCGTCTTGAGGCCGGAATGAATCTTTATGGAAGCGATATGGACGAATCTGTCACGCCATTTGAATCCAACATGGCATCTACTGTCGTAATGTCTAACGATCACGAGTTTGTCGGAAAAACTGCATTGCAGGCGCAGCTCGACGATGGCATCGAGCAACAGCTAGTAGGAATGGTTATGCTGGAAAAAGGCGTATTACGTGGCCATTACCCGGTTTACAGTGGCGAACAACAGGTAGGAGAGATCACCAGTGGGGCCTATTCACCAACCTTGTTGCATTCGATCGCGCTAGCCCGAATTCAGGTGGGGGCAGAGTCTCTAGAGGTTGGTATTCGCAACAAACGCATGCCGGTTCATGTCATATCGCCACCCTTCGCGAGAAACGGCAAACAGGTTTACAAACTGCCAACGGATGGCAGTGTTTAAAACCGTGATCGTTGCGGTGATCCTAGTGAATTTAAAAACAACCTAATACGAAAATAATGAGGAAAGAGGAATGAGCGAATTTCCCGGAGAATTGCGTTACGCCGAGAGTCATGAATGGGCTCGAGTCGAGGATGACGGCACGATTACCGTTGGTATCTCGGATCATGCCCAGGAAGCTTTGGGGGATGTAGTGTATGTCGAGCTTCCCGAGGTTGACGCTGAGGTTAAGGCCAATGCCGAGGCGGGTGTGGTGGAATCTGTAAAGGCGGCCTCCGATATCTATGCACCGGTATCCGGCACGATTATCGCGATCAATACTGCGCTCGAAGACGCTCCAGAAGCGGTCAATGAATCTCCATACACCGATGGTTGGTTTTTCAGATTGAAGCCTAACGATCTCAGTGAGCTGGAAAACCTGCTTGATATGAATGCTTATCAAGAATTTTGCGAAGCAGAAGACCATTAATTATCGGCCGCTTTGCGGCCTTTCAACCACGAGTTAACCACGAGGTAATTTCATGCCGTTTGTGCCGCATACGTCACAAGATGAGCAGATCATGCTTGATGCTATCGGGGTCGACTCGATTGAAGATCTGTTTGACGAGATTCCGCCAGACCTGCGCTCGGGTGTTTTAGACAACACCCCTGAGGCAATATCAGAAATGGCGTTGGTACGCTTGATGTCTGAACGCGCTCGTCAGGATGAGGTCAAATTGTCATTTCTGGGTGCTGGTGCTTACCAGCATCACATCCCTGCGGCAGTTTGGGATCTGGTGACTCGTGGAGAGTTTATGACCGCCTATACGCCTTACCAGGCCGAGGCGAGTCAGGGCACGCTGCAATTGATTTATGAATTTCAAACCATGATGACCCGTCTCACAGGAATGGATGTGTCTAACGCCTCTGTTTACGATGGTGCATCGGCGCTTGCAGAAGCCGTATTGATGGCAGTTCGAGCGAATCGTGGCTCAAAATCTCGGCGGGTATTGATGGCAGGCAATCTGCACCCTAACTACTTGAGTGCAGTTCACAATATTGTTCGCAATCAGAAAATTGAACTGGTGACAATTCCTTGGTCCGAGAATGGACTGATGGATAGTGACGTACTTGAAACCTATGCTGGAGAAGATTTTGCCGCGTTGGCGATAGCTTATCCAAACTTCTTTGGCGGCTTGGAAGACGTCCATACTCTGACGCAATTTGCCCATGACAACGGCATGTTAATGGTTGGCGTTGTGAACCCTATGGCGCTCGGCATACTGGGCGCACCAGGTGGGTGGGGTGACACCGGTGCTGATATTGTTGTGGGCGAAGGTCAGCCGTTTGGTATTCCCGTTGCTTCGGGCGGACCCTACCTTGGATATATGTGCTGCAAGCAGGCAATTGTGCGTCAAATGCCTGGGCGAATTATCGGTATGACAGAAGACACCGAAGGGAAACCAGGGTTCGCTCTCACGCTTCAAGCCAGAGAGCAGCACATACGTCGCGGCAAGGCGACCTCGAATATCTGTACTAATCAGGGATTGCTGGTAACTGCGGCGACGATCTATTTAAGCCTTATGGGCGACGATGGCATTCGTAATATTGCCGGCAAATGCCATTCTGGCATGATGAGTCTGTTAGCAGAGTCGACAAAAATTGACGGTGTAACGGTAAAGTTTTCTAAAACAGTATTCCATGAAGCCGTGCTTGAGTTGCCAAAGCCGGCGGCCGTCGTCCTCAGTGCAATGGCAGAGCAAGGAATCCTTGCTGGCTACGATCTCGGTAAAGTCGATCAGAAGCTTGGTAACTGTATGTTGACGAACGTCACCGAGGTTAAAACAGATGAGGACATTGAGTTGTTTGTTAGCGTCCTTAAATCCGTACTGGAGACAAACTGATGTTGATTTATGAAAAAGGCAGTGCGGGGCGAAGTGCGCGGGCTCAGTACGAAAAAGTCGATGTTAACTTGGATGGGCTGCCAGCGGATCAGATACGAACGGATGCGTTAGGATTGCCCGGTGCTTCTGAACTTCAGGTAGTTCGTCACTATACGAACTTGTCCCGCAAGAATTTCTCTATTGATGGTGAATTTTATCCGCTTGGTTCTTGCACGATGAAGTACAACCCAAGAGGTGCCTTGAAGGTCGCCAACATACCGGGGTTTTTGAACCGCCACCCTATGGCGCCCGAGCAATATAGTCAGGGTTATCTGCAGTGCCTTTTTGAGTTGCAGGATTACTTAAAAGACGTCACTGGAATGCAGCGGGTCTCGCTCACGCCGATGGCTGGTGCCCAGGGTGAGTTTGCCGGCGTCGCGATGATCCGCGCTTACCACGACAAGCGGGGTGATGACGCTAGAACTGAGATTTTGATTCCGACCGCCGCCCATGGCACTAACCCAGCGACAGCAGTGATGTGCGGTTATACCGTGCGAGAAGTAACGGTTAACAAGGATGGTGATGTTGATATTGATGCGCTGAAAGCAGGCGTAGGACCTCAAACCGCCGGGTTGATGATGACCAATCCTTCGACCTGCGGCGTGTTTGAGCGAAACGTCAAACAGATAGCGGCCATTATTCACGATGCTGGCGGACTGCTCTATTACGATGGCGCGAACCTGAATGCGATTCTTGGCAAGGTGAAGCCAGGCGATATGGGCTTCGATGTGCTTCACATGAACCTACACAAAACATTTGCCACACCACACGGCGGCGGTGGGCCGGGTTCAGGTCCTGTTGGTGTAGGCGAACGACTAGCGCCTTTTGTGCCGACGCCGATTGTGGGTCAGAAAGAAGATGGCAGCTATTATTGGATGGGCAAAGAGGAAATCCCTGACAGCATTGGTAACCTTTCGGCCTTTATGGGAAACGCGGGTATTCTAGTGCGTGCCTATGCTTATGCGAGATTGTTGGGTCGTAGCGGTATGCACCGGGTCGGCGAATATGCGACGTTAAACGCGAACTATATGGCGAAAGAGTTAGCCAAAGCAGGCTTCACTTTGGCATACCCTGAGCGTCGTGCAACCCATGAGTTTATTATCACCCTATCTAAAGAAGCCAAAGAGCTGGGTGTGAATGCCATGGACTTTGCAAAACGACTGCTGGATTACGGATATCATGCACCCACCACCTATTTCCCTTTACTCATACCTGAGTGCTTGTTGATTGAACCAACAGAAACAGAGAGTCGCGAAGAAATGGATGGGTTTATTGCTGCTATGGCGAGCATTCTCGAAGAAGCGCGGACCAATCCGGAAATTGTTAAACAGGCACCAGCGACAATGCCAGTTAAGCGTTTAGATGATGTTAAGGCGGCTAGGCAGTTAAATTTGGCCTGGCGAGCTAGCTAGCTAGCGGGAAGCTGGTGAACCAGCATTCTATCTAAAGCTTCTAGCTCATGGATCAACGCGGAGAGGAACAGAGGTAAGTTTGCCCTTGATACCTCATCGTCGCCGCTGTTGCGCATGAGTTGGCGTAGTTCTGACAAAGTTGCGCGAAAGTTCGAGTAGGCGCTTGCATCGATCGCCATTAAAATGGTTTCCATTGGCACGTGGTTCACCATGAACTGTTCCAACGCTTCGATTTCTACGCTCAACGTGTTGAGAGAGGTGCTGCTGTAGATGCTATGCCCAGTGTCGTTCGCTGTGACCAGATTGCTTTCGCGGAAAGCCACTCGTAGCTTCTGCAAATTACCCGTTAGCACCTGTTTTAGAATCGCGAGGGCATCAGGATAACTCGTTGCCTCAAATTGGTCTGCGCTTGCGCGAAACAAACTATTTGAGTCGATCACCAACTGACGAGTAGCAATGGCGAGAAACTCTCGCCGACGTTGAATGCTTGTTGATTCAGAGTCGATCTTAAAATCAGAAAGTGGTCTGGCGAAGATTAGATATTCCAGGCTATGAAACCCTAATGCCACCTCCTCGTCATCGGTTATGCCGTGTTGACCGATCAATACTTCGGCGTTCAGTAAAAGGGTTTCGTCATGGATGATGCCACTGGTGGGGTAGAGCGGCAGATCGTCGATAAATCCAGGTTGGATTGGCCAGGCATCGATTTGATAGATGAGTTGCCGAAGATTGTCATCCAGCGCTAAAAAGCCAAACTGGGCTCTGGCGTAGCCAAGGTGCGCGGTTCGCCATGACGCCTGCAGTTCGAGCAGGGTTTGTTTATCGGGTTGTGTCAGAAACCCTATCGTTGCCTCCTCAAGCGCGGAAATTTCAATTCTAAGCGCCTCGCGGGTGTCTGCGGCATGAAGCTGAATGGCGTTGACGATTCGCACCACCTGATCGCGATCTATTGGTGCAGTTGCGGGAGTCGCGGATTCAGGCTGCCCGCACGCGGCTAATAGTGAGAGCGCCACAAGGGCTAACGTAAGGAGATGCATGTCCAGCCTTTCTCTGCGGCAATGGCTGCGAGTGTTGGATCTGGATCCACCGCAACGGGGAAATCAACAAGGCTCAGCAGGGGGATATCGTTGTGAGAATCGGAATAAAAGGTACTGCCTTCAAGTGAAAAGCCCATTTCTGTCATCCAGGATTTCAATCTAGTGACCTTGCCAGGGCCGTAGCTCGGTACCCCAATCATTTTCCCTGTATAACCGCTTTTAAGTAGCTCTGGGATCGGTGCTATCAGTACTTCAATGCCCAACAAATCAGCGATGGGGCGAGTGACAAATTCAAGCGTTGCAGTGACAATAACGAGTTGATGTCCATCGGCTCGATGTTTTTCAACCAACTCTCGCCCTCTGGGCAGAATCGCCGGTCTAATCACGGTGTCGATAAACTTGGCGCGGTGCTCATACAGAGTTTCGAGAGGGTGTTGGGTCAACACGCGGCTAGAAAATGCCAGGTACGCATCGATATCGAGCTCTCCACGTTTGTAATCGGCATAAAAACGCTGGTTTTCTGCTCGATGTTTGCTGCTATCGACCAGGCCCTGGTCGGCGGCGTAATCCCCCCAAGCGTGATCGCTATCAATGGCGATCAGGGTCTCGTCAAGATCAAAAATCGCGAGTTTCAATTCTTTATGTCCAAATAGACAGCAGTGTAACGGTTTCAGCCTAGCGAGTCTTTTTTAGGCGTAGATTGCCCAGCAAGGTCATTTCAGACACAATGATTTACATGTGAAAAATAAAAACAGGTGGTGAAGACATTGATAGATTCTGACGGCTATCGGCCTAACGTTGGGATCATTGTCGCTAATCAAACCGGGCAGGTGCTCTGGGCAAGGCGATGTGGTCAGGATGCCTGGCAATTTCCGCAAGGCGGAATTAACAGCGGTGAATCTGCAGAAGACGCGCTGTATCGGGAGTTGGACGAGGAAGTAGGGTTACAGCCAGAGCAAGTAGAAATTATCGGTACGACACGTGGTTGGCTTCGATATCGATTGCCGAAGCGGCTGCTACGAAATAATTCTAAGAGTTTCATCGGTCAAAAACAGAAGTGGTATCTGCTCAAAATGCTTGCGGAGGATGACGCTGTCCGCTTCGATCACTCGGACACGCCTGAATTCGACTTTTGGAGTTGGGTAAGTTACTGGTACCCACTCGGCCAAGTCGTACCTTTCAAAAAGGAAGTATATCGGCGTGCGATGAAAGAACTCGCGCCTGGCTTGTCTAAATGTTTGACATACACGCCTTGATTACCGGGACAATTCTGCATGCTTGAAGTGCTGCGGCGAGTCACGCAGGAAGTTAACGCTGCAAAAGATCTGACGACGGCACTCGACATTATCGTCGATCGCGTTCAGTCGACTATGGAAACCGAAGTCGTTTCTGTCTACTTGCTCGATGAGGAGCGCGGTGGATATGTATTTATGGCTACCCGTGGTCTCAATGCAGCGGCAGTCGGTTCACTAACGCTTGCGCTGGACGAAGGTCTAGTAGGTCTCGTTGGTCAGCGAGCAGAGCCGGTTAACCTCACGGATGCTGCAAAACATCCGCAATTTAAACCGGTCAATGAACTTGGCGAAGAACCCTATACGACTTTTCTAGGCGTCCCCATCATTCATCAACGCAAGGTGCTAGGCGTCCTAGTCGTGCAACAACGTAAAAAACGTCGTTTTGATGAGAGTGAAGAAGCCTTCCTGATTACACTCTCGGCCCAGTTGGCTGGTGTGATCGCGCATGCGCGGGCGACCGGTGCACTGGCGATGACCGGCACAGCAAAGGATTTGCCCTCTAGTCGTTTTATGGGCAAGTCCGGTAGTACGGGTGTTGCCATCGGTACGTCGGTGATCTTATTCCCCGAAGCTGACCTTAGCAGCGTGCCAGATCGAACCGCGGCCGACCCAACCAGTGAAGTGAAAGAGTTCCGTCAGGCCGTCGAGGAAGCGCGTCGCGAGATAGAAGACACTAGCCGTCTGCTGTTGGATCGACTCAAACCTGAAGAGTTGGCCCTGTTTGATGCCTATCGGCACATGTTGGATGAATCTGCCATTGCTGGGGAAGTGATTGCGGTGATCGAAACTGGCGTTTGGAGCCAAACGGCGCTGCGGCAGGTGATAGAGGCTCATGTTGCCACTTTTGAGTCAATGGCCGACCCTTATTTGCGTGAGCGTGGTGCAGATGTGCTGGATCTTGGTCGGCGAGTATTGGCAAGATTGCAAACCCGGGTCCAGCGCCGTCCCAATTATCCTCGTAAAACGATTCTGGTGGCTCAGGAGCTGACGCCCGCCATGCTGGTAGAAGTGCCACGCAGTAAGTTGCAAGGGCTTGTGTCTTTGAAGGGCTCAGGCAGTTCCCATGTGGCGATTCTCGCCAAAGCTATGGGTATTCCGACTGTGATGGGGGTGGAGGATCTGCCGATTCATCTGCTCGAGAATAAGCCGGTTATCGTTGACGCGAACACGGGTTGCGTCATCACGTATCCGAATCGAGAGCAGCAAAACCACTATCGCCGACTGGTGAAGGAAGAAAAAACACTTATTGAAGGGCTGGATGCGCTAAAAGATGAGCGTTCAGAAACCAGCGACGGTCACCGGGTCAGACTTTGGGTCAATACCGGTTTGATGACAGATGCCGCAGTCTCTATTGAGCGGGGTGCTGAAGGGGTAGGTCTGTATCGGACAGAAGTACATTTTATGATGAATGACCGTTTTCCGACCGAAGAAGAACAGCGGATCATTTATCGCGAACATTTAAAAGCGTTTTCACCCAGACCCGTGACAATGCGGACACTGGATATCGGCGGTGACAAGGCACTCAGCTATTTCCCAATTCAGGAGGAAAATCCATTTCTTGGCTGGCGCGGTATACGAGTCACTCTAGACCACCCAGAAATTTTTCTGAGTCAGGTTCGAGCAATGATCCGCGCTAACGAAGGCATCGAGGCGTATCTGCGCATTATGTTGCCTATGGTGTCGAGTGTGGCGGAAGTTGACGAAGCGCAACGGCTGATCAGTCAATGCTATCGGGAAATCATCGAAGAAGGTATTGAAGTAGAAATGCCGGACGTGGGCGTGATGATTGAAGTGCCGGCTGCGGTATACCAGGCTAAAGATATTATTCGCAGGGTCGACTTCTTATCGGTAGGGAGTAATGACCTCATCCAGTACATGCTGGCGGTAGATCGTAACAATGCTCGAGTCGCGGATCTTTATCAGGAATTCCATCCAGCGGTATTGCATGCATTGAAGCACGTGGTGGACGCCGCGCATTCCGAGAAAAAGCCGCTTGGTATTTGTGGGGAAATGGCAGGTAACCCATCGGCGGCAATTTTGCTGACAGCGATGGGCTTCGACGTGCTGTCCATGAACGCTAATAACTTGCTGATGGTGAAGTGGGCTATTCGCAGTTTCAGTTTAGAAAAAGCGAAAAAGATTTTAGCGAAGGTGTTGAAGATGGATAACGCCTACCTTATTAAGAACTATGTCGAAGAAGAGATGAGAAAAGCCGGTCTTGGCCAGCTTATCCGCCACTAGTCGCACTCGGTAGATGGAAGCTGAGTGCGCCTGTTGAAGCGCCCGAGGGATCGAAGCCGCGCTCTTCAAAATCGACACCATCTTCGCCAACTTCTACAACGGTACTGACGCTGGTGCCGTAGGTTTCCCCCAGAATGAAACGCGCGCTATGGGTGGTGTCGTCCCCTTGCCAAGCGAGTAATTCAAAGAGCGCTTGTGTGAGTTGAGCATCTGCGCCTTTGTGCAGATTGCTAAGCAAGTGCTGCTTCATCAAATGCCGTCCTGAAATCACCTTGGGCCAGTTGCAATCGAGTAGTTGGTTCGACAAGCCGTAGTAACCCTGCTTCAATTCTCGGATCTGGTTTTCCCGATTGTTGAAATATAAGACTGACTTGCCGTCGGACAAGAGCAAGTTGAAACCGCGATAGGATTCGGCGCTTTTTTGAACGGATTTCATGTATGGAAGACAATCTACATCGCTACTCAGAAAGTTGGCTGTCAATTCGCCCCTGGATCGTGGCGGTAACGGTTCAGGCGGTTGTTCTGCAAAGTTGGTCACAGCAGCGAATCGACCACCGGTCGATACACCAAGCCAGGTCCCGCCCGCGACCAAATCTCGTCCGGCAAGCAAGTTTGGCTGGTCGTGCCAAAATTGCGCTCTCTCGGTGGCTCTACTGTGTTGTTCGTCTCGGTTGGCGGCAACGACAAGGCGGTGATGTGGGCTAGGACTAACAGCAAACAGAATCAGGCACATGTGATCAGGCATTAATGAAAATCCGAGTTTATCATTGCGCCGGGTTAACGGATAATGCAGCTTTTCCGGCCAAAGCCTTCTATGTGGCATTACCCACAAATTGATCCCGTTGCCATCAGCCTTGGACCTATTCAGATCCATTGGTACGCGCTGAGTTATCTCATTGGGATATCGATTGTTTGGTGGCATTTTGGCTACCGTAATCGTGCCAGCGCTGCCGCGGTGGTGGTGCCGAAGAGCAAGAAAAAAGCGCCTAAGGTAACCGCAGCATGGACCGATGAAGATCTGTCTGACCTTATTTTCTATGGTGTTCTCGGCGTCATCCTCGGGGGCCGCATTGGCTACATGTTGTTTTATGGCATGGAGCAAGTGCTGGCTAACCCGCTGGCGCTGTTTCGAATCTGGGAAGGCGGCATGTCCTTTCACGGCGGTATGTTGGGTGTTTTTATCGGCATGGTTTGGTTTGGCCGCAAGACGGGTAGAACTTTCTTTCAGGTGACAGACTTTATCGCGCCGAGTATTCCGATTGCTCTTGGTTGTGGTCGAATAGGTAACTTTATCAATGGCGAGCTACCCGGCCGAATAACGGATGTGCCTTGGGCCGTGATCTTTCCTGGGGAAGCGTTAGGTCGACACCCTTCAAGCCTTTATCAAGCGCTATTAGAAGGGCCCGCTCTATTTCTTCTACTCTGGCTCTTTACGCGAAAGAAACGCCCAACCATGGCCATATCTGGCATGTTCTTGATGGGATATGGCAGCCTTCGGTTCTGCTCAGAATTTCTCCGCAGTCCTGATGGGCACATGGGAGACAATGGCTTTATCGCCTTTAATTGGCTGACAACAGGGCAGCTGTTATCTTTGCCCATGATCGGTTTTGGTGCGTTGTTCATCGCCTGGGGCTATCGAAATATTTCAATATCGGAAAATCTAAAATGATAATAACGCCGAAAATTCGCGGTTTCCTTTGCACCGCCGCGCACCCTTCAGGGTGCTATCAAGACGTCCTGAGTCAGATCACCCATGTGAAAGCAGCGGGCAAACTGGCTGATGGCCCTAAGCGTGTGTTGGTCATTGGCGCCTCTGGTGGCTATGGGCTAGCAACAAGAATAAGTGCCGCTTTTGGTGCAGATGCCGCAACCATTGGTGTCTTCTTCGAACGTCCGGCAGCAGGTAAGCGAACGGCATCGCCCGGCTGGTACAAATCAGCTGCGTTCACAAAGGAAGCAGAAGCGGCAGGGCTTTATGCAAAGAACGTCAATGGCGATGCGTTCTCGACCACCATTAAGAACACCGTGATCGATCTGATAAAGGCTGACCTGGGTCAGATAGACATGGTCGTATATTCACTTGCGGCGCCTGCACGGGAACTGTCAGATGGAACCGTTGTGCGCAGTGCATTGAAGCCTATTGGGGAGCCGTTTGAAGGCGCAACCGTTGATTTCAACAGCGGTGAAATTCGCTCGATCAGTCTTGATCCAGCCTCAGACCAAGAAGTGGCAGAAACAATTAAGGTCATGGGCGGTGAAGACTGGCAACTTTGGATAGACGCGTTACTTGAAGCCGGTGTGCTAGCAGAGAACTGCATTACAACCAACTACACCTATCTCGGTAGCGAGGTGACCTGGCCGATTTACTATCACGGTACGATCGGTAAGGCGAAAGAAGATTTGGATCGTGCTGCGAAAGCATTGACAGCGCCAATGGCGACAGTCGGTGGAAAAGCCTATGTGGCGGTTATGAAAGGCTTGATGACTCAAGCTGCGTCCGCTATTCCCGGTATGGCGATATATCTTTCTCTTTTGTTCAAGGCGATGAAAGCTCAAGGAACCCATGAGGGCTGCATTGAGCAAACTACGCGATTGTTCCACACCCAATTGTTTACCGGTAAGGATCCCGCCGTAGACGAGGCCGGTCGAATTCGTTTGGATGACTGGGAACTGAATGATGAGATTCAATCTGAGGTCACAGCGAACTGGCATGACGTGACAACAGACAATTTGAATGAGTTGACTGACTTTGCTGGCTATAAAGCGGCGTTTTTGCAAATGCATGGCTTCGACTTTGCTGGCGTAGATTATTCCGTGGAAGTTGACCCGGATGTGCCGATGGTACTGGTAGGCGAATAGCGCACAAGAATACTGCGGTAATACGCACGCGTGCGATTGCCGCAGTCGCCTCGATCCATGCGCTGAATCTATGCAAAGTGCATCGATGGCTAATCCTCAATATCTCGTTCGAACGATCTATCTCCCCCGACTATGCGGTTTTGTTCTTGCCGTCGTTCTGACCACCTACTTGAGGGGTTTAGAGTTGCTGGCAGAGCCGCTGGCGATTTTAACGCTGATCCTTCTCGTTATTTATCCGTATGCGGCATACCGACTAAGCCAGCGTTTTTTCAATTCGTCCTTAGAAGCCCGCTTGAGCATGTTAGTCGACAGTTTGCTGGTGGGGATTCTCATCATCCTGAATGGCTTCTATCTGATGGCTGCTGTTGCCTATATGACCTTTCTTGCCGTGAGTACGGCTGTGATTGCCGGACCTGTAATGGTCGTCATCAATCTGTCGATTGTGCTGCTAGTGGCGGCTGCAGGTTGGTGGCTCGGAGCACCTACTCGGATGGAGGGTGGGGTCTGGATTGACATCGGTTTTGCTGCGGCGATTTTGACTTATACGGGCTATGTGTCGTGGCTCGTGTTTGGTGTCACGCGAGCAATGGGGATCGCCCGTCGAGATGAACGGTTCGTCCGACAGTCTCTTGAGCAAATGACCCTTCATCTTAAACGGTATATTAGCCCGCAACTATTCTCGACCCTGGCTGCGCCTGCAGCACAAGCAACCAGTCGTCGCCAATTGACGGTTTGCTTTACGGATCTGACGGGCTTTACCGAGTTGATGGATAACCTCCCAGAAGAGGCCATAACTCGTGTATTAAATGAATACCTGAATGCGATGGCAGATATTGCCATTCGTCATGGTGGCACGGTGGATAAGTTTATGGGCGATGGGGTCATGGTGTTTTTTGGTGACCCAGAAAGCCGCGGCCCAAGAGAGGATGCGGTGTCTTGCGTAAAAATGGCCCTTGAGATGCGTGGTTGTTTGGCGGGGCTCAGCAGGCGCTGGCGAGAAGAGGGGCTGATGAATCGGTTGCAGATGCGCGTTGGTATCCACACAGGTTATTGCGCGGTGGGCAATTTTGGTTCAGAGAATCGGATGGACTATACAGTCGTCGGGGGGGCGGTGAATATCGCCAGTCGACTCGAAGGATGCGCTCCGCCGGACGGTATATTGATCTCGGGAAGCACGCGGGCTCAGATTTGTGAGGCAATATGCCTCGAACCTTTTGAGCGTCAGCAGCTAAAGGGGATCAAAAAGCCGGTTGATACCTATCGAGTACTTGGCGAACGACGCCATAAGGCATTTGCGGACATTAACGAGCAGGTACCGGGCCTCCATCTCAAGCTCACTTCGAAGGAAGTCGATATTTCTGCCGCAAAAGCACTGCTAGAGATGGGCTTGTTGAGGCTCGCGAATATCGAAGACTTTAGACAAGCCCGCCAAGGCGTTATCCGCCTGCTCCGCTAATTTGCTCATTGTCATGTATAATCTCGCGCTTGAAAAATGTAGCGAAACTAAAAATGACCGATGCCCTTTATAACTCCACGTTTCTCAAAGCCTGTCGGGGCGAGGCGACCGACTATACGCCCATTTGGCTGAATCGGCAGGCTGGGCGGTACATGCCTGAATACCACGAAGTGAAAGGCAATACACCGAGCCTCGACTTCTTCAAAACACCTCATCTTGCGGCTAAAGCGACATGTGACGCCCAGCGCATTCTCGGTGTTGATGCTGCGATTATGTTTGCTGACCTATTGCCGATCCTGGAACCCATGGGTTTGAAACTGGACTACATTCCTGGGGTTGGTCCAGATATCAGTAATCCCATTCGCACGCATCAGGACATTGACAATATTCGCCTGGAAGATAGTGCCGATTCAATGCCATACATTGCTGAGGTGATACGTCTGATCCGGTCTGAGCTACCCGCGAATATTCCGCTTATTGGCTTCGGTGGCGCACCCTTTACCCTTGCGTCTTATGCCATTGAAGGAAAAGGTTCGCGAAACTACGTGCATGTAAAACAAATGATGTACGGCGACAGTGCTGCCTGGCACACGCTGATGGAAAAAATCACCACGGCCGTTATTGACTATATGCAGTATCAAATTAAGTCGGGAGTCCAGGCCGTCCAATTATTCGATAGTTGGGTTGGATGCTTATCACCGGCTGATTACGAGAATTACGTGTTGCCTCACTCTACTCGTTTAATGACGGAAATTTCCGGTACGGTACCGGTTATCCATTTTGGTACTGGCAATCCAGCGCTCGGTAAACTGATGGCGAAAGCCGGCGGTGATGTCATTGCTCTGGACTGGCGCACGCCGCTCACTCAAACCTGGGATGAGATGGGTGTAAAAGCGGTTCAGGGTAATTTGGATCCGATCATTTTGTGCGCGACGCCAGAGGCCGTTAAGGCTCAAGCAAAAACGTTGCTTGACGAGGTTGCTGGGCGACCCGGGCACATATTCAATCTGGGCCACGGTATTATTCCCGAGACACCGGTTGAGAACGTGAAGACACTAGTGAACTTTGTACACGAGTACTCTGCTCGCTAGCGTTAACAGTTCTATTAAACTGAGGTAGCGAACAACTTTGAGTTTCGTTGATAGTTGTATAGGTTTTGCCGCTCTATAGGCAGATCGGTGAGCGCCGCTTCTGCGAAGCCGCGTTCCGTAAACCAGTGAGCCGTGTGCGTCGTCAGCACAAACAAGCGTGAATAGTTCTCCTCTTGAGCACGCCGACGAACTGCGTCGAGGAGCGCGTCGCCGCGGGTGCCGTCGCGATAGTCAGGGTGCGTGACGAGACAAGCAAGCTCAGCATTGTCGCCAAATCCATAAAGTGCGGCACAGCCAACAATCGTCCCATCTCGGTCAATCACAGTAAACTTGTCGATTTCAGCTTCCAGTCTTTCTCTAGAGCGCTTCACCAGCACGCCATCATTTTCCAGTGGCTCTATCAGATCGATAATGCCGCCGACATCGTCAGCTCTCGCTGTGCGGACTTGTTCATAGCTTTTGCGCACGACCTGTGTGCCGACGCCGTCGCGGGTGAACAATTCACTCAACAGCGCGCCATCAAGTGCTGGATTTAGCAAATGGCAGCGTTCTACGCCTTTCAGACAAGCGTGGCGCGCAATAGCGAGCGGTTCAAAGTGACTGAGTGTATCCGCATCGATATCACTCACCTGGATTTCATTTACGAGATGGCCCGATTCGTCTTTAAGGTCACCATCGAGGATGATCAGTTTGTCAGCGAGCAAAGCGCTGGCGACTTCAGCCGCAACTTCAAGGGAGTTGATATTGAAGACTTCGCCCGATGGCGAGTAGCCAAGTGGTGATATGACAACCAGCGCGCCAGTATCCAGTTGTTTGCGAATGGCACCGCTATTCACCTTGCGCACCCGACCTGTATTATGAAAATCCACACCGTGATGAATGCCTAGTGGTCTGGCTTTAATATGGTTACCAGACGCGAGTGCCATTTCTTGACGGTGGTGAGGTGCCTTGCAGAGTTCTGCCTCGAGTTTTGATCTAGCTTGGCCTACGCCGAACTCAACCGCCGGTAGAATGTCGGGGTGTGTCACCCGAATACCATCGACAAAGTCGCTGCTCATATTTTGTTGAACGAGCGCCGCTTCAATCTGAGGCGCAGCACCATGAACAAGAACCAGACGAATCGCAAGCGATTGGAGCAGAGCAATATCAGCGATGATGTTGGTGAAATTTAGGTGCTCTATTCCCTGACCACCCAAATAAATAACAAAAGTTTTGTCACGATGGGCGCTGATATACGGCGATGCATCCCGGAACCAAAGAATATGTGAGTTTGACTGTAGTTTTTTTTCACTCATGACGTTATAGGCAGTACTTTGTAACGAGGGCGCGGATTATAGCAATGGAGGGATCAATTTGTGCCACGTCCAAAAACTCGTTAGGTTGGTGCGCCTGATCGATTGAGCCGGCGCCCATGACGATGGTTTCGATGCCAAGTGCCTCAAAAAAGGGTGCTTCAGTGGCGAAAGCGACTGTGGCGGCAGAATTTCCAGAAGCTTCTTCGCAAGCCTTGAGCAGGGTGGCCTGTTCATTCGAAAAAGCTGGAATTGTCGGGTGAAGCGGCGCGAGTTCCATTTCGAGGTCGCGTTGTTCCAAGAGAGGCCTGATTCGATCACCTAAAGCTTCAATAATGGCTAGGTCATTCATACCCGGTAGTAAGCGTAAATCAAATGACAGGTCCACGTGATCGCATATTCTATTGGGATTATCCCCGCCGTGAATACAGCCCAAATTTAATGTCGGCACAGCGACCTCAAAATTGGTGTCTTGATATTGAGCCGCCATTTCGTTGCGAAACTCACACAGTGCATTGATGACCGGGCCCGTCGCATCTAAAGCGTTTCTGCCCAGCGCCGGGTTAGAGGAATGCCCGGAACTGCCGCGAATTCTAAGCCCCAGCATCGCGATGCTTTTATGTTTGTTGATCGGCACCAGCCCTGTAGGCTCGCCAATTAAGGCGAACTTTGGCTTTGACAGGGCTTCTAGCGTCAGGGCTCTGGCGCCACTCATGCAAGACTCTTCGTCTGCGGTGCCTAGAATTACAATAGGGCGCTTGAGCTTTGTCGGGTCAATTTCGCTGACCGCAGCGATGCACATGGCAAAAAAGCTCTTCATGTCGCAAACCCCTAGTCCATACCAGCGGTCGCCCTTATCGAACAATGTGAATGGGTCGGTTTGCCAAAGATCTGCATCAAAAGGCACTGTGTCAGTGTGGCCAGACAGTAATAGGCCGCCTTGGCCTCTCCCCAGGGTGGCGATTAAATTGACCTTTCCTGGGTAGCCAGGAACAGGTGAGATCTGAATATCGAAGCCGAGGGGTGACAACCAATTTGCCAATAGGTCTACCATGGGTCGATTGGACTGATCGAACTGAGGCACCGTACTGCTAACGGACGGAGTAGCGACAATGGTTTGAACCATTTCTTTTAATTTTGGTGCTGATACTTTAGTTGCTGCCATTGGGACCATTCATCGTTTTTTGAGCTGTGTGAGTGTAACAAGATGGGCGACAAATTGCGTTTAACAGTCGATCTGAAAAAAGGTGTAAGCTGATCGAGTTTGAGGCTAGAGCGATCTAAGTGAGCGTACAAGAAACCAATGCCAAAAAACCCGACATCACGCTGAATGTCCGGGCCGTTCTTAACGATCTTGTGGCTGACGGGCGGCTTTCCGAAAAGGACGCTGAAGCGCTCAGCATGAAGCCGCGCAAAAAGGAGCAGATTAACTGGCATCCTCTCGAAGTGATTGCTGACGAGAACTGCCAGGACCAGAAAAAACCCGATCAACTTCTCGACTTAGATGTGCTGACCCGCTGGTTATGCTCTCGGGCGAAGCAACCCTACAAGCGAATCGATCCACTCAAAATTGATTCCCAGGTGATCACAAAAGTGATGTCCTATGAATTCGCGAAGCGGCATCAACTCCTGTGCCTCGAGGTGAGGGAAGATGAGGTCGTGATTGCCAGTCCAGAGCCCTATGTATCGGGTTGGGAACCAACGATTCAGCAGTCACAACCTGGCAAGGTCATTACCCGGGTAATTTCCAGTCCAGCAGATATTCGTCAGTACACGACCGAGTTTTATACTATGGCCCGGTCGGTGAGCCAGGCCAATGCCCAGGGTCTGCACGCAAACCAATTGTCTAATCTTGAGTCCATGCTGGAACTCGGGCAAATGGACGGTATGGAAGCGAACGACGCTCACGTCGTTAATATTGTTGACTGGTTGCTTCAGTACGCTTTTACCCAGCGTGCGAGTGACATTCATTTGGAGCCTAGACGAGAAAAAGGCCGCGTCCGTTTTCGTATCGATGGCGTGTTGCATCTGGTCTACGAGTTGCCGGCTTCTGTGATGACCGCGGTAACGAGTCGACTAAAAACGCTAGGAAGAATGGACGTCGCAGAGAAGCGGCGGCCGCAAGACGGGCGGCTAAAAACCAAAACCCAGGACGCTCATGAAATTGAGTTGCGTCTGTCCACATTACCGACAGCCTTCGGCGAAAAGATGGTGATGCGTATTTTTGACCCAGATATCTTATTGAAGTCGTTTTCTGAGTTGGGTCTCGCCAATGATGATTATGAGCGCTGGCAGTCGATGGTGCGGAACCCCAACGGTATTGTGCTGGTGACAGGGCCAACCGGATCTGGAAAAACGACGACGCTTTATTCCAGTCTTAAGCAACTGGCGACGTCCGAAGTCAACGTCTGTACGATCGAAGATCCCATTGAAATGGTGGAGGCGAGTTTTAACCAAATGCAGGTCCAGCCCAACATCGGGCTACACTTCGCCGATGGTGTGAGATCGTTGCTAAGACAAGATCCAGACATAATCATGGTAGGTGAGATTCGGGATCTCGAAACTGCCGAAATGGCGATTCAGGCTGCTCTAACAGGTCACTTGGTGATCTCCACGTTGCACACCAACGATGCACCTTCCGCCATTACCCGCTTGTTGGAATTGGGCGTCGCACCCTACCTCATCAAGGCGACCGTGCTCGGAGTGATGGCGCAACGGTTGGTGCGGACACTTTGTCCCGCGTGCAAAGCTTTGGGTGAGTCGGATACCGAGGGTTGGCAAACTTTGATTGCACCCTGGAAGATGAGTATACCTAAGCATATGTATAGACCCGTAGGTTGCCTTGAATGTCGTGATACCGGTTATCGTGGTCGTGAAGGAATTTATGAGCTACTGCCCCTTACGGACAAGGTAAAACCCTTCGTGACGGAGAGTACCGAGATTGGCAAGCTTCGAATGACAGCGATGAAAGAGGGTATGCGAACATTGCGATTGAGTGGCGCGCTAAAAGTAGCGGCAGGTGAGACCACTATCGAGGAAGTTCTGCGAGTAGCGCCGTTTACTGGAACTGAATAGCTTTATGGTAGATGTTGACGACCGTCTTCGTGCAGATCTTGAGCGGGTCTCGAGCCAGAGCGAATTTTTTGCTGATTTTGTCAATCGGGAGACCGGTGCTGAGTTGTTGGGTTCAGGTGACCTTGAAACAAGCCGGGTTCAGTTTTCGATCAGTCTTGCCCATAGTTTAACGCTTGAAGAATTTGATTTTTCACTGCGCGCCATACGCAATCGAGAAATGGCGCGCATTATCTTCCGTGACCAGACCCGACGTGCCGACCTCGTCGAGACCACCCGAGATTTATCCTGGCTAGCAGACGAAGCGCTTGAGCGTGCCCTGCAATACCACTACGCACGCTTGAGTAAAGATTGGGGCGTGCCAAAGGATAGTGAGGGAGGTGTTCAACAACTTTGTGTTTTAGCACTAGGCAAGCTCGGTGCGTTTGAGCTGAACCTGTCATCTGATATTGATCTTATTTTTATGTACGCCGAGCCTGGCGTACTTGCCAATGGCAAAACCTATCAAGAATTTTTTCTTAAACTGTCTCGAGGTCTGATTCGGTCTTTAGATGAGCCCGGAAAGGGTGGTTTTGTCTTTCGTGTTGATATGCGACTGCGGCCTTACGGCGAAAGCGGCGCTCTGGTAATGCCGAGAGGCAGCATGGAGGACTATTTTGTCGAGCAGGGCAGAGAATGGGAGCGTTATGCATTTATTAAGGCGCGGTCCGCTGCAGGTGATCTGGAGCTAGGTCGAGAATTTATACAGTGGTTAAAGCCCTTTGTATTTCGCAAACATCTTGACTATGGTGCGATTGAGTCGCTTCGCGACATGAAGCAATTGATCAATCAAGAAGTGAAGCGGAAGTCACTAGGGTCCGACGTAAAGCTAGGGCCCGGTGGTATTCGAGAGGTTGAATTTATTGCTCAAACTCAACAACTTATTTGGGGCGGACACCGTCCGGAACTTCAGCAGACGCGTTTGTTAGAAATTCTGGAAGTCCTTGCGAAGGGAGAGTATCTGCCCGTCAGTGACGTAGAGAAATTGCAAGCGGCCTATATCTTTCTCCGCAACACAGAGCATGTCATTCAGGCAGAAAAGGATCAACAAACTCAAAGATTGCCTGAATCTTTGAAGAGTCAGGTTCGCGTTGCCGAGGCAATGGGCTTTGTTGAGTACCCGGCATTCCTCGCCGAGTTGGATTTTCACCGTGGTAACGTCGGAAATATTTTTTCAGGCCTAATGAATGCAAGCCGAAGCGAGCGCGATGTGCTGCTTGAAGGCAATCTATTCTGGGTGCGAGTCTGGCAGGATCCATCATCCGAGGATGCGCTTGATCATATGCGCGCTAGTGGTTTCCTCGAATCAGAACAAGCGATTAAGCTGTTGGTGACGCTCCGAGCTGAAATGACAGATTTACAGGAAATAGCAGAAAGCAGACTGTCTCAATTGATGCCTGTGCTGTTGCGACTAGCGTGTCGGCAGGTGCAGCCCGATCAGACGCTATTACGATGTCTGGATCTGATCGAAGCTATTAAACGGCGTAGTACCTACGTGGCATTTTTGAACGAGAATCTGGATGCCTTACAAAGGATGATCCGGCTTTTCTCTATTAGTCCTTTTGTCGCGGGCCAGGTGAGTCGGTTTCCGATTTTGCTCTACGAGCTGACAGATTGGGATATAGAGCAGGGTTTAGAAACTAAAGCCGTACTGCAAGAACGACTTGATACCGAATTCGCGCGGCTGGCTGAGGCTGATTTAGAAGGCCGAATGGATGTGCTCCGCACTTTTAAGCACTCCGTTACCTTAAAGGTGGCGATGTTGGAGCTATTAGATCTCGTCCCAACCATGAAAGCATCGGACCAACTGACGTCAATTGCCGAGATTGTGCTGGACCAAAGTGTGGCCCTTGCCGCTCATTATCTTGTTGAGCGGCATGGTTTGCCGTCCAATGCCGCGGGTGAAGCGGACGCGGTTAACTTTGGTGTCGTCGCCTACGGCAAGCTAGGGGGTTTTGAGTTGGGTTATGGCTCGGACCTGGATGTCGTCTGTGTCTTTGGCGGCCATGCAAATGGTGCGACCCTTGGAGAGCGATCTGTACACAATCAGGTTTTCTATAATCGGCTAGGTCAGCGTCTGGTCCATATTATGACCAGCTTGACTCGATTTGGCACACTCTACGAGCTTGATTTGCGGCTGCGGCCGGATGGGAACAGCAGCCCGCTGGTGGCTTCTATCTCTAGTTACGAAAAATATCTTCAGAACTCTGCTTGGATATGGGAAATTCAAGCGCTAGTGCGGGCCAGGTTCGTTGCAGGGTCGCCGTTGTTAGCAACGCAGTTTAAGCAGATTCGGAGTCTGGTTCTTGAGCAGCCCAGGGATGCTGATGAGTTAGTGAAGAATGTGATCTCAATGCGTGAAAAGATGCGCGAGCACCTTGATACCAATACACAATCTCTGGATGCTGCGGAAGTGCTTCTGTCGGGATTTGACCTGAAACAGGGCATTGGCGCCATCGTCGATATTGAGTTTCTGGTGCAATATCTGGTTTTGCGTTACAGCAACTCGGAACCCGATCTGACCCGATGGACTGACAAGGTGCGCCTGTTGGATACACTCGCGACGCTCGATATTATCGAAAGAGCCGAAGCAACGGTGCTGCAGGAAGCCTACGTCGGTTATCGAGCAGCTGTGCATTTCAGCTGGTTAGGTGGCGAGCTTGCTTCCTACGAACGGCTTTCTAGCTACAGGGAACAGGTCGTGGCGATTTGGCAGCGATATTTGGAGCATTAACAAGCTATCACCTTCATGCCCTGAGCCCGAAGCCTGAAGCCCTAACATGGGAGGAGTCTTAGGTGTAGAATGCGCTGTTTGAAAATTGACGGGTGCGCACATGAGCACAAACTTTGCTGACAGAGATGGTGTAATTTGGTTCGACGGTGAGCTCGTACCCTGGCGAGAAGCCAAGGTCCATGTGCTGACTCATACGCTCCATTATGGATTAGGGGTATTTGAAGGCGTCCGCGCTTACGCCACGGACAACGGTCCGGCCATCTACCGCCTTCAGGATCATACTGATCGCCTGTTCCGTTCCGCTCACATCCTAGGCATGGAAATGCCGTTCAGTAAGGATGAGATCAATGCGGCACAGATCGATGTGATCAAAGAAAACCATCTCAAGGAGGCTTATCTCCGGCCTATGTGCTTCTACGGTTCCGAAGGCATGGGACTGCGTGCTGAGGGTTTGAAGACTCATTGCATAGTCGCTGCTTGGGAGTGGCCGTCCTATATGTCACCCGAAGCCATTGTTGAAGGTATTAAGGTGCGAACATCCTCTTTCACTCGGCACCACGTCAACATCACCATGTGCAAAGCCAAAGCTAACGGCAATTACATC
The DNA here is from genome assembly GCA_051278195.1 of Candidatus Azotimanducaceae bacterium. Classification (GTDB taxonomy): domain Bacteria; phylum Pseudomonadota; class Gammaproteobacteria; order Pseudomonadales; family Azotimanducaceae; genus JAHRVQ01. The sequence goes on from JBNMQM010000018.1 coordinate 63,764, forward strand.
AACTCTATGTTAGCGCTTAAGGAAGCATTAGACAGCGGCTGCGAAGAAGCTTTGATGTTGGATAATGAAGGCTATGTTGCAGAAGGCAGTGGCGAGAATTTCTTTCTTGTGCAAAATGGCAAACTTGTCACGCCGGAACTCACGTCCTGTCTTGAGGGTATTACCCGCGCTACAATCTTTTCGTTTGCAGAGGAGCTTGGGCTTGAAGTTCGCGAACGACGAATCACCCGCGACGAAGTTTATGTAGCGGACGAGGCCTTTTTTACGGGCACCGCGGCAGAAGTCTTGCCCGTTCGTGAATTAGATAGTCGCACTATCGGAACTGGAAAGCGCGGCCCAATCACGGAGAAACTGCAGTCGATGTATTTTGATCAAGTACGAGGTAAGCGGTCCGAATACCCCGAATGGTCGACGGTGGCTAAATAGCAACCTCACCGATGAGCGAGCGCATATTAGTTGTTGGACCTTCATGGGTAGGCGACATGGTTATGTCGCAAGTACTCTACAAGCTACTTCGGCAACGCTGGCCTACCTGCGAAATCGATGTGCTGGCGCCTCCGGCAGCGACGCCCTTGGTGGCGCGCATGGCGGAAGTGAACCGCGGTATTCGTTTCGATATGGCGCACGGCGAGCTGGCGGTCGGCAAACGCATCGCCTTCGGCGAGTCGTTGAAAAAAAACGGCTATACACGCGCTATTGTTTTACCTAATTCGCTTAAGTCTGCGATCGTACCATTTGCCGCTGAAATACCTATTCGTACTGGGTTTCGGGGCGAATACCGTTACTTTTTGATCAATGATATGAGGCTTTTGAGCAAGCGTCGCTTGCCGCGCATGATTGACCGTTTCGCTGCGCTCGCGATCAAGGAGGGAAAGCCAGCGCCGGAACTACCCTATCCTGAACTGATGATTGATGAAACGAACCTGAGCGCGCTGTTAGAGCAGCTCGGTCTGGCGCGCGATCGGCCAATCTTGGGTTTGTGCCCGGGTGCTGAATTTGGTGACGCCAAAAAATGGCCAGAAGCACATTATGCGGCTCTGGCCAAACGCGCCATTTCAGAAGGATTCCAGGTGTGGGTATTTGGTGGAAAAAAAGACTTATCGTGCGCAGCAGAAATTCAAGCCGCGGCAGGTGAGTATTGCCATAATCTGGCAGGTAAGACCTCGCTACTGGATGCCATAGACTTGCTTAGCGCCTGTCGTCAAGTTGTCTCAAACGACTCGGGATTGATGCACATTGCCGCAGCAGTAGGTGTGCACACCACCGTCGTTTATGGCTCAACATCACCTGACTTTACGCCGCCACTCACTAACTCGTTCGACGTCGTATCGCTTGGTTTGAAATGTAGTCCCTGTTTTAAACGTGTCTGCCCACTGAAACACAAAAACTGCCTAAATCAGTTGTCTCCCGAGCTAATTCGAATCCAGCAGCCCACCAATTCATGAAAGTTTTAATCCTCAAAACGTCATCAATGGGGGATGTCATCCATTGTTTACCGGCGGTCACAGACCTGCTACAAAATTTCCCCGATGCCATCGTAGATTGGGTTGTAGAAGAGGGTCTACAAGACATACCGGCGTTTCATCCGGGGGTTCGGCGTGTGATTCCGATCGCTATTCGCCGCTGGCGTAAGCGCTGGTTAGCCGCGATCGGAGAAATCCGAAACTTTCGAAGGACACTGCGTGCCGAGTCTTATGATCAAGTCATTGATGCGCAAGGCCTAGTGAAGAGTGCGCTGGTCGCGGGAATGGCAAAAGGGCCGGTTGCAGGTTTTGATCGACAATCCGCGCGAGAGCCAGTAGCGAATTTTTTTTACGGCAAGCACGTTGCCGTTGTGCGCGATATGCACGCTATTGAGCGACAGCGGAAGCTGTTTGCCCAGATCTTTGATTACCAAGTACCAGCTGAACTCGACTATGGATTGCGACAACCAAAAACATTGTCCTCAAAAGTTGCCCCGTCAAAGGTTGCCCCGTCAAAAGACATCGTCTTTTTTCACAGCACGACCTGGGCGTCAAAACATTGGCCGGACCAATATTGGCTTGAACTTGCGCAGCGTTGCGCAGATTCTGGTTATCAAGTTGTTTTACCCTATGTTGACTCGCTCGAGCAGGCGAGAGCAGAGACAATAGCCGCAAGTGTCGATTCCGCGCGGACACTGCCACCCGGGTCCCTGCTAGAGTTGGGGCGTTTGCTCGTCGCCGCGGCGGGCGCCGTTAGCGTCGATACTGGTCTAGGTCATTTGTCTGCAGCCTTTAATGTTCCGCTCGTTGCGGTTTACGGTCCGACCAGTTCCCGCCTTACAGGGATCGTTGGTCCGAGACAGGCCTCTTTGGCTGACCCGGTGCTAGATTGCGCACCTTGCTTGAATAGGAACTGCCAGTACTCGCCAGATTCCAGTAATATCTACCCACCTTGTTTTGAAACCGTAACGCCGGAGCGTGTATTTCAATCCTTACTCCAACAGATGGCGAAATAGATGGCCGCGCGGAGAGCAAAAGGCCAATGAAATTGGCCTTTTGCCTCTACAAGTATTTTCCTTACGGCGGACTGCAGCGCGACTTTATGCGCATTGCTTTGGACTGTCAGCGGCGCGGGCATGAAATTCGTGTTTACACGCTAAGTTGGGCTGGAGAGATCCCTAAAGGGTTCGACGTCATCATTGTGCCGGTTAATGCGCTGACCAACCACACGCGTTACAAGAACTATTCAGACTGGGTTGAAGATTCGCTGCAGACTGACCCGGTGGACTGTGTTGTGGGCATTAATAAGATGCCAGGTCTTGATCTTTATTATGCTGCTGACTCTTGTTACGAAGAAAAGGCACAATCGCAACGAGGCTGGATGTATCGTCAGCTCCCTCGATACCAGCACTTTGCGGAGTACGAGCGTGCGGTTTTCGGCGAGCACGAAGCGGTTGAAGTTCTGATGATCTCCGAAACGCAAAAGCCCTTTTTCAAAAAGTACTACGGTACCCCAGAATCGCATATGCACTTTCTTCCGCCAGGTATTTCACGTGACCGGATCGCGCCCGAGAACGCCGAACATGTACGCCAGAAAAAGCGCCGTGAATTGAATGTTGGCGATGATGAAAAGCTGGTGCTCATGGTCGGTTCGGGTTTTATCAAAAAGGGTTTGCGCCGTGCGCTGCATGCGATCAAATCTCTTGATCGACCGCTCAGGCAGAAAACCTGGTTTTATATTATTGGCGAAGACAATCAAGCACCTTTCAAGCGGCTGGCCTTGCTGCTAGGCATTAGTGATCGAGTTGTTTTTATGTCTGGTCGCGATGATGTGCCAGAATTTATGCTCGCGGGTGATCTGTTGCTGCATCCTGCGATGGACGAGAATGCGGGTATTGTGTTGTTAGAGGCGATTGTTTCAGGCTTGCCGGTACTAGCGACCGACGTCTGTGGTTACGGCCACTATATCGAAGAGGCAGGTGTTGGTGAGCTCGTGCCAAGCCCATTCAAGCAGCCAGATCTAAATCAGCGTTTGCAGCGGCTGCTGATGCTGGATAAGCGGGCTGAGTGGTGGCGAAAGGGCAAAGCATTTGCCGAAACAGCCGATATCTATTCCCTTCCTCAAGAAGCATCTCGCATTATCGAGCAGGTAGGTCTTTCGCTACAGAAGAAGAAAACAGCGAAGGGTGAGCTCGCCTTCTGCTTGTTCAAATATTTCCCTTACGGCGGTTTGCAACGTGACTTTATCCGGGTTGCGCTGCAGTGTCGCGACCGGGGATTTACGATTCGTGTCTATACCCTATCGTGGCAGGGTGAGATCCCAGACGGTATCGAAGTTGTTATTGTGCCAGTAACAGCGATTACCAATCATAAACGCTATGAGCGTTATGGGTTGTGGGTTGAAGACCATATTCAGCACAATCCAGTTAACGGGGTGGTTGGCTTCAACAAGATGCCCGGGCTGGATATCTATTATGCGGCAGATTCCTGTTATGAGGACAAGGCCCAGACCCAGCGCGGTCATTTGTATCGAGCCATTCCTCGGTACAAACACTTCTCCAATTTTGAACGAGCGGTTTTTGAGCCAGAGTCCAATACCCGTATTTTGATGATTTCCGAGGTACAGAAACCGCTGTTCCAGAAATACTATGGAACACCGCTAGATCGCTTTCACCTTTTACCGCCTGGTATCTCCAGAGATCGCATCGCCCCAGCCAATAGCGCCGCGATCCGCCAGGCATTCAGAGAGGAGTTCAGTATCGAGGATGACCAATACCTGTTGCTGATGGTTGGGTCTGGGTTTATCACCAAGGGCTTGGACCGAATACTGTTGGGAATGAGCAATTTGCCACCGGAGGTGCTGGGTAAGACTCGGCTCATGGCGGTAGGTCAGGACAATCCCAATGCATTCCTGCGCATGGCAAACCGACTCGGCATGGAGGGTAACGTCACTATCCTGTCGGGTCGCGATGACATTCCTAGGTTTCTTTTGGGTGCGGATTTGTTGGTTCATCCCGCCTACGTAGAAAATACTGGTACGGTGTTGCTGGAAGCGATGGTGGCTGGTTTGCCGGTCTTGGCGACGGATGTCTGTGGATATGCACACTATGTGCAGGATGCGGTGGCGGGACGGCTGGTACCCTCGCCGTTTGACCAAACCATGTTCGACAAAATGCTCTTAGAAATGCTTCTGTCTGACGAACGCCAGCTATGGCGAGAGAACGGCATAAAGTTCGGTAGATTTGCGGACGTATACAGTATGCCGGAGCGAGCTGCTGACGAAATCGTGGCTGCCCTGGGTTAGCGATGACCTATATCGCCGCCGAATTAGCAGATGACTTTAGTGAGGCAACACTCATTAATAAGGTTGCGGGTCTGGAAGGCGAGACTTATCGAGAAGTCGCAGGTCGCCGAACTTTCAGGTTTATGCTGAATGAAAAGGCCTATTTTGCCAAACTCCACCTAGGTGTTGGCTGGAAGGAAATATTCAAGAATCTATTCCAATTCCGCTTGCCCGTGTTAGGTGCTTCTAATGAATGGCGAGCGATTCTCAGACTACAAGAGCTTGACCTTGAAACGATGACGGCAGTGGCCTACGCGAGCGAAGGAATGAATCCCGCCCGCGTTCGTTCTTGTCTGATCACGGAGTCTTTGGAGCAGACGATTAGTCTTGAGGAGTTGGTTATCGCCAATAATTGCCCAGTCGTACTCAAGCGGTCGTTGCTTCAGCGAGTGGGTACAATTGCGAAAACGCTGCACGAAAACGGTGTGAATCACCGTGATTTTTATCTTTGTCATTTCTTGCTTCCAACCGACTCAATTGATGCTGCGAAGGTTAGTCATCTATATCTAATTGACTTGCACCGAGCCCAAATCAGAGCAGGTCGTGCGCCAAAACGGTGGCGAGAGAAAGACATTGCTGGGTTACTGTTCTCTGCCGCCGATGCTGGGTTAACCCGCACGGATTTGGTTCGGTTTTTAAAAGCTTATATAGGGCCAGATATAAGACAGTCTCTGTCTGAAGAGCGATTATTTTGGTGTGCTGTCGTCGCGCGAGCTGTTCGGCTTTATCAAAAGGATCACGGCGGTGACTCTAACTTTTTGCAACAATTGGCAGCGAGGCTGTGACCTGGAGGTTGTTGGCGGATGTGTCGCCGGCCGAGCAACTTGCATTTGCCAATCGGGAATCGACTTTTGCGCTGACAGGCCAGCTGATCAATGACTCCAAGACTAACTTCACCCAGCGCATTGAGGTAGCCGGCCGTTATTATTATGTAAAACGGTATCTGAAGGCAGGTAAGTACCTGAGGCGATTTCTCGGTGCCTCTCGGGTCGCCAGGGAGTGGCGAAATGCGGGTTGGTTTGTTCGTCACGGTATTCCAACCCCGCGCTGTGTTGCGATGGGTGAAGGCAATCGGTGGTTTGGTGACTATTGGGGTGTGATAGTGTCAGAGGAAGTTACGCAAACCATTGATTTACGTATGGTTTGTCGCGACAAGCCCGAGATGCTTGAGGATCGAGGTTGGCGCAGGAGTATGCTTTTTTCATTGGCAGAGGTGGTCGCCGCCATGCATGCGAAGCGGTTTATCCATAATGACCTGCAATGGCGTAATGTTTTGGTCGGCTTCGACGTTCGACCTAGAATTTATATGATAGATTGTCCTGCCGGTCGCCCGATCTACCTATTGGGCAACCGACGAGGGGTAGTGAGAGATCTAGCTTTATTGGATAAGATGGGTGCTCAAGTGCTGTCTAGAACAGACAGACTCAGGTTTTATGTAAAGTATCGCAACATCGATCGCTTGAGGGAGCGAGATAAAAAGGAAGTCAGTCGTATTGTGGGTTTTCTCAGTAAAAAGAGACCCGGCGGCTAATGGAAACGATGCTGGAGAGCATCGAATAAGTACCGCAAAAGGGAAGTTAATGAATGTTGTAGATTCAGAGACCCTCATCAAGGCACAAAGGGAAATACAGGTACCCTTTGTTGTTCAGGGCAAATTAGATGACGGTCGGGTCGTTGAGATGGAGTTTATTAAGCTCCTGCGACTGTTGCCCGGAAAACGAATCGTGGGGCTTGCACGATGCGAGGGTAAGCGATTTTTGGTAAAAGCATTTCTTGGCCGTCAAGCGAAACGCTATGCCGCAAAGGAACGAAGCGGTATGAGCCACATCACGCTCGCGGGTGTTCGCTCGCCTGAATTTTATTGGCAAGCAACTTTTATCAGTGG
>JBNMQM010000019.1:0-69501 GCA_051278195.1 Candidatus Azotimanducaceae bacterium
GATAAAACCGTCGCCCTTCTTGTGAGGTTTGGGCAAGACATCGGCAATGGCACGGCCAAGACTGGGCTTTTCGGCAATATAGAGCTTCATAAGCTACTGCATGCATTGGTAGCGGAACAATACCTGAATAGTACTGTATACATAACCAGTATAGAAGAGACAAACGCAGGATCTCTGTAAGGAGAGTTCTGCTAAAATAGGCCGAACTTAAATAACAGGAAAAATCTTGCAATGGGAATATGGGTGTTTGTCTGGGTAAGCCGTATCTTGCCCCTTGCCATACTGTTGGCTACAGCCACTACCCACGCAGCAGTTTTGAGTTCAGATGCAACATCTAGGCAGGTGGCGTCGACGTTTTCTCCGAACGGTAAGCTTATCGTCACGATTCTGGAAAGCGATGCCATCGCTATTTGGTCAAGCGATACAGGCGAGCAACATATTATCTTGCGTGGTCACCGAAAGCGTATTAGCAGCGCCAGTTTCTCGCCAGATGGGACCCGCGTTCTGAGTTCCTCAGAAGACGGTACCGCGAGAGTCTGGGACGTCAGAACTGGAAATCTCTTGCTGGTCTTGGCGGGGCATAAAGGTGCTGTCCGCACGGCGGAATATTCGGCTCGGGGCAATCGCATTCTCACGACCGGCGTTGATGGTACGGCGATGGTTTGGTTCACCGACAATGGCGAGCTACTCGACGCGCTCGACGATCATGGTGACGTGACCTATGCACAGATATCTCCTAATGGTTCGCGGGTTGTGACCACAGATATTAGCGGCAGCCTGCGGGCTTGGGATGAGTATGGGCAGAAGATGACCCCGATCATCATCACTTCCGTCGGTGTTGATATTACTCCGGAAACTGCTGACCCACTAATGCAGAATGTTCGCAGCATCAGCGACTCAGTAGTTTTGTTAGACCGCTTCAGGGTGGCAGAAAACTCTTTGAAAACTGATTCGTTGCTCGAAACTCTAAGGCTTTGGTCCGATGCCTGGTCGTCGCAGGACTTTGATCGATACCTATCGGCATATGATCCCGGTTTCGATCCTGGAGGCGGTATATCACGGCAAGCATGGCAGGTGGAAAGACGCCAGCGGGTTGAAAAGCCAGCATCCATCAAAGTAACTGTTTCTAATCCGGTCGTGAGGCTCACTAGCGCCAGAGAGGCTGAAATAACATTCACCCAGCAGTACCGCTCTGATCGACACGTCGATACCTGCCTGAAGCAACTGGATCTTGCCAATCGCGACGACGCCTGGCTGATCCTGCGTGAAAAGAACTTGAAATGTAAGTTAAGGCCAAGATGAAATAGGGCTAGGAATATCACGGTACTTTCTATTCTTAGTAGCTCTGAGATTTCTTGGTTGGAAAGTCAGCCCGTATCACGGCGGTGTCGACGGAAGGTAATCTTGCAATCAGCAATTGCAATACGCGGTAGTCCTTCGGGAGATGCGACTAATAATCCCTATTTTAGAAGAGGTTAAGACATGGCTTGGATAACAAGAATTAGTTTGGCACTGGTCGCGATCGTCATTTTATTTGTGGGCTATGTGTTTATGTCAGTCAGGTCACTTGAGGTTGAAACATTATCAGAGGATCTTCATGTGCTGTTTGGTATGGGCGGAAATGTTGCCGTGCTAAATACCCAGCACGGCACCGTGATTGTCGATACCATGACCTTTCAATTGCAAGGCGACAGAATAAAACAAGTTGCGATGGAGTTAACAGGTAAACCTGTCATTGCGGTTATCAATAGTCACTATCACCTCGACCATACTCACGGTAATCCGGCATTTGATCCGGGCGTGAGAGTGCTATCAACCGAACGGACCTTGCATCATTTGCAACAAACAGACAGTGAGTTTTTTGCCGATGCGCCTCACACCTTGCCGAATGAAACTTTTTCCGACGTCCTTCGTTTGAGTTTCGGTAACAAGCATATACAACTCGTCTCTCCAGGCTTAGGTCACACAGATGGAGACCTTGTCGTTGTGTTTGAAGAAGAACGTGTTATTCATATGGGCGACCTCTTGTTTAACAGACACTATCCAAACATCGATCTTGAAGCAGGTGGTTCTGTAATAGCCTGGCCTACAACTTTGGATCGGGTCATGGAACTGGATTTTGATCGCGTCATTCCGGGTCATGGCGCGGTGACCGATCGGGTCGGTATCAAACAGTTTCAACGCTTTATGGCACAACTTGCAGAAATTGGTCAGAACTCGGTTGATAATAAACTGGACCTTTCACAAACTCTTGAGTCCGCCAACTTGACAGAGGACGCCGCTTACGAGGAAATCAAAATGATCGTACCGATTGGATTAGATCGGCCTTTTGTCATTACCAGAGCGTGGGAAGAAGCGAACGGAAAGATTACACCTCGCCCTTAGTGGTCCATTCATTGGCGTTGGTATCGGCGTTGGTATCGGTATTGAAATCGATTGACTCAAATCCTGTAAGACACTGCTAAAATTCGTGCGGTGCTATCGTCGCGTCATGAAAACGCAATCACTCTATTACGACCCGAATCTTTGGCCTGATAAAGTGCCGTGTCGGCACGTTTGACGAGCTCCCGCCACGGTTCTTTTCCACCAAGAGCAACGCCGACACTCAGTGTCAGGAATCCGAACTGACTCTGACTATGGGGCAACATCAAGCGCTCTACTGCTAGCCTCGCATGTTCTGCGACATCCAGTGCTTCCTCTGCCAATGTGTCCGGCATCAGCATCAACAATTCTTCGCCGCCATAGCGAAACACTCTATCAGCATCACGCATCTGAGCCTTGATGGTACTTGCGAAGGCAAGCAGCGTCTCATCCCCCATCTGGTGCCCGTAGTGATCGTTATATTGCTTGAACCAATCCACATCTAATAATGCAATGGCATATCTTTTGTCGTAACGTTTCGCCATTGCCTCGATAAATTCCAACTCAACTTCCATCGCACGACGGTTACCAATTTTCATCAGAGCGTCTTCGTGCAACAACAGTTTGAGTTCTTGGTTTTCCTTCTCCAAGCCTACTTTTTGTTCCATCAAGGTAACGTAGGCATTCACCATATCGGTTTGCGTCACCAGCCCGACCACCTTGTCATATTCGTTCACAACAGGAAAATGTCTTACGTTGTGACTACGAGCCAGCACCAGCGCGTCGTATATGGACATAGAAGTCGACAGGCACATCGGGTCTTGTGTCATCACCTCGCTCACGGCTCTATCGATCATGGAAGTAGCAGACAGACATTCGTCGAAAATACGCACGATGTCCCTTTCGGTGAGAATGCCCAATGGGCTGCCGTCATCACTAATCAGGGCGCAAGACCGTTTGTGGACGCGCATCGTGGACACTACCGCTGCAAGGCGTTCAGTAGATTTGACGAACGAGTCAATCGTCGTCATAAGTTCGCCAATATTCACTGGGCCCCCTCTGGAAGAATCGACATTAGTGGCTAATAGTCAATGATTCTAGAATGATGGGCGCAACCTATCAACTCTGACGAAATGGTCGTCGTTCACTTACACTAGAAATTTTATGCCTCAAATGACGAGGTGACGGCCTGGAAAGGATAAGATGACACGTCTCGCATACTAGAAACCAACAAAAAGGACCTGAACCTGACTTCGTTACTGGATCTACCTCTACACAAACAGCTGTTCAAGGCGCTTGAGCCCATGGGCTTTAGTGAGGCCACTGAGGTTCAAAGCAGAGCTATACCTGCGGTGCTTGAAGGTCGCGACGTCATGGTGTCAGCCAAAACCGGCAGTGGTAAAACTGCCGCATTCCTATTGCCCATGCTCGATCGAATGCTCCGGGTTGATTTGCGACGCAGCGGCACACGGGGGCTGATTCTTCTGCCAACGCGGGAGCTTGCCCTGCAAACGGTAAAGACTTTCGAGAAGCTCGCAAAATTCACACCGATTAAATGCGGCATTATCATCGGCGGTGAAGCTTTTAAGCATCAGATTGCATCGTTACGCCGGAATCCTGAAGTCATTATCGCAACGCCCGGCCGACTGGTAGAACATCTCGATAAGGGCTCAATCGATTTCGATGACCTAGAGTTTCTGGTACTTGATGAAGCAGACCGCATGCTCGACATGGGTTTTACTGACGACATGAACAAGATCGCTAAATCATGCAAAGAGAAGCGCCAGAACCTGTTGTTTTCAGCCACATTGAATCATCGAAACTTTGGTCGAATTGCGTCTATTTTAAACAACCCAGTCTCTATTGAGGTTGACTCGTTTAAGGAAGGTCACAGCCAAATAACGCAACAAATGATTTTGGCTGATGGTGATGATCACAAGAAAAAGTTAATTTTTGCCCTGTTAGAAGAAGAAAAAGCAGAAAAGGTATTTGTCTTTTGCAAAACCCGGGCGCAATGCACCGAGGTTGGCCAGCATCTGGCAAAGACAGAATTAAAGGTCGGATACCTGCATGGCGATATTCCGCAGAGCGACCGCAAACAGGTGTTGAACCGCTTCCGTGATGGCAAGCTGCAGGTACTCGTGGCGACCGACGTCGCAGCTCGTGGCCTTGATGTCTCTGATGTTGATCTGGTCATTAACTACACCGTTGCACACTCGGGTGATGACCATGTGCATCGAGTAGGAAGGACAGGGCGTGCTGGCAAGCAAGGCAAGGCCGTGATGCTGGTTGACCATATTGACTGGAACAAAAACTTCAGCATCGAGCGATACCTCAAAATTCGCTTTGAGCCGCGATCAATCAAAGGGTTGAAAGCAGCCTACAAGGGTCCTGACAAGGTCAAGAAATCTGGCAAGGCTGTCGGGACCAAGAAAAAACCCAACAAGAATTCTGCTGCAAAAAGTCCTGCGCCAAAGAAGCGTACCAGAAACACGAAAAACATCGGCAAGGGAACTAACAACATAGCCGGCGGTGACGATGGAATGAGTCCGTATCGTAAAAAGCCGACCAAGTAACAAAGGTAAGCTATCTCAATCTATGGCCCATTCAATAGCACGAGCCAATAGCCAAACACAGATATTGCAACGATAACAACGACAGTCGCCAGCATTTTACTGGTGGGCCCTGTGCCTATGGTCTCAACATCTAAGCTGTCGTTGTTTTGAGGCGATTGATTCCCGTCATACTCAAGAACCAACTCCTTGGCACTGTCATAATCTTCATCAGGCACAAGAACATTAGCGAGATCAGTCGGAGCTATTTCTCCGACACCACCTTGTAGGTAAAAGCCACTCACGTGTGCTTCTAGGTCGTTTGCAACCAGCATGCCTTTGACGATCTCAGCTTCGATAATATCTGCAGCTCGATATACAATTTTCATATCATTAGGCTCTACTCTTCCCATTCCTTAATGTGGCTCAGGTCATTGACCCAGTTAAGCTTGGTATCCACATGAACTTCTAATGTTGGGCTATGTGCTTCCGGCTTATCGAGGCTTCCCACTGTAATGTCTACGATGCCTGGGTGATTTGTACTAACGCAAGTAATGGGTGTACCGCAGTCAGAACAAAATTGCCTGGTTCCGCTATCGGAGGATGCAATTGTTGCGGGTCGACTCCCCGTGAGTCGAAACTTATCATCCGGCACGATAATCCAAGCCACATAGGGTGCTGCGCTGATTTTACGACACAAGCTGCAATGGCAGTTCACAGCCGTGTATTCTCCAGCATCAATCTGATACTTCAACTTTCCACAAAAACATCCACCTGTAATCATGTCGCGCTCCACGGTTCCTAAAAGTTCTTTGATTGCATTGCCAAGTAGCAAGCTAAGAGAATTAACTTCAGAAAGTAACATAGAAGACGATTCAGCAACGCAAGTTTTGGAGCAGATTTACACGGATGAATGTGAATGATAAAAGACACCGATACTCGAGCGCTGGAATTCGTTAGTATCTAGTGACTTAATGGAAAAACAGGAAAACACGTGAAACTCTATACCGGTGATCTCAGCCCTTATTCTGCAAAAGTCAGAATGCAAATTTACGCAATGGGCATAACGGATATTGAATTCGATTTACCTGTCGCCGAATTCTTTTCTGGTCAATTTGCTAAAAGGTCGCCTATCGGACGTATTCCGGTTTTGGTGGTAGATGAAGGTGTCATTCCAGAGTCGGAAGTGATCGCCGAATATCTGGACGAACTTTATCCCGAAAAAGCTATGGTTGGCACCACGCTGAAAGAGCGGGCAGATGTTCGGGTCATTTCGAGAATCGCAGATGTCTATTTGATGAACAATATTTTTATGTGCTTGGGGCAATTGATGCCAGACAAACGTTCTGAAGCAGTAGTTGAGCTGTTAATGGGCCAAGTAAAACGCGGTATTGGCGCTCTGGAAAATCATCTTGGCGATGGCGATTTCGCTGTGGGCAATACGCTCACCCGAGCCGACTGCACATTGGTGCCTGCTTTGTATATGTGTCAGGGCTCAATGCCGCGACTGGGGGTCGACAACCCAATCATTGGCACAAAAAAAGTGGCGGCTTATTGGGAGAAGATTCAGAAGAACGAGTTTGCCGCAAAAATTATGGCCGAGATGGAAAAAGGTATGAAAGATCGGCTCGACGGCACCGAAGCCAAACGGGTTAAAGCCGCTATCGAACTCGCGAAGCAGCAGGCCTAGAAAAAGAAGGATCGAATCAGCATTGATTCGATCCTTTACTGCAGCGTCCTAACGAAAGCTACCGTCCGCTAGCCCCAAACCCAGTGAACAGGCTGTTGTCATCAGTCATAGCCGCAACCCGCTTAGTCAAAACTTTATTCCACTCGGGGTGCGCTAGTATCCAGAAGTCATCATTACTGATCCCTTCAAAAACAATGTCTGCCACATCCGCTGGAGCCATGCCACGCTCAGCCATCAATGGTCCGGCAAACCCCTCGAAAGCGGTCTCCTCATCGGAACTATTGTGCTCTTTTGCAGATTCCACATCTTGATTGCGCTTGCTATGGATGACCTGTGTATTAACAGCGCCAGAGCACAACACCGAGGCGGAAACCGGTAAACCCCCAGCAGCGAGCTCTTGCCTTCCAGCCGGAACACAATGCTAAACCTCCATGGTGTTTGCGGCAGAAGTCCGCGCTGTCGATAAAACTAGGCCTTATCGACGGTTGAGAGGCGGTCCAAATTTCCAACACTAAATTAAGAAGGCAGCTGAGAACGAGAAACTAAATCTCACGCGCCCGTTTTTGTCCTTTTCTATACGGTTTCATTTAACTTATATACAGGTTTTATCTGGGCTCTATCTAAGCTCTATCTAAGCTCTATGCGAACTTTATGCACGCCAGATACGTTGATTGACCGAGCCGAACATTTCTGACAGTTCGACTCGCGTCGGCGTCACCTTTACCGCGACATAATTTGGATCAGTGGGACCACCCGCGAAAAAACCTTTCAGATCATAGTCGAGAGCATCCCAGGCGTGAGCCCGAATTGCATCGTCCATAATCAATTCCGCAGTGCCGCGACACATAATGTGAATGAAGTTTGGCGGTGCAACCTGCCACTGAACATCAACGATCGGGTTATTTGCCATCTGCTTTGCTTTAGGTGTTGTGGGCCCAGTCGCCAGCCAAAGTACATCACCTTCCCAAGTAGGGTGAACCATTCGCACCCGCGGTCCACTTTTACTCTGAGTCGCCCAGGCGCTCCAAACTGCTGCAGCACTTGCTTTGCCGACTTCCTCAAAAAATGCATCTTTATCTGCCGCTGTGACATCAGCCATGTTTAGTTTCTCTCTTGTATGGTTAACGGATAATTCTGATCTACTAGTGCTCACCCCAACTATCAAAAAACGTGACGTCTGCTGCCTGGAGTCGTTCTGCTACTTTGAGTTTTGCCCCAAGGGTGTAAGCCGCTGGCAGCATCACGGTTTGCGTGACGCCCTCGGGAACATTAAGGATGCGCGCAATATCGTCGGCGCGCGATACAAGTAGGGAAGTCCATGTAGTCCCAATCCCCCTGGCTCGCATTGCCAGCATCAAAGACCAGGCCGCTGGCAGGATCGAGCCAAAAAAGCCAATTTGGCCCGACACTTGGTCCCCAGGCTCGCCGATTGCAAACACAAACACCATGCAGGGAATTTCATGCAACCGATCCATCAAAGCGTTGTGGGTAGGTTTAAGTGTGACACCCCGGGATTCACTAAGCTGAACGAGCACCTCACAGTAAATGTCAGCGATGAGTTTCTTCTTGGTAGGATCGGTCACCACGAGGAAGCGCCAATTCTCACCATCGAGCCCCGTCGGTGCCTGGACCGCAACGTTGATACAGGCGGCCAGATCTTCTTTGCTAATGGGCCGGTCAAAATCCAGCTTACGGCGCACCGATCGTGCTGTGCTGAGTATGTGATCTATCTGACTTAGTTGATCTCCTGCCATAAAGTTTTACTGAGCTTTATAGCCCCCCGTTGATCTTAATGTCTTGCCCCGTCATCCAGCTTGAAGCTTCCGATGCAAGATACACACAAGCAGGTGAAATATCCTCAGGCTTACCTATGCGTCCAAGAGGTATACCAAACTTCTTGCCCATCTCCGGAATGTCATCCTCCGTCATACCAGTAAACTCAAGAAAGACTTCGGTAGGGATTGGCCCTGGTGAAACAGAATTCACCCGAATACCCAGAGACGCCATTTCTGCAGCAAGCGTTTGGGTTAGGCTGTTAACACCACTTTTTGCTACGCCATAGGGACCATTAAAGGGAGACGGACGGCCCGCTGCCTGGGAAGATATATTTATGATGGTGCCACCACCATTGTCTTTCATAATGTTGCCAGCCGCTTGAGCACCGGTCCAAACAGCTTTCAAGTTAAGGTTTAGCTGAAAATCCCACTGCTTTTCTGGCATATCCAGCAAGGTGCGCGGCACCCGATCGTCAGCACCACCGGCATTACTGATCCAACAGGTAAGTTTACCCATCTCTTTAAAAGTTTGGTCAGCCAGTGCTTGAACCTGCTCGATGTCCATCATATCGGTTGTCACTGCCAGTGCACGGCGACCCAGTGCGCGGACCTTTTCAGCAACGGCTTCAATTTCTTCTGTACGGCGAGCTGCAACCACAATATCAGCGCCGGCTTCGGCCATACCAAGCGCAATCGCCTCACCAATACCCCGGCCGCCTCCCGTGATAACCACAACCTGTCCATCCAGGCGAAACTGATCTAATAAAGCCATGTTTGAGTTCCTTTTTTGTTTGAATCCAATATCGTATTAAAGACTGATAAAGCGCCGCCGGCGTGAACCAGACGAAACCTAAGGCCGATTTCACGCAGCGAGACCAGGTTCAATCAGCAATCCAGCTACCATGAAACCCAGCCGGTACCCGCACCGGCAATTGAACAGTTGCCACCGGTTCTGCTGCCATAGAACTTGCGTCCACAATCCTTAACTCGCTGACGTTTTCCACTGGGTCATAGACAAAGCTGAGCAAATATCCATCATCCTCGGAAGTTGCGCCCTCGGCGGGTACAAACACTGGTTCGCCCCCTGCCCGTTCACCCTTTAACTCATGCGCCTTACACTCACCCGTTTGCATATCGTACTTGAGGTACGAGGAAGCGGTTGGTCCGTTGCTGCCAAACTCGGCGGTGTAGCCATAGCGATAAGGCTGGCCAACTAGACTGTCTGGCACTCTAGGGAAGTCGACCGCGCGGTCGTCCAACTGTGACTCGGAAACCTTACCGGTGCTCTGATCAATGGTCCAGCGGTGCAGCACGGGGGGTACATCCGCGACACCAGCCTTCATTGAATGTGCAAGCCGGCTGACGTCGATGACAATTTTGTCACCATCCTCATAGGCATTCATGGGATGGTAGACGTAGCAAGGATCGATGTCATACCAGGTAACGTCACTGTTAGTGCCATCTCTCGGCATCACACCCAAGCGAGCACCATAGTCATCACTCCATGAGATAGGCAGTCCGCCGCTGAAATTCTCAAAGTTAAACACCAACGGCAGGTCCATGAAAATCACATACTTTCTGGTGACATTAAAGTCATGCATCATAGTTGCACCCTTCACCGTAATCTCTTCACTTTGCAACAGTTGCCCGTCAGCAGAAGCGCGATAGTAGGTGAGATACGGCGGTGTCGGGCTGTAGTAAAAGAACAGCAGCTCGCCGGTTTCTGGGCAAATCTTTGGATGCGCCGTCATGCCGCCACCAAGTTTACCGTCGTAATTGAACGCGCCGACTGTCTCCAGATCGCGGCTTAACTCAAACGGCCAATGGCCCTCCTCCAGCGCCAAAATTTTTCCTGCATGGCCAATAATGTGCGTGTTCGCTAACGATCGCGTGCGATCTTCCATCGATTGCATGGGGTCGTCGCCGTCGCTGAGCAACGGCGTTTTAACGTAACGATTGCGATACCAGTTTGCCTTACCGTTGGCTAACTCAACACCATGGATCATACCGTTACCGAGAAACCAGTGTGCAGTATCACCCTGTGCCGGATTAGCACCGTTTCGTAAATAACGGCCACTGAGTTCGCGCGGAATACTGCCCGTCACTTTCAGTTCCGTTGCCGTGACTTCTTCTACCACGGGAGCAAAATTTCCAGACAGCCAAAAAGGCTTCTTCTCAATGCTAGCTGCTTCACTCATGATTATATTCACTCATTAAAAGGCACATCTTGATTGGATTAATTTCAGTCTTAAGTTGACTATTGCACAACTTTTTCCTAAAACAAACAGACGTGACGGTTTTTATCTCTCCGGTGGTAGTTTTTGGTCGTTTTAAGGGGAAGGCACAAAGCAAAGACTGAAAGCGGATAAATTTTGTCCGATCTACTCGAAAAAACAAAATTTCAGATGAGGAAGTCGAGCGAAAGGGCCGGCACGAACATAGGTGAGAAACGTAGAAATACGACCTACCCTCCGCGCCCTAAGCCCACCAAAATTCGGTTCGCCGATTGCGGTATCAATTTTAAGGGCCCGAAAGTCCGTGAACTCTGAACAAAGAAATTTCAATTTTTCGCAATATTTCTGCTCCTCAATCGTTTTAGGTTAGAGGGAGACACGAATGAGTGACAATTTACGTTCATTCTTACAAGAAGAACGTCGCAGGTTGATCAACTATGTCCGGTCTTTAATTTCCGAAACAGCGTCTTTGGAGGCAGAGGATATTGTGCAAGACGTGCTGCTCAAAATGGTGGAAAAAGGGAACAACTTGCCGCCGTTGGACGGTCTTGGCGCTTATACCTATCGCTCACTAAGAAATCGCGTCATCGACAAGCAACGCGGAAAGCGAAACACCACTTCATTAGATCAGGAATTGGCAGAGCAGGCCGCCACCTTACTTGATGTATTGCCAGCAAAGGGGCCAGAACCCGAGTGGTTTATGCAAACTGAAGAAGGTCGCACCTTACTTTTCGAAGCGTTGGAATCATTGAATAGCATCGAAAGGGAAGTCGTTATATGCAACGAACTAGAAGGCATCCCCTTCATTGAATTGTCAAGGAGGCTGGAGGTCGCCCAAAACACCCTGCTCTCTCATAAAGCGAGAGGCATGAAGAAACTGAAGATCTACTTTTCTGAACTAGATGGAGAATTGTAATGCCAAAATCAGACTATAAACGATACAAGTTTTATAAGTTTGTCGCTTATGCAGCACTAGCATCAGTTGTCATCATTGCTGCAGGATTACTGTTTGGATGGATCATCATGCTCTTGTGGAATGCGACGATTGCAGAATTATTTGGTGTCTCGATGATTTCGTTCTGGCAAGCCCTAGGGCTCTTTATTCTTGCTAAGCTGTTCTTCGGTGTTGGGTCAACGCCGGGTAGGCATAAGTCAAAAGATGGTGAATTTCGATGGGCTAAGTTCAAGGATAAATCGGTTCGATATCAAGGTTTTCGGAAGTACTGGGATGAAGAAGGCAGGGATGCTTATAAACGTTTCCAGGCGACTGGCAATGACGATGCTAATCAGGAATCTGGCTAAGCCTAGGCTTCTCAAATTGGAGTAATCGGTGCCATTCCTTTTTTCAACAGCAGTACTGCTTTTGACCAATATTTTGCCGTTGGTAGGACTGATTTAGTTTGGTTGAAATGGGCTAGACATTCTAGCGCTTTACTGGCTCGAACTTGTCGTGATTGGCTTTTTTACGATTATCAAGATTTGGTTTGCTAAGGCTCACGCCAGCAAATCGCGCCATTTTGCAGCGGTTGTAGCACTCACCAAGCTCCCTGCCTCCATCACGATCATATTCTTTATTTGCCACTTTGGACTATTTATTCTCGGTTACTTCGCCTTGCTGGACGACGCCTTAGGGTTGCCTATGCCATTTTCAGCAGACGTCATAGCGGCATGTCTGGTGTTCTTTGCAAGCCACGTTTTTTCGCTGCTGTATCACTTTTTTTATCGACGTGAATACCAGGTTGTGACAGCTGGGGCCATGATGATGCAACCATACATACGTCTGATTCCGATGCACATTTCGATACTGTTGGTAATCTCCATCATGACGAGTCCAACTTCCAGGGGCTTTGCCATTGCATTGCTGATTCTGAAACCGCTCGTTGACGCAATGACTCATGTGGCGGTGCATGTCGGGCTAGGGCTAGGGCTAGGGCTAGGGCGAGTGGATTGATGAATTTTCGGTAGACTGTTATCTAAGGACAGCTCAGAATCAGGCCAATCCCTACAGTGACGCGACAATATGCTTAAAATTTTATCCACGATTGTTCTGGTTGTTTTGCTTTCAGCGTGTTCTCGAGAAAATATTCCCTTCTCTAGCGGTGCTTTGACAGGACTGCCAACTGAATCTCCAGCTTCCTGGGTGGATGTGGCAAGCGCTGAGATTATTCAGTTAGAAACAAAAGGCGACGAACCCTATTCAGTCAATTTGTGGATAATTGGTAAGCAAGATTGGATGTACATCTATGCCGGTGACAACTACGCCACATGGGCTGAACACTTAGAAAGTAATCCTATGGCTCGTCTCGAAATTGACGGCAAGTTGTACGGAGTGCAGGCGATGCGAGTGACAGATCAGGCTGAGTTTGAAAAATTTGCAGAAGATTGGGAAGCCAAATATGGTAGCACGGGCCCCGAAGGTTTGAATGTCAGCGACGTTTGGTTATATCGCTTAGCTGCAAGCTAGTCCGCAGCAGTTTAACTGGCCCGCACCTGCTTGCCTGCATTGATGCGCGTGACATTCCACTTTCACAGAATGCTCATCTAACTATCAAAGGTTCTGTATAAGGACCATGCCGATGAAAAGAGACGGTCGCCGTGGCTGGCTATTTCCATTTCCACTGCATATCAATCATAAAACGGTCGAAGTCACGCTTAGCGTTGGTGTTGAGATCAATATCATTGAAAAAGTATTGTGCACCCACCGTCCAGCTTTTGCTGACACCGTAATTGATTTGAAACCAGTGGCCTTTGTTATTGGTACCGCCACCACCGAAATCTGAATCCGTCACCAGGCCTAGCATAGAATCAGCACCTTTGTCGGTGTAGTAGTAGGTCAAGGCAAGTTGCTCCCGGCCTTTCGTGTGGCCAATTTTCCCGCCGAGCGTCCAGCCAGTATTATCGTCCGGCGCGTCGCTGTTATTCACATAGTCCGCAAATACCTTAACCGGCATAACGCCAAACTCAAAAGACGCTTCGGCGAAAACCTCTGTCAGCAGATAGTCATAGAGATACTCACATCTCGTGCCGACGTTGGTACCACAAGCGAACCCACTCGCCTCCACCGCGGTGTTGCCATAAAAGTCGTCAGAATCACTCTGATCACCAAAAGATGTGCTTTTGCCCTTTGCCTCGATAGCGTAATACGCAACACCACCCGTGACTGTCATAGCGCCAACCGAGCCAACAGCGCCAAACTGCGCGCCCCAGGCAAAGCTATCGTTGTTATCTTTGCTATCGCTTTCCAAGAACTCGCCGAATGCATTAACGAAAAACACGTTGTGCTGGTACTTAAGCGCGATGCCCTCTGGCGTCCAATCCCCATCCCACAGTAACGGCTGGCCACCCACTCGTTTCAGAGGGTTCTTGAATTTTCCGGCGTACAAGTGCAACCCATCCAACGCCTCCCAGTCAACATAAGCCAGGTTTAACGCCACTTGCTTCGACGAGCCTCCACCACCCAGAGTTTGGTTGGTCGAAACAGGATCGTCACCCCCGGTTGCGAGCCCGAATCCCACTTCGATATTGTCGACCACCTTCGCTGTAATGTTGGTACGCGCTCGAATTCTGTTGCGCCGTCGTTCCGAGCTGCCTTCGACCTCAATCAGTTCATAACGATACCGAAAGTCACCATCTAATTTGACACGATCCGACCACTGCTGCTCCGCGGCAGCCGGTTCTATTGCTCCGCCCACCTCAGGATTTGCTCCGACACCTACAATTAAAGAGGCTAATTGTTTCTCATTCTCGTTCTGATACTGGATTTGCGCGCTGCGCAGCTCTGCGTTCTCGGCAGCGAGTCGATCAAGCCGCGCAGACATCTGCGTAAGCTGCGCCCGCAGTTGTTCAAAGTCTTCATCACTGACGTCCGCGATCGAACGTGACGTAACAAAAAGGCAACACAATAGTGCCACTATCAAAATTCGCTTCATTGTTATTAACCCGTGGGCATTACATTATTATGCAAATATCAAAAAATGGCTGCAGACTGAAGGCAGCTATGTTGCTGCTGACAATCTCGTTTTTGGTGTCAATACAAACGTCGAGGATAACATAGCCCTCGTGGTGGTATGAAAAGAAAGCAAAGGGATAATGGCCATATTCCGGCCAAAAATGACTCAACTTTCGGCCAAAATTCACCTATGCTCACCCGTTCACTATCGACACTTAATCAAAGCCATGAAAAGCCTGATTGCGCTACCAATTTTGTCGTTTCTCATTAGCTGCAGCGGAGGAGGAAGCTCTTCTTCATCAGCCGCGAATACGCCTGCGCAGCCTGCCACCGGTGTTTTCGTAGATAGCCCGGTGGCAGGTTTGACGTTCTCAACGCCAACCCAGAGTGGTATTACCAACGATCAAGGAGAATTCGCTTACCTTCAAAACGAGCAGGTGAGCTTTGGCATCGGCTCAGTCGCACTGGGCTCAGCTCCTGCCGCTACGACGGTGAGTCCTTTAGATCTTGTTGGCGCAACGTCATTAGATGAAGCGAGGCTACTAGGCCTGATGGACGAACTCGTTAATCGTTTGTTGTTTCTTCAAGCACTCGACCAAGATGGCAATCCAGACAACGGCATCGATTTGACAGGAATTGCTGAACAGCTCAGCTCTGAATCATTAGAATTTTCAGTTTCGACAGAGAGCTTTATCACAGGCGATTTTCGAAGAATTGTGAATCAGATTGGGGGCCAATACGTTGAACCAAGAGACGCGACCAACCACCTGCTCGACAGCTTAGGACAGAGCGTCACAGTGAGTCTCGTTGTGAGCCAGCAGACCGATAACAACGCAGATGGTGTGATCGACTACATCGCAACATTTGCCTATGACGAACTTGGGAGACTGACCGAGGTCGCATCCCAAGGCGCGACATCAAGACTCTCCTATAACGCGGCTGGCAATATCACTAGCATCCAAGAATTCATTGGCGAGGAGTTAGATTCCGTAGAAAGGTTTGAATACGATTCTCTAGAACGCTTGGTCATAACAGAAAAGGAGATCAATGATGAAGTCGTTTCAACGGTAACTCGGCGTTATGATTCAGTGGGCAACTTGCTTGAGGAAATATTCGAAGGGGTTTATCCAATTTTTTCCCGAGCGTCCCCCTATCTGACTGAAGTTGTACTCGCTTCAACCATTTTCACAATCCCGGAGGTTGTACTAAGACAGAGTTTAGACATCGTGCGAGGTGCAATAGATCCTAGCCTAAGTTTAAGCGGCCTAGCGTTCAGTGGCTCAGTGTCCCCAAGTGGCCTAGTGCCTGCTTTTACCATCAACAGCACGAGTCGATTCTCCTATCTAGCGGATGGCACGCTCAACGAAATTGAGGGCGTCATTAACGGCATAGTTGAACGAATCACTCGTCTAGATGCTGAGTTAGACTGTTACAGGCCTACGCTATTAACAATAGCCCCGCTAAGCTTTATTGGATTATCACCGCTTCCTCCTTTTGCATCGGGAGTCAATCTTTGCGATTCGAATCAAGAAATTGAAATTGATGCGCGAGGCAGAACAATCAAAATAGTAAACACTGGCTTCATCAACATAGTGTTTAACAGCGGCGAACCCACCCTAGAGTTTATCTATGAGGGCGACCTCCTCGTTTCACAAACCAACACAATCGTAACGTCGAGTGGCACAATCCAATATGAGACGCGCTACGAATACGATTCTCTGAACAATCTAATTGTCGTCGAACAACTAAGAGACAGCGAACTTCAAGCACGGAGGACTCGTGAATACGAACAAAGAGTGCTTTCGCAATTGCCGTGAGCGTAAGCGCCGTCAAAAAATTCGAACGGCTAAGTGCTCGTTCGATTCCCCGTCTTCAACATCGTGCAAAACAACCCGAAAGCTAACAGCAAAAAACTAGCGGGAGCAGATACTGAAACCGGCGTTGCGCGAACCAGAAAGCTGCCGGTGCTTGCGTTGGGATTATCTTTCGTCAGACCATTACCTGTTCCAGAAGAACCTGTATTGAAACGGTCTGTGAAGGAAAAGAATGCCCTGGAAACAAAAAATGGATCAAACACGGGGTTATCGTTATCAATATGGCCCCATGAGAAAAACGTACTACCCTGAGGATGAAGGGCTTCTTCAGTGTAACCAAGTAGGTTTACGATCACTGAAGCGGGTACTTTGTTCTGCGTAAAATTCCCACCATTAGTGAATGAAAGACCCACGTTGGCAGAAAACATCTCAAATTCCTGACGCGTCGCGTATCTGAACCCATGTTGAATTTTTGAACTATCACCAAAACCCGCCTCTACTTGGTCGTAAGATAAGCCCTGCGTTGCCGTCACATCGAGCCATTGAAGGTTGGTTACGCCATCAACCGTCAGCAATGCATCGCCGTTATTGTCTAGATCTACCGCTATTGGCGTGGCATGTGCGACGGAAGAAAGATGGCACAGAATCACCAACAGCAAGCCTACTGGCGCCCGACGTGAAAAACGTTGCATAAAGCGGCAGTCTCTTTGGCGATTATTCTTCGTCATTGTGTGCTCCTTGAAGTGGTAACTTCACGTGATCATCAACAATTGGGTTAATACCATCAATCCCCGAGATCGGGGGGTATCTGCTGAACAGGAAATTTTCCTAGAGTAAAGACCTTGGCATAAGACCAACAATTCAAGAGCTGCAAGCCGTCTATGGGCACCATTTCGATTCGCGTACTTCGATTGCGCAAGGATGGCTCGACTTTCTGGGGTGAAAACTATGTTTCATTTCCTCGATACAAAGGTGGCCTCGCCCAGGGCATCGTCGGTTTTACCCTAGATGTTCGCGACGTTATCCATCAAGAAGCCAGAAAAAAATTATTAGCGTCATGGCGGGTGACATAGCTCATGATTTCAATAATTCTCTGCAGGCTATTATGGGCTTTGCGTAACTGGCTTTAGATCAATCACATACTCATGGATTACCTAAAGATATCGTTGAACGGCAAAACCAGATTCTAAAGTCCACCGGATCGGCTGCAGATTTGGTCAAAAAATTATTGGCGATCAGTAGCCAACAAACTTTAAGACGAAAGCGGGTCAACTTGAGGCTCTGGTAGGAAGATTGAGAGCTTTGTCGATCCTTTCTTGACGGGGAAAGCGCAATTGTGACCGAAGCCAATTCGGGACAGCGCGCTGTTGAGGTTGCGACAAGCTGAACTCATAGAAGCCGCACACCGGGTAATGGCGAATGGGGACACTAGTATTAGGGCCTCATAAACGATGAGACCCTCGGCTTCTGTAAGTTGGTGCTCAATTCGTCATTTTAGTTGAAGTACAACCCATATTTTCATACTCAGATTGAGAATATGCTTCGCCGCGGAACAGCCTTTCGTACATGTCGCAGGCACCGTCTTGATTGTTTGAAAAGTCTTCAGCAAGAAACTGCTGCTTCAAGCTTTCCATAGAGAGCTTGTCGGCTTGCATACTAATTTCGTCAGTATCGATAATCAGGATACGTGGCGTGACCTCGTCCGAACTGTCCCATCCGATCCACGTTTTTAAATCGTTGGACTGACCGCTTCCTGGGTTTCCGGTGTAAGCGAAGTTAGCCCAATAGGACCGCATTGATGCGGACACGGTGTCAAACTTTTCCTGGTTATAGTCAGGAAAGAGGACTCTTAACGGTTTAGGAAAATTGCCGAATACAAAAGGCAATTCCAACGCATGCGCGGCACCAAACAAGTCTTCTAAAGAGATAATGCCAAGATCACGCCAGTCGTCAACGTCAAACCTGTAGGCGTAAACGTCACCGCCTTGCGCGCTCATCAGGTCGTCGGCTAGCTGATCTACAGCCGCTATCTTCCATCCTTGCGTACCATAACGACTGTCTCTGTTATATCCGGCAAGATCGTTGAAGCCAGAAGGTAGCGCGCCAATTCTGTCGACACCAGGATGAGTAAAAGCCATAAATAATTTTACTTCGTCACGATTGGTGCCAAGAATAATAGGCACTGGGTTGTAGTTCTTAGTATCGGAAAAAATTTCCCTAGTAGACAATCCTTTTGGCAAGACATAACCATCTGCAAAAAGATCTGGGTTGCCCAACATGCCACCCATTCCATTACCGTAAAGAGCAATAAGCTCGAATGGCGATGCGCCGTAAAGCAAACGACTAATTTCAGTAGGCTGCATATTGATCTGCATCGCTTTTGCGTCAGCTCTATTGGAGGCTTTGCCCAGCTTAATGAGCAGTTGATTGACGGTTTCCTGACTACTCAATGCGTGTCCTGGCGCGTCATCATCGACATAGTTTTCAGCAGCGGCGATCGTGTTTAAATTCAACCCGCCGCTTTGGGAGATGGCCTTATGAAACAGGCCAGCAGCCAACGGCGAGGCCATCATTGAAAGGGTGTCAAAGGCTCCGGCTGACTCTCCGAACACTGTGACGTTCGTCGCGTCGCCACCAAATTGCTCAATATTTTCACGCACCCACTGCAATGCCAGAACAATGTCTAACGTGCCGTAGTTACCGGAGTTGTCTGCTTCTGTCGTTTCGTTCGTTCGAAGTGCCGGATGACGGAACCAGCCAAGTGGACCTAGCCGATAATTGATACTCACCAGGACCACGTTATTTTCTCGTGCGAGCCTCGCGCCATCGTAGATGGAAGTTGCTGCCTCGCCAATACTATTTCCTCCGCCGTGGATCCAGAACATGACAGGTAGTGATTTGCTATTCTCGGGTGACCAAACGTTTATGAACAGGCAGTCTTCACTACCTTTTTCAGCTTGCGGGCAAGCACTGCCGAAGGACAATGCGTTGAAGGCTTCTGACCATTTTTTCGCAGGTAGTGGCGCGCGCCACCTCAGCGTCCCGATAGGTGGTTGGGCGTATGGCATACCAAGCCAGGCATCGACTCGCTGATCGCTAAATCCAATGATGGGGCCCGTACCGATCGTTCTGGCTGTCGCTGTATTGGCAATGTTGTCTGGTTTTGGGTCAACGGAGAGGTAGTTGTTGAGATAAATGGCAGAACCGGCGATTAACACTACGATGCTGGCGATGACAAAAAGTATTTTCTTGATCAATGAGGTAGCCCCTTTCATGGTGAGTAATGAGCCCGCAAGTAGCTTACTGTGGGCTTCTGATACTTTGGTAGACGCTTTTCCAGACTGCCGAAACGCGGCACATGCGCTCCTGTCGATTGCTCCGATTGTAAAACATCTCAATAGATTTAAATATCGAGGACACGGCCAAACCCTAGGGATCCTTCCTATTAGCGATTAGGTTTTCAAAATAGGTTTTTAAATCTCGCTTCCCAAGTGGCGGACCAACGCCGTCGATTTCGCCCGCGGTCACGATAAAATCTGCCAAATCGCCAAACTGCGTAGACAGCAAATAGACAAATTTAACCAGTAACCTCGCCAACCAGATTGGGATGATAGTAATCTTGACCGGCTTACCGAGCAGCTCAAAAGCCATCTCAGCGGATTCACGCTGGGTCATGATGTCGGGCCCACCCGCTTCCACCTCGAGAACATCACCTGCCGCTGCATCTGCGCAGACAATGGCAACATCTGCACCGTGAATTGGACTCATCTTATTGTTGCCTGTTCCGACCAGATAGACTCGCCCCTTTTTTGCCATATCGAGCGTCATACCCATATCAGAGAAGAAACCACAGGGCCTAACAATGGCGTAGTCAACTGAACTTTCTTGCAAGTCCTTGACCACACGTTCATGGGTATCAGTGATTGCAAGGTTAAGGATATTCTCCGCACCTTGCATAGAAACGTAGACGAACTTTTTCACATCAGCGCGCTCAGATAAATCAATCAAATTGCGATTCCCCTGATAATCGACCTGCTCGAAAGTGAGGCCGTCGCGTTGGCGAGATATCCCAACACTGGAATAGACGATATCAATCCCGTCCATTAGACCTTCAAGGGTTTCTGGTTTCGTCACCTCCCCCAAAAAAACATCGTCGACATCATCGCGGCTAATCGCAGGCGCAGTAAACGGCCCTCGCTCCTCCAAGCGCTCAACGCTTCGTGTGAGCACTCGAACCCAGTAGCCACGTCGTTTAAATTCCTGAGCGACGAATTTTCCGAGATAACCTGTGGCACCGGCGATTAGCACGCGGGACGAATATTGAAGATCAACCTCTGTCATAGGTACCGCCTTTGGCCAAAGCCGAAAATAGTTGAATCATGATGCCCTTACGCGCGGACTGTTTTGTATTGCTTCGATTGTTGCAGGATATCTGCTGGGAAACACTTAATCAGACTGGTTATCGGCTTATTTGCGAGCGATACAAACGAGCTTCCCGTTATAGGGAAAAACAAAACGGTTCGTTTGTCACCTTTGGGATAAGATCAGACGCAATAGCGATTCCAGATTCAGACACTGTCAGAGCACCAAAAGCAGGCTAAGCTCAAATAACCGACTATCGTGCGCGGCTTGCCAGAGCGGAAACAGCAACCGAAATATAGAGAAATGGAGCGGAAATAAAATGACAATTCAGCAAAAAACAAACCCTGCACCCGAAGTCACATTCGAAGGTAATTATTTTCTTGAAGGCAATTATGGGCCCGTGCAAGAAGAGCACATAGCCACAGACCTGCAGGTCATTGGTGAAATCCCAGTCAATCTAAAGGGTCACTATCTGCGCATCGGGCCAAACCCCGTCTATGTTTCAAATGTTGAAAAATACCACTGGTTCGACGGCGACGGCATGGTGCACGCAGTGCAATTTGAGGATGGCGCGGTGACCTATCGCAATCGTTTTATTGATACAGAAGGACTTCAGTGGGAGCGTAAGGAAGACCGTTGGCTCTGGCGAGGTCTCAACGGCATGATGGATGGTGGCCCTACCGTCATGCCAGAAGGTGCGCCAGCGGGCAAGAACCCTGGCAACACTGCGTTCGTCAATCACAACGGGACACTTTACGCACTACATGAAGGCTCTGACCCCCATATTCTGAGTCTGCCGGATCTAGCGACTGTCGGCACGACTAATTTTGACGGTAAGCTAACGCACGCTTTTACAGCTCATCCGAAGGTTGATCCAAGCACCGGGGAAATGATGACTTTTGGCTACGGCCCCTTCCCACCTTTTGTCACTTATTCCGTCATTAACAAGGAAGGTGCGCTGATTCACTCAACGCCAATCACGATTCCCAAAGGTATTATGATGCACGACTTTGCGTGCTCGAGAAATTATTCAATATTCCTCGATTTCCCGCTAACCTTTGATATTGAAGCGGCGATGGAAGGTAGGTCACCGCTTGCATTTGAAGCGGCGCACGGCTCACGTATTGGCATCATGCCCCGTCATGGATCTGACGAAGATGTTAAGTGGTTTACTGTTGATGTAGGTGTCGTGATCCACACCGCAAACGCCTGGGAAGAAGGCGATGTGGTTGTGGTTCAAGGGTGTCGTTCAAAATCATCAGACATCATTGGTGCAGCAGAGGTAGATACCGACGACCCCACCGACTTGTTGGGCCAATTGTATGAATGGCGCATCAATGTAAAAACCGGCGACATCACTGAAGGTCCCCTGCATGCATACTTCTCAGACTTTTCTCGCATCAACGAAAATTATTCAGGGACGAAAACACGCTATACGTACTCTGTAGAATTCGACCAGACCCGCGACATCACATTCAAGGCCGTGATGAAATTCGACCGAGAAACAGGTGAAACACAACATCACCATTTTGGTGAAGGACGCTATGTTGGCGAAGCTGTATTTGCGCCAAAAGTTGGTTCATCAGATGAGGACGACGGTTATGTTATTTGCTTCATACAGGACGAGAACGTCAATCAGAGCGAATGCATTATCATCGACGCGAAAAAATTCGATGGTGACCCAGTCGCTCGAATCCTAATCCCTCATAGAGTGCCATACGGCTTTCACTCTGGCTGGGTCGGTGCATAGCGCTGATAGCCTTGTTTCATACTGCAATTCGTACCTAGCCGGAAACTCACCATGATCGAATATGAAAAAGTAGAGCTGGATTTTCTTGATTCAGCACCCATCAAAATTTCGTTGAGTGCAGATCTCAATATTACACCAGCCGCGTTGTTCAAATTATTTGAAGACCCCAATGCTTGGGAGTGGGCAACAATTAAGTCAGTGGTCTGGGAAACAGAACAACCCTATGAACGCGGCACAACCAGAACGGTAGATGTTTCTGGGCAAGGTAAGATCCAGGAATACTTCTTGCTCTGGGAACAAGACCAACGGATGTGCTTTCGGTTCGAGCAGGGCGAAATGAAACTAGTTTCAGCGCTTGTTGAAGACTATCAAGTGGACGCGCTAGCGGATGGCCGCAGCCGGCTAACATGGAATATAGCCATGCAACTACGGGGCTTTATCCGAGTACTGACGCCGGTCCTCTCTGGGGTTATGAAACGACAGTTTGCTGGAATGCTGGATACTCTCGTCACTTCTGTCAATAAGCGCTAAAAGCAAAAAGAAAGAAAATGATGCCAGAGTAAATCGACGGCAAAAACGCGTCTATTAAGTGCTTCTGCTATACTGGAAGTGAATTAGGCCGCCGATATCAGGACATTGCCCTAGCATGGCGTTATCCGCTGAACTGAACATTCATTTCATTGCTGCACCCTCCATCGTCATTGATATTTTATCCGATGATAGCTTAGTCATATGCGCTGCGAACTCAGCCGCAAAATCGCAGTTTCCTGCAGAAAACCACAGAGTCGAAGGCATGGTTTTGACTGACTTTGAAGGCATGAATGCAGAAAAAGTCGCGCGGCGGCAAAAAACCATCCTCCACTTAAGGCGCTGCATCGAGGGGAAAGAACCTAGGTTCAGCGAGGCTCAGCAACAGCGTCGCGACGGCAGCTTGCATTGGAACCGCAGAGCCTACATTCCCATCATGGATGCCAGTGCAGAGGTAGAAAAAGTTATGGTGATGAGCTTCGATATCAACGAAATCATCGAGCCCCAACAAGAATTGAAGTTTGTCATCAATTCCATCGGTGCGCCTATTTTTATCGTTGATGTTCGGCCGGGCAACCGGTTCTTCTGGCGATTCTTTAATCCAAGTGCTGAAAAATTCTACGATCTACAGAGTGACAAGTTTGAAGGAGGCGAAATAGGCGATTTTGAGAACATCGCGGAATATCGGATAGCGTTTCGCAAGCGACTCCTAGTTCGCTGTGAAAGTCTTGTGCTAGCCAAAAACCCCTAGTTCTTCGAAAATGAGTACGACAGGCCCGATGGACGACGATGGGCTCGCAGTACCTACGTGCCGATCTTTAATCCGGCAGGCGAAGTCTCACAAATTCTGATTACGAGCCTCGACATCACTGAACTGATTGAAACTCAACACCACCTAGAGAATGCACTAACAAAAACTTTAAGCGGATTCGTCAAAATTTGTTCGAGCTGCAAAAAGATCAAACATAAAGACCATTGGCAACCCATCGAGCAATATGCGTCTGAGCAGATGAATTATCATCAATTCAGCCATGGTATGTGTGATGTATGCGTCGTGGATCTTTACAGCGCTGAACTTCGTGATAAATAAATTTTGACCAGAACAGTAAGTCTGAAACAAACGAGCTGTAGTTGAAGCAATGGTTGAAGCAATGGTTGAAGCAATGGTTAAAAAAACGAGTCAAAGCTAAGGAGCGCCTCACCCATTCAAGGCATTCTCAATCCGGCACTTTGCTCTACACAGCCACTCCCCAACTACTGCTCAAAGCAACAAAGGCTACTGACGCGATTCCCAATAACTCGCTTCAGAGTCATTGAGCCAGACATGCGCACCACCACCCTCAAAACGCTTCGCATTGGAGGGATCTTTTGAAGCGCTGCCGCAGACAACTTCAATCTCTTTGGATGTCATGGTGGACCACTTTGCAATGGCCTGCTCCGGGGTCGGTGCATCCTGCGCTTGCTTTGTAATGCCTGGCGACACCGCTTCCAGGGCTTCTTCATATTCTGCATAAGGCCGATACCCAGGGACCGTTCGCTCACCGGCAGGCCCTTTGAATATGAAAGTGGGCAGATTGTATCGTTCGTATCCTTCTGAGAACATCATGCCACCTTTGAGGTGATCTGTTTCCGTCTCGTTAAGCTCCCTGACATAATCGTTAGGCTGTCTGGTTTCTTCCCAGTCTGTCAGATAAGCCGCAATGACCTCGTCACTTTTGGCGTCATTCAACATGCGTTTAATATCCAGCCCAGGAATCCCTTCAAGGGCTATCGCCGCTTGGTCCACAGAGTCCACGGGCGTGCCATAGAAAAATACCGATTCGCGGAAGCGCCGCAGCACCTTGTCGGCCATGTCAGAACCCTGAAGTTCTGCCGCCTTCACGAGCAAGCAGGGCGGATCTGTCGTAACGGCCATATAACGAAGGTCTTCGGGATAAGGCATACCCGTGATATCGGTGACTCTCTTCCATACTTTCAGATATTGCTGACCTGCTGTAAATCCATCCCAGGGTTGAAACATCTTGACCGTCGAATTGTCCTTACACAAACCAGCCATAACAGGCCGCCAGCTTAACTTTTCGCCAAATCGCCATTGAAGTTTTCGCTTGAACGGTTCCGTGCCCCAAGCAATAGAACATAGCGGGTCAGTGTATTCGATGATTTCTACCGGTTGTTCACTCATAAGCATGATTTCATGAAATTGGTCTTAGATGTTATAGAGCAGCTAGGCGCCTATCAACCCGACCGCCTGTCAGCCGCTCGAACAAGCATTCTACTGACATTAACCATTGAATAAGGAAAGCCGTTGCATAATAATTTCCATCCAAATAGTTCCCGCACACGTGTGGTTTCGTTGTAACGAAGAAAATGCGGGTTGAATTCACCATCCTCCGTTAGCGAGAGTCTATCGTTGCGGCACGGGTTTTATGTGGAGAGCGGGCAAATTCGCGATGACTAAGCAAGCGGACCAAGGTTTCTTTCAACATCTGGTCGAGCATGTACTGGATGTGATTACCGTGATGGCGGCCGACGGTCGTTTTGTCTACAACTCGCCGTCAATTAGAACTGTGCTAGGGCATCGACCCGAGGACCTTGAAGATTCGCATGTGCTCAGCTATATCCACGAGGACGACAGCGCCAATGTAAGCGACACAATTGACGGCATCCTGGCTGGCAAAGAGAGCGCAGAAGTTTTGAACTTTCGCTTTCGCCACATGGACGGCACCCATCGACACTGTCAGGCCGTTGCGCGGCGGTGGAAAATCGGCAGCGAGGTAGGACTGTTGGTCAACACTCGCGATGTCACCAACCAACACCAGACTTTGACTGATCTTGCCACCAGTAATGAACTGCTGACTCAGATCTATAGTGCGTCTAGCAACCTGCTGACCGTCTCCAAACCCAAGGAAGGGACCATTCTGGACGCCAATGACGCTTGGCTCAAAACGCTGGGTTACGAACGCGATGAAGTGATTGGTCGCACAGCGCTTGAATTGGGTATCTGGGGTTTACCCGAGAACCGGCAAAGGTTGATCAACGAATTGGATCAGCACGGCGAGTTGAACGGCTACCGCGCAACGTCCTACACAAAGGACGGACAGCCACTCAAACTTATCGTCGATGCGCGATTACTCAAAGTCGCTGGCGAGTTGCGAGTTCTAATGTCTGCCCAGAACATCACCGAGATTCTGCAGACTGAGGAACAACTGCGCCAGGCCCAGAAGATTGAATCCTTGGGACAACTTACGGGTGGCGTGGCGCACGACTTCAACAACCTGCTCGGTATTATCATGGGCAACATCGAACTCCTCCGTGAGGGACTCGAGCCTGGCTCGGAGCAACACGCATTCGCTGATCAAGTTTTAAACGCAGCCGAAAGTGGTGCTAGTCTGACCCGTCAATTGCTAGCGTTTTCCCGGCGCCAAACACTCTCGCCGCTCGTGCTTAACCTCGCCGATCGACTCACAGGCATCGAAGATCTCATAAACACGAGCGTCGGAGAAAACACGGTAGTGCGTATCACTAGCGGCGCAAATACATGGCCCTGCCTTCTGGACCCAACGCAGTTTGAGAATGCAGTTCTCAACTTGACCATCAACGCAAAGGACGCCATGCCTGTGGGTGGCACACTAGAATATCGGCTGTCCAACGAACTTGTGACCAAGACCAGCCATCCCCGCGTATTGGGCGGGAATACCTCTGGGGACTATGTCTGCTTGCGCGTCTCTGATACCGGCTCTGGCATGAGCGACGAGGTCGTTAACCAGGCGTTTGACCCCTTCTTCACGACAAAGAAGTTCGGCAAGGGCACTGGCCTCGGATTGTCCATGGTGTTCGGATTCGTCAAGCAATCCGGCGGAATGGTCGGTATCGAAAGCCAGCCCGGAGCCGGGACAACGATCTCGTTGTATTTTCCAAGATCTGATGACACCAAAATTCTCGAAACTGAACAAGAAAAAGTGCTAGCCACGCCGCGCATCGAACGCGGTCGTGCTCTGGTTCTGGAAGACAACCAGCCGCTGTGCCGATTGATCACCCGGTATCTGGACGAATTAGGATACTCAGTACTAACGGCCAGTGGCGAGTCAGATCTGAACTCCGTACAAACGGAACTTGGCTCGATCGACCTGATCGTCAGCGATGTCCTACTGGAAGGCCCCAAGCGAGGTCCCGAGTTGGTGCGTGAGTTACGCCAGGCCCATCCCGCTTGCCTGGTCTTGTTTATGACCGGGTATGCTGCGACGGAAGTGATCGCCGAGACGGACCTCAGCATCAGCAAGCCATTTGGGCGGGTGCAGTTCTTGAATGCGATCGCATCGTTAGTACATCGCTAGAGCACTGCTAAGTTTGTGCCATAGGACGCTCGACGTTCTATTCCGGAAGCCTGTGGTATCTGTGACAATCTTCGGAAAATGCACGTTAAATTCGCTACCCTCAAGCCTTAAATTCTCTATGTGTTGTATCTATAACCCGTCACAATTCTTTCGACGCACGTCAACATGCCAGTCGATTGGCGGGCGGGTAAACAGCTGCGATTGGTTTTTGGCTGCAGCTTTGTAATCGCTATGGTACCCATACTCTCCGCTGGCCATAACTTAAAGGCGCAACCAATAGTACATCGTTTCAAGAAAATCCGACTGCTAGCGCGAAGGTCGCGTTTTTCGCCGCCAAAAGCTGGGTCAAGCTGGCATTCGCCCGCCTCGAGCCGAACGTTCTTTTCGGCGCAAGAGTGATGATGTCGGTATTAGTCACACTCGATAGTGTTGCACCCATGGGTTGATTTCTTCATAGCGAAGCGCAAATTGTAGCAATTTTTCCTCTTCACCCATTGGCGCCATAAACTGGATGCCCATTGCGCGGCCCTGACGATCAAACCCGGCTGGTAGCGAGATAACCGGGCAACCGCTGAGACTGCCACCAATCACAACTTCCATCCAGCGATGATAGGTATCCATCGATTGACCCGCAATATTGTCAGGCCAATGCTGTTCAATGGGAAACGGAAATACTTGCGCTGACGGCAAAGCCAGAATGTCCCAATCTTGAAAAGTTTTGTCGATTAGCCGATACCAGTCTGATCGCACACTGCAGGCTTTGTAAAGTTCAGCGGCGCTCATGTCGATGCCTTGCTCTATTTCCCAGATCATTTCTGGCTTCAGTTGTTCACGTTGTTGTTGATCGTCATATCTAGGACCATAGAAGTTGGTGTTTTTCCAATGCCGGAGGGAAAGCCAACTTTGCCAAAGTGCGGCCATGGGAAAATCGAGAGCTATCGACTCTATATTCATACCCGAAGCATCAAGCCGCTGCAGGTTCTGCGCGCACAAATCTAAAACGCCCTCTTCCATCAGCAGATAGCCATCATAATCTGCTAACCAACCCACCTTAAATTCTGCCGCATCTGCAGGTCGTTTTACCGTCAATGGTGAGAGCGCCGCCTGAGTACTCAAGGGCACACTGCTATTGAACCCAGCAAGGGTCGCAAATAACAAACTGACATCACCTACCGTGCGACCCATTGGGCCAGCAGTGGCCAATTGATCAAAAAATAATTCCGGGCTTTGCGCGGGCACCCTACCCAAACCCGGCCTAAAGCCAATCACGTTATTGAAACCTGCCGGGTTACGCAGCGAACCCATCATGTCGCTACCGTCAGCCACCGGCAATAATCCTAGTGCTAAAGCAGTAGCGGCCCCACCACTGCTACCACCGGCGGTTAAAGTTGGATTGAAAGCATTACCTGTCGCCCCGTATACCGAATTATAAGATTGTGAACCTAAACCAAACTCCGGCACATTCGTCTTACCAATAAAAATGGCACCCTGCTGTCTGATACGTTGCACAGCGAGATCGTCCTGCACCGCAACGTTGTTTTTGCAAAGTGGCGAGCCAAAACTTGTGACGAATCCACGCACATTTGCCAGATCTTTCACCGCATGCGGAAAGCCATGCATCCAGCCGCGATACTCCCCTTTGCCTAAGGCTTCATCCGCTGCCTTTGCTTCAGCAAGCAATGGCTCTGCTTGCGCCAGATTAACAATCGCATTCACCCCAGGATTCAGTCTCGAGATCCGGTCGAGCGTATGCTGCATGAGTTCCATACAACTGACTTTTCTACTCTTAATGTCACGTGACAGTTCAGCCGCGGATAGGTGTTCCATCGTTCACTCTTCAAGCGATTCAAGACATCTAATGTAACCAGTTTGGCGACTGAAAGTCGTTGATTTTTGTAAGCAACAAAAGAAAAATCAGCGGAGTCTTTGATGGGTGAGTCAACGACGGCCCATCGACATGAACTGGTGGTTTGCACACACATATAAGACGTTTGATCCGCTCGCCGGTCCGGTTCTTTGGTCACTTGAACCGTGGTCTCATCGGCATGCAACACATCCACGGTCAATGCGTCGAGGCGGATCTGGGCCGGGATGATATCCAGCTGTTCTGTGATCTCTTCACCGATGACCTTAAGGGTGCTGCCGTCTTCAACGCAACGCGCCTCATCGTCTGCTAGTTCAACAATCACGTCGACGCGCGGGAGATGTGCTGGCATTGGTTTGCGGCCAGGCTCGTTAGGTGTCACGGATGATGGTGTAGCAGGTAGGTGAACGGCAAAGACTTCAGGCTCAGCCCCTGCATCTTCATCAGAGTCTGCCTCGGTCTCAGCTTCTTTAAACAAGTCTTGCTGGCCTGGCGAGGCTTCACAAGAACGACCAAACTCGCGCTTCAGCGCAAGTCTAAGTTGTTCGATGATATTGTCTCGATCCGCCCGGATCTCTTCGATGGCTTGGTCTTGCGAGGTAATCGTTTGATCTTGTGAAGTAATGATTTTTTTGAACGCTTCAAGCTCGACTGCAAGTGTATCTAACGATTATTTAATGCCGCATTGTATAACAATACTGTGCGACAATAGCAGCACTTAGAGCAAGGGTAGCGAGGATATTTTTTGATGTGGGTGGAGCCGGCGAATGGCGTAACCATCCACCAGCCAGTTCAGTTGCTCGCCGTTAAGAGTCACCACTTCACCTTGTTTATCTGGCCAAAAAAAGCGCTCCTTCTCCAGCCACTTACCGTCCATCGCTAATAAATTTAGATCAACTATTAAACCTATCTCGCTTGCTGGGGCAAGCTACCTTGACAAAAAGTATGGCCAGAGACGCTTCAATTGGTCTCTGAAATAACTAAATAACTAAATACCATGGCGATGGAATCTTACCTATGAAGTCAACTATTCAAACAATTGCACTATCGTCATCTATTCTGCTGATCGTCAGCTGCGGTGACAGTGATTCAAATTCGAGTATCGGCGTCGTCATTACTGATCCGGTTCCCGTCGCACCACCAGCGCCAGGTAATGGTGTCGCGGGCAGCGCTGTCAAAGGCATCATCGATGGTGCAACAATCACAGTACAAATGCCTCCGGTGTCGCTCTTGCGCTCACGGCTACCGTTACAACCCGACCTGATGGTAGCTACACTGCAACCTTCAACGGCGCAGAGGTGACTGCGGGTATTGTTGCTCCACTGACCACCACTATCGATGGTACTGGCGCAACCACAGTTTGTGACTATGACAATCCTGCGTCAGCATCTGATGACTGCCCTGTGGGCGCTGGAACATTTGCTTTTTTCCGTGATGCATAGGATGGATTTTTCTTGCCTCTCCTGCATTTTCAGCCAATACAAGCGCACAGCAGGCACTCCAAACCGCTAATCAGAATACCATCTTGTTCAGGATGCAAGGGACAGACTTAATCACCGTATCTAAAACAGAAGAAACCATAGACGCTACCAGCGGACTTTCGTTGACCAAAGCCTTTATCGGCAGCGTCAATGCTACTTTCACCGATGAAGGAGAAGGTCTTGATCTCGGACTCACGACCCTGAATATAGAAAGAAACGCAACAACAGCGGCAGCAACAGGCACTTTCACCTTGGATATTGGCTTTACTGAACTGGCAGGCACAGCGGTTCAAGTACCAGCAGGTCAACTGACTGCCGGCGAGCTTAACTTTGGTACTGTCGATGAAGACGGCATCGTTCGTTACTCAGACGGTTCTGTACAATCGCTACCGGCCGCTATCAACCACTAGGTCACCAAAAGGCAGACATAGGCAGTGGTAAATTTTGACCTTTGTTAAATTCTGGCCCTTCGCAGCAACGAGGACAAAGTCAATTAACCCCTGTTTATCGGAAATCAAATCACAGAACGGCGTCAGGTCGATCTGTTTAGCTAGCCTGTTTGGTGGAGCTCTCAAGTAGAGCTCTCAAGTAGAGCTTCCTAGTTGACCAAAACAACCACAGGTGCTTTAGTCGCAAGCCAAGTAAACTGCGCACAATGCCATGAACAAATTAGACCAACTTAAACAGATGACCGATGTCGTTGCAGACACCGGCGATGTAGAAGCTATTGCCAGATACAAACCAAAGGATGCGACAACTAATCCTTCGTTGCTGCTTAAAGCCGTGCAGCTACCCGCGTACAAGGACCTATTTGATGAAGTCCGACAATGGGCAGCAGTACAGACAGATTCGAGTGAAGTGATTCTGGCGCAAAGTTGTGATCGGCTCGCCGTCGAGATCGGTACGGGAATTCTGCAGATGATTCCAGGTCGCGTGTCATCTGAAGTGGACGCCCGCCTGTCATTTGATACTGCCGCGACAATCGCAAGAGCCCGCCATCTGATTGCCATGTATGACGAAAGAGGCATTGCGCGTGACCGGGTCCTGATTAAAATCGCCAGCACCTGGGAAGGCATTGAGGCGGCGCGCCAGTTAGAACAGGAGTCTATTCAGTGCAATCTGACTCTGCTGTTTGGTTTTGCTCAGGCGCGTGCCTGCGCGGATGCTGGCGTTTTTCTTATCTCGCCTTTTGTCGGTCGGATACTTGACTGGCATAAGGCGAAATCCGGCCAAGAATACAGCGCTGCAGATGATCCGGGTGTGCAGTCAGTAAAGCGCATCTATCGCTATTACAAAACCAATAATTATGACACCGTGGTGATGGGTGCCAGCTTCAGAAATACCGGAGAAATCGAGCAGTTGGCAGGCTGTGATCGCCTGACCATCAGTCCCGCACTGCTCGAATCTCTGGCTTCTGATGAAGGTGATCTGAGCAAAGTCCTGCATACTGACGGCGTGCAGTCTGAAGATGACAAACAGGTGCTTAATGAGTCCGCATTTCGACTGGGCCACAACGATGATGCGATGGCGACGGAAAAGTTGGCCGATGGCATTCGTCAGTTTGCCGCTGACCAGGTAAAACTTGAACAACTCATCATGGCTAGCTGAAACATATCGGGTAACCCAAACCCCTTATTGCACAGCTAATTAGTGACCACTGCGGGCACAATCGACGTACACCCGAGCAAGGGAATGAATTTTATGGATATGAGTTTTGATGCAGAAGATGAATTATTCAGGCTGGAAGTCCGAAAATTTTTCACTGATGAATATCCCGACGACCTCATCATAAAGGCTGCAAGTGGCATAGAACTCAGCAAAAGCGACTACCAGAGATCCGAGCGCGCGCTCGCATCCAAGGGGTGGCTATGTGTGAATTGGCCCGTTGAGTATGGCGGACCTGGGTGGACGGCGAATCAAAAATACGTATTCGATCAGGAACTAGAACTGGCCGGTGCGATCAGTCCTGTGCCAATGGGCGTAATTTATGTGGGCCCAGTCATTTGTGCCTTTGGTACTGATGAACAGAAAGCGCGGTGGCTGCCAGGGATAAAGGAAAGCACGACTTTTTGGGCTCAAGGTTATTCGGAACCTGGCTCAGGGTCTGACCTTGCCTCTCTACAGTGCCGTGCCGATCGTGACGGTGATGTCTATGTCGTCAGTGGAGAGAAAATTTGGACCAGCCTTGCACAGCATGCCGATTGGATTTTTGCTCTGGTGAGAACCAGCAATGACGATGTAAAACAGCAGGGCATCACCTTTTTGTGCGCGCCAATCGACTCACCAGGTATCGAGGTCCATCCCATTACATTGATTGACGGCTCACAGTCACTCAACCGAGTGACCTTTGATAATGTGCGGGTACCGATTAGCAATCGAATTGGTAATGAAGGCGAAGGCTGGAGTTATGCTAATTACCTGCTAGGCAACGAGCGAACCTCCTATGCCCATGTCGCCGGTAAACGAATGCAGATGGCCGCTATCAGCGACTACGCAAAAAGTAATGCGACACTGGCATCCGACAAATCATTTTGGTCTACATTTAGTGATCTCGAAATTCGGCTAGACGCTCTGGATCTAACAGTTCTGCGCGTGTTGTCAATAATCAGCGACGGTGAAACCCCAGGTGATGAAGCATCGATACTTAAAATTTTGGCAACTGAAATAGCCCAGGACATCACAGAACTCAGCATGATATGTCGCGCATACCCATCAATTGGATTGTTCGAGGAAGATGGACCAGGCCTAGAAGGCGCTATAGCGACGAAACATTATTTTGCCACTAGAGCTCAGTCAATTTACGGCGGATCGAACGAGATACAAAAGAACATTATTGCAAAACGGGTATTGGGTCTTTGACCACCAAAATAGAAGATCAACGAAAACAAAATTAAACGAATAATAGTAGGAGAGAAAATTTGAAACTCATCAGCGACGATATCCTGGTTGATTCGGGACAACAGCTCCCCATTTATGACGCTGCCTATCCGACCTTTGACGGGTTTAAGTTTGGCGACCCTGCAGCATGGACAAAAGGCCAACCCTTTGACCTATTCAAGAAAATGCGCAAGGAAGCGCCGGTGATGTGGTCACCAGGTGATAAGGGCGCCTCGGGCATCTGGTCGGTGAGCCGCTACGATGACATAAAAAAGGTCGAGCTAGCCCACAGTGTTTTTTCATCTCAGCGTGGCAGCATCAATATGGCTGTTCCTGAGAAAAAAAATTGGCGCCTCGGAAAGCTAATGCCGGCTGCCTTTAATTCTTTGATCAATTTGGACGAACCATTGCATCGGGAAATGCGCATGCAACAAAGCAATTTCTTTTTCCCTGCGTATGTTGCGGAGATTCGGGACAGAGTGGGTGTGAAGATCGATTCATTACTGGACGAAATGGAAAGAAAGGGCCCGGTTGTCGACTTTGTTAAAATGTTTTCAGAAGAGCTTCCTCTATTCACGCTTGCTGAAATGCTCGGCATCGATGAAGAAGACCGACCAAAAGTTAAAGTTTGGATGCACCACCTGGAGATGGCAGGGCAATTTATATCCAATCCTTTGCAAACGTTTTTGTCCGAGCCAATGCTGCCGTTTCGTATTAGTCCTGTCGTCAGTGACATGTTTGCCTATGGTGAGCGTGTCATGGCGGATCGACGAGTAAACCCTCGCAAAGATCTATTAACCGTCATCGCTCAATCCAAACTGGGTGACGAGCTACTACCACAGGAGTTTCTCGATGGCTCTTGGCTGCTCATTATCTTTGCGGGTAACGACACGTCACGGAATTCACTATCCGGCACCATTCGATTGATGACGGAATTTCCAGATCAGCGCGCCATGGTGTTGGATGACCCTTCACTCATACCGCAGATGTCGGAAGAAGCACTGCGAATGATATCTCCCGTCATGCATATGCGGCGCACCGCGATCGAAGACACAGAGTTGAATGGCCAAAAAATCGCCAAGGATGAAAAACTGGTGCTCTGGTATGGGGCCGCCAATCGTGACCCAGATATCTTCCCCAATCCAGACAACTTCAATTTGCACCGAGACAACGTCGAAAAGCACATTGCGTTCGGCCATGGGGTACATAAATGTCTGGGCTCTCGAATCGCAAAGATGCAGTTGCGCATGGCTTTCGAGCGAATTTTTGACCGCTTCCCCAATATCCATTGGACAGGCAAACAAAAAATTTCCCCAAATGCGTTGGTTCACGCTATCTCGAGTTTGCAGGTGAATTTGTACGGTCCTAATGGCAAACGTCCCACACAGGTCGCAGTTGGTTGAATTAAAGCGATGAGAACGGGCTAACCTTATACCGCCTAGGTAATACCTGGGCGCCCGCTAAGTGCAATCTAGGTGGTTTTGAACACCGTCAACACTACTTCCGATCCAGGGCGCTACTGGTAACGCACCTTATTTTTTTGCACCGACAATGCATTTTTTCATTGGGAAGTTGTGACCGATTGGTAGTTAATAGAGCATCACCCCATTAGCACTCTCTACAACAACTGGCAGGAGCCTTATGTTTTTAAG
The DNA here is from genome assembly GCA_051278195.1 of Candidatus Azotimanducaceae bacterium. Lineage (GTDB taxonomy): Bacteria > Pseudomonadota > Gammaproteobacteria > Pseudomonadales > Azotimanducaceae > JAHRVQ01. The sequence goes on from JBNMQM010000019.1 coordinate 35,224, forward strand.
CTGGGAAGAAAATAAATTAATCGTAGACGCTCAGGAAAAGACTGGCCATATATCTGAATGTGTTGCTCAGAATGAGGGTGGCATTAGATTGGCACTAGGAGAATGCGTAGAGAAATCAATAAGTCTGCTGCAGACGAATATCAATAATGAATCGTTATACTTAATGTTCGAGTGGTGCGCGTTATCATCGATTCTCACTGTCGTTGTCACTGATAGCTCGAAAAAAATTGACTCGCAGCACATCGTGAAATGTACTTTTGCAAAGCTTGAAAGCGAGGATGTTCAGTATTGGCTTAGAGACTACTTTACGACCTGTGCATCGTTCATGAAATACTCGCTTGTCGCAGCATTTCATTGCGACAAAAGATCTGAGAGCACCTTGCTCTAATCAGCTCATTTTATTCAGACCAGTACCAACTGGTCACGTTATAGCGATATTCATTTGCATATTCAGGGTTCAGCTTTCCCACCCAGTGCTCAGAGCCTTTTGAGGATGGATCAAACAGCACACAGCGGTTATAGGATGGAACAATACGAATAGGCTCTCCATCCCTACCTTTAAAAACCAGCTCACCACCCGCGTCTTGGCGCCACTCTCTATTTAGATACAAGAGTAAACACACTTCTCTCCCTGGTGAATCATCGGCATGCTGCCCAACAAGGTCGCTAGTGTTTAGACGAAAGAAGTTTGTATTGATGCCAGGCTTTGCCACGTTCATATCAGTCAACGGCACATCGAAAATACCTGATAACACCTGCATAAATTCATCCCCGCGTAAAAAGGACAGAAAGTCTTGAGCCATATCAGAACCAATCGAGTTTGCGCTAGGCGCTTCACGTTTCCAGATATCTCTACTGACAAATTGTTGAGCCTTAGTGGCACTTTCCCACTGGGTACTATCGACATATAAAGCCGAATAAGTATGCTTTTGAGCTTGCCAGTCATGAGGTTGTTGTAAAACCTGCATAACCTCATCGAGTTTGACGTCATCAAACAAATTATCAATCACGACGTAATTAGGGTGAGCGCACAATAGAGCTTCTCGATAAGCGCTTACTGCGGCGTCGGTTACCTGCTCAACTTTCAACCACATAAAAACGGCTCACTTGTGTCCTAATATCTAGTTGTGGTCTGGTTGAACTGAACCGATGTGAAACGGCTAAGTACTATCTAGGTGCCAGCTAAGTGCTATCTAAATGGCTTTGAATAGCGGCGAGCACGACTTCTGGTCCAGAGCGCAACTGGTAACTATCGGCGTATTCAATCCAAAGCACCTTGCCATTGGCATCGATCAAAATCGTCGTCGGCACGGGCAAAGCTTCTGGTTCACCTTCGCCCGAGGGACCGGAATGGATCAGCTGATTCCTCAAACCAAAAGCGTCGATGACGATAAGGTCTCGATCCGACAACATCGTCGCCTTTAAGCCATGTACACCACGCCGTTTTTTGATGACCTCAGGTAAATCGGTACTAATCGTTAGCACTTGCAAGTTGCGCATCGCAAACTCGTCTTCTATTTCTGTCCATCGCCGTAACTCGGCGACGCAGTAGGGTCACCAGTGGCCGCGAAAGAATTTGATGAGCGTCGGATTACCCGTCAAGTCGCCGGAGTTAAAGCGTTCGCCATCGTCATTGAGGGCGACAAACTGAGGGATGACGTCGCCTACTTTTACCGGGTTTTCTGCGACTTTTTGCGGACTGATGTAAACAGTACCGGTCATGAATGCACCAACGATGATCGCACCAACCGCAGGAATACCACCGAACCATCGAGTGCCAACGATAAAGGTTGCTATGCCCAATACGGCCGCAGCGATAAACGCGACAACGAATAAAGTTGTATCTTGCGGCAGTGCAACAAGGTTCACCTGGCGGAACCAAAATAGGACGAGCCCAATTGCCATAACAAGCGCAATGAACCCGAGCGAGGTACCTAATGCTTTTCTGTTAGTCATATCGCATCGTCCTTTGTCTGATGTCTTACTGTTGGCGCCACAGGATAAATAGTCTAACCCAATTTTGCGGCAGAGACGGGCCGATCTCCAGATGCAGCTAAACTCGGTAGTTTAATCGGTGGTTTGTTCAGAGTGTCAGGCAATGATCCGCCAAAGGTACCCTCGACCCGTGCTTCTATAGGTGCGCAAAAACGTCCGCTCACGTTCGATTTCGCCCAGCTTTGGTTGCAGAGCGACGTGGCGCGGATCATCTCGATGCTTGACCGCTGCCGCTTCGTTTTTAAACGCCGCCACAAACAACATATCTCCAGTCTTGATGTCAGGGCCACGATCGGCGTCACCCTGCGCGATGCAGCCGTTATAGATCAATGTATCCGGCTCAGCATCGAAGCAATACGCAGCATGCTCGCCGGTGACGTCAATGTAGCGTTGTTTCATTTCGTCGCTGGCAAATCGAGTGCCAATCAGCGTGATGAGAACATCAGCATCCCGCATAGGCGCCTCATCTATCGCTCTTGACCACCACCCATAATGGGCAATATCTGCAAAGTGATTACTCATGACACGCCGTCGCGTCATCTTTCGTCCGCCCATTGTTTCCATCAGCGTGTTATGCGCTGGCCGCGCTAAATGCGCATCGATGCTTGCGCGACCGTTTGTGTAACGTTCAAAAACCAGCACATGGTCGGTGTCCTGATCAGAAACAGCTGCTTCGTAGGAACTGGTTTCCGGCTCACCTGCCAGCGCATCCTCGCCTCGGTTGCGCCATACATCCAGCCACTCGTTCACAGAAGTGGTCTCGGTACGGACCTGATACTCAACCAGAGCTGTTAACGGCGACGTAGCTTGATTATCACTATTTTCATTCATTAGCCGCACTCAGATCGCCAGCCACCGTAACTCTTTTGAGGAACTCGGGGCGGAGTAACATTTATGATCATCTACTGTGATCGTTCTAAAACACGTCCGTCGTAACACTACCGTAAATTTACTCCGACCAAAATAGTAACGTTCCTGCGTGCGGTCAGCTTGATGCAATCGGAACTCAAGGCTTATTTGGAGGCTGACGACTCGGCGAGCATGATCAAACCCAGTTAGCTCAAGAGTCACTCTGTTCTGCGGCCCGTCGCGGTGGCGCTTTTATGGTATCAGTCTGAGACCCTACTCACACGATGAGCGCATGAAGCCTCTGCTGAAAGCCAGGCACTTGCTGTCTTATTTGCCTGAGGCTACTGTCAGCGAGCGCGGAAATTGGTCGAGTTGGCGTAAAGCTAGTACACGGTCAGTAACTGGTGACCAAAATCTTGACGCTCAATCCCAACGATCAAAGCGCATCACGTCTTCAACCGGTCGACGCGCTACCGGGCCAAATTTACCCATCGGATATCCAACTGGAATCAAACAGAGCGCTGCAAATGTTTCCGGCAGATTAAGCACTTCACGCACCGCATCTTGGTCGCGCAAGGCCAATGTTGTTGGCGCAGCAGCAAGCCCGACAGATCGCGCCGTTAACAAAAGATTTTGGATACCCGGCCAAACTGAGCCAGCACTCCTGTAGACACCCAACCCTTCGACTTTTTCTGGGTAGTCAAAACAGGCAACAATCAGCGCGGGAACTTCATGCAGATGATCCATCTGCCAAACTACGGCATCAAGCATGCGCTTATGTTTTTCCGAGTCGGGTTTTTTAACACCTGCAGAAATGTAAGGCTCGCCGTGCAGACGATTCAGATCAGCTAGCTGCTTCTTTACGGCGGGATCGCGCACGACTATCCATCTAGCATTTTGTGAGTTTGAACCCGACGGAGCTTGATTTGCGGCATCAATCAATTGAACAAGAAGCCGCTCTGGCACCTCATCTGATTTAAGACGACGCATCGCCCGACAATTATATACAGCTTCACTTAAACTCAAATCTTCAGACACAAGCTTCCCCCTCGTTAATCGTCACTACTCTACCGTCCTGTCTAAATCAATTTCGAGACTGCGTTACCCTAGATGTTCCGACCGGTGTCTTGCCAATACTTGTCTCGTAATAGTCGCTTCAGCAATTTACCTGTCGGATGGCGCGGCAGACTGTCTTCATAGTCAACGGACCTAGGCACTTTGAATCCGGCGAGGTGCTCCCGGCAATGAGCAATCAGATCTTCCGTTAGTTGTTCCCCGGGCTCAATACCCTGTGCGAGTTCTACGGCAGCTTTTACTTCTTCGCCAAAGTCATCATTCGGCACCCCAAAAACTGCTGCATCAAGTACCGCCGGATGACCGATCAGGGCCGCTTCGATTTCCGCGGGATAAATGTTCACACCACCAGAAATAATCATGTCGATCTTGCGATCACTCATGAATAGATAACCGTCTTCGTCCAGATAACCAATATCGCCAAAGGTGAATACGCCCGGCTCAAGGTGTGCGTCAGACGTTTTCTCCGGCGCATTATGATATTCAAAATCCGAACCCATCAGATTCTTGACATACAAGGTGCCCGATTCACCAGTGGCAGCTTGCGAACCATCTTCCTTAATAACAATAACCTCCATAATTGCCACTGGCTTACCCAACGTGCCCGGGCGATTCAGCCAGTCTTCCGAACTCACTGTCGTGACGATTGAGCCTTCTGTTGAGCCATAATATTCATTGACCACAGGGCCCCACCATTCAATCATCTGGCGTTTTATCTGTGGCGGGCAAGGTGCTGCACCATGCCAAACCACACTCAGGCTACTGCCATCGAAGCCCTTCTTAACGTCTTCCTCTAGTCGCAGCATGCGAGTGAATTGTGTCGGTACCAAATGAATGTTGGTGATTTTGTACTGATCAATTAGCTTAAGTGTTTCTTCGCCATCAAACTTATGCCGCATCACAATACTGCTGCCAGCCAGCATTGGCAGAAACGAAAATGCCCATTGTGCCGAATGGTAGATGGGACCCACGAGTAAGCTTCTGCCTCCGGGTGTCATTTGCAGCATACCCGAGAGGCCGTCTCCGACCATCTTAAGCACCTCAACGGGCGCACCGGTTTGTGAAAGACCGCTCTTTACGCCCTTGGGATTGCCGGTAGTGCCGGACGTATAAAACATCGGGCCGCCGAGGAGTTGATCTTCCGGTTCTGCCGCTGATTGTGCGCTAAGAAATTCCTCGTACGGGATCGCTTGTTCTGTTTCATCGGCGAACGCATCACTGCCTAGGATTACGACAGCATCTAGGTTTGGGCGTTCGGCTAGTAACATTGTAGCTTCAGCAAGCTCAATAAACCGCGAATCGACCAGTAGTACTTTTGAGCCTGAATCGCTGAGGACATAGGCGACTTCTGCAGCAACAAGGTGCCAGTTAATCGGCACCAACAACCACCCGCCATGGGAGGCGGCCGTAAAGGCTTCAATATATTCACGCCGATTACCGCTAATCACGGCAAACGCGTCACCGGTCTTAAGCCCTTTTGAGCGCAACGCATGCACCAATTGATTTACTCGTGAATTGAACTCTGACCAGGTGGTTTCACCAAAGTCATCTGCTAGAGCAATTTCATCGGGTTTTTCGGTCGCGTATGGTGCTATCAGACTCGCCATAATTTTCACATCTGCAAAAGATAAAGATCATAGCATGCAGTTTTGAGCCAGATGAATACAGCGGCGATGTTCAAAAACACGGTCGCCGTAAGCTACTGAAGGTGGGCCTCAAGGAACTGCTCTAGGGCGACCAGCATCCCATGCCTTGATTCACCATTCAGCATGTAGTGCGTTCCGGTATCCAACTCGACATAGGTGCTATCGCGCTTCAAGCCTTTAAGCGTCCGGTGCAGTCGCTTTGTCTGCTTGTATGAAATTCTGGCATCGTTGGTTGATGCAATCAGCAAGACCGGTGCAGTGATCTGGTTCGCTTGTTGTTGCGGTGACACCTTGGCATCTTTATGGCCTTCTAAACCCATCCTTTTGGTCCAATCTCGACCACCAACAAGATTACGATCTTTTGATTTGAGGGACGGCAGGTCCATCACTCCATTTATTGAGATCCCGCACTTGTATAGCTGAGGCTGTTGAACAAGACCCATCATGGCTGCGTATCCGCCATAGGAGACACCAGCGATACAGATTTTTTCCGCAATCGCATAGCCCTGCTCAATCAGCCAGAGTGTCGTATCTGTCAAGTCTTGTTGCATCAAACCACCCCATTGCTTATGGCCCTTATCCTCAAATGATTTGCCGTAGCCTGTGCTGCCGCGAAAATTTGGTTTGATAACCACATAGCCACGACTCGCAAGAAACTGAGATAGGTAATCCCAGTCAGCTGAATCTCGAGCTGATGGTCCGCCATGGGGCAAGACAACGGCCGGTCTAGCTTCCCCATCGCCATCCGGCAATGTGATGTATGCGGGTATTTGCCTGCCGTCAGTAACTGGAATGTTGACCCGCCGAGTCTCTCCACTTAAGGTTGGATCGATATCACTTCGGTGACTCGCCAAGTGGTTCAGCTTTCGGTTGTCTCGGTCATAGATATAATATTGTCCGGGGTCTCGGTCATCGTAGGCCAATACCACGTAGAGGTTGGCATCACGCGACTTGTCAGTTACCGCCACCACCTTTCCTGGCAGAGCTTTCTCTAAGCTACGTTGAACAACAGAGAAGTCCTGATCGAAGTACTCATAGCGACGAAAATCATCGGTGTACTCGACCCCAATGACCTTACCCGTTGCGGGGTGGTAGCGCATCGAGCCTATGTCAACTTCCGGGTGGGTAAATAGAGTTTTGATTGCCTGTCCGGATTCCATGTCTACCAACAGCATGCTTCTGGTTCCATGTTCGTTGCCTGCCATCATATAAAGTTGGCCGGGTTCTGGTCCCAGGCCTACGAATTCGTAGTTTAGCAAGTCAGCTCTGGTGAACTTTTGCCACTTATTGTCTTTGTCTAGATACAGAATGTTCAGCTTCACGCCACGGGCTTTAAATCCGAAGCCGAGTCGAATCTTGCCCTGGTCATCGCTAAACCAGTCGTTAATACCAGAACGTTGCTTTTGATAGATCTTGCGCTTACCCGTGCGAACATTGGTTTTATAAATGCTCGGATAGCCGTCCAACTCAAAATCCAGCTCCAACAATAAGTGATCCGGGTCATTCATCAAGCGATCAACCACCCGCTCTTGCTGAGAGGCGAAATCACGGGAGCGACGCTTAGGCCTTCCTAACCAGTAAATTTTGTTCTCGGCAAAATCGTAGGCAATCAAACGAGTTTCTGTTGTTTTGATGCGAAATTGTGGCCGCTTTAGCGTCATGTGAACCGTAAAAACCACCACATCTTCCGCTTTCCAAAAAAACTCCACTAGCTCCAACTCATCTTCCCAAGGGCGCACGAATTTTGGATCAGTTCCGTCGAGATTGTGAACCACGAGTACACGACGACCGTCGCGAGGCACGAAGTAGGCAATCTTGCCGCCGGTCGGCGATAGCTGATAGTTGCTGATAGGCAACGTCGAAAAGAACTTTACGGGCTGTATAGACGGCGCAGCGAATGCAGCAGGACCCGTTAAAATGATGAGCAGTAAGACACAATATTGATATAGTTGCCGCACAAACGCTCCAAGGGAAAATCGTTAGTCCCGCTGATTCTACGACAACCTATGCTTTGATTCTGTTTTATATATTAGCCGACAGCCGTCTACCGTATAACGCCATGAACCCGCTCGACGGCAATCCTAAGAATGACCCTTTTTTGTTGGGTCAGCCAGCCATCAAGGTCACTTGGCAACTCGTAACCTGTGTCTGCAATATTCTCAAACACGGCTACCGTCGAAGCCTTGATGTTCTGAGTTTCGATGCTGGCTTTGCCTTCAATCGCAACAAAATTGAAGGGCTCGCTATTGGTCATCACGCAGAGATTACACCGACCATCGGCCTCGAGTAACCGGCGCTTGAAAGTACCCCCGGGTGTACTGATCACAAGTGAATCATCTTCACGGGCGTACGCTACGACAGAAGATACTGGTGCGCCTCCGCTACGAAGAGCAGTGAGCACTGCCCAACGGTGATCTGAGACGAATTGATCAAATGTCGGATTGCTTGAAATCATAGTGACCTCCATAGAATTACATCAATATTACATACCGTCATTTTGTCGTCTATAACCCGTAGGCTATTTGGTTTTCCCCGCAGCCTTGACTGCTGCTGCGGCAATAGACATCGCAATTTGATCAGCCGTTTTTTTAGAAGCCACTGCTCTGGCCAAGGTGAGCCCACCAATAAGCGTACCTAGCACCGCCCAGGCCCTAGCCAAACGTTCTTCGTCTGACTTGCCAATAAGACCTTCCGCCATAAGCTCAACTATCTCGATCATCTTCTTTTCATATATAGCGTGTAACTCAGGTTTGGTACGAACAACTTCAGGAGAGAGAGTTGTCATTGCACAGCCACATGAAAGGTTGTCGCGATGCGCTTGGCCTAAATAATAGTCTGAAAAAGCTTTAATCCATTGCTTACCATGCTGAAGTTGAAACTCGGGGATTGAAGCTATGACCTCATCAAGACCTGCGGACAATGCCGCTTCAAACGCGCCATCTTTTGAGCCCAAGTGAGCATAAAGTGCACCCGATGTAACACCGGCTTTTTTAGCGATGCCGTCAACACCGATCCCCGCATAACCGTTGCTTCTAAAGCCTTGACTCGCAGCATTGATAATACGTTGTCTTGTTTCTTGTTTTTTGCTCACCTTCGTCATTTAAACATCCGCACCCTTAAATATATCCGCAGTATAACCATGCCCCAACCAATAATATAGAAGTCGTTATATTTTAACTTGACAATATAACGACCGCTATATAAAGTCGCCTCGATTGCCAGACATAACGATCGCTATATTTAAGTTGAAGCAAAAGTCGTCTTAAAACGACTTCGACTAACTACAAACGATTTACCTAACCGTTATAGGAAAACACTATGCCATTAACACTTACTCTTACTGAAGGTGCCATCCCAGCCGGTTCTGAGAAAGAAGCCGTTTCACAGATCACGAAATCAATGCTTAAACATCACGGCCTTTTAGGTAATGAGGTTATGACCCCCAACATAACCGCACATGTTTCAGTGCTAGCCAAATATTCGACTTTTTCGGGAGGCGAAGAATTCTCAGGCGTTTGGATGGAATGGAAAGTGCCTGCTTTTGCTTTTGCTTCGAGAGAAATTCAATTGGCACATTTTTCTGAAGCAACCGAAATTATTAGAGCATTGTCTGGCGGAAAACTACCTATAGAAAACATTTACTCAAATGTTATTCATACCGTAGATGGATCGTGGAATTTCAACGGCATCGCTATGACAAATGAAGAAATTGGTAAAGAAATCTCAAAAGATAGCGGGTTAGCGAAATAAAAAATGTAGCAGAAAACTAATCGATAAGAACAAACGAACCTTTAGTGGTCATGTTCTTATCTAAATCATACTGATTTTATAAAGAGTGAAACCTTATGTTCAAGAAAATTATTGCAGCAAGTTTATTAGTCATCGCTTCATCGACTGCTTTTGCTGGTCAAAAATCGTGTACGCCAATAGGTGGTATGGCAATGCCGACATTCTCACCTCAAGCAGATGGGACGATAAGAATTACGGCGCCACTAATTGGCAGTGTTAGCGCAGCAAGCGGCACTATCACTGCACAACGTAAAACCAGTAGTGGTTTGGAAATGGATTTGAACCATTATTTCTTAAACAACACCGGCGGTTCATTTCACACGATAGATTATGCTGAGTTAACTGCGGTGCCGGGTAAAGCTGGCAATTTCATGATTGAAATTAGTTATTCAATTGAGAAAGAATCGACTACTGGCACGTTCAAAGGTTATGAGGGTGATTTCAAAAGTTACGGCTTGGTCGATTTGAATAACATGGAAGGGCTGGTACGTTACAGCGGTAAGGTTTGCAAAGCATAACTAGCGGGCTAGTGATTTTTTGTACAAGCCATCGGCCTGCGAGTGTTTGGCTAAATCGAATCTGACATCGAAAGAAATGGGTAGTGAGATATGAGTAAAAAAATAAATGGTGGTTGTTTGTGCGGTGCAATCAAATTCGAACTTGATGAAGATTTTAAGGCCTTCTACCAATGTCATTGTCAGCAATGTCAAAATTTGACAGGTTCTGCCTTCGCCTCAAACCTACTTACTCATCCACAGAATGTAACGTGGTTAAGCGGAATGGATTCAATTGCTGTATATGAACATCCAGATCGAGACTTCTCAAAATCATTTTGTAAGTCCTGTGGCTCGGCAGTTCCTTTCGTGAATAAGAGGCGAACCTCTTTGGTTGTTCCCGCCGGGTCGCTGAAATCGAAAATAGCAACGAAGGTGCAAGCCAATATTTTTGTATCTGAGAAGGCTTGCTGGGCAAGCCTTGAATCAGACATGAACGATTTTGAATTCTTTCAGGAATAAAGTGCGCTTTGCGTTCACATCTGGATATCGAATTGGATCCGGCCAGGCTTACTAGGTGTAACTAATGTATTCATCAACTCGAACTGTACTTTAAATTCGCTTGGTTGCTCAGCAAGTTGAAACTCCACGACAGTCGTATCGTTGGGCGCAGCCTCGATGATCGGCCCGTGTCTGAGAGCGACATGATCCGCCCGATTCCGCAATTGAAAGTTTGCACCTGAACGGGTTCGTAAAGTGACTTTCAGTGTCTTGCCTGACCAAACCGATTCCTCTACCTGCAGGCTGCCTGCAGAAGCGCGTTAAGTTCGGCTGGGCGACCAATGAGCGTGTTCTTCCACCAGACAACCGTGCGCTGGGCAAAGAGTGCTTCCGTTGCGAAGGCGAGAGTAACGGGCCTATGCCCGCCGCCCCCTAGTGCCTAGTCCCCGTCCATCAGGTTATGCACATCTGACGTACCGATAAGCGCAAGCTTATGTTTCAGCGCGAGCCTCAAGGCATTTTCGTAATAGCGGCGGCCATTCGCAATCTCGATGCCATGGAGCATGCCAGCTCGAACCTGCTGCTTGTGGAACGGGTCCATTTTTGCCCGTGCTGTGCTGAAGTTAGGATGATTCCAGAAAGCGAATGCACCCTAGCCGTTCGCCAGCTCAAGGACTTCTGCCGCGGATTGTGCGGCAGCATAAGCATCTGTGATTAAGGTTAAGTAGGTGGCTTTATTCTCGACCGGAGTCCAGGCCATCTTGCCATCGACTTCGATCTGGTGAGCCCCAGAGGCTGCGCCAGCAGATGCTGCTTTCGCAAACCCGGACGCTTCCGCTTCTGTTGTAAACTGATGTTCTGCTAAATACTCTGATGAATTGCGTTGCCGTACTAGTTCGTTCGCATTTTTAATGAATACCGCATTCATGTGGCCCGCTTGATCGATACGGGTGATCTCAATTCCTGGGATAACCAGTAGATCTAGCTTTTCTGCAGCAAGCGACGCCAGTTCGAACGACCTGTTTCGATCAGGATTCGAGATATCCATGATATGTGGCTGCCACTCAAGGTGTTCAGTGATAGTAATTCCGTCTGGTCCGTCTGAGAAACTGAGTGCGTATGGAGGTCTAAAACCAGAATTTCATAGCCTTCGACATTAAAAAAATGAATCTCGCGTTCGTTTGCAGGCAAGTTAGGAACAACGCCATGCCCTAGGGCAGGTAAGCTTGCCAAGCAAAAAACAGCAGCAGCCCAATATTGGCAGATACTTTTTCGCCTACTACTTTGCGGATGATTCATGTGACGTCTTTCACTAATAGTTCTGACTCAATAATTGCCAGCGAATAAAAACACGCACTACCTTCTAGGTAGGGTGATCATCTCAGGCTCAAGACCTTGTGATTGCAGCCAATCGCGCAGTGCGTAGCCAGTGCCAGTAGGCCATGCAACACACTCTTCGGGTGCGACGAGCCTATAGCGATCAAGTTCTTCGTTCAGAGTGATCGTTCCTGTTGCTCGCACGTGATAACCAATAATGACCTGGTTCAATTGTTCAAATGGATACACACCGATCAAAGTAGCAGGCTCTGCATCCAAGTCGAGCTCTTCCTTAACCTCACGCACGGCGCATTCGGCCGCTCCCTCGCAATGGTCAACGAAGCCTGTGATCAAGCCATAGAAATCGTGTCGCCAAGCACTATTGTGGGCAAGAACAATCTTACCCTCGTATTCAACCACGACCGCTGAAACAGGTGTTGGATTGTCGTAGTTAACAAAACCACAGGCCGCAGAACACTCGACGCGATCATTGACTCGTTCGATCAAAGGCGCGGCACACATGGGGCAGAATTTGAATTTTTTCACGGTTTCACTCGATAGTATTGATGAATTCGGGCCACGCTCAGGATATCACCCTGACGAAATGGATAATTGTATTCGACGTGAGATTTATTTTTACTCTGACCCCCATTTATTCTAGTCCAGCAGTGTGCAGCCGAATCCAACTTCATAACTCGCCGTTCGAGTGGCAATAAAACCGTTGGCTTTTACAGCAGGTAGGCCGTCGAGTTGGAATGGCTCTGCGCCAATGAACTGCATATTTGGCCATCGATCATCCAAGCACGACTCAAGCTCTCGTTTGGATACATACAAACAGGAACAAATCTGATGTGCCACCATCCCCGTGCCCGTGTTGATCAGCGGGCTAAATTTTTGATAACCATAGGTTAACGAGGACACCAGCAAGATAAGGATAGCGATGCAGAGATACTTAATCCAAGGTTTCATTCTGCACTCTCATTTTCTGTTTCAATTTCTGATTCGGTTGTTTCTTTTTGTGGAGGAAAGGCAGCAACCACTGCAGCGAGCGACTTTACTAGGTCTGTCCGAGAGAATACCTGCCATTCACCGAGTCGGACGAGCAGCATGTCATGGCTTGGAAGAATATAGACATACTGCCCACCGTTACCGGCAATGACGAACGCTGATTCGGGCCCGCCCGGTAACATGCCAGGTTGCCAGCCCTTGCCTTTCACATTGAGCCAGAAGTGTGCGGCGTGGTTTCCGTTGTTTGCCGCTGGTGCCCGCGTGCGACTAAAATCGACCCAGCCTTCCGGGAGGATTCTTTGCCCATCCCAGACGCCGTCACGAAGATACAGGTAACCTAACCGTGCATAGTCTCGAGCAGTCGCATAGACCTGGGAGCCACCGAGAAAGTAACCCGCCTTGTCATAGGACATAATGATGTCATCGGCACCGATAGGCGAAAGTAGGTGCTGATTGACATAAGCCTGCCGGGAATCGCGATCATCACCCATAATGTTTCCAGCGACAAACGCGAGCAGATTGCTCGTTGCTGTTGAATAGGCCCACTCACTATTCGGTTCAGAAATGAGTGGCCGATTCGCAGCTATCTGATTCACGTCCAAAGCACCGCGACCGTACAACGCCTCACCGAGGAACCCACCGTCAGCGCTGTCTGAATTGTCCATGCCAGAAGTCATATTGAGCATATGGCGAACAGTAATTTGGCTCCGCTCATCATCTTGCCATGCAGGAATCGGTGCCTGCTGATCCAAATCGAGCTTACCTTGATTTGCTAGCACACCGATTAGGGCGTTGGTAAAGCTCTTAGCGGCCGACCATGAATGAAATCGAGAGTCTTTGCTGAACCCCTCAGCATATTGTTCATGAACAATTTGACCGCTTTTGATAATCAATACCGCCCTGGTGTCAGGCACGCCATTGTCTTGTTTGACAGCAAACAAATTGGCAATGGCGCTGTCGAGCGCAGCTTTATCAACATCATTGGCCAATTCCGAGTTAGACCAGGTCGCGGTCGGCCAAGGCAGACCAGAAGGATGCTCAGGTAAAGGTACCAGCGTCTGACCATGAGTTATTGTGCTGAACAACAAACCCAGCATCACCGTTATCAATTTCTGCATCGTATTCTCCTGTACCTTTTTCTCTCTTTCGAGCATACCAAACACAAGCTTAAATCTCCGCAGGGGCAGAGAAGACGTAAAAAATGATATCAGAGTGGCGGTAGACACAGGATTTTTGCTCGATAATGACAATTTCCGATGGCAGCTTAAAGAACTTTCCGACGTACCGCGAACCCAATTTTTTTACCCACATCGATACCTTTGCCATCAGAAAAAAACATGCTTTATAGTTCTTAATCTCCAGCGAAAGAAAATAGAACCATGAAGTTTTCGTCTACAGCACTGCGTAGCAACACGCTGGTGAAGCACCCGCAGATAAAAGTCGGCCGGGGCATTCAGACGTTCGCTCGGCTTGTCCTTACTTTGGTTGTGCTCGCTTGTTCAAACACTCAAGACGCCGAATTGGTTCAGTATGATCTGGTGTTCAACGGTGGCCGCGTAATTGACCCAGATCTGGGTTTGACCAGCAAGCCAATGTCGCCATTAATGGTGGAAAAATTACAGCCGTCTCTGAGCTACCATTGTCAGGCATTGAATCAATCGATGCATCAGGGTTGGTCATCAATTACGGGGCATCCACCAGTCAGCTCGCAATCCGGCTCAAAGACCAATACTGGGCCTCACACACAGCGCAACGCTGCTTTTTTCCAAGTGGCGTCAGAGCAGCAACGAAAGCAATCCAAGCAGATCTAAAACACGGGATTGAGAATGGCGGGCTGGGCATCGGTTTCCTGGCGGGCAGGTAATCCATCACTATGGCAATGAAGAGTGGACGCGGGCGGCACTAGAAGCGCCCGGTGTCATAGTCGCCAGCGACGCGACAATTCCGTGGTCTTGAAATCAAGAACCACGATTGTACTGGCCATTAGGAATTCTGCTGCTCACGCGGCTCCAGTAGCCTCGTATTCAAACGAACTCGTTCACGAACATCAGAACCGACTACAATGCGGCTTCACGATCAACACTATTCTGGCAAAGCAGATGACCGAATCGACTCTGAACATTGGTTTGAGCAATCCTAAAAACCCTATAAACGTCGGCCTAGTCATGAGGGCAGCCGGCTGTTTTCAAGTCGATTCGGTCTTCTATACAGGGGAGCGCTACGACCGGGCGGCATCTTTCAACACCGACACACAAAATGTAAGCCGGAGCATTCCGCTAGCCTGGGTGCCAAGTCTACCCGGCCACATAGCCGACAATACGCATGTCGTCTGTGTCGAACTGGTAGAGGGTGCTACCCCGTTGCCTGCGTTCCAGCACCCCGACAAGGCGCTTTATATTTTTGGCCCTGAGGACGGCACCATACAGCAGGAGGTTTTAGACCGAGCAGATTCTGTGGTCTTCATTCCCACCATAGGGAGCCTGAATTTGGCCGCAGTGGTCAATGTGATACTGTACGACAGGCTGGCTAAACAGCCTGCTAGCGATTGTTATGAGGCGCTGATTCGTGAAAGTCGAGATACCAACAACCTTACGAAAGTGAAAGCCAGATAACACTACTGGTAGCACTTCCAGTCGCACGTCCGGGTCCAGCCTAGCCAATTAGCTAAAGTGTCCCTCGATTATCAGGGTTCCAACAGGAAATGGGTGTTGTCCCAACGCCGTCGCTATACACGCCATAACGAGCCAGAATTTTTCAATCGTGGGTATAAAGCCAAAAATTCCTATGGAGCCTGTGACTGTTGTTGGCGAGGCCCAGATCTCATCTGCTGAGGCTGAAATCCAGTAGCCACTAGAAGCGGCCACCGACCCCATGGATGCAACCACCAGCACAAGCAAAATGAGACCGAAAACAAAGACCTAGATTGCCTTAAGGAATTGCCAGAAAAGTACAAGGACACGTTTTGTTATATCAACAGCCATTCGTCAATTCCTCGCGATGGGACAGAAGGACTTTTTGCCATAAATAGATTGTCGATAAGCCCAGTGTAACCGAAGTACCTAGATATTCGGTGTTTCCCGGGTTGCTTTGTGGTCCGCTCAGCCTATCTCGCCTGCCAGACAGGCTCGTACGGAAACAATATGAAAGGCTAGCAAAACAGTCAGCGAGCGATTGTTAAGAGGCACTGAAATATGAAAAACAGATAGCGCCCGCGATAGCCAGTCCGGGCTTGAGCCGTTGGCGCTGTCAAACAGTGTCTCGGACAAATGCAATTTTCACGTCTGAGTCAGTCATCGCATCTGCTGCGCTGGAGAACGGAAGTGTGGTGGTGATGACATCTTTGTGGTTTATGGATCCACACCTTACGCAATCCATCACCTTCTCGATCGTAGCGCGCGCGTGGACACGGCTAATGTCGTAGGTGATTCCCTTCATATACATCTGCACCAGCGGCAAGCCGTCCATTATAGCTGCGCCGGCAGAAATACCTGTGCAAATCCCACAAGGCGCTGTCGAATTCAATGCAAAGATCAATCCTTCAGGCACGTTAGATGCGTCAACAACGATTGGAAATTGCCATTCAACAGGCATCAAAGGGCGATATTCAGTTTTAATGACCTCTGCGCCCAGAGTTCTAGCATGCGCTAATCGTTCGGCATCGAAATCGGTATAGACCACCCGGCCAGCACCCATTGCTATCGCGACCTGAATGGAAAAAAGTCCAACACTTTGAGCCATCCCACCCACTATGAGTACATCACTGCCAGGTCTGTTCCGCAGCGGTTCCGCCACAGCCCGGTAACCATCTGAGGCATTATCAGAGATCGCCGCAGCGACGGGTAACGAAACCCCTTCCGGAATATTCACAAGCATTGCGTCAGCAAACGGAACAAGTAAGAGATCACTAAGTCCACCGCCCCATTCTTTACCGGAGCTAGGCGCTAAACCGTAGGCCGAATAAGCCGGGACGCTTGAGCACGCATTTGTATAGCCTCGGCGACAGTTGTCGCAAGTACCGCAATTTATTTGAAACGGAACAACAACCATGTCCCCTGGAACAAAGTGAGAAACCCCGTCTCCAATTTCAACAACCTCAGCGGCGATTTCATGCCCGAAAGCGAAGTTTCCTGACTTCACCTTAGCCGATCCGTTAGCGATATAAAGATCGAGGTCACACCGAGTCACAACAAGCGGACGCACTATGGCTTGAACGGGGGAGTCGATTCGGGGCGAAGGAACTTCACGCCACTCAAACCGATGTGGCTCCACAAAGGTGAACTGTTGCATGCTAGTGCAATTTGTCATTTTTTGACCCCTATAAATTCACGCGTATATGCGCTGATTAACGTGGTTCAACCCTTGGTCCAGTAACGTCGCTATCCTCGCGCCCGCCTTCCTATCCAGGGTAACTTCAAAATCTTTACGATAGACTCCCTCATTGATAAAATTGATTTGAGCAACGACAAGAACACTCATGGGATGACCTTTCGTGTGTATATACTTTACTAGTGAAGTATATGTGTCAACCTTTAAACAAGCAACAAAGGGAACTCCCAAAATGTCTGCTTCGAAGCTGAACCTCTATTGGCGCGTGCAATTAGCCGCCCACCATATGCAGAAGTATGCCGATAGGGAGCTTGCTTCGGCGGCACGAATATCGACGGCACAGGTCGGTGTGCTAACGGTGATAGCCAACTCAAACGAAATCAACCAGAAAGGTGTGGCCACAGCGTTAGGGCTGAACGAGTCCGCCGTCACGGCAATGGTGAAAAGGCTTGTTGCGCTGAAATACGTCGATTGCAGGAAAAATAAAGCCGACGGTCGTGTGAAAACACTGAGTCTCACTCCGCTGGGAGAAGATGTGCAAAGGCATACCAAGCTACCTTTCAAAAAAATCAATAAAGTAATTGAATCTACATTGGCAGCGGACGAGATCGAGATATTGGCTGATTGCCTGGAAAGACTCAGGCAGTCCTTCGAGGAAAACACCTAGATTGAGGGCCGGTCAAAAACCACCTACCTGCCACCTCTATTGAGTTTCAGAAAATCCAGCAACTCGTTAGGGCTCACATAAAACTAGCCTAATGGCTTCCAAACCGTCAGACCGGTTCTCGTCTATTTCATGTCAACAAGGGATAATTCGCGTATTATTGACACTCGAATTCAAATAATTGGAGAAAAGTACATGGCTGCAGCTTTTATGGCCTATCCAGAACTCCGCCACCCGTTTGAGGCTAAACCCATTCACGCAGAAGGCAGCGCGAGTGTGCTTTATCAGGGTAGGCAAATCACGCTCGCAGAGACAGGTAGTGGTCCGGGCTTATTGATCAACCCTGAGGATCTCAAGGGTATCAATGGCTTTGAACTCAAACCGGAAGGTGCCTGCTACGCAGACATGTGTATTCCGCTGAATAGCAAACTGCTGATCACACAAGATGATAAACAGTGGTTTGACCTAACGGCCTTTGCTGATCTACTCGAGCAGCCATACGTGTTCGATCAGGCTTCTAACGTCTGGAGCTTCGCAGAAATACCTGCCAAACGAGACAATATGATGGTTAATGGCTTGGCGCCGGATTTCGAGATTCCCGACCGTCAGGGCAACGTCATCAGAATGACGGACCTTAAAGGTAAAAAGGCCCTGATTGTTACCTGGTCCTCATGGTGAGGATGTTTCCTAGATGTGCCCGTGTGGCAACAAGTCTACGAAGAAATAAACGATCCTGATTTTGTCATCCTCTGCGTCGCAGAAGACACTGGCGGTGAAGCAGTAGCGGGACCAATTTTCGACGCTGCCAAGCCTACCTACATTCAGATTGTCGATGTAAACCATATCATCAGCAGTGCGTTCAATTTTGTGAACGTGCCGTCTGCCGCTTGGATCGACGAAGAAGGCAGAATTGTGCGAATAGATGAAGGCACCTATGCCAAGATTCATGAACTCGGCAACAAAGAACAATCCATTAAATTTGGCAATAATGTCTACACACCTGCATTGCGGGACTGGGTAGAGAAAGGTGCCAAAAGTGAATTTGTTCAATCTGTAGAAACAGTGACCGGTAATATCCGCGAACTGAGTTTCGACCAACAGAAAGCTGATGCTGCGTTCCGTTTGGCAAATCTGTTCCGTGAACACGGCTTGACAGAAAAGGCTGAAGAATACTGGAACCTCACCCAGACGTTAAATCCGGAAAGTATTAACTTTTTCCGTCAAAATCTAACGTTATCCGAGGAAGGTTCCGCAGGCCAAGCTTTCATGGAACGACGAGGCGAATACGAGAGTCAGAAGAAAGACTATTATCGTCCGCTCGATATGGAAAGCTAAACCTGGTGTCTCGTGAGCAGCACGTCCACCCGAGATGTGCTGCTCTCCAGACGGTGCCAATGACGACTGATGCTGACATTGCACCCGACCGCTACAGTGTTAATTTTTGTTCCTGCGCCAGAACTACTTGAACTTCAGGTAGCTGCAACATCCGCGCTCGATGATCGAGCACGTTGACCAGATCGCTCGTGTCTACCTTGTCAGCTTCAAGCCATCGCGCAATCGCTAACAGGTAAATATCAGCGATTGAAAAGATTTCGCCGAGAACCCACGGCCCCTGAAGCATTTCACTCTCGATTAACCTAAAACACTCCCCCATGTTCTGGGGTACTTTGTTTGTCATGTCTTTGAATGAAGATTCTTCATCGGCCCATCTATATCCGCGATGACCATGAGCGTGAGCCACATGCACTGTGGCGCAGAGGTAGGCACAGAAGGATTGCAGTCGAGCAAACAACCAGGGGTTTTCCATCGGTGCAAGGGTTCGCTTGGGGTCGGTCTGTGAGCAGGTTTGCGCGATGTAATAGAGAATGGCGGGAGTTTCAGTTAGCACACCTTTCGCTGTTACCAATGCAGGCACCCTCCCCTTTGGGTTAATCTCAAAGAAAGACTCGGCCGTTCTTCCTCCCGCCCGAGGCGCTAGCCGCACTTCGTAATCTGCACCAGCCATTTCAAGAGCAATGTGAGAGGCAAACGAACAAGATCCGGGTACTGTATAAAGAATCATAAACAACCTTTGAGTTTTGAAAATGGAGTAGCGATCAATGGATATAAAACTATCATATTTGATTCTCCTAGGCACAAAGGTAAAAAGTCTGATGGACGCCCAAGGCTTTTAATCAAGACTTATAAACTCGGGAACGGCTAATATAGGCACTATCCCAATAGATAAAAAAAAAGGAAATAATCATGTTTGACTTCTCAAACAAAGTGGTTCTGATCACAGGCGCAAGCTATGGTCTCGGCGAAGAATTTGCATTAGCGTTTGCCGCCGCAGGTGCCGATCTGATTCTGACGGCCCGCAGTACAGAACTACTTGAAGGTGTTGCCGAAAAGTGTCGAGCCAGCGGCAGCAAGGTGACTGTCTGCACGGGTGACGTTGCCATCGAAGCAGACGTCAAAAAAGTTATTGAAGCAGGACTTTTAGCCCATTCAAAAATCGATGTGCTCATCAACAATGCTGGCATTGCAGACGCACGGGGCATTGCGGCAGAACAATTCGACGCAGAGACGTTCAATCGAATTATCTCTGTCGACCTGGTCGGCGCATTTTATTACGCTCGAGAATGCGGCCGGCATATGCTCGAACGTGGTCAAGGTTCGATCGTCAACATCTGTTCTATCATGGGTAACGGCGCTAACGAAAACAATGTGATTGGCTACACAGCAGCAAAAGGTGGCCTAAGAAACTTAACCTTACAACTCGGCTGTGAATGGGCAGATCGAGGGGTCCGAGTCAATGCAGTCTCACCCGGTTTCATCGTCACCGAGATGACAAGGCCGATGCTGGAAGCGATGGGGATTGATAAATGGATTGCCAGCCGAACCCCTATGCGTCGCGTTGGAGAAGCACAGGAAGTGACTAACGCCGTACTATTTCTCGCTTCCGATTTGGCGAGTTATATCACCGGCGTCGACCTATTGGTGGATGGTGGGACCAACGCCAGTAACGGCACATTCCAAATACCGCCCATCCATCATGAATGGAACAAAGATACACCAATGGTACCTACCGATTATGAACCCGTACAGCCAAGACCTGAATGGTATCAAGTCCTTCAAGGCGGTATACCCGGCATTCACTTCCCCGCACCAGAGGATGAATAGAGCGGTTTCAATTTAAGAATTTAGGGATTAGAGATCAGAGTTGAGGGCACATAACATCTTGGAATAGGGTTACGGACTCAACTCGCGACTCGAATCATTCGCTTACCGCGGTTCTCGCCTGCCAACAGGCCAATCAAACCGCGCGGTGCATTTTCAAGCCCGTCAATAATGTCTTCGACCACCTTGAGCTCGCCTTGCCTGGCCCACATGGTCAGATCATTAACTGCATCATTATTCAAGTGGTTATAATCCGAGACAATAAATCCTTTCATCTCTAACCTCTTTGTCACAAGCAGGCCTGGTATCCCGAAAGGACCGGCACTGGGTTTACCGTCATACATTGATACGGCGCCGCAGCAAGAAATTCGACCTTTCATCTTCATGGCAAACAACGCGGTCTGCAAAATATCTCCGCCAGTGTTGTCGAAATAGACGTCAATACCTTCCGGCGCTGCATCACCTAGTTGGTTCCTCAAGGGCGCGCTGGTGTCTTTGTAGTCAATACAGGCGGAGAACCCTAGTTCCTTTACAACCCATTCACACTTCTCTGGGCCACCCGCAATACCAACGACTTTTGCACCTTTAATTCTGCCGATCTGACCCACCAACGAGCCTACTGAGCCGCCTGCAGCTGATACCAACAGTGTTTCGCCTGCATGAATGCCTGGCACATTGATCAAGCCATGATAAGCCGTGAGGCCGGCAACACCCAACAAGGACAAGCCGTGGCTTATGGGCCCATCATGAGCCCGTACCTTAGCCAATTGATCACCAGGTAATACGGCATATTCCTGCCAACCCAGATCGCCCGTGACAATCTGGCCCACTTCAAATCGATCATCGCTACTCTCAACAACCTGAGCAATTCCCCCACTCGACATCACCTGTCCTGAACTAAGAGCACTACGGTAAGTTGCGCCCTGCATCCACGCGCGGTTAGCGGCATCTTGTGAAAGCAGCAGGGTTTTGACTAACACCTCACCCTCGCCGGGAGAAGTGACCTCTACCTCATCTTGGGAGAAGTGATCTTCGCTTAGCTTTCCCTTGGGAATTTCAGCAAGTAGTATGCGTTTGTTAGTCGTCATTGGCTGGTTCCTGTTTTTATCTAAACTTGCTTATCGTGGAGATTTAACGTGACTTCCGCCTCGATCAATCCGCGTTCACCATTCCGTTCGAGCCACGTCTCGCAATAGATCAAGCCGTCTTCATCCACCGCTTTCACCTGACCGCGGGCGATAATCTCGTCCTCATCCAGAATCAGCGGATTGGGAAAGGTCACATGCATATGCTGAATACAGTTTTCTCCAGCCCAAGCCTGTAGCATGTTGACCATATAGCTGATGCCTAAAGGCCCCTGGTTAATGGTGCGTTCCCCCATGCCCATTGCCGCGACAGTTTTCCTGTTCCAGTGAACCGGATTAGGGTCTCGTAGAATAGCGGCCATGGTTTTCATTTTTTCAATGCTGACGCTAGTCATGGTCCAAGATGGAATCACATCACCGACATTAACTTTCACTTTGGTGCACTCCGATTGTAGCGCCACGATTGTAGTGCCACGCAACCTCAGTTGTCGCCACCGGGTGATTCTCGCCTGCAATTTCAAAGCGAAAAGTTATCAGATCATATCGGCGGTCACCTTCGTCAAGGTCTAATTGCACATCTATTATTCCTCCCGTAACCGAGTATCTAACGTTTTCCTTAAGCGGAGAATGGAAATGCCAGTCATAGCTTTCAATGGAAATCGAGAAGTCTGATTCAGACTGCCCTAGGGCAAACATCTCCGCAATAGAAGTTTGTGCGCCAATAATGGGCACGTGAAACAATGCGATGGGGTGCACGACGCCGTTTTCCATTAGGTCAGCACCAGTGCAATCGGTTAGCAGGAAGTTTTCCCAGTGCTCTATCAAATAATCGCCGCCAGGGAATTGGTGGCCTATCAGGCTAGTCAGTGAATCAGACATATTTCTATTCTTGTCCGTTATGTTTTTGATCTGAAACTAGAGTATCCAGTTGGTTCGACATTGACAAGGCTGAGCCACGGTGTATGTTTAGCGTCAAACAACTAAACCGAGGCGAGTGACGATGCCAAGAATTTCTGAGAAAGGGGGTATGCCGGGTTTCGCCGGTGTTTATGCCCACGCGCCCGATCTATTTAACGGGTTCATGTATCGCTATGGCTTGTTGTGGTCACACAGCCGGCTTGAACCCTTGCTTAAGGATTTGGTACGGCTCAAATCAGCCAACCTGAATAAGTGCCGGTACTGAATTCCCGCCAGATCTTCTGCGGCGCAGAAGACAGGTATGACGGAAGATGTGATCACGAAGATGTTAGATCACAGAAATTCAGATCTTAGCGAACGAATTAAACTGGCGATTGAACTAACTGAAGATTTTGTGAACAACCACGCCCATGGCGTGGACGACGAGATGATGGCTAAGCTACTGGAACACTACACGGAGCCAGAGGTAGTTGAGCTGACGGTAGCCATCGGCATCTGGGATTCGGTGCATAAGTTCAATAACGTGTTCGATGTGCACCCTCCCATAGAGGATGGTGAATTTGTCGTTGACCCACCGGATGTGCCCGAAGCCATGCGCCAACACATCATCGAACCCGGCAACAAGTTCAAAACCTAGATCACGACTTTACAGCTTCCCCAACAGTTTTTGCTGCTTCTTTTTTTTCTTCAGCAGAACTGTTTGGGCGACTGCAAACTAGTATTTTTGAACCCTAAAGTTCACCAATCCCCCAGAGAATGCCCCTACGCAGCAGCTCGTAGTAAACGGGCGAGTTCCATGAGCCTCTCACGACGGGGACAATATCAGCCATAGGTTTCATGTCATGCTTGCCTGTGCAGTGCCCTAGTGAAAGGTAAAGCACGGACCCTGCACCCCAGGGATGCAGGTACATCTGCGGGTGGCTTTTCTGGTCGGTGCCAAATTCAGAGCGGACATAACCAACGGAAGGTTTATTGTAAGACGCTTCAAGAAGCACAATTTGCTCGCCTTGCGCCTCGCAATAGTATGGTTCCTCATCCTCAACATCGAAGTCTTCAATGTTGTCGGTTAAGGGATGCTCTACATCAGTGACCTTTACCTCGATCCTCTGGTTCGCTGGATGTGCAACGAATCGACTGCCAAGTAGCTCCATAAATCGAGGCGCAACGTTCGGGGTATCTGCTTTGCCATCGACGAAATCAAGCAGCGCATTGGTGGCATGCAGCGCGAACCATGTGCCGCCCTTTTCCAGAAAGTCAGCCAATGCCTCTTGTTCTTCCAGCGTCGGTCGAAGATCGCAGGTGTACGTAATCAGTAACGCGGAAGATGCAATCGCCTTAGTATCACTGAAGTTTTCTGCAACACGGGTGTTAATGTCCTCGTTTTCGCCAAGCAGTTTCAGTAGTTCCAGCCTGGCAAAGTTGGTGTCGTGATACCGGGCATTACATACAAGATAAACATCAATCTTCTGGTCTTTTGCCACACTTGCCTCCGTGTTGTTCCGAGAGAGTTCCGAGAGAGTTCCGAGAGAGTTCTATTTACACAAAGAAATTCTGTCTACCAGTTTACTAGTCAGGTAATAGAAGTACCCGCTTCGCGATGATGTTGAGTTGCACTTCCGACGTGCCACCTTCTATGGAGTTAGCCTTGGACCTCAACCATTCCCTGGTCGCCTGCAGTTCGCGGTCGCCAAAACAAGAACCCTCCCAGCCAAGTGCTTGAGTACCCATAATATCCATCATGACCTCAAACCGATTCTTATTCAGCTCAGTACCGAAGTACTTAAACATCGACGACGCCGGTGATGGATCTGAGGTCGTCTTTGCTTCCAGTGCCGCGCGAGCAATCGTTAGCGAAAATGCCCGGCTATTCATCTTGTGTCGTGTGATTTTGTTTCGCACTGTTGCGTCAGCAACTTTGCCATCGACTTCACCCAAATAGGTCTTCGCTTGATTCTCCATTGTGAACTGAGAATTTCTACTCTTGCCACCGGTCCCCATTCCCGCCACCATGTTTCGCTCGTGCTGCAGTAACCGCTTCGCGATTTTCCAGCCGTCATTCTTAACACCGACGAGGTTGGGCCTGGGCACTCGTACATCGACAAAGAACGTTTCACAGAATTGAGATGAGCCGCTGATCAGTGCGATGGGCTTCACACTGACACCCGGCGTTGTCATATCAAACAGCAGAAAGCTAATGCCCTCATGCTTTGGCGCATCGAAGTCGGTCCTGACAAGGCAAAAAATCCAATCAGAAAAATGAGCAAAGGAGGTCCATAGCTTCGAACCATTGATCACATACTCATTGCCATCTTCAACTGCTCTGGTCTGCAGGCTTGCCAAGTCTGAGCCAGCCCCTGGTTCACTGTAGCCTTGGCACCAGCGAATTTCTCCGCGGGCTATCCTGGGTAAATGCTCCAGCTTTTGTGCTTCATTACCAAATTCAAGCAGCACTGGGCCAAGCATATCGACACCAAAGGACATCAAAGGGCGGCGCGCGTCAATGCGTTGCAACTCCTGTTGAAGCACTTTGTTTTCTTCATAAGAGAGACCACCGCCGCCATATTGCTTAGGCCAGGTCGGGCAGGTCCAACCTTTCGCCCCCATGCGGTCCAACCAGACTTTAGCATCTGGATGGCGGTAAGTTGCATTGCGGCCACCCCAGACCCAATCTTCTTCTGTTCCTTTGCTCCGCATCGTCTGAGGACAATGGTCCTCTAGCCAGCTGCGGGCTTCGTTTCTGAAATTTTCCATAGCTCGTCTTAATAGCTCGTCTTAATAGCTTCTCTATTGTGGTTGTCATTTCGGCGCCTGGTAGAAATAAATATACACATATTTTTTTAGCAACACCAAGAATCGTTACACAATTAACGAAAGCAAAACATTCAACTGGCTATGAGAAAGCGCGAACACTAAGATTCGGTCTGAATAAGTTGAGTTCAATAGCGGTATGGGCACAAAAGAAAATGACAACTGGCAGTCTCAAAAAAGCTCTTTGACAAAAGACCGAATTGTCATCGCAACACTGGAGTGTATTGTCGACTATGGCTACGAAAACACGACAATGGCGAAGATTGCAAAGGCGGCGAAGGTATCGCAGGGTTCCATGCAATACCACTTTCCGGCAAAGATCGATGTCATGAAGGCAGCGGTCAACTATCTTCACGCGAAGCGTTTGTCGGACCATCAACGCGACCTAGAGGAAACACCGGAAGGTGTAGATCGTATGGCTCATGCAATCGATGTGTACTGGCGGCACCTGTTTGAAGGTCACTATATTGCCTACCAAGATTTAGTCATAGCGGCACGCACTCACCCAGAGCTCGCGGATGTCCTGAAGCCGGCCTATCAACGTTTTGTTAAATCATGGCGCAGGGATTTTCTATCGAGAATTCCGCAGGGCAGCAAAGATCGGGAAAAATATGACCTCATTTGCGATATAGGTCAGTACCAAATGGAGGGCCTAGCGTTCGGCAGGCTGAATAATCAACTGAGCGCCGCCAGGACTCAGAAAGTTTTGGAGTTCACTAAAAAACTACTGGTCGAAATGACGTCCGAGCTTGAGATCACCTCTCTCAAACCTGCTAAGTAATTCAAGGCGCCCAGGCTACCGGAAATACTTCCGGAAATTCTTCCAGATGCTGACCATCTTTCGGATCAAAGTCATACAGAGCCAAGGGATCCGGAATCGCCTGACTGCGACGGCGCAGATAAGTCACATCGGGACCAGCCCACAACGACGCATGTGAACGCCTGGGGTGTTCAAGCTCCACGCCACCCAACGCAGAGTGAAGAATATTGCCGTGGAACAGCAGCACATCACCCGGTTCGTAGTCCCACCCCATGATGTCAAATGAATCCCGCAGTCGGTCAATATTCGGCAACTCTGGCAGAGCAGGATCTAGGAATGAATCAAAGTAGGTCCAGTGCTCATGCGCTTCTTTGCCGATAAGTACTTTGCCCGCGGTAAAAGCTGCCTCGAGAACCTTGGCGCCTTCAGGGTCATGACCGGGATCCATACCCACAGGCGGCCGGTAAGTCGCGTTCCATAAATGGGAACCTCTCACAACTTCCATACTGATATTTCGCGGCGCTGCGTCAGCACAGACCCAAGCACGAACCAGCTGGTGACCTGACACGTTGTAGTAACAGGTGTCCTGGTGCCATGCACTGGGGGCGATCATACCAGCAGGCTTATAGAACATCTGATCCATGTAAAAACGAACGGGTGCGTTGAGTACCGAACCGACGATTGAGGCAATCGGCGATTCATCTAGAATCTGTTTTAGCTTCGGCGAATGCGTCGCGGGCCATTGATCAATTCGAAGGGGTTGCGCCACACCGGCAGACATACCGTCAGGGTGATTGTTTGCGTATTCCAAACCTTCCTCAAGCACTGCCGTCCAGTCCTTGCCCATGATGCCTTTCAACATCACAGCACCGTCACGGTGGAAATTTTCGGTTTCTTCTTTCGTCACCTCACGGAGCAATTCTGACATAGCCATCGTTGTTTAATCTCTTTCGCCGTTAGTGTTAGCATACCTATAAATAAATACACATACATTGTTTTATAGTAGATTGTTTTTACAATGAGAGTTTTTGCAACAAACAGCCTTCCAATAAAAAAATAGGCTTCCAGAGGGAAACACATGTCAGCATCATTTGAGTACATCGACTATCAAGTTGAAAATGGCCGCGCACGCATCACCCTGAACCGCCCCGAAAAGCGCAATGCCTTGTCGATTGAACTGGTTGAAGAATTGCGGGATGCACTTTGGGAAGCGGATGATGACACCTCAGTCCATTGCGTCATTCTAAAAGGGGCTGGTCGATCTTTCTGCGCAGGATACGATCTGACCCCAAGTCGAACTCGGAAAGATGATGACGTTGAAAGACGCAAACGGACGAGCATGGATGATGATGCCTGGGGCATAGAACGCTTCCAAAGATGCCTGCGAACCCTAACCGAAATGCACAAACCTACCATCGCCCAGATTCACGGTCACTGTTACGCCGGCGGCACCGATCTGGCGCTCTACTGCGACATGCTGATCTGCGCCGACAACGCCAGCATTGGCTACTCCGCACTGCGCAATATGGGCGCCGCTCCAAACCAGATGTGGCTCTACCATATCGGACCGCAATGGACGAAGCGGTTGCTACTAACTGGTGACACACTCACCGGCAAAGACGCCGCTCACATCGGCCTTGTACTGAAGTCTGTGCCCGAAGAGAATCTTGAACAGGAGGTTGAAGGGCTTGCTGACCGACTGAGCTGGATTGATCCGGAAATGTTATCGGCAAACAAACGCATCATCAACCTAGGCATGGAATTGATGGGAGCAGGCACGCTGCAGCGCCTGGCCGCTGAGAACGACGCCCGCGCTCACACGACAAAGGCAGCGAGAGACGTATTCAAACAAATATCGACCGAAGGACTCAGAGCTGCCCTTCAAGACAGAGACGCACCATTCGGTGACAGCCGGGCTCAGGTCATTGGACCTGAAATCCGTGATGAAAACGGCAGACTAGTAGA
Organism: Candidatus Azotimanducaceae bacterium; assembly: GCA_051278195.1. Lineage (GTDB taxonomy): Bacteria > Pseudomonadota > Gammaproteobacteria > Pseudomonadales > Azotimanducaceae > JAHRVQ01. Next base: position 63,582 of record JBNMQM010000019.1, read on the forward strand.
CCGACAGTAACGGATATTAATATAGAGACGAGCTCGCCACTAACAATCGATCTAAGTAGGAGAGAAAACAATGGCTATGCAGGACATCACGCCACTAAACGACCAACTGGCAGACATTATCGTTCGATCAGATGAACCTTGGATCGAAACAGAGCCGGACAAAGCCTGGATAAAGGTACTGTGGACCGGACCGGAAACTGGCCGTTGGTCTGCTCTTTTTCGTTGGAAGAAAGGTTACGTGGCGCAAAAACACAAGCACCTCTCTGATGCCCATACGTTTATTCTCAAAGGCAAGTTGCAGGTTCGCGACGGCATCTTAAACGCGGGTGACTATGACTATGAACCCAATGGTGTGTTGCACGATGCCACCATAGCGCTAGAAGATACTGAATACCTGTTCATCTGCGATGGCCCCGTGATGTTCTACAACGATGATGGTTTGACACACTATCTTGGCTGGGAGGAACTGACTCGAATGAAGCAAGCAGCGGGTAACCCACAATGACAGCAACAAACGATTTCGTCATAAATCAAACAATGTTGCGGATCAAGAACCCGGAAAAATCCGTGCCATTTTATCAAGAAGTCCTCGGCATGACGTTGCTCGACCGGTTCGACTTTCCCGACATGGCATTCAGTCTGTATTTTCTTGGCTATCCCATAACCGATATTCCAGAAAAGCCAGAAGAAAGAGCAGAGTGGATCTTTCAGCAACCGGCGTTACTTGAACTCACCCATAACCATGGCACGGAATCAGACCCGGAAGTTGCTTACCACAACGGTAACGAGGAACCCCAGGGCTTTGGCCACATCGGCATTTCAGTACCCGATGTTTATCAAGCCTGCGAACGATTTGATTCGCTGGGAGTTGAATACGTAAAACGGCCAGATGACGGCAAGATGAAGGGCTTGGCCTTTATCAAGGACCCAGATGGCTACTGGATCGAAATTCTATCGCCAAAGGGCCTGCGTGATCTTATCCTGGGGTGATTGACACCCGTTTAAGGTGCGTACCAGATCGGCGATGTATAGGCTCTTTCCTGGATCACGTCTGGATAGTCATCACCGTTTTCCTTGCCGAGCGCAATTCTGTCCATGAGAGAATGGCGCGCCGTTGGAACTTGAAGCACTCGCGCATAGTAAAAAGCGGGGTTGCTGGAGTCAAACTCAGGATCGGTCCAGACCAAGGACAACTGGCTCGCGCCTTGATCACTCGTCGTTTTTGCCGTTCGCCGATCAACGTTGTCTGGCAAGGGCGCAAGCTTTCCATCAATTAGCCGTTGCTCATCTGACCACGCGACATCGAAAACTCGCTCGTGTGTATCACCGCTTTGATCAACCCATCCTTTGATGACTTGGACACGGTCAAGGTTTGCACCTAGCGGATCACGTGCGGCAAAGATCATCATGGTGGGTGACGAATAAGCAGAATGGCGGCTGGCTAGTGTTCCTCCCATAGGCACACCTTTCTCGTAACCCGTTCTGCTGATGTCCATGAGATCATCATTTGTAAACTGCCAGCCACCAAACATCCGCACCCGGATTCTGGTGCCGGTAGTCGCATAGACTTCTCGTCGATACATTGCATCCATGATGGATTCTCGAGAGTTCTCCGTCGCCCACACGGCCGCCAGACCTGATGCAGACATGGTCCATCCAGACGCATTGCCTAAGGCGTTTGACTGCTTGTTTTCAGGTATTGAATCGTAGGCATATTTCCCCCAAAAATTCGGTTCTTCAGCAGTCGAAAGACCCGTGTGTGAATCCGTTGAGCCGATCATTCCTAACTTAAAAGGATTCGCACCAATGTTCTGGTCTAGTACAAGCCCTGTTTTGAGAGCGGCCCGAACGTAATCCCCTGAGCGCACGACATACTCTTCCTTCGTAGCAGAGAGGTAATGTGCATAGGTTTCGAATTTTGCAAACTCATCATCGGGTGACAACGATTCATGGGTTTCCGAGTCACCCTTGATCTGAGTGACTTCTACAATGCGCTCATATCGCAATCGCTGCGCCGCATAGGCGCTATCGATAGCATTACCGCGCAAGGACTTGATATCGAACATCACACCTTTGCTGACATTTGAATTGTGTGGAATGGACAGAAACCGCACACCCGTCTCATTTTCCGTCGTCCCAAGCCATCGCCACAAATCCTCAGGGTAAGGGCTGTCAGTTGAAGCAAACGGCATAAATTGTCTACCCGAAACCGCATCAGCGTTGGTGATCACGACTCGATGTAAGTTCGCGCCCCCTGGTTGGGATGACCACTCCCAGCCAGAAAAAGCCGTGAAAACACCTAGTTTGTTGTGTTGATCTGCTGTATCCAACAATCTGTGCCAGGCGTTTAAAGCAGACACATCCGCGCCTGGTACCGGATCACCCAGATCTTCCGCGTAGGTTTTGGCAGCCTCGCGTGGATCAGCCGGCTTAGGCAAGATATCATTAAAGAAAGCCTGACCATTGCCACTATCAATAGCTTCTCTGATTTCACGCTCCCTGTACCACAGCACCAACCTTTCAATGGGGCTAGGATCTTTAAGGCCAATGCCTTCATTGTAGATATCCTTAATACCGCCCAGAAATTCGGCGTGATCCGACACGACCAAAAAATCGAGTGGGGTTTCAAGCTGAATTCGGGATCGGTTATAGGCATGAATCACAGGTTCACCCTGTGCGAAACGATACGCATCATCGGGTGATATCGATTTATTACCGTTCAGAAATGCATCAAAGGAATTGTTGGTGTGAAGATGAGTATCACCCCACAGCAACCGCGTTGTTTCAGAAGGGCCGTCGGCCGAGGCGGTCGACACACCTATGAACAACAGCGGTAAGAAAACAATCGGATAGATGAAATTCATGAGGGCACCGCTCCGTCAAACACGTTGATCGGCTTATTGAACGGCGCTTGTCTCGCTGCGTCATAATCAGACTTAGCTTGGAGATCGTCTTGCCAGAGTATCTCTGCCGGCGCAAAAGGCAGTAAAGCCTTCACAGCATTTTGCGAGACCTCATCAAGAGAGGCGAAACGTTCACGAAGCATTTCCAAGCAATACACGCGGTAGCGAGACACAGGCAATCGTTGATACTGACAACCCTGAACGGTCATCGAAAACTTATCCTGATTCTGATGCCATGCTTTCGCATTGTCGGTGAGTTGAACAAGGTGCGTCTCACTAATCTCTTGCAGCATCGGTGTAAGGTCACCCGGTATTGAAGACAGAAAATCACCATCACCAGATTGATGACTAGCATTCCACATACGCCCCAGCCATTCGAATACAAGGGGTGCTGTATCACGCATGATTTCTGCGGGTGTGGGGTCCTGGCCAAAATGTCGCAGCATAGGACCCATCAAACCGATATCGGCGAGTGAAGGTTTGTCGCCAAGAATAAAGGGACGCGATTCAAGCACCGAGGACATGAGCGCCAGAATCCGGTGATAACCTGATTCGACGTGCTCACGCGTTTCACCCGTAACGCCATCGTTAATCACGAAGCCTTTTAGTTGGCGATTTTTCACAATGCGAGCGCGCACGAATCTGGGCAACTTAACGTGGGCCGTCAGCTCGTCAGCAAGGATGCGGCACAACAGCTCTCGATCATGGTCGTAACTCCAGCGATAATGCATAGCCACTCGCCACAACCACTCATCAGCGTAGTCTTCAATAAGATGTGCAATAAACTCAACCACAGGATTTTTTGGCAGGATACTGCGCTCAGGATATTCCGTTTCGAATTGCAAAATCATCGGTGTACTGTCGGACATCCAGCGACCATCACTCCGCTTTATCATTGGGTGCTGAATGCTGCCCAACTGCTCCATAATTTCGTGGCGCACGTCGTAAGGTGAACCTCGCTCGTGGGCGATACCTTTATAACGAAGGTAGGTTTCCAGTTTGCCAGTGTAGTAGGAAACGCTTGCGCCGTAGACTTTCACTTTTTCACCCACCCTATGCAATACACGGACAATAGAGCATCTATTGCGGATAGAATGTAAACAAATATGCATTTGGTAAAATCAATGGCACTCCTCCAAACCGATGTCACGATGTTTACAGACTTGCTACCCGCCGAGGTCATGGCCCAAATAGAGGCTGCTGGTAAATTTAGATCTTATAGAGATGGCGAGCTGATACAACAGCGCGGTGACACAAGGCGGGGACTATCAATACTGATATCGGGAGCCATTATCGCCGGCAATATGGGGGTCGATGGTTCATTTGTGGTGTCGTCCATACTGCAGCCTGGAGAGTGTTTTGGGGAATTCACATTGTTCGCCGATTTGCCACGGACCCATGACCTTTCCGCGTCCAGAGCAGTCAAGGTATTACATCTTTCAGAACAGGCGTTCCTCAAACTCTTCGATCAGGAACCCACTATCAGCAAGGCGCTGCTCACCGTTACCCTAAGGCGCACACACAACCTGCTTGAGTTTCTAGACGGGCAGCGACGATTGGCATTGCCGGTTCGCTTGGCAAAGGTATTGTTGTCGTTCCTATCGAATGAAGGTGCGCTATCAGTCGTGCGGTGCACGCAGGAAGAGTTGGCCTACATGCTCGGCGTTACACGTGTATCGGTAAGCAAGGCACTGAGGCTGCTGGTTAAAGAGTGCTTCATCCGGCTCGGGTATAAAAAAATAGAAGTGGCAGACAAAAACCTGCTCAGTCTTTGGGTAGAGGAAAGAAGTTTGGTGGCCCCAGTGACAGCAATCGTGCTGGACAGAGACAACAGATTACGAAAAGCTCATTAAAAAAAGTCTTGTTTGATCATCGCCGGACTGGGTGGCATGTTGTTAAAGTGCTTTACCCAAGCACACCTGCTTTATTAGGCCTGTCAGATATTAGGAAAAAATGATTAAACACTATAAAAATGAAAAAAAGGCGACGGTGAATTCGTCTTGAAAAGACGAGCCGCCCTCTTTTTAATTTTGTTCGCGACCGCGTTCAACATTGCAGCTGATGATATCCGGCCTGCCTGGTTACAGATAACAGAAACAGCGAATAGTGGGGTCTTTGACCTGGTTTGGAAACAGCCAGCCAAGCAGAATAGAAATCAGAAAATTGAGCCCGTTTTTCCTGAAGCTTGTATAAGCATCGACAAGACAACTTTTGATCGAAGTAAAGAGTGGCTGATTAAGCGTGCACGCTTATCCTGCGGAGATGAGATTAGCGCTGATCAAGTGGTTAGGATCGATGGTCTTGAACACGTATTGATGAGTGTTTTCGTTAGATTAGTCCAAGTGAATGGCACGGTTAAGTCGTTTATTGTTAAACCTAGCGACCCCACTTTCGCCTTAAATTTGGGCGCTGATGATTCAGACTTGTTCACCTACTTTCAATTTGGCGTGGAGCATCTTTTGGCCGGTTATGATCACATTCTATTCGTGATTGGGCTGGTGCTATTGGTCCGCCTGCCAATCAAGCTTATTCAAGTTGTTACCTCCTTTACTCTTGCGCATTCACTCACATTGGCGCTCTCTACTTTGGGCCTGGTATCCATATCCCAGAATGTTGTGGAAGCCGTCATCGCACTGAGTATCGTTTTTTTAGCTTTTGAGCTTGTCAGGGCGCAAGATCATAACCCGAGCTTACTAACTCAATATCCATGGGGTATGACCTTTTTCCTTGGCTTGTTGCACGGCTTTGGTTTCGCAAGCGCGCTTACAACAATTGACCTTCCTCAAGAGACCATCGTACCTGCCTTGTTCTTTTTCAATCTTGGTGTGGAAGTTGGGCAACTGATACTTGTTTCGATAGTTCTGGCGGGGTTATTTTTCAGTCGCTTTATCCCACACGCTCTTCTGATGAAAATAAGATCTTTACCCGCTTACCTGCTGGGATCTATAGGAAGCTTTTGGCTGATACAAAGGATCGCAGTGATATTTTAGTTAATGCTTTGGTTTAAATTTTCAAGC
>JBNMQM010000020.1:0-69092 GCA_051278195.1 Candidatus Azotimanducaceae bacterium
CATATCGAAGCGTACTTGGAATACCTCAGTACACAAAGGAACGTTGCGCCCAACACCCAAAAAATAGCCCTTAACGCGCTCGTGTTTCTTTATCAACAGTTCTTAGGGCGACAGCTTGGCAAGCTAAAGTACAGCTATGCCAACAAGCCACGTCAATTACCCACCGTCTTCAACCACGCAGAAGCCCTAGGCGTTATCAAGCACCTTAAGGGCGTACCGTGGCTTGCTGCGTCATTAATGTATGGCAGCGGCTTACGCGTGTCCGAGTGCGCAAGGCTGCGCATTGCGGATATCATTAGGTTGGCAGTACTTGCTACCCGCCGCACAATACGCAACCGATCCTCGTTCCGGTATCGTTCGTCGGCATCATATAGGCGTGCAGTCAATTCAGCGGGCGGTTAGCACGGCCATTCGGCGGGCGGGGATATTGAAGAAGTCAGGCTGTCATACGTTTCGGCACAGCTTTGCTACACGGTTGTTAGAGCAGGGGGTTGATCTACGCAATATCCAAGAGATTCTCGGCCACAACGATATTTCTACAACCCAGATTTATACCCATGTGGTTGGGTTGCATGAACGAGGCATGAAAAGTCCTATGGACGTATGCGTGCAATGATTGGCGCGAGCAACGCATATTGCATCAAACCGCACCACTATCGTGATCGCGCACAGACTATCCACCATCATGAAGGCCGACCGGATTCTTGTACTCACCAAGGCAGGGCTGTCGCGCAAATTTATTGAATAATTTGAGTCAGCGTATGTTGCTCGTTGGGAGCCAAGATGACTCCCTGCGTTATCGCGGCCTCGACACATAACATGGATTGATAACCGCCATCTTGCATATCCGCCATTGCTATAGATTTCTCAATCCATGGATTCCAAACCACAATACTGTCGTGCCCCTGGGATTCAACATCAATAGAAAAGCTGGCGGTACGAACCGTGAAAAGCTTCTCAAGGGTTAAATGAATATTGTCCGTTTCTTTTTGAAATCGATAATTCTCTGGCGTAGTTATAGGGAACGAGATTTTATCAGAGGAGTCTCTATTTGAAGAGTCTCTCTTTGAAAAACTAAGTGTCTTATCAAGATAGTCGCCGCTAAGTCCATGCAACTGCGTTTGGCGAATGTCTTCGACATTGAAATAGCTATGTAGGGCACCGCCAAATTTAAACGCTTTAGCGCCAGTATTTTTGGTTGTGAGTTGAACCTCTAATTTATGGCCAATGGACACCATCAATTGCAGATCCACATCATCTTCGCCTTCAACATCAAACCCTGGATTGACTGCTGACTCAGGTTTTAACGTAATGACGGTTCCGATGTCAGAATCTACACAATCAATCAGGTGCCATTGTTGCGTACGCACATATCCATGAGCGGGTCTATCTTTAGACAGATCAGCTTTAGACAGATCAGCCTTGGACGGCTCAGCCTTGGACGGATGTCCACCAAACCAGGGCCAACAGATAGGAATCCCTCCGCGGATAGGTTTCGTCCCATCTAAAACGGCGATCTGGCTCACCCACAAACGTTCTCGGTTATCGCTCTTAGGCTTGAAACTTAAGATGTGTCCGCCGTGCAAACTAATTTGCGCCTTCGCGAGGTCGTTGTCGATCACCAGAATGTCAACCTGGTTTGAAGCTGATTGGAGTTCGACGCTGTTACTGAGTTGCATCACACAAGCCTTCTATTTCAAACATCAGTTTAGGACCCCTTAGCTCGCCTGCTCAACCAAATTCTGATTGAAAATCCATCGTGCCAGCTCACGGTTTACCGCCTGAGGTTTTTCTTGTGCCATCCAGTGCCCGCTATCAATAATCGCCTCGGTTAAGTTTTTACATTTCTGCCGCATAGGTTCGGTGAGACGTGATGTCATCGACTCGCAGGTGGTATCAAATCTTGCCGCAAGGAACAGCGCTGGCATTTCCAGGTTGTCATTGCCAGCCAGCTGCCGATGGAAAGCCTGATTGGCTTTATGATTCATATACCATGAGTTCGGTCCAAAGAAGCCGTTGCGGCTCAGCGCTTCAGCAAAGATATCAAGCTCGGCCTCAGTAATGACGTCGTCATCTCTCGGCACCAAGGGCGCCTCAGCAAGACCACCAAACCAGCCACCTTGTTTTCTGACCATGGCCGTACCGCTCGGCTTACCCAACCCTTCAGCGGACCCTTTGCGAAACATCGCCTGCAACATGTTACGGGGATTGGCATCCATGGGCTTTGTCGCGGCGGAAAAATTCTCTTCATAAAAGCGCATGTATTCCCATTGCCCTGCTGGGTACTCATCGATGGGATAAACATCGCGGTCAACCAAGGAGATAATGAGATCGAGACCGCATTCAAGCGTTGCATAGGGCACACACAAATTGGCCACTCCAATGCATTTTTCAGGATGGTGACCCGCCATGTTCCATGCGACAGGTGCGCCCCAGTCATGTCCAACCCAGATCGCCTTTTGTGCTTTTAGAAATTCAAGTAGCTCCAGCATGTCGGTAACGATCTCCTGCTGGCAGTAGTCATTGTGATTGGCATAAACACTGGAGTTGCCATAACCACGCATATCTGGTGCTACTGCGCGGAAGCCCATCGCCGCGAAAAATGGCAACTGGTGACGCCAGCTAAGCGATTGCTCAGGCCAACCATGAGTAAAAATGATCAATGGCCCATCGACAGGTCCGGCCGCCCGGTAAAAGCTTGTGTGTCGATCAGAACTGAAGGTGTGTTCTGTTATTGCGCTGTTTGACATCGAATGGGTACTCCAATGATTCGCTGGGCCTCACCCCACAGACAATACCGTACGAGGGTTGATATAGTTAGCCCGAAGCGAAAGGTGAAAAGGCAAAGAAACAATGAGCGAAGCTGTTGTGTTCCAAAAAGTTCTCGCGCGCCGCGAGGTCCTCGCACTGTCATTTGGCGCCATGATCGGTTGGAGCTGGGTTTTGCTCACGGGGGAATGGGTTGAGCGCGCAGGATGGGCCGGCGCTGTCACCGCCTTTGTGATTGGTGGCATAGCGGTCATATTTATCTCACTGACCTATGCCGAACTCGCATCGGCGATGCCCAAAGCCGGCGGTGAGCATATCTATACGCACCGAGCCTTTGGACCCGGCTTGTCATTCGTCTGCACCTGGGCGCTGGTGATGGCTTATGTCACTGTACCCGTTTTCGAGTCGGTAGCCCTGCCCACCGCACTGGAATATTTGTTCCCCGACATTCGTGCGATCAAACTCTGGGATGTTGCCGGTTCACCGGTGTATCTATCACTGGTTGCCATTGGGATTGCCGGCGCAATCATCATGAGCCTAGTCAATCTTGTTGGCATTAAGTTCGCTGCGGTGGTTCAGACCATCATCACCGTCTTATTCTTTCTCGTTGGTCTAAGCTTTCTTGGCGCGACTGGCGTCAACGGCAACGCCGACAATGTTGGTCCGCTATTTACAGCTGGCGCGGCAGGCACCATGTCTGTATTGATCATGGTGCCTGCACTGCTGGTCGGTTTCGATGTGATTCCGCAGTCCGCAGAGGAGATCAACATACCGCCTGAGATGATCGGCAAATTACTCGTCGTCTCAGTGGTACTGGCCGTGTTGTGGTACATCCTGATCACAACTGCAGTAGCCTTCGCGCTCGATACAACCGCCAGGCAAAATGCATCAATCGCCACACCCGATGCCAATGCTGCCGTGTGGCAATCCACTGCCGCAGGAAAACTGATGTTGATCGCCGGTATTGGCGGCCTGCTAACCAGCTGGAACGCGTTTATCCTTGGCGGCAGCCGAGTGATCTACGCGCTGGCAAAATCCGCCATGCTGCCCGCTGTTTTTGCAAAGCTACACGCAAAATACCAAACTCCCTGGGCGGCCATTCTGCTGATTGCAGTATTAAGTATCATCGCCCCATTTTTTGGTCGCACGATACTGATATGGATTATTAATGCCGGTAGCTTCGCCGTTGTGATTGCCTACGGGATGGTGGCTGCCGCCTTTATCAAATTACGTATCACTGACCCTGACCTACCACGACCATTCAAAGTGCGTTTTGGCATGCCAGTTGGCATCACTGCTGTACTGATGTCACTTGGACTATTCGTGATCTATTTACCGGGCAGCCCATCAGCACTTTTATGGCCCTATGAATGGGCGATGGTCATAGGCTGGATCTTGCTCGGCGGAATTTTTTACCTGTTACGGCCAAAAAGCTCGAACGCTGAAAATTAATGCCTATTCACGCAAAGCATCGATAGACTCCACATCATGCTAGAACTTATTAATATTCGTAAATCCTTTGCCCAACCCGACGGCGATGTCCATGTCTTGAACGGGGTTGATTTCAACCTCCTTGCAGGACAGTCAGCCGCACTGCTCGGAGAAAGCGGCTGCGGTAAAAGTACCCTGCTGCACCTAGTTGCAGGCTTAGACAAGCCAGATTCCGGCACCCTGTTATTTGACGGCCAATCGACCGCTGACTTTACCGATACAAACTGGAACCACCTGCGGCGCACACAACTCAGCCTGGTGTTTCAACAATTTCATATCGTTCCAACCCTGACGGTTGCAGACAACATCCAATTGCATGCGCGGCTTGCTGGTAGGGTTGATATCGCGTTTCGAGATCAACTCATTGAGCGGTTAGGACTTGGCGGGCTTGGCAATCGCCTACCCCATCAACTGTCGGGTGGACAACAACAGCGGGTTGCCATCGCTCGCGCACTACTGCATCGACCTAAGCTGGTACTCGCTGATGAGCCAACCGGCAACCTCGATGAAACCACCAGCCAAAATGTGATTGCACTGTTGACTGAACTGACGCGGGAAACGGGCAGCAGCCTGCTGATGGTCACCCACAGCCATGAGATGGCTCGCCACCTCGACAGCCAATGGCAATTGCATGACGGTTCGCTATCGCCAGCAGGCCAAACCCAGGACCTAAAATGATCGCCAACAGCAATGTTTGGCAGCAGTTCGTCTGGGTCCTCACCACCCTGCTCAGTCATTATCGTCGTCATCCCGGTCAGACTGTATTTATGGCCATCGGTTTAATGACCGGCGTCGCCTTATGGTCAGCGGTACAATTGATTAACGATCAAGCTCGCGCGAGTTACGCGGATGCCGATCAACTGTTAGGTGCACAAGCCGGTTTCTGGATTCGCGCCGAAGACGGCAAAGCCGAGGGCGTGTCCGTTGCCGACTATATTGCACTGCGCCGCGCTGGCTTCGATGAAATCTACCCGGTCATTGAATCGCGCATCGCCACGGCTGACGGTCAGCTTGTCACTATCATCGCAACCGATTTGCTGGCGCTGCCAATTAACGCCTTAGGGGGAACAAGCGGAACCAATACCCCGTTTGCTGACGATCTGTTTAGCGGCAGGCAGTGGCTACCCCTGATACAACCAACCTACGAGGCCTGGTACCCGCAAAGCCTTGCCAACCAGTTAGGCGTGGCCGAGGGCGATCAACTGCTATTGTCCAGTTCAAAAAAATTACCCCCCGCTTCTATTCAGGCACGGGAGCAGCAGGGGCTGAGAATATTTATGGATGTTGGCGCCGCACTCTCGGTACTCGAACGCTCAACATTTAGCTATTTGGCCGTCACCCAACTTGACCTCGAGCGCCGCCAGTTGCTCGAACAACAACTGCCGGAGTCGCTAAACCTGGTTGAAAATCAGCAGGCACTGGACCTGTCGCAATTAACCGCAAGCCTGCACACACAACTGACCGCAATGGGCTTGCTATCGTTTGCAGTTGGGCTTTTTATTGTTTTTAACTCGGTTCGATTTTCTCTCCTTGTTCGCCAGGGTACATTCACAACACTGCGCGAATTGGGCGTCAGCACTCAGATTCTCGGCTTCGCTATAGTCATCGAAACCTTACTCTGGAGCGTATTTGGCACAGTCGCCGGTATCGGGGCCGGTTACCTCCTGAGCGGATTGTTACTGCCAACGATGGCGGTCAGTCTACAAATGCTCTTTGGCGCTATTGTCGCGGCGGAAATCGGCCTTAGTTTGACGCAGATGCTGACGGCCTGGGCGCTGACACTTGGGGGGCTTGCGTTAGCCCTGGCGGCACCGATGTGGACCCGAGCCAGAATGAGCGTGCTGGCCAGTCGCTCGCCGTCAGAGTGGTGGCGCGTGGATGAACGCGCACGCTGGCAACTCGCCGCTGCTGCCATCGTGCTGATGGCTGGCGCCGCAGTAATGTTCCCCGTCATGGATAGCGTCACGGATGGGTTTGTTGTTTTGGCACTTATCCTCTTTGCCGGTGCCTTCTTGTTACCCACGACTTTGCACCTCTCTATTTTGCTCGTGCTTAAAGTCCTGCCGTCGTCAAGCTGGCAGGCAAGGTGGGCGGTCAGTGATGCATTTTCACAATTGCCGCAACTGCGCATTGCGCTAATGGCATTGCTGTTGACGCTGACGGCCAATATTGGGGTTAGCACGCTCGTCGATTCTTTTCGAACCGCCCTGTCGGACTGGCTGGAGGTTCGCATGTCAGCCGATCTTTACGTCCGCAGCGATTCCCTGGATATCGATGAGCTTCACAGTAAGAACAGTACTATTAGTATTAATGGTGAGCCGTCATGGTTAATCGATAGCCATCTGCGCAGCGGCGTCTCGATACGTTGGCAGAACCGACCATCGCGTATAGAAGGTCTGGATATCAGCGCACCGGATTCACAGGCGATTTTATTGGCCGACCAGATACCCAACGGACTCATGGAGTGGCAACAAGGCAGCAGTGATTCCGTACAACCGATTCTTGCCAACGAGCAGGTGCATTATCTCGCCCGAGTTGAACTGGACGAGGTGATCACACTGAACACACCCAACGGACCAATGATGTTTCGGGTTGTTGGTTTCTTCCATGACTACGGCTCAGCCTATTTTCGCTTCTATTTACCTAATAGGATATTTGAGTCGACGTGGCCATCTGCAAGCACAGAAGGCATCGCGTTGTGGATTCGCGGCAACGACTTTGCCGCCGCTGAGCAAGCATTGATCAACTCGGGTGCTGAACCCGGCGACTGGGTGAGTCAACGTGACATCAAACGCATTTCGCTCGCCATATTCGACCGCACTTTCGCGATCACCGCGGCACTAAACGGGCTGACCTTACTCGTAGCCGGGATAGCACTGCTGGCGGCCCTGCTCGCCATCCATCAACAACGCTTACCGGAATACGCCCACTGGCGCTCGCTTGGCATGCATTTTTCTGAGTGGTTTCGACTGGTGGCCGTGCCTTTGTTAATTCTTGTGACCGTCACAGGAATGCTCGCGCTACCGCTCGGCTGGATATTGTCCTGGATGCTTATCCATGAATTGAACGTCACGGCGTTTGGCTGGACGATGCCGATGTTGTGGTCATGGCCGCCAGTCCTACAGCTAGCAGCGGTAACATTTAGCGTCGTTTTACTGGCCCTCGGCGTCGCTGCGCTACGAGTACGCGCGACCCTGCCGACGGCAATCAAACAACTCGCGAGTAACAGCTGATGGACTTCGTTCCCACAAGCAAAAGTAGCACTAAGGGTAATACTAAGACTCAAAGAGCCCTGTGGTTTTTACTCATGGTCTGCTACGGGTCCTGGGCTTATGCCGACGACTCCTACCAGCTGTTGCGCAGTGACCCAACGGGTTACGCTGAGGTCAAACCCAACCGCGAATGGCGCTTCCCAGAGGATCACCAGCCACATGAGGAGTTTCGCATCGAATGGTGGTACCTCACTGCGAACCTTAACGACGAAGCGGGTAATCAATACGGCATACACTGGACGCTGTTCCGCCAGGCAATGGACTCTGAAGCCAATCCAGGCGGCTGGTCGAGCAATCAGATATGGATGGCACACGGCGCCATTAGCACGCCCACAGAGCACGTCTACAAAGAACGCTTTGCGCGCGGTGGCATTGGCCAGGCAGGCGTAGAACTAAACCCTGAGGGCAAGTTTGAAGCCTGGCTTGACGACTGGACGTGGCGCGGCAACAGTGCCTCACCTTTTCCCGGGACGCTGGATTTTGAAGTCGACGATTACAAGGTCTCGCTAGCCCTGAACGCAAGCACCCCGTGGGTCTTACAAGGCAAGTCCGGCTTCAGCCAAAAATCATCCATGGGCCAAGCAAGCTACTATTACAGCCAGCCACATATTGACATCAGCGCTGAGTTAACCCGTGACAATGTGCCAATAAAGCTAACGGGCAAAGGATGGCTCGATCGAGAGTGGAGTTCGCAGCCGCTCGCGCCAGATCAAACTGGTTGGGACTGGCTATCGATTCATCTTGACGATGGTCATGCGCTGATGATCTTTCGCTTGCGGCAGACAAACGGTGATGACTGGTTCAGTGGCAGCTGGATTAATCCTGATGGTGTTTCAGAGACACTTGGAGCGGATGATATTCGCTTTGAAGAGATTAAACGCTCTAGTGTTTCGGTGTCTGAAGGACAGTCACGCGAGATGCCCTTACACTGGCGAATTGAATTGCCTGCCAAAAACCTGGCCTGGGAAGTCGCGCCGCTGTCCGCCGAACACTGGCTTAATACCGCATTTCCCTATTGGGAAGGACCAGTTGAGGTGACCGGCTCAACAACGGGCAAAGGCTTTCTGGAATTGACCGGCTATTAGTGAAACTCTTTTTAGAAGCCGACTAATTGCCGAGTAAAAGTGTGTTAGCTGCTGGCGGATTCTGTGCTGGGTCTCGTCAAGGCAGTTCGCGTCAGCTTAATGTCGTTAAGGATCACATACAGACACGGGATCAGAATCAGCGTAATGACGGTCGCAAACAAAATGCCGAAGCCCAATGAGACAGCCATAGGGATAACCAATTGAGCGGACAGACTGGTCTCTAACAGGATCGGCAGCAGCCCAAAGAAAGTGGTCAGAGACGTCAGCATAATGGCGCGAAAGCGCTCGGTCCCTGCCTTGATTGAGGCCTCGACAATATCCATTCCGCTCGCGACCGACTTGTTGACGAAATCCACCAGAATAATACTATCGTTGACCACCACACCCGCTAGGGCAACAATTCCGTAAACAGATAGCGCGCTAAAAGGAATGCCAACGACAATGTGACCGATCAGTGCACCAATCATCCCAAACGGAATCACGCCCATAATGATGAGAGGTTGCAGGTAGGACTTTAGTGGGATGGCCATCAACGCATAGATGCCGAACAACGCCAGCACAAAAGCTAGAATCATGCGTTGAACTAATTCTTCCTCTTCCTGACTTGCACCCCCAAGTTCAATGCGAACGCCAGGGTGCAATTGTGAAAGTTGCTGCGCGAAGTCGCCCTCAGTGACATCGGCGACGATCTTACCCGGCTGTGTGATCGTCCTATTGATATCAGCCGAAATAACAATCGTACGCTTACCCCAGGAACGCCGGATAGTAGAAGGCGAAAGTCGCGTCTCGAGATCCGCAACCGCGCTAAAAGGCACCTCATCACCGTCGGCTGTCCTGATGTACATGGATTCGAGGTTACCCAGTGATTCACGCTCTTCGCGTGGATAGCGCACCATGACCTTTACTTCTTCACGACCGCGCTGAAGTCGCTGCGCCTCTACACCATAAAAGGCAGCTCGGACCTGGCTTGCCAGGTCCGTCAGCGCTAATCCAAGCGCTTCTGCAGAAGGCTTAATCTGCAGATTAATTTCGGGAATACTGCCAGTGTTGGAATTCTCAATGTCGTAGACACCGTCATACTGTCTCAAATGTTGATGTAATAGTTCAGCTGCGGACTCCAATTCCTTAGTGTTCGGCGAAACCAGTTTAAAATTCACATCCTTACTGTACCCATGTGATTTTTGTGCACCGGTGATCTGAATAGTTTTGACGCCAGAGATTTCTCCGACGCGTTCCCGCCAGTTTGTCGCAATCTGTTCTGGGCTTTGCGAAAGTGAATCAACTGAATTGAGTTCAGCGACGATATTGCCGCTGTTGTTAAAAACATAAGCCGCCATATTCTTCAGAAACTTGTCGCCTTCAGCTTGTTCAGCATCGAGTTCAAGCAGTGAGTCATTGAGTCGCTCAACCACCTTAACCACTTGAGCCGGCGACGTCCCATCGGCCATTTCGAGCTGCGCCATAATGAAATCGGATGACATGTTCGGAAAGAAGACCGTTTTGACGTAAGGCCCCATCACAAACCCAACCGCCAGTATCAACATACCGACAAATAGAGCGAGCGTCGTGTAACGCGCCTTAATCGACTTGACGAGTAGTGGCCGATATTTATGCTCGACAAAATTCTTCAATCCTATGGCAAATCTATTTTGGAATCGCCGCAACGCTGAATTATCGTTAGCTGGCAGCGGCTTCATGCTTGCCAGGTGAGCGGGCAGAATCAGCTTTGACTCAAGGATGGAAAATAGCAGGCAGAGAATCACCACCGAGCCGATGGCAGCAGGCAAAGCACCAAACCCCCCTGGCACCAGGAGTAGCGGTATAAAGGTCACCACTGTTGTTAATACGCCGAAGGTTGCTGGCATGGCAACGCGCTTAGCACCACGGATCACATTATCCAGTGAATGACCATCACGGTCGGTGGTGGTCTGGACACTCTCGCCAATGATGATGGCATCGTCGACGACGATACCCAACACCAGAATAAACCCGAACAAACTCAGTAAATTAAGCGAACCGTCCACCAGAGGTAGCACCGCAAAAGCACCAAGAAATGCAATGGGCATGCCGAGCATCACCCAGAAAGCAAGCTGTAAGCGCAGAAAAATACCCAACACTATCAACACCAAAAGCACGCCCATGACCATGTTGGAGACCATGATATTGATCGCTTCCGAAAGAAATGCGGTGCTGTTACCCCAGGACTCTATCGAGATGCCTGGCGGCAAAGTCTGGCTTCTCTTTTCGACAAAGTCTGTGACCTCATTCGAGATGTCGATCTGGTTCTGTTCACCGACCGCGTAAACTGAAACCCCAATGCTCGGCTTGCCATTAAACATTGAATAAAATCTAACCTCGGCAAACCCATCGGTGACGAGCGCGATATCTCCAAGGGTTAGGCGCGTACCGTCCATTTCAGAAATCAGCACGATCTTCTCAAAATCCGCCTTTCGATAGGCTTGCCCCTCGGTCCGCAGCAGGATGTCTCCGGAATCAGAGCGAATGGAACCCGCCGGTAAATCCAGAGACGATCGACGCACCGCCTTCGCCACATCCTCGAGGTCTAGTCCATACTGCCGCAGTCGCGACTCTTCCAGTTCAATGCTGATTTCGAAAGGACGAGCACCCTGGATCTCCGCTTTGGTGACGCTCGGCAGGGAAAGAATTTCATCCTGAATGGTGGATGCCAAATCCTTCATGGTGGTTTCGTCTAGGTCGCCATAAATCTGTACATTAATGGCACGTGGCTGCGGCATATTACGATATATAGCAGGCTTTTCGATTGACTCTGGAAAGTTAGAAACCCGGTCCACCGCCATTTTCACTTCATCCATAATCGCCAGCGCTTCATAGCTGGTCTCGACATCCAGCCTGACTCTGCCGAATGACGGGTTGGAGAAAGAGCGCATATCGGCAATCCCCTCGATATCTCTCACGGCCTCTTCGATTCGAGTCACGACACCTGATTCAACTTCACCGGGTGCCGCCCCAGGGAAAGAGACATCGATGGTGATCTCATCAAGCTGGACGTCCGGAATGATCTGGGTACGGATGGTCGATGCGGAGAAAAAGCCAACCAGAATGATCACAAACATCATCAGATTGGCTGCTATATGATTCCTAGCAAACCAAGAAATAATGCCCTTCCTTGGGTCTAGAGAAGGATCTAGAGAGGGGTCTAGAGAGGGGTCTAGAGAAGGGTCAATCTGTGCCAAGATCTATCCCCACTGTTGTGTCGTTGGGTTCTTGATACCGAACCGGCGTCCCGGGCAAAGGATTTTCAGGTACGGTGAGGCTAATCAGTTGCCCCGATTTTAAACCCGACCGAATTAAAACCGATTGCTCGTCCGCACGCGCAACCTCAACGATCACGGGTTTTAAGGTATCGTCGGCGGCGACTGTCCAAATTGTATTATCTCGGCGAAGCGCCGTTCTCGGCAGCCGAATCACATTGTCCAGCTGTTCACCTTCGATAGCGGCCTGGACAAAAGTCCCCATTCGAAGAGGATGCGGCCACTTTGAAGAGTGTTGATTGTAGGGGTCATCAATCTGGGCAACGAGATACAGAACACGACTACGTTCATCGAACACACCCTCTGTACGGACAATTTGACCTTGCCAAATATGCGCTTGCCCACCCAGCTCTGCGGATAATGTCACTCGTGGTCCACGACCTTGCGTCAGCTCGCGCTCATCCAGATTGAGATAAGGCAGTTGGCGATCGGGTAGCGGTAACCGAACTTCTGCAACATCAACCGCAAATGTTATGGCCAGGGGCGTGCCGCCATTCACGAATTGACCGACATCTGCGCGCTTTTCTCGAACCAAACCATCATAGGGTGCCCTGATGACAGTTCGATCGAGATCACCCTCGCGCTTCTCTAGATCCGCCTTGGCGAAATCAAGACCGGCAAAGGCTTCAGCGAGCTGTGGTTTGCGCATCGCCAGATCAGACGCTGCCTTACTGGACTTCAATACAGGTTGCGCTCGCTCCCAGTCTTGCTTTGCGTAGTCTGCAAGCCCGGCTTCGCGAGTGACATTTGTTTCAGCCGCTCTGACCGAGGCCTGCGCGCGTTTCACTTCCGCACGGTAGTTACGGTCATCGATTCGAACCAGTACATCGCCCTTACTGAAGAACCCACCAGCGACAAAGGCAGGGGAAACATCAGTGATTAAGCCTGACACCTCAGAGATCAATGTCGTCTGGGTTCTGGGCGTCACACTGCCCTGTGCGGTCACCGTAATGGTTGCAGTCGCAGCTTGGGCGCGCATGACATCCACAAGCATCACCGGCGGCGTCTTATCTATCGTTTGCGGGGGATCTTTCTGCACGAACATCCACAGGGCGATTGAGCTGCAGAGCGTAATAATGGCAATGGGTAAGATAATTTTTGAAGGCATAGCATCCGATTGTACTCTTCTTCCGTACATGCCGTTACCCACGCGGAAGCCCGCCCCACAGGTCTTAAAACACCCGCTATAGAGACTATCGCTTATGACACCTAATTCCCGTCAGCGATAGCTTTTGAACTCAGCACGGCTAACCCCTAGGATGCGCACCTATGAATGAACTCAAATTACTGCACGAATCTGTCGTCGATGAGTCCGAAATCGATAGCCTTGGACATCTGAACGTTCGGTTCTATGTTGCCCGAGCCGCAACTGCCAACTTCAACTTGCTCGGCTCTCTAGGCATTACAGCCCAGCCGGGAAACTCTCTGAAGCGAACGGACACCTATAATCGCTTCCATCGGGAACAGTTTGCCGGCGCCAGACTCGGTGTCTTCGGCGGCCTAGCAGCCATCGAAGGTCAGACCGGAGTGAGCGGCTACTACGAAATTAGAAATCTCGATGACGACCACGTTGCGGCCTCGTTCATCATTAACACCAATCGCATTGATCAGGCGACAGAATCGATTATCCCCATGATTGAACTGGGCAATGATAGTTCGACCACAGCATATGTTGCCATTCCAACCCACGGGCAACCCAGATCGCTCAAATTAGTGCCGCCAAAGCAGGTGACGCTAGACGAGATGAAACTGTTGATTCCCGAGGAATCTATCCCTGGCAGCATGAACGGCCGCCGCGAGGGTATTGTTCTACCAGAGGACTGCGACGAGTCTGGACGTGTAAAAGAAGACGTCGACCCGATGTTTATCATGTTTAGGCCTCAACCCGGAGAAGACCTCAAAAACATGGGGCCGCCCCTCCAAAGAGACGAACAGGGCCGTCGCTATAGCTTCGCCATGATGGAAATTCGCAATATTAATTGGCACCAGCCCCGACTCGGCGACACCATCTTGTCCATGAGTGCGGACATTACATTCGGTGACAAATGGCGTCATACGCGGCGCTGGATTTTTACCAAAGAGACAGGTCTGCTGCTGGGGATCAGCGACCATGCGGCTGTATGCATGGATCTGGATGCGAGAAAGGCCATTTCAATTCCCGCCGAACTTCGCGAATCCATGCAACGATTGAGCCTGCCAGACTACGGCTAACCTCTCCCTTTGTGAGTGCCACCATTCTAATGCTAGGCCAACCATCAAGAGTTAGTTAGCACTTCCTAATTAGAAGATCCGTAAAAAACAGACAGTTTCTATTTGTCGCCAGCAATGAAACAATTTGAGCACTTCGATTGTTTAGGAAATGACCTTGGCAGCACTGTGGAACCCCAAAGCAGAGAATATGACGCGGGACGAATTGCGTGTCCTGCAACTCGACAAGCTAAAGACCCTCGTCGAACGCGTGGACCAAGAGAGCCCCTACTACCACGATAAGCTGCGAGCTGCGGGTGTCACACCTAAGGATCTAAAAAGCCTCGAGCACTATCAAGACTTCCCCTTCTTCGATAAGGATGAAGAACGGCAAAGCCAGGAGCTATCAAAAGAACAGCTTGGCCACCCCTTTGGCATGCACATCACTTGCGATCCTAAACGTGTCAACCGGGTGTCTTCTTCATCCGGCACCACAGGCTCTCCCACCTTCAGCGGTTTTACGAAGGCAGACCGAGCCATCGCGGCCGAGAACACTGCACGTGGATTGAAGAGAATCGGCATCGAACCCGGTGATGTGGTCCTCCATGCCAGCGTGCTTTCTATGTGGATTGCCGGCGTGCCAGCTGTGGATTCAATGATGGCCTACGGTGCCTGCGTCGTCCCCGTCGGCGCTTTGAGTGGTGTTGAGCGGGTTGCGCAAATCGCCCAAGAAACACGCCCTAGGATGATTCGTACCACCGTATCCTTTGCCAGACATTTGGCGGCAACCATGCAAGACCGGTCCGGCATCGACCCAAAGTCCCTCGGCATTGAAAAGGTCGTCGTGACCGGCGAACCCGGTGGCAGCATCCCTGAAATTTACGGTGAGATTGAAGCGGGTTTTGGCGGCGCGACCGTTTACGACAATATGGGCGCGACCGGTTGCCATAGTCCCACAGGTATTTCCTGCGAGGCGCACGCCGGCATTCATTTTTACGCGGAAGACAACGCCTATTTTGAAATTGTAGATCCCAAAACTTTGGAACCGCTGCCCATTGAAAACGGCGTCGAAGGGGAAATTATTTTCACTGGGTTAGATCGAGAATGTGGGCCCCTGCTACGCTGGCGCGATAAAGACATAATCCGCATCAATACAGAGCCCTGTGACTGTGGCCGGCCAGGCGTTAGGATGACTTTCAAAGGCAGGGTCGACGATATGCTGCTCATCAAGGGCGTCAACGTATTCCCCAATGCCGTGCGAGATGTCGTCAACCGGCTGTCCGATCAAACCACCGGAAATATCAGAATGGTATTACCAACGTCCGGTCCTGTCGCTGAGCCACCCGTCACCGTTCTGGTTGAACATATTAACAACCTCAGCACCGATCAACTTAAGGCCCTTGCTGTGGAAATCGAAAAAGCGCTCCATCATCAACTGCGATTTCGGGCATCGATTCAATTACAAAACCAAAATATTTTTGAAATACAAACCGGCACGACCGGCAAGTCCAAGCTGGTTGAAGTGCTAAACCCGTAAATCCTATGGCCAGGGGCCCCTATGAGCGAACGATTCCAAGACCGAGTCATTTTTGAACAAGACGGTAAAGTCGCGATCATCACCCTTGATCGCCCCGAAAGATTGAACGCCTTCGATGCCGCAATGTATGAAGGGGTTAATGAAGCCTTAAGAAAATTCGCCAACTCCCCCGATCTTTGGGTGGCCGTTATTCAAGCGAACGGAGCACGAGCATTTAGTGCCGGCGCCGATGTCAGCGCTCTCAACGAAAATGCTAAGCTAGGCATGAATGCCGCCCTCGGCGGGCTAGACCTAGATACACAAATGGTCACCAACAAACCGATCATCGCTGCGGTACATGGCTTCTGTGTTGGCGAGGGCGTGAGTCTTGCCCTCTGCTGCGACATGATCATTTCAGACCCTAAAGCCAGCTTCATTATTTCCGAGGCCAAGGTTGGCACCAATGCGGTTGATATTCCGATTAAGCTCGCCAAAAAAATCGGCTATTCAAAGGCCTTTGCATTCTTAACCCCAGGCGACGCCAAAAGTGCTGACTGGTGCGAGCGAGCCGGTTTCGTGGAAGTTGTTAGCGAAAGTGGCGAGGTGCAAAAAACCGCACTCGAAATAGCCAAACGAATCTGCGCTGTGAGCGGCCCCTTGGCAATACGGGCCCAAAAAGAAACCCTGTGGCGCAGTGTGTTTGAAGATGAGGTCAAAGCGAAAGAAATGGGGCTCGCCATGAGAACCGCTATTCGCCAGTCAAGTGACTACAAAGAAGGTCGGGAAGCTTTTCTCGAAAAACGATCACCTGAGTTTAAGGGTGCCTAAAAAGATTTAAAAAAGGGAGAGTAACAATGGCTGACTATCAGGAAATTCAATACGTTATCGACGGTCCTGTTGCGACCATTACGATGAACCGACCGGACCAATTCAATGCGCTGACAGACCTCACCCAGGCAGAGATTCGCCACGCGTTAGATCAGTCGGAGCGAAACCCCGACGTCATCGGTACAGTTCTGACCGGCGCAGGTCGAGGTTTTTGCGCTGGGGTCGACATGAACGCGCTGGGGTCGATGAGCGAAGCAGGCGAACGCACCACCGCGAATTTTGACCATCTGCGCGCTAACCCTGGCAATCCAGACGACGACCCAAACTACCAGGCATCGCCGACCTATTTTCTCGGCTTGCGGAAACCATTGATTGCCGCCATTAATGGCGCTGCGGCTGGACTCGGTTTCAGTTATGCCACCTTCTGTGACATGCGCTTTATGGACCGCACGGCGAAATTGGTCACCTCTTTTGCACCCCGAGGATTGATTTCCGAGCATGGCACCAGCTGGATGCTGCCTCGCATTGTTGGGCCCTCTAACGCCCTCGACATGGTCTGGAGTTCACGACGCATTGACGGCGAAGAAGCCTTCCGCATGGGGTATGCCAATCGGCTCTGTGAGACCGGCACCTGCTGCAGCGAAGCCCAGCAATATTTGCGCGACATAGCAGGCACGTCAGCGCCAGCCTCCATTATGATGATGAAGCGTCAGATCTATAAACATCTAAACCGTGAACTGGGAGAGGCGATGGCGGAGTCCACTCGTTGGATGGACGAGAGTCTGGCACGCGATGACTTTAAGGAAGGCGTTGCCTCATTTGTCGAAAAACGCGCACCCAATTTTTCTAAGTTAGAGAATATTGGCGGAGCAGACCAGTGAGCCTTCAACTACGCCAGATCTGCCTTGTTGCAGGACAACTCAAACCAGTCATTGATGATCTCACCGCTATCCTCGGTATTAATGTCTGCTATGTCGACGATGGTGTCGCGGCGTTCGGGCTAGAAAACGCTTTGATGCCAATCGGCAGAAACTTCTTAGAAGTAGTCGCGCCCATACAGGACGCCACGGCGGCCGGCCGTTATTTGGAACGTCGCGCAGGGGATGGTGGCTATATGGTGATCACCCAAGCGGACAGTCGAGAGACACAACTTGCGGCAAGACAGCGGGCGCTAGACAGCGGCGTACGGATTGCCCATGAAACAGAACGAAGCGACTGGCATCTAACCCAGTTGCACCCGCGAGACCTTGAGGCTGCATTCCTCGAACTGGAATCAGACCAACACAATGACTTTGATGGCTACTGGATGCCGGTCGGCGGTCTCGGCTGGGAAGATAAAGTGAAGCAGGATGTCACCGTCGATATTGTCGGCGTAGAGTTGCAGGCAGAAGACCCGGCGGCGCTTGCCAAAAAATGGGCCCACATTGTCGACGCTGAATGCGCTGTTGATGGTGAGAGCATCGTGGTTTCCCTCAATAACGTAACATTACGCTTCGTTGCCTTGCGCGACGATCGCGGACCCGGGCTGGCTGGGCTCGATATACGGGTCGCAGATCGGGCTTCAGTCCTCGATGAAGCAAAGCGACGGGGCTGCTATGTATCTGACGATGAAGTGCTGATTTGCGGGACTCGGTTTTATCTGGAGGATTCGATTTAGCGGCGTTTATGCTCACCGAAAAAGGATCTCGCCTTTACATTCGCCACACAATTCACCAGCTCAGGTGGGCTACAATGTGAAGAATTCCCATTAATGAGCGTCCGTGCGGCCACCAGTAATACAACTCAGATACAGCCTACTTTCTTTGATAGTGCTGATACTTGCCTGCATATCCATGCAAACCAGCGCGGCAACTCTGTCACGCCAAATAAACACAGGTAGTGATGACGCTGAAGAAAGCGTCAACTCAGGTGCTGTCTCAACCACAAGCAGTGACCTTGAAATCAACTTTGAAGATGGTGAACCGCAACTCGTCGGCTTACAGTTCAGAGATGTAGATGTTCCCCAAGGCTCTACCATCTGTAACAGCACTTACCTTGAGTTTGAAGCTGACGAAAGCAACGCTGAGATCACCGACCTGGTGTTCTACGCTGACGATAGCGATGACGCCAGTAATCTTTCAACAACCAACGGCGATATATCCAATCGAGCCGCGACAACTGCGCAAGTGAGTTGGAACAGTGTACCCGCCTGGGTCGCTGGTAACCCCTATCAAACACCGAGTATGCAAACCATCGTCCAAGAGATCGTTGACCGAGGCGGCTGGAGCAGTGGCAACGACATGGTACTCATTGTGATCGGCGGAGGCGGCAGCCGGGTTGCTGAATCCCGAGATGGCAATGGCGATGAACCATTGCTTCACATCGAATATGACTCTGGCAGTGGCTGCGGCTCTGCAACGATCGAAGAAGAGAACATCGACAACAACAACCGGGACACTGAAGAGAACGCCACCACCGGCAACATCGATAACGGCAGTTCTGATTTAGAACTGGTACACGAAAACGGCACTGCACAACTGATTGGCTTAAGGTTTACCAATATTACAGTGCCCTCTGGTGCGACCATTACTTCAGCAAACATTCTGTTTACCGCCGATGAATCAGATCAAGACGACACCAGCTCAGAAATATTTGGCGTGTTAAATGCAAACCCTGGAACATTTGGCGGCACAAACGATATTTCTAATCGAGTTCGAGCGACCAATAGCGTCGAGTGGGCTGACATCCCGGCATGGACAGCGGGCCAATCCGGCAGCGCTCAACAAACGCCAGAGGTCGCCAGCATCATACAAGAATTGATTGACCAAGGCGGTTGGGCAAGCGGTAACAGCATGGCATTTATCTTGGAGGGTTGGGGGGAAAGGACCGCTGAAGCTTTTAATGGCGGCAGCGGCGACGCGCCGGTGCTCACCATCAATTACGTAGTAGCAATCCCAGGGCAAGCCAATATTGCCGTTACCAAGGCCGATTCAATTGACCCGGTACCGGTGAACACAAACTATAACTACGAGGTTGAGGTAACCAATTTTGGTCCTGAAACCGCAACGGATGTCACATTAACCGACGTCTTGCCTGCAGCATTATCATTCGTTTCGGTTTTTACCGATCAAGGTGCTTGCAGCGAAAGCAGTGGTACAGTGAGTTGCGCCATTGGCACCATCGGCAATGGCAATACCGTCGCGGTGACGATTTTCGTCACCGCACCGGGTACCGCCCAGACCATCACCAACACCGTTAGCATTAACGCAAGCTCAGTAGATACTCAGACTTCCGACAACTCTGCCTCCGAGGACACGTTTATTGGCGGCAATACCGAACAGCTTTGTTATATCTTCTCTGATGGCAGCAACCGGTTGAGCCTGTACGACACAGCAGAAGGAACCGTTACAGACTACCCATCGAATGGAACGAACACCATCGAGGCCATTGGCTGGGATTCTGCCAACGAGGTTCTCTATGGCGCGGACGGAGATCAACTGGGCATACTCAGCCAAGCTGATGGTTCTTGGTCAACGATCGGTTCAGGCTTTGGCACCGCAAGCGGACCTGCTGGCAACATTAACTTATCCGATGTGGACGGTATGGCGTTCGATGCATTTAACTCCGTCAACGTCCTATATGGTGTTCACGAGCGCGCCGGGCAGGACTTACTATTCCAGATAGATACGACCTTCGGCACCTTCGTGACCGGTGCATTCGGTGGCGATGACTATGTCGTGCTTCAGGCCATCTCCGGCAACAACATTACCGACGACATCGCCATTGATGCGACAACGGGGCAAATGTACGCCGCCGTTAACAACGGAGGATCAACGGATAGGCTAATTTTAATCGACAAGACTAACGGCGATGCAACGGACTTGTCTCTCATCACGATCGCCGATGTTGAAGGTCTTGGTAGCGATCCATCGGGACAATTGTGGGGCACTTCCGGCACCAGAGACACAGTCTTTGAAATTGACAAGTCGACAGGTATCGGCTCAAACGAACGCGCGCTCAATTTTACGGACTATGAAGCCGTCGATTGCATCGGCGTATCGCCAACAGTGGGCGCTGATTTATTCGTTGAGAAAGCCGTTGATGACAATACACCGGCGCCGGGACAAGACATTACTTACGCGGTATCAATAACCAACAATGGTGCCGCAGATTCAACTGGCGTACAGCTTGCGGATATCCTGCCGGGGCAAGTGACTTACGTCTCACACATTGCCAGCCAAGGCAGTTATGATCCTGTCACCGGCTTCTGGTTCGTCGGGGGTCTAAATTCGGGGGTAAGCAGAACCCTGGACATTACAGTGACCGTGACAACACTGCTCGGTAACACCTTTTCTAATACAGCATCCGTGAGTTCTGCGAGCCAACCCGACCCGAACACCGGCAATAACAGTGCAACGATCCCTGTTGTCGTCAGTGCACCGGCTCTCACCGTGGTAAAAAGCAGCAACACGTCAACGGCCTCTCCCGGCGAAGTGATCATCTACACTGTGATCGTGACCAACACCGGCAACGATCTGGCGACCAGCATCAATATCACCGACGATTTGCCACCGATGGTCTCATTCGGATTTCACAGTTACGCTGATGGCGTTCACGTTCAATTTACCGATAGCGGAAGTGGGCTAAGCATGGGCACCCAAATTTTTGATAATGGCGACACTTCTTTTACGTACCCAGTCCCTGCGGGGCCAACCCAGGTCTTCGACGCCAACGTCACAGATTTCCAAATACCCATGACGGGTGCTATGAATGATGGCAGTGCCAGTTTCACTCTGGAATATCAGGTCAAGTTAGATTAGTCCCGGGCATCCGCCTCACTTCTCAATAACCAAAAAAAGCAGCCAAAAGAGACAGCTAAATAAAGTAGCCAAACTTCCTCTGGCGCTTTACTCTTTAGCCTGAGGCGCCGTCTTGAATTGAGAAAGGAGAACTGCCATCGCGACTGCCCTATCGAAAGTTTATTCCTGGTCGATTCAAGCTGGTCTGCAGACGATGGTGATGATGGATAGACTATGGGGCAACTCTATTGTCGACCCCAGCGGTGAGGCATCGCCGCATCCCATGATCGCGCGGCTTCGTCACAAGGGGGACATTCTCCGCACCTATATGATTAACGGCTGGGCCGTCGTTTCCCATGAAGATGTAAAAGCACTCTTGCGTGATAAGCGACTCAGCAGTGAAGTGTTTGACAGCGCACTGATTCAACGGGTGATTCGATCAGCTGCGCAAGGCCTCGTGACGCCGATCATCGACTATCCCAATATCATCAATCTGGATCCACCAGACCACACACGCTTACGAAAATTAGCAGCGCAAAGCTTTACCAGCCGCTTCATTCAATCGTTAGCGCCAAAAATTAATGCGCTTGTTGCAGAGTTATTGGACGAGGTAGCAGGCAATGACGAAATCGAGGTGATGGAAGCACTGGCAAGACCGCTACCTGCAATTGTCATCGCAGAAATGCTCGGCGCACCTACTGAGGAACGACACTATTTTGAGCAATGGTCTGCAGGCCTCATTAAGTATACAGAGATACTCAATCCGGACGCGATTCATGGCGCAGTCCTGAGCGACCTTGCCATGCGCGCCTACCTGCAAGAGCTGGTCGACACAAAGAGAGCGATGCCCGGCCAGGATTTAATCTCAGCGTTAATCGAAGCAGAAGAATACGGCGACAAGCTCAACATTGAGGAACTACTGTCGCTTTGTACCATTCTGCTGGTCGCTGGACATGAGACGACGACACGGCTCATCAGCAACTGCCTTTGGTTACTGTTGCAGCATCCCGACCAATTAGCGGAAGTTCGATCGAATCGCGCACTGCTGAAAAATGCCATCGAAGAGGCATTAAGACTAGAGCCGCCGGTTCTAGCGCTGTCGCGATTGGTGCCACAGACATTTGATTACAAGGGCCATACTTTCAAAAAAGGTCAGCTCATTCTTTTATCAATCGCCGGCGCAAACCGGGACCCGAAAGTCGCGCAAGACCCCGAAGCATTTAATATTCACAGGGAAGCCTTTGAGCACGTCAGCTTTGGCCATGGCATTCACCTCTGTCTGGGTATGCCACTGGCGAGACTCGAGGCCGAAGTGGCGCTCAACCAATTGCTAGACAAATTTCCCGACTGCTCCCTAGCAGAGCAAGATCTAGTCTGGTCAAATTCAGCTTTCTTTCGAGGTCTTGAACAGTTGACGGTGCGAACCACCCTTGTTTAGAAGCACCCTATGAACAACACTGCAGAGATCCTAATTATTGGCGCTGGCATTATTGGCCTAACAACAGGCTTAAGACTTGCGCGCGAGGGCATGCAGGTGACGCTCATTGATCCAGCCGACCCAGGCAGTGGCGCCTCTTACGGCAACGCGGGCACCATTGCCGATTACGCAACTCTGCCCGTCGGACATCCTGGTATCTTTCGGCAACTGCCTTCACTATTGCTTGATCGCGATAGCCCACTCGCCATCCAACGGTCGGCGCTTGGCTCGGTTATACCCTGGCTGGCGCATTTTCTCTTCGAGTGTCGTCGTTCTCGATTTGAAGCCAACACAGCCGCAATTGCGAGACTCGTGGCAGACGCTGCGCCAAGATGGCAGACGCTCGCAGAGGATGTGAACGGAAAAGAACTTCTGCACGCAAAAGGTTGCCTCTATCTTTACGCCAACGATGCCGCCTTCAAATCTGGCGAACGAGATATCCGCTTTCGTCGAACGCAGGGCGTGACAGCAGAAATGCTGGACGCCGATGAGTTGACCCAACTCGAACCGGGACTGTTTCAAACCACCAGCGGTGGTGCCTATTTCCCTGACGCGCTGTCCCTGAGTGATCCAGGTGCCGCTTCGGCAAAAATCTATCAGGCTTTTAGAGATGCGGGCGGACGACTGATTCGTGATCGCGTGACCGGCATAAAACGTTCCCCTGGCGGCCCCTGCGTAATACTGGCAAACGGCGAGCAGATTAACGCCTGTACTGTGGTTCTGTCGGCAGGCGCCCACGCAAAGAAACTTGCTGCACAAGCGGGAGACAACATCCCCCTGATCAGCGAACGGGGTTATCACTTGGAATACAACTGTGACACGGCGCTGTTAAACAGGCCGGCTTGCTTCACCGCGGGGGGCTTCTATCTGTGCCCTATGGCAGGACGATTACGGGTCGCTGGAACAGTTGAACTTGGCAACACCAGTCCGAGAACGTCACAACATCGCCTCGATGCATTGGATCGGGGCGTTCGGCGATTTTTCCCTGATTTACCTCCTCCGGACAAATCCTGGCTTGGGTTTCGTCCTTCGTTGCCTGATAGCAGGCCGGTGATCTCGGCCTCTAAGCACGGCAACGATGTCATCTATGCGTTCGGTCATGGCCATATTGGCATGACGTTAGCGCCCATCACCGCAGACATGGTGCAGGCCATTATCACAGCAAGTGAACCACCTGTGCCGTTAGCGCCCTACTCCGTTGAAAGGTTCTAATGCCTGCGCCAGAACGCACCGCGCTGCACAAAAATGCTCAAGCCACTCACCGCCAGATAAAGCAGCGACAAAGATACCAGGCCAAGCACAAACCTATGGCCAAACCAATTCGTCTTACCGGAATGGACGGGATAAAACGCATCAAAGATCATCGGCCCCATCCCAAGCTCGGGTGCACGAATAACCTGCAAAATTTCACCTGTTTTGGGCACTACCGCTAGATAGGAGCGACCGTTAGGGTGCAACTCCGTTGGCATACGCAGGCGCAGCATGAGTGTCGACGTATCAGTGCGAGGCGGTGTCACAAAGCGCAGCGCTGCGTTGGGCAATGCCTTTTCTGTTACTGCAAGTATGTGCGACCAATCAATTTCGCCTGAGTGCGCTGCTACTTCCCAGACCTGCGGTCTAAGAGTGCCACTAACACCGAACCCGTAATTAAGCGCAACTCGAAACGGATCAGGAAACACCATCGCGATGCCGGTGACGCTAGTTGCCAAAAACAGCAGTGACATCGCGACGCCCTGCGCCGCATGGCTCTTTAGCAACTGCACCCAATTAGCGCTTGTTGGCAGCAGGAATCGAACTCTAAATAGCCGCCTTCGTCGCCACCAAACGAGCAGACCTGAGACCATGCTGATGACGCAGAAAATCCCAGTCACGCCCACCGCTAGATGACCGACCTCACCTAGAATGAGTCTGGCGTGAAGTTCAAACAAAAACAGGGGTACGCTGTCGATCCAGGTCCAGCTAGCCAATAACTCACCGCTCGTTGGGTGATAAACCTGTTGCTCTCCACCTGCGAGATAGGCGAGATAAAAAGGCCGAGAAGCCGTCGGCATACCCAGAGATACAACTTGCGGATCAGCGGATAGAAAAATCTCTTCAATCAACCTTGCATCCGGTGAAATCAATCCAGCATTGTCAGGCAATGCTGGATACCTCCAGTCAAGATATTCATCCATCCACAGCAACAGAAAACCACTGAGACTTAGCAGTATCAGAACGCTCCCAGCGAAAACGCCTAACCAACGGTGTAGTAAAACCAGCATCGGTTGTTAAAACTGGCGCTGCCAACCAACAGATAGGGTTCGCCCGTTACCCGTAAAGTAGGTGTCGCTCCGCTGTGAAGGCTCGACTTGTGCGAAATAGGTGAAGTAATCTTCATTCAACACGTTTTCGATTGCCAGAGACCACAAGCCACTTTTGGCCTGCCAGCGCAGCGTTAGATCCGCAAGGGTATAGCCATCAAAATCAGCTGCACTCGGTCCGTTGACGCCGTCAAAATTTCGATCTTCAACACGATAAGCCTGCAGGCGCCAATCTATGGCGTCCGACAAGTTTCCATATAGGTAAGCATTGAGCCGGTTAGGTCCAATGTTGAGGCCATCTAGGTCCGAGTCGATACTGCCGTCACGATCAGAATCAAACCGTCCCTCTGTAAAAGAATAGTTAGCACCAAATCCTAGGGCGTCGCTAAACAGATAATCAACCACCACCTCGAACCCGTCGATCTCCGTCCGCTGACGTTCTACTGCGAAAATTCCGACACTGTTCGTGCGCAATCTGGAGCCGTTTTCTGCTTCTGATTCAAAATAGGTTAGGCGCGCTTGAAGTTTACCGTTATCAAATTCTAGGCCGGCTTCAAGGTTATCCGTGACCACAGGCTCAACATTGAGCAATGTCTCTACATCCTGCCCTGGTGTTGAAACCCCTCGCAACACTCGCCCAACATCAGGCATCGTAAAACCTTCACTATAGGAACCGTATACACGCCAGTCATCGGCAAACTGCCAGACAACGCCAACGTTAGCCAAAGTCTCTTCAAAATCAGGATCACCGCCACCCACAAATGTGCTGTCGGCAGCTGCAATCGTCGTGTAATCGTCAACCTCGAGCCCGGCATATTCACGTCTGGCGCCGGCGGACAAGGTTACGGTGGGCGTGACCATCCAACTCACCTGAGCGAAAGGTGAAATCGATTCAAACCGCGTGGTCGGCACCCATTGCCTACCGCTTTGCGCCAACTCTTGGGCCGAATCATCACGAAACCAATCAACACCCACTGTGACGTTAATGCCATTGTCGAGCGAGCGATGATAGGTGGTTTTTAGACCATTTTTTTCGGACACAATCGCTGACTGATCAAGAAAGGGGCCACCAGTTGGCGTTAGCCTAAAAAAGCCCCCAAAGGTGCCACCTTCAAACAATGCTTCGTAGCTTTGATCAAACACTTGCGCGGTGAAAGTCCCACCTAAAAAGTCATCGTGCTGCAAAGTTACAGAAACTGCAGTGACCTCATTGCTCGCGGGGTCACCTACATCCGCAGCCGGACTACCCTCAATTGTGCCGGTAGGTAAGCCGATTGCACGGTCACCAAGCACGCTACGAAAATCACCGTTTCGTTCTAGATTGAAATCACTCAGCATTAGCGTCAACACCATGTCATCAGTGGCTTGCCAAGCGCCTTTCAAGAATAGATTTTCGGCAGACGAGTCCATGATGTCACCCTGAGTGGGGTATAGCCCAACAGCATCACCGTTCGCATCAATGAACAAGCCCCGCTCGTGTAACGCGACGCCAACTGCCAATGCAAATTGTTCATTGCCTCCCATCGCAGTCGCTTGCACTTTATAACTCGCCGCATCACCATCAAATCCGTCGTCGCTGCTAAGGCGAGCACCTACATCGAACTGGAAATCTTCATTAAATTTTGGCGATAGAGTGACCGTGTTGACGACGCCACCGGTAGCGCCAATCCCCTGTATCGCATTAGATCCGCTAATGACTTCAATACGCTCAACAAAGGCCAGATCTAGCGAGTGCCCGTCTCTTTGGCCGTCTCTCAGGGCATTGTGTTGGGGAACGCCGTCAATTAGGTAAAGCGGGTTACGTCCGCGAAGTGTCTCACCACGACCCGCCAACTTCTGTGAACTGGGCGCAAAGCCAGGAATGGTTCTGGATAGCACACTGGCAAGATCATCAGCGATTTGGGACTGGATCTGAATGGACTCACGGCCAACAATCGTCACAGCGCCGGCGATAGAGGTAACTGGCTGTTGGATGCGAGTCGCTTCGACAGTAACTTCTTCGAGATTGGATTCAGCCGCGCGTATCTGCTGTGCTCCACCAATGATCATCAGGCAAAGAAATCCCGCAATCTGAGTTGAGTGTTTTTGCATGTGCATTTTTTCCGATGTTTTGAAGTGCCGGAATACTAATGATAATGATTATCATTTGCAATGACCAACGCCATATCCCTAGCCAGGGATCTCAAATCAAAAGATATTTCCGCATCGTTGAAATAGCCGAAGCGCAGAATCATGATCCATGCCCTCGCATTGCCCCAGCTTGCAGTCACCGATGATCCACTTCCACAAACTCAGATGAGCGCATCTTACTCTGGTGCTTATCTCGCACTTTACTCTGAGCACACGACTCCCTAGGCTTACCCCACCAAAATGATGCGAGCCTGGTAGATATGGTCACAAGAAGAGTTTTCTTAAGTGGGGCTCTGGCAACTGCAGCGCTACCGGCGCTCAATGCATATGGTGCCATGACAATGGCGAACCACACACTTGCGACAGACGAAGCCTATTGGGCCGGGATCAGGAAGCTCTACGACCTTAAGCCGGACATGATCAATGTCGAAAATGGCTACTGGGGCATGATGGCAAGGCCAGTGCTTGAGCAGTACATCACGCATACGGAAAACGTTAATCGAGACAACTCCTGGTTTGCTCGACGTGAGTTCGGCAAACGTTTCCGCCATGTAACTGAAACACTTGCGACCTCACTCAATGTCGGTCCAGATGAAATTGCGCTAACGCGAGGCGCAACAGAAGCACTTCAAGCACTTATGTCGGGTTACCGGGGCCTTAAGGCTGGCGATGCTGTGATGTACGCAGACCTCGACTACGGTTCGATGCAGATGTCGTTAGAATCGAAAGCCAATCAAGAAGGCGCGGACATCATCCGCTTGGAGATTCCGGAACCGGTCTCATATGAAGGATTGATTGAATTCTATACACAGGCGATGGCTGACGCGCCAAAAACCCAGCTACTACTACTCACTCATATCAGTCACCGCACAGGCCTGGTCATCCCGGTTAAAGAAATTACTGAAATCGCAAAATCGCGGGGTATCGATGTCATCGTCGATGCCGCACATTCCTGGGGACAACTAGACTTTTCTCCGCGTGACCTGGGCGCAGACTTCATTGGGTTCAATTTACATAAATGGATCGGTGCGCCTATTGGCGTCGGGGCACTTTATATCCGCCAGGCTAGATTGGCTGACATTGCGCCGAACCCCTCGGCGAGCGCCAACGAATATGACAAGGTGACTGGGCGAGCACACACAGGTACCAGTAACTTTGCCGCAATACTGACGGTACCTGACGCGCTTGAGTTTCACGCGTCAATTACCGCGTCGGCGAAGGCGGCGCGACTTCAATATCTGAGAAATGAATGGGTCAAGTTCGTCGCTGACACACCGGAGATTAAGGTGCTAACGGGTGAGGACCCGCGCCTCCATGCGGGCATCACATCATTTCGAATCAAGGGCCGAACATCGACCGATGATAATCGTGCAATCGTCGCTAAACTGTTGGACGAGAGCCGTATTTTTACAGTTCATAGAACAGGCGTCGCGGCTGGCGCCTGCGTTCGAATTACTCCGGGCATCTACAACACAACAGCAGAAATGCACAGTGTTGGCCGAGCGATTCGCGCATTAGCACCGGCATAACACTTAAATCGTACCTAGATGGAATTTGAAGAAATCGACAGCAGGTCAACCAGCAGGCACAAACTCTGGCAGCTCAATTTTGATTCGTTTCTTCGTAATGCGGTCGCCACTTAGGAACCGATGAATGACTTCTGTTACCTCCGGTGAGCGCATAAAAAGATTGTGGCCGGCGTTCTCTACCAATACATGAGTCAATTTCGATAACCCTGCCGTTGCTTCGACTTGTGCATCAATATAGGTCCTGCCATCTAGCGTGCCTGTCAGCAGCAATGTTGGCACATCACTGACGGCTTCAGTTCGAAAATCGCCCCCTAGATCTAGATCGACAATTTTTTTGTTTAGGTGCGGCATAGGAAAGTTCAATGCCAGCCCTAGCAGCGAAGACTTGGCTTGTTGGTTAACCAGCTCTAAGCGCTCATCTGTAATGCCCGATGCCACATCCATTGCTAGGGGCATCACATCAAAAGATATTTCTGCATCGTTGAAGTAGCCACGGCGCAGAACCTGAGTGAGTGGTCCAACAATGCCTTTATCCAGGTCCCAGTAAAGTGACAGCAACGTCGGCACACCTCTGTGCGGGTCGGCAATCATGCTCGAGGCCAGTATCTGCATGTGGTAGCGCTGGAACAATAAGTCGACCGGTTCGCTATCCTTAACGGGAACGGCAAGCAATATCGGCTTCACTTCTAGTTGGTGGTGGACGCGCGTCATCAAGGCTTTAATATCTGGATAGGCACTGGCTGCCGCAGGTTGTGAGTTGACGGCCGTTTGCAAACGTTGAAAATAGGCGTCGGTCCGGCTCGGCAACTTCACCGTTTGATTTAACCCCTCAGCACTGGCAATCACTACCTTCTCGATGCTGTTCGGGATCGCTTTCAAACTGGCCAGAGCTAGATGACTG
Organism: Candidatus Azotimanducaceae bacterium; assembly: GCA_051278195.1. GTDB lineage: Bacteria > Pseudomonadota > Gammaproteobacteria > Pseudomonadales > Azotimanducaceae > JAHRVQ01. The sequence goes on from JBNMQM010000020.1 coordinate 29,557, forward strand.
CCGTAAGAGATGCCCCATAAAACCACCTTATCAGCCTCCAGGTGCCGTCGCAGGTCGTCGATATCACGAGCACTTTCTAAGGTGGTATAGCCGTTCACATCAACACCCTGCTCCGTCCATTGTTGGACGCAAGCCCGCGCTGCATTTTGATAAAGTACGGTGAGTTGTTGGTCGGTCGCAACCTCGGTTAATGGAATATGCTGACCAGATTGACACTTATCGACGATTTTCGATGCGCCGGTACCCCGTTGATCCAGCGCAATCACATCACCATGCTGACGCAATGCCATAAACAGTGGATACCGAAAGCCCGGATATCTCGCGGTCTGGATGCCTGAGCCACCTGGGCCACCCGAGAGGTAAATAATAGGGCTTCTTTTAGTTAGCGAATCCTTAGCCGAACCTGTTGCCGGAAATCGCACATACCGAACAGGAATCATTCTGCTCTGGGGCTTACTACGATTCTCAGGCACTTCAATAAAGCCTTCAAGTGCATCGGTCTTTTGCCCATCCATGGTTTCGAAAACAATGGCATTCTCGTTCTTAAACATCGGCTGAGCAGATGCCGCAGATGCCAGCGGGCCAAAAAACAGAAGTAAAAATGGCGGGAGGTAGGAAATGTTTAGATAAGCAAATCTCATGGTGCAACCTTGGAACGTCTGGTGATCGAGATTCGATTAACGAGCATGCCGTCTGACGAGTCATGCTATATTCGGCCAAAGGCATCAAAACAACTGCCGAACTCGGTTAACGGTAGCCAAAATTCTTTAAACGGTATCTGCCCTACGCGCCTTCTACGGTAGGCTAGCGCTTATATGCTGCGACTTCTCCTCTTAACATTGTGCACCCTGCTCATAGCTTCCCCCCTCGATGCGCAGGCAGAGATTCGCCTGATCGCCGTCGATTTGGCAGACATCTCTGTCTGTTCCAGCGCAGCCATGCCGACGAACTTCCAAGCGGATAATTGTCTCCAAACCGATTTCGCCCACGCAGACCCGCAAGGTCAGCAGATTTGGGTTGAGACCACGCTGACCGTGCCAGAAAGTTGGCTGGATGACTCTGGGCCGCTGGGATTCTATATTTTCGCGAAGACCTCAAGCGAGGTTTTTTTCAACGGCCAACGCCTTGGCCAGAACGGCACACCCGGGCAAACCGCCGACAGCGAAATACCCGGCAAAATGGACATCACATTTCATGTGCCAGCATCTCTTTTGAAGCAGGAGAACGTGGTGGTACTAAATCTCTCTTCCCATCACGGCTACCTTCATTTGTCCCACCCCATCCACTTTGTTGGCGTCGGTGACTATGGCGCACCACAAGCGATGTTTAATAACTACATGTTGATCACCATTGCACTACTTGGTGCGCTCATCCTCGGCACATTCTATTTCGGTGTCCTTTGTCTGCAACCAGAACGGCGCTCAGAGTACGTCTATTTGCTGTTGATGGGACTCTTTGCCTCAACACAACTTTTTGCTGAACTAAGCCGCAGCCTGTTTGCCTACCTGTATCCCATACATGACGTGAGACTGATCGTTATCGTGGCCTGTTCTTTCGGTTTTGGCATTTGTTTACTCGCCTACATCGCCAACCAGCACGCTAAACAGAGGGTCTGGACCTGGCTCGCAGCGAGTGGAATCGCGACTGCGATCGCCGCGTACCTAATCGAGGGCTTTGATGCCAAAACCACTTTTGCGATCCTGGTACCGTCACTTTGCTCAATGCTACTAATCGGCGTAAAGATCTTTCGACAGCGTGGTGAAAAGCAACAGCCCGAAGTTTGGGGATATCTGTTCGCTCTCGCCCTGTTTAACGGTACCGTGGTCTTAACGCTGAATGTTTTTCACAACCTAACGTTCTACCTGATCATTACTGGGATGATTGCCTACCTCTTTGCCCAACAGGCGCGAGCGCTGACACGGGAACGACAGCAACGTCATGAAGAAGAGAAACGCACCGCCAAACTAAGCTTCAAGTTAGACCAGATCGAACAGCAGGTGATGCCGACCAATCTGACCGTTACAAACAGTGGTGAGGTGATTCAGTTATCGACAGACCTCATTCGATACTGCAAAGCCTCAGGCGACTATGTCGAACTTCACCTCGAGGACAACAGGGAACAGCTGTACAGCGGCAGTCTCAAGAGTTTGGAAGATCGACTGCCGAGTACCTTTCTAAAAGTACATCGTTCCTACATCGTCAATCTAGAACATGTGTCAAAACTGGTCTCTAGCAGACAAACAAAAACTAGCGGGAGTTGTCTTGTTTTGAGCGACAATACCGAGATACCCGTCAGTCGACGGGTGATGCCTATGGTGCGGAAGGCGTTTACTAACGTTTAGGTGTTCAGTGGGCTCTGCAGATTTAAATCGCTTCACAGGGTCTGAGAGCATCTCGTCACACCGCATCAAATGAATGGGGGCAGCGGACGTGATTTTTGTGCGATCCCGACTGGCGATTGGTTTATCCAGCTTCATGGCAGTCGTGCCACACCTTTACAATTTTTCTATGTGGCAGAAATTCTCCATATGCTCTACGGTGGCAATACTTTTCAAGCAGAATTTTATTTTGCTCGCGGCACGAAAACTGAAACAACACTAAAGGTAGAGAAATGGCAGGACGTTTGGAAAATAGAGTTGCGGTGATCACCGGTGGCACCAGCGGCATTGGCGAGGCAACAGCAGAACTGTTTGTCGCGGAAGGCGCCAGCGTGGTGATTTGTGGTCGGTCAGACGCAAAAGGCGCTGCCATCGCAGATCGGTTAGGAGATGCCTGTAAATTTATAACCGCTGATGTCATGCACGAAGCCGACATTGCAAAGACAATCGAGTTTGCGGCCGAAACTTTTGGTGGCATCGACATCCTCTTTAACAACGCTGGCGGACCTACTGCTGGTGATATCACGGACGTCGACGAGGACACCATACGTTACGCCATGCAGCTGCTGTTCAGCAGCGCGGTGCTTGGCATCAAACATGTTGTACCGCATTTGCAGGCAAGGGGTGGCGGTAGCATTATCAATAACTCGAGTATTGCCGCGATACGCGACAATCAGGGTGGCCTACTCTATTCCTCTGCCAAGGCAGCTTTGACACACTACACGCAACTTGCCGGCGTCCGGCTTGGGCCCAGCGGGATTCGCGTCAACTGCATTTCTCCCGGTGCCATTGCGACACCCATTTTTTATGGCGGTTCTGCACGCGCAAATACATTAAGCGATGATCAGAATGCGACAAAGATGGCGAAGCTTGAGGGCAACCTTGCCAACGCAACACCTATGCAGAAAACTGGCTTACCGGTGGATATTGCGACAGGTGCGCTGTATCTCGCTAGTGATGAAGGCCGGTTCGTGAATAGTCATGATCTGATCATTGATGGCGGTCGAACCAGCATGTTCCATGAGCCGCAGCACTAAGACTGGTCTATTGAGTCGCGCGAGGAGTTAGGAATGTCGAACACAACTTTTGGGAGCATTTTGTTCGCGCGGTTGGGTGCGGTAGTATCGGCAAGACTCACTCAAGGTTGAATATCACCATGAAAATAGAGAACTTACTGGACCTGCAAAGATATCCGCTTCATGACAACGACGATCCCTTGCGAATCGCCCTTGTGGAACAGTGCAAAGCCGATCTGGAAAATCAGCTCTATTGCGTCATACCTGACATTGTCCTACCGGCAGCGCTGGATGTAATGAGTGGCGAAGCAAGCGAATTAGGGTCGGAGTCAAATCACAACAACTCACTGCGCAATTGTTACTTGCACCGACAAATCGACCCCTCACTGCCCGACGATCATCCGCGCAATCTGCAAGACAGATCGAGCGTACGAATGATTGCTTATGACCAGGTCTCGTCCGAGTCACCCCTCAAGTTGTTCTATAAGTCTGACCTCATTCGTCAACTTGTCGCTGAGATCGTTAATGAAGGTGAGCTATTCGATAACGAGGACCCTTACCAACCGGCAAATTACGTCTGCTATCAGGACGGCGATGAATCGTCCTGGCATTTCGACTCGGATAATTCTTTTACCATGACACTGATGATCCAACCTGCTGACGCCGGTGGCCAATTCGAGATGTCACCGAACACTCGCTCTCTGCCAGATCAAAACTATGATCACGTTAGCAACGTCCTCAGGGGCAAACGAGATGACACCATTGTTTCTGTAGGCCGGGAACCCGGCGCTTTGTGCATTTTCAAAGGATGCGATTCACTCCATCGTGTGACACCAGTTCAGGGTGAAAAGCTTCGAATCATGGGCGTGTTCGTCTATGAATTCAGCGCAGGCGTGCTGGGAGACCCAGAAGTGAATGCGACCATCTACGGGCCACGGTTATCCGCCGCCACGCACTGAAAACAGAAAAAAACAACATCAAAAAGGGGCAAAGATGTCAACAGTGATTTCTCTACTTATAAACGGGTTGTATGTCATCGCTACAATCGTAGGCGTATATTTTTTGATCGCATTGATATTAATATTCACGGAATGGCCGAAAGAGCTACCTGCTTCAAAGGGTTTAGACTTTCCATCAGGCGGAAGTGAAACCAACATTGCTCCTCACGAAGAGACCACCTATACAACTCGAAATGATGACGAGCTACCGGTTAGAATATTTTTGGGTTCGGACGACTTGCCACTTATTATTGTCGTTCACGGCTCAGGCTGGCATGGCGGCGCCTATTTAGAACTTGCCTCTGAACTAGCGGCTCCGGGCCATACCGTTTTAGTGCCCGACATGAGAGGTCACGGGGTGTCGCCAGAGAGGCGAGGCGATGTGGATTACGTCGGTCAATTCGAGGATGACCTCGCCGACTTAATTCAACGCTACCAGGTTGCGGAGCAAGAAGTCATTTTGGTAGGACACTCTAGTGGCGGTGGTCTGGTCGTCCGATTTGCCGGTGGACCCAACGGCTTGCTGATGGATCGAGCTGTGGTTATTGCGCCCTTCCTTAAACATGATGCACCCACTACCCGGGCTCAGTCAGGTGGTTGGGCGCATCCATTGAACCGCCGCTATATTGGCTTGATCATGCTTAATGTCGCGGGATTAGAGGTCCTAAATAATCTGACCGTGATCCAATTCAACTTTCCTGATCAAGTGTTACAGAGCCCGACAGGCGAGACCGCAACCGGTGCATATTCTTACCGCTTGAATACCAGCTTTGCACCACGCAACAGTTATCAGGAGGATGTCGCCCTCTTGCCAAAATTTTTACTAGTGGTTGGAGCAGATGATGAGGCCTTTGTCGCAGAGAACTTTGAGCCCCTGCTAAAACCAATGACGTCAAATGGCACTTATGCCATCGTGCCCGATCAATCCCATTTAGGAATCCTCACGAGCAATGAAGCTTTCGATACGATCCGAGAATTTGTGGCGATGAGTCGATAGCCGGCCAGCAAAAAATGGGATCAACAACGCGCAGACTGTTCAAGGATGACTAGCAGCTCTGCGGCAAACCAGTGTTCCGCCCGACGTAAGAGTCTGAACTAAATGTCCAGCTTACAAATCACCGACATTTTTAGCTTTTGCATCTTTCTTTACTCGTTTCGCGTCTTTCTTTTCTTTCGCGGTCAGGAGTGATTTTTTCTTACCTTCCTTATTACTTTTTTGTTCTTTACTCATGAGAATTACCTTTGGGTATGAACGTTCTGATGATCGGAAAGTGCATCGAATATAGCACGATAGGACTTGTTACTCGTCTCATTTATCTGTTGGCGCAACAATAGAGTAATCTGAAATCTGGCGCTGCCTGATACTGTACGGCTAATTTTGATTGACCTACCGTGTTCCAAATGGAGATTGCGCCAAAATTACCCAGTCACTAGACTAAAGCCAACCCATTACACCATAGATGTTGATGCCGGTCGTATCCATCCCAGCAATTGCCCAACGTTACCGCCTAAAGATCTCTTTAACACTGATTCTAGTAGTGCTTGAGTCTGGCCTCGGGGTGTTGTACCCGCTGACAATAGGCTTTGCAATTGACAGATTAATTGACGGCTCGCACCTAGGCATCCGCTACCTCATTGCACTCGGCATAGCTTCGGTCATCATCGGCAGCGCTCGACGTCTTTACGACTCAAGAGTCTATGCGGCGATCTATGAAGAGGTTGTCATCGAAGTCCTTGAGGCAGAGAGAGAAAAAAAATCGGGCATATCGGTTGAGGTAGCACGTGCGAACCTGTTGACCGAGTTCGTCGATTTCTTTGAAGATGCCATGCCGGAAGTGGTCGGTGCGATTGTCTCTTTGGTTGGTATTTTGCTGGTCGTCGCCACACTCAATTTTCCAGTATTCGCCGCCTGCGTTGCGCTGTTTTCTTTGGTCGCACTGGTTTACATTTTTAGCGCCAGACTCAACTTTAGACTAAATACTGGGTACAACGATGAGCTCGAAAAACAGGTGGACGCAATAGAGCGGCGCAATTCTAGGCGACTCAAGAATCATTTTCGACAACTGATGAGCTGGAACATAAAACTCTCGGACCTTGAGACATTTAACTATTTCATCATTTGGCTTGGCGCGGTTGCCTTATTTGTCTCAACGCCAGTTTTACTGATTTCTGGCGGCGTTTTAGAATACGGTCTTATCCTTGCGATCATGCTTTATGTCTTCGAATTTATTGATGCACTCGTAGAACTGCCCTTGCACATTCAACAAGTTATACGCCTACAAGAAATCAGCCAACGGCTAAAACGCTAATACCGCGGCCATCTGCGTGCCGCTTTTATATTCGGTTTACTCGAGTTTAACGCACTGAATGTTCGACTTGTTCGCCGTACCCTCGTTCAGCATGATCGTGTCATCAACTTAACAACACCCAAGGAGAGTTTGATGGACGTTACACTGGATACTAGAAATGTGACAGTACCTGCCACTTTCAGGAATCGTTTGACACACAGGGTTTCCGGCTTCTTTTCAAGGTTTGATCATTCCGTCAGGAAGCTTCACGTTACCTTAAAGGATGTGAACGGACCAAGAGGCGGCATAGACAAAGTGTGTCAGTTGAACATCGAATTGACCGATGGCAAACAGATCATTGTTCAGGAATGCAGCAATCGACTGGTTAAGTCTATGGGGCTTTCAATCAGACGAGCCAGAAACCTGGTAGCACGACAACTGAAAAAGAAACGCCCACGCAGGATTTCTATGAAACGAATGGTTGCCGCGCCCGCTTAAGCGGTAACTCATATATCGGTTCTCGCTGCTCAGCGAGCAAAATTAGTCTGCAGCCTCGGCGATCAGCTTCTGCAAATTAACGATGGCGGGCACTACATTGCCAGAAAGCTTTTCCATAATGGCAGCATTTTCAGGGATCGATAAATCGGCGCGCCGAATCACCCCGGCAAATCCATCTAGCCGATTACTCTGCACCCAACGATTCAATTCAGGCTCGCCAGCCCAACTCCCTTGGTTCATCATGTTACCCAAGGTCGTTTTCATCCAACTGATCTGGTCGTCCGGTAAGCTCACCGGCTGACACAAGCGATTACGCTCTTCATCGCTATCATAGTGTGCCTCAACATAGGCTGTGAGAGCCCCGCTGAGACAAGGGTTGGGTATCCGCACACCCTGAATCGTAATTAGCCCTGGCTCATAGACCGGGCGTGTTTTGGTTGACGAAAAGTCAACAGCCGACGCGGTGCAGTCGATATACAAAGTATTCTCTGGCATACCAATTTGCATGCCGTTTTGCATGGTCAAGCCGTTACGGTTTACTTCTTGCACCCGACCTTGTTCGATCACATTCTCGACTCGCTGCAACTGAGCCACCTCGCCTTTTGACATGGTGGCGAAGTGAAACATGGCGGGTCGCTTAGTTTTGTCAATGCGCAGCATAAACCCACAGGCCTCTAATCGATCGAATAAGTCATCAACCGAAGTCGCATTCGCGACCGCCTCCATCTGATCGGCGAAACCGCCAATAGATTCCTTAAAAAACTCAAGGCTGCCCTGGGTCACGGCGCGATTGATCAGCCACGACTGCCGCGGGCAAACCCAGCTTACTTTTTCCGCCTCGCTGCCATTGTCCAACAGCCACACACCTGCATCCATGGCTGTTTTACCGGCACCCAAAATACAGAAGTGGTCAAACTGAGCGGCTAAGGTCGGCAACTCGTTAGGTGCGATACATTTAACTTCATCACTAACCGCATAACCGCGCACATGACGGGAGGGCACAGAAGTTTTGAAGTAGGTGCTGTCAACGACACGCTTATTCACCTGCACAGCAAATTCCTGGCCGGACATCATGTTATGAAATTTGCCATCACCATCGTACTCAGACATAGAAAAATACTGAACACGTCCAGAGGGTAAAAAGCGCTGCCGCATGATCTGCTCGAAATAGGCTTGCACCTCAGCACCGGAAGCAAGTTCATAGTAGCCGGCATTTGAGCCGACCTGGTCAATGGTTCCAGATCCCAATGGCTTTGAGGTGACCCCATAAAAGTGCGATGGCTGGTGCAGCCGAACGTACGGGTATGCATCGTTCCAGTGACCGCCAGGCAGATGATGATTATCCACCATGATCACAGTGGCATCTGACTCATCCAGTAGTGTATCGACAAACGCCATACCCACCGCGCCGGTGCCAATCACCAGATAATCTGCTTCGAGTTGGTTCATCAGAGGTGCCTTTAGGTCAGTAGTTTCTAAGTCAGTATTTTTTGTCTGCCGAGCACCGGGGTGCGCGCCCGCGTAAGAGTAGCATGCAAGAACTGTTATGCTAAGACCATCGAAAAGATTGTATACATCAGAAAACAAGCAGGTTCGTATATGCCAACAACGCCCTTTAGTCACCGCTTAGCTCAAGACAACGATATCCCGGCGATCATCGACCTAATGTCCGCTGCGATCACCAATAATATGAAAGACTTTTTGTCTGACGATGAAATCCACGCGGCAAAAGAAACCATGGGCGTTGATCAAACGCTGATTCACGATCAGACCTACTTTATTATTGAGACTGAGCAAAACGACAAAACTGTCATCGTCGGTTGTGGAGGCTGGGGGAAACGAAAAACACTATATGGCGGCGACCATACGAAAGGTCGAGACGACACGCTGAGTGATCCCAATGTCGACGCCGCACGAATTCGAGCCATGTACACACATCCAGACTGGATCCGCCAGGGCATCGGCTCTTACTTGTTAGATATTGGTGAGCAGTCGGCACGAGAGCATGGGTTCCGGACCATCGAACTCGGGTCAACAGTGCCCGGCGAGCCTTTGTACCTAGCAAGAGGCTATGTAGAACTCAGTAGGGTCAGACAGCAAGCCGCAAATGGTTCTACAAACACGATCATCAGAATGCAGAAAGCCCTGTAGGTAGTGAAAAAAAATTGTCGACGTTTTGAGCGCTGCCGGTGCGGCAATACAACTCGCATCAGGCATGCGAGTTGTCATTAGGCTTTCTAAAAGTCTGGCGGGAAAAGTTCATTGTGCTGCTTCAATACGCGACTGCCATTGGAGTAACCCATAATATGAATAATATGGTGAGTCTCGGATTGAGTTCGACCTCTTATTCGATCATGGAATCGATTGAGTCGATATAGGTCAACATACCGCATTGGCGATAGCCCTAAATGTCGCTTGGTACTTGGTGCGCAAAAGACGCAGATATAACCAAGCCTGACGGACCCTTCACAATTTAAGATCACCAAAATATAGTCAATTCGTATATTTTTACATTGCTAGAATCGCGAAGCTTGCCGCGTCGCTGTATGGCTTAAACGACGGCGGTTTGCGGATAGAATCACGGCCAAATGCGGTATAGCCTTAAGGCAGCAGCACCATAATAGAATCGTGTGCTTCGTCAAATTTAGGCCGCTCGCAGAACGCTAAACTTCTGCCGCTAGCGCTAGCGTTGTTGCGTATAGCTCCAGTACAGCATCGGCATCAACGCCCACACAAAAGTTGCAGTGTGGTTGATTGCGCCAGTGGTCGCTGATGTATTCCGCCTTGCCATCACCGCTAATCGTCTGACCGATCGCAATGCCTTCTGTTACCACACGAACAACTGCGGATTTCGTCTCGTATAGATCTGGCCGGAGCATATAAGCAACGGCACTGGCATCATGCATTGGGCTAATCCGCTCGCCGTGTCGTTGCTCGTAGAAGCCAAAGTAAAAGCGAGATATCTGGTAGATAAACTCGCCAGCGCTGCCAGAGTTAGATCGAATTCGATCCATATAGCCTTCCGTCATTTTGGCTTCTTCGGTGACATCTAAACCCACAATGGTGGTTGGCATACCGGCCGTAAAGACCCTATCGGCAGCCGTCGGATCACCCACAATGTTGGCCTCCGCAACGGGTGTCACATTGCCTCGGTGACCGTTGTAGCCAAACACACCACCCATCACGACGAGCTCTTTAACCAGACCAGCAATTTCAGGGGCCATATCAAGGGCCTCCGCAACATTCGTCATCCGCCCGACGGCAACGATGGAAATTTGGTGCGGGTTGGCTTTGACGATATCAACAATCGCCTGAGCAGCAGTACTCGATTCCGCGACGATGGTAGGTGGCGTTATTTCAATATCACCCAGACCATTTTTACCATGCACAAAATCTGGGTACGCTTCGAGCAGTACTTCACCGACAGACTTTGACGCACCAGCGTGCACAGGCGCATCGATGCCAAATTTTTGCTTTATAAAGAGCGCATTCCGCGTCGTATCTTCAACACTCGCATTGCCAAACCCTGTAGTAATGGCAACCAGATCGACCTCTGGTGAGTAGTGCAAGAACAGCAATGCCATGGCATCGTCGATACCGATATCGTTGTCAAAAATGACTTTTTTCATGACGCAAACCTTCTTTCATATTGTTTGAGAATGTGGTCACCGAGTGAATCCCAGCGCAATATACCAGCAAACAATGCCGAGTATGGACACAGAGACTCTAACATTCTCTACTCACTGGGCAGCATTCGTCTCGCGGCATTCTGATTCAGCCTGCACAACAAGATATCAAACTCCCAGATCGATTCATGGGGGATCACTCGGTAACGGGTCAGCAAAGGTAATAGCCACTGGTGTCCGTCAAGACTATTGAAGGGAAAGGCACACTCTCTTTCTGGTCGATGGAGAATGGCGCGAGTAATGGACTCGTGCACTCCTTCATACCACCTGCTGGTGGCACTATATTCCGAATCGGCATGCCAACGTTCTGCTAGCTCATGAAATTTCTGCTTTGGATCAATGATACTAAAGTTGAAGGGCTCAAAAGGATCACCGCTGGATGCACGGACATAAAGCCCCTCGATGAACGTTTGCTTCACCTGATCATAGAGAGCAGCAAGGCCGACGCCTTTGGACGCAGCCATAATTTGCGCTACGCTTTTTTCACTTAAACCTAGCGTGATCCGGTCATAGGCAGCCGTCTCTTCGGTTGGTCGCGGCGCGACCTGCTTAAGCGCTTCATACAGCGCGTCGGCGCGCTCGCTTATTTGATCTTCACTGATATCTGGGGCGACTGCCATATGGACCCCAGGGAAAAATTCGGGATCTTGATGAAACCCAACCGTAAATTTGAACACCGCATCTTCATCCAGCGGCATTGTAATCAAACCGGCGAGCGGGCTAGGAGGACTTTCGGTTGTGTGGAATGCCAGAATTCTGGTGAGTGGTTTCGTCACGTCCTGGGACAAGCCACATTCGTACATGCACCAGTCCATAGAGCCCGGCGCTTGCGTGTAGATAAGGAGCACCATTTTTGACTGCGAAATCGCGCCCGCAATAGATGCATCTAATGCCTCTGAAAGGCGAGTGGAATTAATCGCACTAGAAGACTGATAAACGGAAACCTTACTGTTGCTCCAGGCCGGCAGCGTTGCAGCAAAGACATCTGCCACGGCTTTATCAACATGCCGATGGCTAATGAAGATATTAATCATATCGCTTTTTTCTATGACATTGTTCATAGCTGCATAACCTTAGGTCATGGTGGTGAGGTCAGGGTGGTGAGGTCAGGGTAGAGAGGGCAAGAAACTAATCCTACGATGATAGCCACTTTGCTCGCGACTAGCACGCTGATCAGTTCTGATATAGTTAACCACTTAATAACCAGCGCAGGGCGTGGATTGCAGTCGACGATTCAGCCTAAAAATAAAAAGGCTGAGCGGCGCGTATCAGTGAAAACCTATACCCTGAATGTCAGTGCCAGCATCAAGTAGTCATCTGACCACGCATAGACGTATCGCAACGGGCAATGGCGCCTACTGAACAGAGGAACCAACGTGAGCAAATGGGAAATAGTGGATACGGCAAGTATCCCGAACAACGGCGGTGAGTTGCGGCTGTTTCAGCGAGATAATGAGTTCGCGATCAGAATCGCCGGCGGTCAAGGCGACTTGATGAACAGCCGAACGCACGGCTCCGAAGATGCTTTGGGGACACTCGCCTGCGAACCGTTTCAAAATAAGCCAGGGGCGAAAATTCTGGTGGGCGGTTTGGGCATGGGTTTCACGCTCGCCACCGCGTTGCAATCCCTCAGACCGGATGCGCAGGTTATCGTAGCAGAACTTGTACCAGGCGTTGTGCAGTGGAATATAGATCTTGTCGGCGGCTGCGCTGGTAATCCACTGGATGACGATCGTGTGCAGGTGAGAGATGCAGACGTTGGGGAGCTGATCAACCGAGCGACTAAAACCTACGATGCAATCTTGTTAGACGTCGACAATGGGCCAGAGGGTTTGACCCACATCCAAAACGACAATTTGTACTCTCCTGAGGGGCTACAAGCGGCTTATAGCGCCCTACGCCCAGCAGGCATCCTGGCCGTATGGTCGGCAACCTCTGCACCAAAATTCAAGACCCAGCTACGAAAAGCTGGCTTCTCAGTCGATGAAAGGCGTGTCAGAGCACATCAAGGCAAAGGTTCAACGCACTTGATTTGGTTAGCGCAGCGAGGCCGATAACCCTAATATGCAAGACTTCCCAGCTGTGAGCGCATTCGATGGATAAGATTGGACTGTTTGTGGATGTGCAAAACATTTATTACACCACGAGACACACCTACGACCGGCAGTTCAATTATCGTGCCCTCTGGAAAATACTGGAACAACGCGGCAACATTACTCTGGCCAATGCCTACGCCACGGATCGCGGCGATGACAGTCAGATGAAATTTCAAACAGCACTGCGACATATTGGCTTCAACGTAAAGCTTAAACCCTATATACAGAGAGCTGATGGTTCTGCCAAAGGCGATTGGGATGTCGGGATTACCATCGACGTGATGACAAGCGCGCCACAGCTGGATCGGATTTTTCTATTGTCCGGCGATGGGGACTTTGATCTGTTGATTGACACCGTGCGCAAGAATTACGACATACCAGTCGAGGTTTACGGTGTGCCGATGTTAACAGCAGATTCGCTCAAACGTTCAGCGTCGGCTTTTCATCCGATTGCCGAGCCGCTGTTGATGTGAGGAGCAGGGCCAACAAACCCGATAGCGCTGCAGTCACGCTAGCCAAGACTCTACCCGAGAATTTTCCAGTTATTACATATTAAGTTCGGCCATGGTCCCAGAAATTGCCGCAGAAACCCGTCGGCATTGGCCAACCGAGCGGCTCACTTGGTTGAGGTGCAGTGCCCAGCTTTCCCTGATGGGTTTCTCTTCTGGTCTCCTTTTTTGTGGTCGTGACTATGCGAGTTCTTCTCGTCGACGACAGCCGCTTATGTTGAATGATGCTCACGAGAATCGGCGCAGATACGATATCCGACGATACCATCCGAAAAGTTGAAGATTCAAAATACGGGCTTGATGAGCGCCGTCAGTAGGCACGACCTGTTGATGTTCAATCAGGAAAGCGGACTCGCTCGTTGAAGTGGGCAAAGTCATGCTCAACGCTTGCTTTGGTCGCGTGATCAACAAGCTAAATTCCGACATTGAAGTCGAGATGTTGCATCTCGAGCAAGGGACGATCAGTGATTTCCACTCGGATTTAAGTGACAAAGACTGGTCGCTAGATGCGCTCCGAATCGTTAAGAACAGAGGCACCCCATTAGATCCGGCGATTCTATTTAGTGCTCCGTATCCACTTTCGAACAACCAACGGCAGGTGGAAAACAAGCGCCGCGTCGTTGTTGCAGAAGACAACATGATTAACCAGGAAGTTGTCATCGGGCTGCTCGAAGGCGACTACTTCATTGACGCGGTAGCCGAAGGATAGGAAGCATAGGAAGCGTTAAAACTCTCACAAACGACAACACTTACGATTTGGTGTTGATGGATTGTCAAATGCCAAACTTAGACTGACTCGAAACCACCAGAAGAATCAGACAAGGCACCAAGGGCACCAGTCGAACAGACATTTTCGTCATAGCTCTGATATCGAATGCCATGCGTGGCCACCGTGAGTGCTTCATTGAAGCAGATACGAACGAGCACAAAGGTAAACCGATTGATCCTAATAGAATTAACTTAGTCATTGAGAGTTTTCTCACGGCCTACGCCTAAACATTCAACAGGCGTCATTATGTTCTGAGCGGCGCATTTTCTCAGCGTTCGACTAGACTAATAGTTACGACAAATCGACATCACCCAGGAGCAGCACTTGGTTGCACTACTGCCTAAGGTCAAGCTAGCAAAAGTGTTATGGCTGACCTGCCTGCTGGTCGCCATTTTGAGCTTCGCGCTTACCGCGCCGCTGATCATTGGCCTGACTGATGAACTGTCCGCAGCGAATGCGAAGAGCCAATCTAGCGAAGGCGTAGAGCTGATTCGGCCGCTTACAAAAAACCTTGCTGTACATCGTGGGCTGACCAATCGAATACGCAATGGCGACGCGTCCGCGAAAACGAAACAGCAAGCAGCAGCACGCGACGTCAACGATGCCGTTCGTCGCCTTAGTACACACTATGGGGACGCACCTGAAACACTAAAATGGCTCGAAATTATTGACCAGGCCTGGCAGGATATCCAATCGAGTGCGGATGACCCGGGTGGTAATACCCGCAAGATTTTTGGCGAGCACTCGATGCTGATCAGTCGAATTCTCATTCAAGCGGATCGACTCGGCGCGGGGAGTGACTCAGGAAACGTCGAGTCATTGATCAGCCTACGTTCCGACTTCTTGTCGATGTCAGAGCTAATCGGACAGATTCGAGGCCTCGGTGCAGGCCACATCGCGTCTCAGGGAGCTGATCTCAGTGTCATTGGGGACCTGCGAGTACTTTCGGAGTCACTCGAGAGTAGAGCACTCAGTGCCGCTCAGTCCGCCGACCAATTGAGGTTAAATGGCCTAGGCCAAATCGCTTCATCCATCGATCAATCCAATCGAGATATCAAAGTTTATCTCGAGGTCATCGAGCGCATCAGCGGAAACCCGGCGGGCTTTAACGCTAACGTATACTTTAGTGACGGAACAAAAGTCATCGATGGTTTGGGAAAAACACTCTCGTTAACATCGAGCGCGCTTCACAGTGACTTTGAAATAAGGATACAAAGCTCAACTCGCCAGACCTGGCTTGTTAGCGGCATTGTCACTTTCTTTGTAACAATCATCATTGCTGCTTTCTCTTTTGTCATCACACACATTAACCAACAATTAAAGATTATTAGCTCAGACATCAGTCGCGCCGCTCGCGGTAATCTGGGGCATATGACCGCCACCAATGGCGACGACGAATTTTCAGAGCTACGTAAACATTTCATCAACGCCATGGCCGCGGTCTCGGGTTTGGTCAAGGAAATACGTGCTACAGAAATCAATCTCGGCACTTATTTGCGCTTCTTCGTCAGCAACGTTGAGAATTGTGAAGTATTAGTCCAACAGCAAAGTCACGATTTGGAACAAATTGCCGAGAACTCTCTCGCCATGGGCGAGGACAGCGCCAAGCTAAACGCCGAGGCTAAGTCTCTAAAAAGCGCCTTCGAAGAAACGAGCGAAGCTACCATCGTCGCCCGACAAGCCTCAACTGCCAGTGTTGAACACATAGAAAAACTGCACAACTCGATGATTAACACGGTGAAAGATATGAGTGCCCTGGTCGAGCGAAGTAAACAGATAGACGGGATGGTCTCAGTCATCCAAGCCATTGCCGAGCAGACAAATTTACTTGCATTAAACGCCGCAATAGAAGCGGCGCGGGCAGGAGAACAAGGAAGAGGCTTCGCCGTCGTGGCTGATGAAGTCAGAACGCTTGCGAGCCGCACCCAGAGCTCAACTGGAGAAATTCAAACTATCGTGAACAATCTGCAAACGGAATTTCAGACCATGTCAGAAGCAGTTTCTAACAATGCCGACACAGTCTCTGGCGCCGTTGAACAAGCCAAAAGAGCAGGACACCAGTATGGAGAAGTTGCTGATCAGATGACTCGTTTGAGCGATGTTAGTGCGAACATAGCGTCCATTTCTGAAAAGCAAAAAGCCGAAGCTCAAAATATCGCAACCAGTATCGGTACACTGAACGCCTCTCGCCAAACCATTCACGCTACGCTCGAAGAAACCAAACGCAATTCAAAAGATGTGATCACCACGTTAAACCAACTTGATACAGCAACCGCTCAATTCGAACTGAACTAAACTAAACCAATGAGCATCCTGAATAGATTCAAAATATTTGTTGCCTGAGGGCTTCTCTCTAGCTCCAGCATCGCACCGAGAGCAGCTGGATATTAGGGTCCAAGAAAAACCGAACTCAGCTCGTCGGCAATAAAATCATACACACGGCGAATCCGGCGATTCGTTCGTAACTCTTGATGGCAGACTAACCAGATGGGCACACTTATGACTGGCCCTAGATGCTCAAATGCTGGCACCAGATCCGGGTTTTCTTGGCCGATGTCTGCGGGTAAAAAAATCAACCCCAGGCTTTTTTACAGAGTTCTAGTTGAAGCAACTGGAAGGAAGTAACCAGCTGAAAATTCCGCTTCGAAAGTGCCAGCCTTGTTGGGTGAGCAAGTCCGAAACCTGCTGACTTCGGTTAAAGCCAATAATTCGAACATCTGATAACTCAGAAACCTGATCTGAGTTGAGCCCTGCAATGTAGCCTGGCGTCCCATAAAGCCAGACAGTCTGTTCACCCAGCTTTCTCGCAATCAGGTCATCTTGCGTTGGCCGAAAACTCCGGATCGCAATATCCGCCTCACGTCGTTTAAGCCGCTCGAGTCGTTGGTGACCACGATCTCAATATCGATACCAGGTTCTTCTTGGCGTAATGTGGCGATGATTCTAGGTAATCGAAAAACCACATCTATCTCACTGGTGGACACCACTGCAGTGCCTTCAAGCTGCTGGAACTGCTCTAGTAACTCCACACCACTGTCGGTCAAGACCAGGCAGTTGAGTCCACAGAGCCGAACGTTCCCGTAAAATTTGTCCTAATGAATACCACTGGTAATCAGGACAAAGTCGCCGCCTATTTGCAAACTACCTATGGCTTAGGTCATAAAAAGATCGAATGGGCTGCTGTCACACCTTATAGCGCGTATCCCTAACCGAATTGCAGCGCTATTTTCGATGATGCTTGGAATGAGTGGCAACCCCAGATGCCGGTCGTTTACAACTCCGGTTGCTCAACAACCTGAAGATACTATTGGTCGAGCAGCAATGAGTTTTTGCCGCTGGCGAGCCTGACGGGTGACCTAAAGCCGGCGCTCATGTTGCCGATAATATTTTAGTGGACAACGACACATCCACTAGACCCCGGCCGACAAGGATTGCTGCGCCCGTTACCGACACTGCCCAGGAAGCCTTATGAACATCAATCTCACAAGCTTGTTGCCGACTCAAGGCCGCGTCTTCGATACGCCCGGCATACCCAATAAAGCTGGCCAATCATCGCTTGAAGCTATTTATGGCCATAAATCAGCGAACACTAGTTCAGCCAATGCAGGCATAGGAGCGGTTTTTGGGCCCGGCGTAGGAGTCGCTGTCGCCGCCGATCAAACGCCGTTAACACTGGCTTATCAAGCCGCGATTGACCGGATCAATGAAGCCGTCGCACCTTACCTGGGAGAGAACGCAATGGCGCGGGGTGAACAGGCAAAGGTTGATGTTTCGCCTGAGGTCACGGCGGAGCGAATTGTGTCCCGATCAACTGCGTTATTTTCGCGTTTTGAAGACCGCTACCCAGATCGCGATACTAAGGACACAATTAATCACTTCGTCGATACGATCCGTGGTGGTGTTGAGCAGGGTTTCTCCGAGGCCAAGGACATCCTAAAAGGACTCGGCGTGTTAAACGGTGACATTAAGACCAATGTCGATTTGACCTTTGAGCGAGTGCTCGATGGCCTGGCAGAATTCCAGAGCCGTGCGCTCTCTGACCTCCCTTCCTAGTATCGTAAATCTCGCAAGCAGCTAGGTTTCTCGAGCTTTGCGTTCTCGCATTTTGTCCAAATCGCTTGGATTCAATAGAGCTTTCGACGCCACATATCTCGTTGTTTCTTAAGCGCTCATCCGCACTCACCATCACCCAAGCGAAGCTCGGTTACGATGATATCTACAGTGAAAACGCAAACTGCATCTGCTAACCAAGCAGCCGATCACTCACCTGCTTAGTAAAGACTCTCAATCGCATTTCGCTCTACACCCGCCTGCATATCCTCAGCGGATATCGACAACTTACCGTGATCGACCAGCGCTTGACCGTAGGTGGGTAAGCCTTCGACGGACGCCCACTTTTCGGGGCTCCAAAGATTAGAGCGAATCATAGATTTACCGCAATGGAACATGGCTTCCTCGACCCTAACCACGATAGCGAAATCCGGTGCTTTGCCTTTGATGGCCATACTCGCCAAAAGCTCAGGATCTTTCACGATTAAACCTGAACCGCTGACTCTGACGACTTCACGCCGGTTCGCCACAACGAACATCAGCCCGACTCTGGGATTATCCAGAATATTAAAAAAAGTGTCGGCCCGATTGTTACCTAGTCGATCCGGAATCGCTACAGTATGCTCGTCCAGTACTTGCCACGAGCCTGCTGGGTCACCCTTTGGTGCAACATCAATTTGACCGGCCTGATTGGTCGTCGAAATCACCACGAACGTCGAATGCTCAATCCAAGTCCGACAGTGCTCATCAATGTGATTGATACATTTGGTATCTTGGCTGTAGAGCACCTCACCCAAAACCTCACGAATTTCTTCTGCTGTCGATACCACCTGCGTTGGCTCATACATGCTGGTTCCCCCCAAAGCGTCGATCCTACAACTGATATAGCAGCGCATAAAAAGACACTGCCACTAAGCAACTAGGCCAAGCTAACATTTTGGTGCAAGGCTGCACAGTCCTGCGCAAATGTAGGGCGGACCGAAACCCGAGGCGAGCCATAAGGCAGTATGTGCAACAGCCCGTCGATCAGCATTCGATTGAACCACCGAGCACCTTCCGCTTGAGCCTTTGGCACAATCTAGCGCCGAAGGATGGGGCTTTCCTAGTTCGAAATGTGCATTTCGGTATATATATCAGATAGATAACCTCACAATTTTGGGGCAGGGACAGAATTGGCCACCCGACCTAACGGGCAATGGCAGATACTGCGGCAACTCATCAGCCTCGCGCGCCCTGCTCGCCGCTTTCAGCCGTGGATAAGAGCGGCCCATTATTTGCAGTCGTCAGCTTGAGTGGCCAAACAGCGAAAAAGAACATGCCCTTTGTCTCCAAAGCTGAACTCACAAAATACTCACTGCACGTTGAATCATAAGGAACAAGAATAATGAAGCTAAGGATTACAGGCGCGGGCGTAGCGCTAACAGTGCTATTGATGGGTTGCTCACCGGCAACCGAAGATGTCACAGCACCTGAGATAGTGATACCTGAGGCAGCAGCAACGCCAGAAGTCGCGGCAACATCATCATTCATCCCAGCAGAGTTCAACGCGCCAATACTCGTGGAAACCGAAGGTTTCAAGATCGTACCGCTAGGTCCTGAATTAGTGAAAGTCGACTTCGAAGCCTACATGTCCTCCATCGAGCATTTACAAAAGACCTTTACCCGCAGCACCAACTGGCCCCACAAAGATGTCTCCGATGCAGATGCCTTGCTGGATATGGAAACCGAACAGGCCAGATTTGAGAACCGGGAATCATTTGCCTATGCCGTACTTACACCAGACGGCACAAGGGAGCGTGGTTGCGTGTATGTGTATCCAAGCACCATCGAAGGTTACGATGCGGTCGTTAGAATGTGGGTAACGAAGGCTGAATACGACGCTGGTTTTGATGCTGAACTCTACGAGTGGGCGACCAATTGGGTAGAAAACGATTGGCCGTTTAAAAAAGTGGCTTATCCCGGACGCGCAATAGAATGGGAAGCTTGGGATGCGATTGTTGCTGAGAATACGGCTAGAGAAGCCGCTCTAAAAGAGCAAAACCGTCTGACCGCAGAAGGCTTTATTGACGCATTCTATTCCTTTGATCCAGAACAGCTTCAACCATTCCTTGCCAATGCTGAGGAATCAGCACAACGGCTTTCGTACTATCAGGGCTGGGCTGAAGGCGGTAACTATAAAGTCCTCAATCGTGGTGCTTGTGAAGCTGAGTCACCGACATTATTCACCTGTCCCATCACTGTACAGGACGATCCTGTGGTGGAGTTGAAGACCGGGTTTAATGTGACGGACACATTTCACCTAACATTTGATGCCATAAAAATCGCGTCTATAAAAACCAGCTCTGACGACCAGCCCATTTACTACGAGGCACGAAAATGGGTCGAAGCGAATATGCCAGAAGTCATGACCGGACCCTGCCTCAATCGTAACAAAGGTGGTAAAACACCCGGCGACTGTGCCCGAGCGATGACTGAGGGTTACAAACAGTTTTATGCTGCTACTCAAGGAAGTTCAACGTCAGAGTAAACGGCCTCAAATGACTAACGCTTCATGTCAGCGGCGGACATAAACTCTGGGTTCTGTAAAACGGGAAGCAAGATGACCATCTGGGTGCTAACTGAATAAAGATTCGAGGCTATTTGAAAAACAGCTGCCATCGTCACGACCAACGTTAGTCGGTATCGATTCAGACAGCTGCTTATTCATGCGCTCAATGATGAGCGCTGCGGCTGCTATCTAGGACCGAATCGTTGGCCGCCATCAACCCGCAGCGTCGAGCCATTCATCATGGCACATTCGTAGATCGCGATTGCCATGACAGCGAACTCATCTGGCCGACCCATTCGACGGGGAAAAGCCGCACCTTTGGTCATATTTGCCGATGCTTCATCAGGGATCCCAGCCGTCAGACCTGTATCAAACAAACTCGGTGCAATGGTCATGCAACGGATGCCGAGGCTACCCAAATCGCGCGCCATAGTAAGCGTCATAGCCGCAATGCCGCCTTTAGCAGCGGTGTAAGAAACCTGCCCTATTTGTCCTTCAAAGGCAGCGATCGATGCGGTGTTGATCATGACGCCTCTTTCTCCGGACTCGTTCGGTTCGTTCTTTTGCATGTGCTCAGCAGCTATAGAATTGATATTAAATGAGCCAATCAGGTTCAAATCAATCACGCGGCGAAAGTCATCCAAAGAATGGCGCACGCCATCTTTCTTTACTGTTTTCTGCGCACCGCCACCACCCGCTGTGTTCACCATAAAGTGCAGCCCGCCTAGGTCTGCGACGGCTTCGTCTATAACGGTGGCCATGCCATCAAAGTCCATGACGTTACAGGGATAAAATTTACCGCCGAGTTCTTTTGCGGTGTTCGCCCCGTCGGAACTTTCTAGATCCAGAATTGCGACGTTGCCACCCTGGGCCGCAAATCTCACCGCTGTGGCTCGACACATACCAGATGCGCCGCCAACAAATATTGCGTTACTACCTGCAACTTCCATACTTCACCCCTATCAATGATTATCGCGCTCACTATGCTGTTGTCATCTAAACCACGTCAACAGCACATGGCGACTTTTTGCGGGTTAATGCTCAATGAAATCGCCAACCAGAGGCTTCCTGTCACATATTCAGAGCAATCTCGATACTGTTATAACTCACAATGAAGCGAACTATTTCCCAGTCGATTGCACAAGGCCCATTAACGCGTACTGCCAAAGGAAGTATGGCTAATGGATTCCGCCAAATGGTTTCGGAGCCAAAAGACGTCTGATACGATTTTTCAGTCCGCTGCGGACGCGAGCTAGGAAGGATAATTTTAGTGTCGCTAGATGAACCTGAATGCTGTCGACCGCGGCATTATTTTCCTCAACATGATCTTCAAAGTTGAAATGGTTGAGCTTGAGACTCATGGGTAACATCTCGACATGGTCTGCTGGCGTGAAATGGTGGCCCGAGCCGTCTATCCCGATATTTTGTAGCATCGGCGCGTAGGGGTCGGCACAAAGCCCATCGTGCTGGTAAATCGTGGCGTACCAATAGACTGCCCAGGTGTTGATTTTGTGCTTCCGATTAGCCTCCATCTGCGACCAAAAAAGTCCACTGTCATTTAGATCAAATTCACGTCGATACTGTCGAGGCCAACTAAGATGCTGATCTGGGTCGTTGTTATAGTGCTGCCATCGATCCGCCCAGGTCGCCCAACCCCAACAATTCATGCCGCGCCAAAGATAAACGTCCTTTTTCTGATCACCTTTCACCTCTACAGGAAAGCACCAACCTGATATGTGCCATACCTTGCTGATCGAGCGATAAAAGTTAAGCCCTTCGTTCATGTAAGCAAGAAACCCCGGCGACGTCACCATGTCATCCTCAAGCACAATGACTTCGCCAAAGGTTTCGATAAGATCAGTGACGCCCGTGGTAATCGATCGAGCCAGCCCATAGTTACTGTCGCGCTCAATCACCTTTACGTCTCTAAAGCCGCTGACTGTCGCCAGATACTTCCTAACCTCTTTGACCTCAGTTTCACTACCAGCTCTTGCCCCATCGCTGAAGATGATCAGGTCCGACTCGAGCGCCAACGTATTTTGACCAAGCGCAGCAATCGTTCGCCTTGTGTGTACTGGCCGATTGTAGACAAATAAAGCGATTGGGGCGTTCATGGCGCTCTTAACAAGTAGAAAGGAAAAAAGGCCTGTAGCTTTAGCCTGATAATGGCTCTTAGCCTTTTATCAAAAACATCATATAAAAGACTACTCGAAAACTGCGCCAACAAGGTTGCAAAGGCGGCTCCAGCAATTCCGTACTGTGGTATCAGCACCAAGTTCAACAAAACATTAACGATCACGCCCAGCAAGGCTCGATACAAAGATATCATCGTCATGTTATTAGCAATCAAATAATTCGAGGATGCAACGCCCAGGAAAACAAAGACGCTAGACCATGCGTGGATAACCAAAACACCTGCCGAAGGTGCAAATGGGTCTCCGTAAAGAAGCTGGATAAGCTCTCCAGCAAACAACGCAAGCGGCAACGCTATCGCAACCCCCATCCAGACCAGCAATGTATACAAGCGTCTAAGACGCTGCTGGAAAAGAACAGTGTCACTTCGCGCATTAATAACAGCCGGAAATACCGACGCTGCGATTACTACAGGAATGAAATACAACGCCTCGGTAAGGCGCGTCGCCGCGGCATAGTGACCAACAGAATCAACCTCCAGCATGTTTCTAATCATGATCTGATCAATTTTCAGATATAGAGAAACTGCCGCTGCGGAGAGGAGCAAAGGCCATGCATCACTCATAAGGCGCTTCGCAGTATCTAAAGAAAATCGCCACAACCGCCAGGACTCAGCTTTGGTCAGGTAGTGGTAACCGAGGCAAATTGCGACGACAAGTGCATCAAAGCTTATCGCCACCCCGAACCAAAATAAATCTGCGCCAATCAATATCAGGTAAATTTTCAAACTGCTCGTGAGCGCTAAACCGATCGCTTGCGAGATTGCCACGTACTTTGATAGCACCTTGGCCTGAAAATAGTAGTCGACAACGTTTACAGTCTGGAACAGATGAGCGGCACCAACAACAAAGATCAGCAGAGCAACATACCGTGTCTCACCCAGCATCATCGTCGCAACGCCTAAGCTTAAGAGCATCACTATTGAGCCAACCAGTTTGAGCACGAATGCCGTGCCCAACAATTCATCGCGTTGATCCTCGTGCTTAACGAGCTCTCTAATCACAATGCTATCAAGGCCGAGCGTTGCCAGCGCCGAAAACATAAACACCAGACTTTGTACATAGGAGAGTAAACCAAAATTCTCTGGGCCAAGATATCGCGTGACCCATACGGCGACACCCAAACCTACCGCCAGTCGATAAACTCGCTCTAACAGCAACCATAAGGTATTCGAGGCATATCGCCTGATGCCAGCGTGTTGACTAAGCTCTTCTTTAAGCTTTACTAGGCGGTCAAGTATCATAAGTCTGTTGGCAAAAAGGAGGAGCCCAGTGTATCAACATCTGGTCGTAAAGATCCTTTAAAGCCTATTGACGGGTCACTCAGACCTTCCACAGATAACGCCATTTGCGATGGCGAGATCCCCGCTTTCATTCAGGACGCGATAGAAAACTTGAATTTCTTGGTCAACAACCACTGAGCCAAAGCACTGCACATGGATGGATGTATCCATCAAAACCATGGCTCTCAGTTGGCCGCAGAGTCGCGTGATGCGGCGCGGATCGCCATCGAAGCAACGATTAACAACCGTTGTCAGTGCGTGCGCCTTGGTTGCGCTGCCGTGCAGAATAATGTTTGGCAGGCCTGCTGCTACAGCGACACTGCGCTCGGTATGAATGGGGTTATAAATATCTGCGCACTCGGTATATTGTTGGCCTGCGTGCCGCGGAATATAGATGCTCTCTGCCCAGATAGGCTCAACGGGCAAATCACTAACAAATGGCGCTGCAGGAGACAGCTCTATTTCTCTATCAAGTCCATTCAACGTCGCGCCTCTGGTGATGCCGTTGTAATCCAACTCTGCAATCAATTCGCCGCGACTATTTGTCATGCGAAAGCGATCAACACTAAAAACTCCGGGAGGGATCTTTTTCCTGGAGATGAGCTGACCTTGTACCGTCACCGTTTGATTTTGTTCAAAAGGTTTATGAATCCTGAGGTCTGTTTCCGCATGTACACCGAATGGTGCCGCGCGGACATTGAGCGGCAAATCTGGCCGAAAACGCGTATTCCACTGGAGTGCAAAGCTGATTGCAGGGTGCACACTGAGACCACCGACCCTTGTGTCATCAAAGTAGGCTTCGTTGGTGTCGTTGATCGATGCCGCGTAAGCCATAATTTTTCTGGTGTTTAGCGCATAAGATTTCGCGATGGTAAACCCACCAACATCATTCACATCAAGCTCGCCGGGACCTTCGGTCATGCTAGTTTCTCTCTTCCTAAAAAGTGGTCAATAAAAATATTCAGCCGTCGCCATAGGTTCTTAATCCGAACATTATTTCGCGGGCCGCCATTTGGCAGTGCCATAATTGGCAGGTTAACATCGGTCTAGGCTCAGTGAATAAACCGGTTTATGCTACGACATTATTTCCGTACTGTTTCGGCACTGTTTCAGCACTAGTCAGGTACTATTTAGGTCCTGTTTTCGTAGAATAGCTGCCACAGCTAGGGCAGCCATCAATGGCCACTTCGATGGCTATCTCAATAATTATAAGAATCATCACGGAGATAACAGCATGCTTGCGATGAGCCAACTCATTAACCGCTTAAGTCAAACAGATCCCAATATGATCGCGACGTCAAACGGCGATCGAGTCCAAACCTGGCGCGAATTTAACAGCAAAGTAGCACGGTTTGCCGGAGGGCTACAAAAGCTCGGTGTCAGCGACGACACCTCCGTGGCAATTCTGGCACTCAACAGCGATCGCTATTTAGAGTTTATGTTTGCCGTGCCCTGGGCCGGTGGTGTTTTTCAGCCGGTTAACACGCGCCTTGCAGGTCCTGAAATCGTGTATTGGCTAAATGATTCTGCTGCAAAAGTGCTCATATTGGATACGTCGTTCGCACCGCTCGTTGCGTCTATCCGATCTGAACTCGCACACATAGAACACTTTGTTTTTATCGATGAAGGCTCTTGTCCTGAGGGTTGCTTATCCTATGACGACCTCGTCGCAGCAGACCCTGTGCCCGATGCTGGTAGAAGCGGCGACGATGTCGCTGGCCTGTTCTATACCGGCGGCACTACCGGTAGATCAAAAGGTGTGATGCTGACCCACAACAATCTGGTGATTAATGCCATGCAGGCTGCACCGTTGATGAATAGCCTGCCCGGCGATCGTATTCTTCATGTTGCCCCCATGTTTCATATTGCCGACGCGATTGTTTGTATGACTTCAGTTGTGATGAGCGGCTCCAACTATTTCCAGCCCGGCTTTGACCCTGTTGCAACCATGGAAGGCATTGCGCAACATAACATCGAACGCATGATTCTGGTCCCAACCATGATCAACATGTTTGTCAACCACCCTTCAATTCGGAATTATGATTTATCCAGTCTACGCGTAGTGCTCTACGGCGCGTCACCGATGCCAGAAGCTGTGATCAAGAAGGCGATGGAGGAACTACCGCAAGCTCGCTTCTATCAAGCCTATGGCCAAACAGAAGCAGCGCCTTGTATTACGATATTGTCCGCAGAACGACACACCTTCGAAGGTCCACTGGCGGGTAAAATAAAATCTGCTGGTCAGGCGGTACCAGGTGTTGATCTTGCGATCGTCGATGATGACAACAATCCAGTTGAAACTGGCATCGTCGGAGAAGTCTGCATGCGTGGCGCAAACGTAATGAAAGGATACCGCAACATGCCAGAGCAGACAGCCAAGACGATTGTCGACGGCTGGCTTCACACTGGTGACGGTGGTTATATCGACGAGGACGGCTTTTTGTTTATCGTCGACCGAGTGAAAGACATGATTATCTCGGGCGGCGAAAACGTTTACTCGGCAGAAGTTGAGAATGCCCTGTATCAGCACCCCGCGATAAATCAGTGTGCTGTGATTGGCGTTCCCGATGAAAAATGGGGTGAGCAGGTACATGCGGTTGTGGTGCCACACGACGGCCAAAAGGTAACAGAGGACGAAGTGATCGCTCACTGCAAGGCCTTGATCGCCGGATTTAAGTGTCCTCGATCGGTCTCATTTCAAAGCGAACCATTGCCATTATCCGGTGCTGGTAAAATTCTTAAGACAGAACTTAGGAAGCCTTTTTGGCCGCAAGGCGAACGCAGCGTTAACTAGCAGACAGGTTGGCAACAAGGGGGAAATATGGCGATCACGATACTCGACGGTGGCATGGGGGGAGAAATATCAGCCCGAATTGACGGTGCAGGCCATGGGCTTTGGTCGGCCAAGGCACTGATCGACGCGCCGCAGATTGTTCAGGATATACACCGAGAGTTTATCGATGCCGGAGCGCGCATCATCACCACCAATACCTACGCCACAATACCCAGTTATCTCGGCAAAGAGGGCATGCAGAGCCAGTATCTTGAATATACGCGCCTTGCGGGTGAGATTGCTCGACGGGCCGCAGCCGCGTCTGGCAGAACAGACGTTAGGGTCGCCGGCTCGTTACCACCGCTGTCTGAGAGTTTTCGCCCAGACCTCGTACCTCCCGCAAGCGAGGCACAGCCGATTTACCAAAGTCTGGTTAACGCCCTAAACCCCTTTGTCGATCTGTTTATCTGTGAAACCATGTCGACCGCCGAGGAAGCCTTCAATGCGGCCAGCCAGGCAGTCCAATATGGCGGCGGCAAAGCTGTGTTTGTCGCCTGGACACTGAACGAAACTCCTGGCACTGGATTACGCAGCGGCGAACCCATCAAGACCGCCTATGAGCGCCTGCTATCACTCGACGTCACCGGCTATATGCTTAACTGTACCTCGCCAGAAGCCATCGTTGTGGGACTAAAGGAATTACACGCACTCACCGACAAACCAATTGGCTGCTACGCCAATCGCATCAATAAAGTCCCAGAAGGTTGGACCCTCGACAACGACATCTATGCAGACCGTCGTACCGATGTCACCACAGACTATTTTGTCGATATGTGTGTCAAATGCGCCGATGCCGGCGCAACCATTATCGGTGGCTGCTGCGGTATTGGGCCGGCGGACATTAAAGCACTGTCAGACCAGATAGGTGCCGCCTAGCAGCCATTTCGAAGTGAAGCCTAGGCCGGTCCTTTCAGCTTCTGGTTTTTAGGGTCATAGAACGCGGTCAATTGCGGTGTTATTGGGAAACGCTCTCCTGCCACCTCAACTTCGAAAGACCCATCAGCAAGCCACTGTCGATTCACACCCGCATCGTGATGAAGCGCGGCAATCCCCAGACTACGCCCGACCCGGTGACCCCACATCGCAGAGGTGGTCAGCCCGCATTGCTGCCCATTGATGAATATCGGCTCATCGTGCACCAACATTGGCAGTTGCTCACCCACCACGGCAAAGTTAACCAGGCGGCGAGTTTGTTTGCCGCGGGACTTCAGCACTGACTCTCGGCCGACAAAATTGCCTTTGCTAGCGTCGATGGTAAACCCAAGTCCGGCAGCATAGGGGTGAATCTGATCATGGATGTCATGGCCCCAGTGCCGATAGCCTTTTTCGATACGGCAGGCATTCATGGCGTGAAAACCGGCATGGGTAATATTGGGCTTTGCATCGACGATGCTTTTATAAAGCGCCAAAGCATCAGCCGTCGTGACGTAGAGTTCGTATCCAGGCTCACCCACATAACTCAATCTATTCGCCCGCACTGCCATGCCGTTTTGCTCAAACCGACCAGATTGGTAGTAGTCCGGCAGTGCACTGCTGCTCGTTAATCCGAGAACCTGCCTGAGCAGTACATGGGACTCTGGCCCCATCAAACCTATCATCATGATGTTTTCAGTTTCATTGACTACGGCGACATCGGCATAGCGACTCGCGTGACGCTGCAGCCAGGTGAAATCGCGCCGTTCCGAGGCACAGCTAGACACCACCATGTATTCGTTTTCAGCGACGCGGGTGATGGTGACATCGGCCTCGATGCCGCCACGCTCATTCAACCATTGGGCATACACGATCTGATCGATCGCCACGTCCAGATTACTGGTCGAAATGTGATTCAATAACGCTGTTGCATCTGTCCCTGTGACACGAAATACCGGATAGCTGGACTGATCGAATAACGCGATTGAGTGTTGCAGCGCCAGGCACTCCCGTTGACAGTGATCAAACCAGTTTTGTTCGCCGTAGCTATGCACGTAGTCGTCGCCAATTTTCGTCGAGTACCAGTTAGGCCGCTCCCAGCCAGCCAACTCACCCATCACCGCACCACGTTTAATCAGTTCATTGTGGAGTGGACCTAGGCGCTGATTTCGAGCGGTTTCAAACTGACGATAGGGCCAGTGCATGGCATATAGGAGCCCCAGAGTCTCTTTAGTCCGCTCCACCAGAAAGGGTCGCTTCGATTGATAGGGAAATGTTCGACGGATATCCACATCCCACAGATCCATGGGGGGATGGCCATCGCGAATCCATTCTGCGAGGACTTTACCCGCGCCGCCCGCGGACTGAATGCCAATGGAGTTAAAGCCGCAGGCAACAAAGAGGTTTTTGACTTCAGGAGTCTCGCCCAGCAGGTAACGATCATCGGGGGTAAAGCTCTCGGGGCCATTGAAGAACAACTGCAAGCCAGCATCGGCAAAAGGCGGATATCGATTGGCCGCCAAATTTAGCAGTGGTTCAATATGATCGAAATCTTCTGGCAGCGTACCGAACTCAAAGTCCTGTGGAATACCACTCATACCCCAGGGTTTAGCGGCCAATTCAAAACAGCCAAACAGCAACCGTCCGGCATCAACTTTGTAGTAGGCCTGCTCGTCCGGCATACGCAGAGTCGGTCGCATCTTTGCGAGGGCGTCAATTGACTCGGTCACGACATAGAAATGTTCAGCCGCTTGCAGTGGAATAGAGACGCCATGTTTCTGCCCAAAATCACGGCTCCACATACCTGCAGCAATGATCACATGGCGCGCACGAATGCTGCGCCCGTCACTGAGGCGCACGCCGCAGATCACGTCATTTTCAATCAGTAGATCTGCCACCTCTACCTGCTCGACAATCTGAGCGCCGCCCTTTCTCGCACCGCGCGCCAAAGCCAAGGTGGTATCAACTGGGTTTGTTTGTCCATCACCGGGAAGGTAAACCCCGCCCTTTACCTGATCCAAATTCAGCTCAGGCCAATCGTCATGAATGTCACCGGGCCTAATTATACGGCAGTCAACGTCGAACGCGCGGGCGAGCGTTGCCTGCCGTTTCAGCTCCTGTAATCGTTCATCGTTTAGCGCAACGGTCATAGAACCGGTATTACGGAAACCTGTTGCCTGCCCCGTTAACGCTTCCAGTTCTTCGAATAATTCAACAGTGTATTTGGCAAGACGGGTCATATTAAGGCTAGCGCGCAATTGAGCCACTAGGCCGGCTGCATGCCACGTAGTGCCCGACGTTAACTTTTTTCGCTCGAGCAACAACACATCACAAATGCCGAGCTGCGTAAGATGGTAGGCAATAGAACAACCGATGATGCCGCCACCAATGACGATGACATTCGTTGAATCTGGCAGATCATGACTCACAGGCAAGTCCGAATATTAAGCAATTTCAGATGATAATTGAGTTCTGCCAACGATGCTGCCAAATCTGGCTTAATCAGACACGGCGCAGTTTACTCTGGTACTTTCTCTGATACGTATCCCTGATACTTTTACTGGCACTTTGCGCTGACCCCATTTATTGTCTTTTTTTATCTCAAATAAGTGTGACGCAATGAGTATTGAGCAATGGCCAGCTGCACCTGATCTACAGCGTGCCGATATTAAGATCAGCCTAGGTGACAACGAGTTCTTAGGTCACCTGGTTGCACCGCCTGCAGCACAAGGACCGAGACCACTGGTGCTGGTGATTCACAATTACCAGGGACTCAAATTTTTTGACGTCGACGTTGCCGAATACCTTGCCAGGCTGGGCTATGTCGGCCTTGCCATCGATATGTATGGCGCGATCGTGCCCGCTAACGAGCGTACTTGGCCGAAAAATGCCGAACATATTCCCGATTATCAGAAGCAGTGTTTCGAAGGCATGGTGTCTTGTGATCATGACCACGCCTATTTTCGCGACCTAATCGAAGCCTGGCGCAAAGCCGGCATGGCGCATCCCAGCGTTGACCCGTCATTATCAGCTAGTGCCATTGGCTACTGCTTTGGTGGTGTCGCCGTACTCGAGGCCGTTCGAGGTGGGCTCGACTTTGCCGGCGTGGTTTCATTTCACGGTCTACTGCAAACAGGAGAAGATCCCAGCCCTAGCAACAATGGCGCACATCGCCCTGCCCTCAAACGATGTGACAATCACCATAATACCAACACCGTTGTAATCATCGAGAACGGCGCAGCCGACCATCTGGTGCTGCCGGAGCATAAAGAGCGGTTCTATGAGGAAATGAATGCCGCAGGCGTGCAGTGGATCTTCAACGATCATGCCGGGACACCGCATGGCTTTGCCTTGCCGCCAACCATAGGACCACCGGGACGCTTACATGAGGCCACCGACCGGCGCTCCACTATGACCATGCTCAATCTACTGCGGGAACTTTATCCAAACGTCAAACAGAACCCCGTCGCCGTGAATGGTGCAGGGACAGCGATACCGCTGTAGGCTGGTTTAGACCGGCTTCACTTCTGGCATGAATTTAGGGCCAAGACCTTGTTCCAGCGCATACAACAGCGCATTCCCGACAGGGGTATAGTCTTCCACCTTCACGCCATAGCCGACGTGCCTGGTCGCCAAATCTTGCAAAACCGGCACCAGCGGCACTTAACCTTGCCATTAGCATATTGCCCTGGGTGGCCATATTGGATTTAAACAGCGAATGTAAAGCGAGGTCGTATTGAACAAGAATTACTTCTCTGGCTGTTAACGCCATACGCTCACGGTTTCGACCCAATGCATTACTTTTAAGTGTGGCAACGGATCCCCATTAATCAATTTTCGATCGACAACCACAACCACAACCAAAGCTAGGCCAATCAGTTTTGTAGCGCATCCCGGTAAGGTCGGGAATCAAAGCCGTAGAAGCTAAATCGGGCTTCGACATGGTCGATTCGCTGCGGAGTCCAATAACGATCACCAGGCATAGGGAAATCTAACAAACTCCGTTGCAAGGGCGTTGAACGTCCGATGATCGATTCAACATGACCAACATAACTTGACCGCGCCCACCCTTCGTTCCAATTGCTCCAGCCTCGCGCGTCAGCGCGGCGCCAGGCTAGATTGTGTACCCGTCGTAATTGACCAGGCACCACCGGCGTGCCGCGATGCCAAAGGTCATGCCGGTAAAAAAGGATCGTGCCCGGCTTAAAGCGGACCACCTGTTCCCTTTCATAAAGCGCATTTCTAAGCTTAAAGGCTTCAGGGTCATTTTTATCGAACCAGCCTTCGGCTCTGAGGCGATCATTAATAAATGGCTTCCCCGCCTGACCGGGCATATGAACAAATGGCGGCTGGTAAGCCAGATCTGCATCGCCCTGCCGAGGGACGAATGCGGTGCCGCCTGCGGTCCGTTCAGAGTCGTCGTAATAAACAATGGCAGCCACAGCTTCTGGCGACGACCAGTCCGGATGCAACAGTGTATTGTTGCCATAATCCATGTGCATGCGCTGGTCGGTATTCGACATGGCCTCGTGATCAGATGCCGCTACACCGACCTTAGGCCAGAGGTCTGCTTGCAGTAAACGCACATCAGCTGAACCTAACAACTGTTGCACAGCGACAATGAGTTGCTCATTCAAGACCAGATCATCCAGCGCTGCTATAGCAGTCGGGAATTCTAAAGTGCGATCGGGCGATCCAAAACCCAGATAATTAGGATCAACCTGATCCTGAGTGAGATTGCTATTCAGCCATTCTAAAGCTGGATTAATGACATCACCGGGAAGTTGCATAGTGAAGGCACCCTGGTTTCTCCAGGCACTGATATGATCACGACTAAGTAAAGGACTATGCAACGGACTCTCTCAACCTCATATTAACTCAATCAAACGGACGTGATTGTAGCGAAACGCCATGGACAAGGTGAAGCAGGAATCATCAACCCACACCTAATGCTCTAGAATGTGTAGCATTAAACTTTAGTCAGACCTTGGTCAGACCTTGGTCAGACCTTGGTCAGACCTTGATTACACTTTGACTAGATTGAAAAGAACCACTCCGGGTTAACGATATTGAACGATCGACACCTACATTTGCGAGATTATGCACAGGCAGACTGGCCCCAGGCCAGGCTAATTCACGATCAAGCTCGCCCTATCGAGCTTGCGGGTTCATGCGATCCCAGAGCCTTCGTGCCGCTGGCAGAAGATAAAGACGATCTCCAGGAATTCCGCCAATGCCAAAAACTGGTCGCCTGCCTAGGCGATCGCGTGATCGGCTTTATCGGCATCAGTGGCGACGAAATTGGCTGGCTGTATGTTGACCCAACAGAAAGCGGCAAGGGCGTTGGGCGCCAACTACTTCGCAAAGGGCTCGCCGCCATCAATAGCGACGCGACGGTGCACGTGCTCGACGGTAATACACCTGCTCTAAATCTCTACCTCAGTGAAGGATTCGCGCAAGTGAACAGCTTCAACAGCAAGAACAACGGCTATCCCTGCACTGTGTTGAAGCTGTCGCTTAAAAAAGCCGCACCATAACGCCTACTACACATCTGACCTAGCGCCTCGCCTCGCCTCACCTCACCCCACAGACCCTGCATTCTACTGCGGTGCACTTCTGATATATGATCAGGCTCAGTGACAACAACAGGGGAGTGCCATTTATGCTATACGATCAATCATTACCCATTAGAGACAATGTACGACAGAGCCATCAAGCCGCGCTGGATCAAATCGCCTCACCCGGCACCTGGTTCACGGCTGCCGAACGGTTAGCCATCCTCAGTGAGGCGCGTCGTGCCAAGCAATGCTCCCTGTGCGCGAAGCGCAAGCAAGCGATCTCACCGTACATAGTTGACGGGCATCACGAATCCGTCACAAATCTTTCGACCGACGCGATTGAAGTCATTCACCGGGTCATCACTGATTCCGGCAGGTTAACAGAGCGTTGGTTCATAGACATGACGAGCCGGGATTTGACGGCTGAAAAATACATAGAAATTATCGGTGTCGTGGCAACCTCAATTATCATCGACAGTTATTCCGTAGCACTGGACTGCGAACTCGCAGCACCTGGCCAGCCTGCCCCTGGCGAGCCATCAAAACAAAACAACCATCAGGTATTTGATGGCGGCGCCTGGGTCCCGATGCTCGATGCGCCGCAACAGGCATCTGAAACCGGTTTGCCGACGCAACCCAATATCGGCCGAGCCATGGGGCTGGTGCCTTCAGCCATAGCACTATTTTTTCCTGTCATGCGCTCTCACTATAGCCTTAGCGACATAGAACTTGGCATCAGTCGCGAACAAATAGAATTGTTAGCGTCAAGAGTTTCTTCCCACAATCAATGCTTCTACTGAACCACTTCACACACCATGCTACTCCGGCGGAGCGGCGAGAAGTCCAATCAGAGTTTTCACCTCGAAGGCATAACGGCAATCGATGCTCAAGGCGTGGGGATCAAGAACGAACAAATCCTTTTGGAAATTGCCGATGCTGTGTACGCAGGCGACCCCGTGGAACTCAAAGCCGTTCGCCTTAAAGGCACCCAGTTACTCAGTGCTGAAGCGATGGTGGACGCCATTGGCGTCGCTGCCGGATTCAACGGTATTACAAAGATTGCTAATGCTACTGGCATCCCACTCGATGAATCCACTGAATCACAAACGGTCGACATGCGCCGTACGACTCAAATAGACGATTATACCGAGGCCAGAAAATCTCAGCTTTGGGACCAGCATAAAAAACCCGATCAACCCTAGAGCTCAAACTGCAATGTGATCGTTGGCTGTCTGTTTGCCTGCAACTGGGCCGCCAACTGATGCGCTTTGGTTCGCGGCAGGGTGACAAAAATACCTTCACCAAATTCACATCGAATACTATGGCCATTCGCTAGCAGAATCGACTTTGCAATTCTTAACGCCTGATCGCGCTTTAGAGTGACTTTGCCTGGGCTATGAATTTTATCTCGCTGATAAGCATGCGATTCGAAAAAGGCACGAAACTCATCGACATCATTACACCTGACGGCATCCAACAGAGACTTAGGTAGCCGAGCATCGCCCGCCAGAAGAAGGTCTCTTTCAACTTTTGCAACTTCCTCACAGTCGATAGCCGCAACGCAACGCGACCAACACGCTAGATAATCTGACAACGCCTGCTGATCCAAAATGTCGAGCGCTATCGGACCCAACCGGTGCAGTAACTTTTGCAAGCGTTCGTTGGTGATTAACTGCAACACATGCCCGCGCTGGTCTAATGACATGCCATCATGAACTGCGCCTATACCCAACTCGAACCATCTTACCGTGCAGAACAGCTTGGCGCTGTCCCAGCCAAGACCGGTGACACTCTGAGGGTTAGAACGATAAAAGTAGTAGGTCCTATCGTATATCGCGAGTCTTTCTGCACGACAATAGAGTTGGATGCTAAACAAGGCGTCTTCGCCGACAATCAGCTCAGCATCAAATCTAAGCTGATTCGCTCGCAACATGTTCCTTGATATCAATTTTGTATTTACGTTGTAACTGACTCGCCAATCGATCTGCTGCCGTAAGAGCACAAACCGCGACTGCCCTGAAAGCTTACGTGGCTTTTCAGACTCGTCAGCAGACCTATAAAGGCCGAATTCAAGTATGTCTAACTGCTCTTTGACGCACCGGTCATAGAGATCTTGCAACATCCCCTGAGCTACCCAAAAGTCATCACCATCCAAAAATATGATGTAATCACCGGCCGCATGTTCAATGCCGACATTTCTCGCTGCCGAAACACCTCCCCTCGTCGCTACATCAAACACTTTGACTCTATTGTCTGACTCCTCGTATTCTTTCAGAATCGTGCCACTAGAATCTGTACTGGCGTCGTTTACGACAATAATCTCAATGTCTTTCAAAGACTGACCAATAACCGATCCGATACACTGCCGCAGATAACGATCTTCGTTATAGACTGGCACAACAACACTTATTTTGACCTTAGGCATCAGTAAATACTAAAGCGATTACCATGATGTTATCAACACTATTATCGACGTAAGTTTCATAAATATATTGCCTCCGCATTCTTGCTGAATGTGCAGTCATACTTATCTGACAAGCAAAGCCAAGGCGCGTATCACGACGATAAACAACCAAATTAATGACTATTATTTATTGATTAAAGATGAAGTGCGGAGCATGGCAGGCTTTGCCCAGCAACATTGACTGGTCGCGAAGTTTTAGCCTAAGGGTAATTTCTTACGCTTTAAGATTTTTACCAAAAGCAGCTTTAGATCACCCAGCATGAACGGCTTATGAATCAGCGAGCCGAGGATTTTCTGCAGCAACAACCTCATACCCAAGTAGTTTAAATTGATCAGAAGTGGCCGATTCCAAAGACATCGACTGCTCCCAGAACATATGCGAAATCACCACTTGATGATTCATGAGGACCAAAGAAAATAACGCAGCAAGACCATTGGGAAGTTACTCTTTGCCCGCTCGCGAATAACACCCATATTTTCAACTCATTTCTACCGGCCATTGAAATTAATAACGCCGTGTTTCAGTTCGCCATTATAAGTATCACTCTCTGCTCCATTAGGACAGAAACACTCAATAACGACAAAAGCTCAGTACTGAGCCCTCAAAGTAGATCTAAATTCGCTGTAAACGCTAGGCATCGACCGCTCGACGACAACATCGAGACCGCCTCTGATAATCTGGACTTCCTTGTCAGACCTATTGCCAGAACCACTTTAAGAATCACTTCATGAACTACCATCAGAACTAGTATCAAAGGCACCATATGAAAATTGGAATTTTCGTCATTTTTTTCTTGCTGATCGCATTTAGTACAGAGGGCGCCATTAGTACTCAACCGAGCCTCGAAAGAGTCGAAGAAGGCGTCGTTAAATTGTCGTTTGTTTTCAACGAACCGCTAACCTGCCTAGAGCGGGGGCAACCTGGCTCAAAGCATCTTGAGCAAGCATTACCCAGCGCAGCGCTTTACGGCATACTCCTCGCTGCGAAAGAGAGTGGCCTTGAAGTCACAATAGAGAGAGACGATTGCACGCTCAACTTCTAGGTTATACTCATCTCGTCATCATATTCGAAGCTGCCTGCAATTGCTTAAGCCTATCATTTAGCCCACCAAACTAGATCTACTAGCCGCTTGCAGCACGCCCGCAACGATCAGAAAAAGTGAGCACGCGACCATGAACACAAAAAATGTGCCCGACCCTTATCTTTGGCTAGAAGAGGTTGAGGGAGAAGCAGCGCTCACTTGGGTACGAGAACAAAACAAGCGATCACTGGCAACGATCACAGCGCACCTTGAGTTTGAATCTAACTATGCCGTCGCACTGGATCTTGCGACGTCAATCGAGCGCATACCGTATGGCAGTGTTCGAGACGGTATGGTTTACAATTTTTGGCAGGACGAGCTTAACGTGCGGGGTTTGTGGCGTCGCACGACCCTAGCAAACTACAAGAGCCGCAACCCTAGTTGGGAAACAGTACTCGACTTCGACCAGCTTTCTTCCAAAGAAGACAAAAACTGGGTTTTTAAGGGTGCCGACTGCCTCCAACGCATCGGCGCTAGTACCACTCGTTGCATGATCTCGTTATCCGATGGCGGTAAAGATGCCGTCGTCATTCGGGAATTTGATGTGATTGCGAAAGAGTTTGTGGACGACGGATTTGAAACATTTGAAGCCAAACAAAGTACCGCTTGGGTTGATAAGGATACGATACTGGTCGCAACCGACTGGGGCCATGATGGCTCAACGCTAACGGAATCCGGATACCCTTCAAGTGTGCGGCTGTGGCAGCGCGGCCAGAGTCTTGATGCAGCAACAACGCTTTACACAGGTGAAAAAGCAGACGTGGGTGTCTGGCCCTGGGTAGACGAGCTCGAGAACGGTGAGATCATTTTTGGCGCGGTTCAGTCGGATACTTTTTTTACTTCTCGGTACTGGTTGCTAACCGAAGGTGATGCGTTACAGATCCCGACCCCAATGAAATCGAATCGTGCTGGAATTTTTGACGGCTACCAGTTCATCGTTCTGCAGCAGGATTGGGATATTGAAGATCCTAAACAGTCGTATAAAAGCGGTGATCTGGTCGCATTTAACCTCTTGAAATTCCTGGAGACTCGAGAGTTGCCCAGCGTCGAGCTTGTTTATCGTGCCAGCGATCGACAGGCGGTCAACAACGTTTCTATTGCTAAGGGCGTTGCCCTGCTGTCGATTAATGACAATGTTGCGAGCAGTCTATTGCGCCTTGAACGAGGCCAAAGCGGATGGAAGACCCGACCTATTGACTTACCCGAAACAGGCACGGCAAGCGTCTATTTTGCAAACAAATATGCAGACACCATCTTTATCAATTTCGAAAGCTTCCTAACACCCGACTCACTGCTCGAATACGATGCAGCGACTAATGTAGTCTCGCCTCTTAAATCGCGACCAGCCAAATTTAACGCCGACGGTTTAGTCGTCCATCAACAAGAAGCCACATCAAGTGATGGTACTCAGGTTCCCTTTTTTGTCATTCATCACGAAGGTATTCAACTCGATGGTTCTTCACCCACGTTACTTTATGGCTACGGCGGTTTTGAAGTATCGATGAACCCGGGCTACTTGGGTGCTATTGGCAAATTATGGCTAGAAAAAGGTGGCGTTTATGTACTGGCAAATATTCGCGGCGGCGGTGAATTTGGCCCTGCATGGCATCAGGCTGGCCTAAAGGGCAATCGGCAGCGAGTTTATGACGACTTCATTGCCGTCGGTGAAAAGCTGCTCGACATGAAGATCACATCGCCACAACACCTTGGCATCATGGGTGGGTCTAACGGCGGCCTTTTGATGGGCGTTATGCTTAATCAACGTCCCGACCTCTGGAATGCTGTTGTGATTCAGGTGCCGCTGCTCGACATGCTGCGTTATCACAAGCTACTCGCAGGCGCGTCCTGGGTGGATGAATATGGCGACCCAGATGTGCCAGCGGAGCGTGCGTTCCTGGAAACCATTTCCCCTTACCAAAATTTCGATCCCAGCGCGAACTACCCCACGCCGTTCTTTGTGACTTCAACAAAAGATGACCGTGTGCACCCAGGTCATGCGCGCAAGATGGCTAAGCTCTTCGAAGCCAGCGGCAAACCATTTTTCTATTACGAAAATATTGACGGCGGGCACTCTGCTGCAGCAAACAAAAAAGAAAGCGCAAAACGCTCCGCCCTAGAGTTCACTTACCTCACCGAAAAATTGTTTGGCTCTACACCTAGCCCTGCACACAACTCAAAATCTGGCCCTCTAAGCGGGAGCACATAATGACAGAACCCAATGACTTAGATGCCGACCTTTGGAATGATCCGAACAACACAAAGCCTGCCTTTAGGTCACGGATAAAATCAGTGACCGTCGCGGCCAAGCGAATACCTTTTTTCTAACATTCCACACAGCCGTGATTGGCGCAATGGCAACGATTTATAGTGAGGGGG
>JBNMQM010000021.1:0-68726 GCA_051278195.1 Candidatus Azotimanducaceae bacterium
TGGGTAGGGAACTGGATATAAGCCAAAATCTGGCCCGCGACAACGACACCTAAACCGTTTACAGCTTTCTGCGCGAAGCTGTTCGCAGCGAAGAAAATACCTTCCGAGCGACGGCCTGTTTTGATTTCGCTGTCTTCCACTATGTCAGCAATCATCGCTGCAATTAGCGACGACGACATAATGATCAGAGTCACTTCAATGGTGTTAAACACGACCAGAGTCCAGAACAGCGTATCCGTACCATTTTCTGGAAACCAACCCAGCAATCTTAGAATAAATGGCATCGGCGCCATCGCGAAGGCGAGTCCCATGATAGTGATACCGCCCAATTTTTTACCCATCATGCGAGAGACATAGGGTGCCAAAAAAAGTGCCAGAAATGCCGAGAGAAAATAAGGCAAGTTCATATAGCCGATCTCCTGAGTCGTCAGTTCCCAGAAGTGCCGTGAAAAATAGATACTTAAGGATGTTGATACACCCGCGGCAACGGCGGTCAGTAGTGCAGAGAAGAACAGCGCGAAAAACGAGCGATTTGACAGGGTTTCTTTTAGTTCGCCGGTGGTCTTTTTAAAGTTAAATGGTTGCTTTGGTGGTGGTTGGCGTAAATTCGGAATGTGTTTGTGTGTGCCTATCGACGACACAAATATCGACAGAAAAATAACGATCGAAGCGGTCAACCCATAGTGGCTCCAGCCCTCAACGTATTCCAGCCCGCCTTTAGATTCTGGCAAAAACACCAGGTAATTCAGCACCGCCATAGTGAGCCCTCCCCACCAAGCGAAGAAGTAGCGAAAGCTCATCAATTCGGTGCGTTCGTCGTAATCGTCGGTCAGTTCAGCGACCAGCGCAGTTGCAGGAATTTCATAGAAAGTGATGAGCGTTCGAATGAAAACCGCGATACAAACGAAGTAAAGAAAGAGTGCGTTTTCGTCCCAGGCCGGCGGGGACCATAAAAAATAATAACCGATGGCAACCGGAATCCCTGACGCGTACATAAAGGGGTGACGTCGGCCCCAGCGGGAATGAAAGTTGTCGGAGATGTAACCGACCATTGGATCAGAGATCGCATCAAATGTGAGGGCGATCAGAATACCGATCGACACCAGATCTGGTCGTAGGCCGATCACCTGACTGTAGTAGAACAGCAACAAATAGTTAAAGCCGTTGCTTTTAGCGCCGTTGGCGACTGCGCCGAATCCGTAAAAGAGCTTTGTCGATAAATCTACCCGACGCCCTGTTGTCTTATTTGCCATTGTGCTCCCCATAAGGAGGGGCAAACTACACGATTGGATAGGCCGTTCCTAGTAAATTTTGGCCACAGCATGGTGATCGTTATAGTAGACGGGTTGAACGTCTTAAATTTACTCATACGCCTTTAACAACAGATTGTTTTCACTAACTTATCCGTGTTTTATTAGGGTAGATGGGTAACTGCATAGTCCGTACAGGTAATCTGTATAAATGACCTGCATAAATAATCTGTACAAAAAGAAGGTACCGGCATGAATTTCGATTTTTCAGAAGACGAAAAAATGGTGCGCGATGAAGCCGCTCGCTTCTTGCGAGACAACTGTGGCAGGGAAGCATTGCGGTCTGTACTAGAGGGCGAAGCGCCGTTTGCGAAAAGCGTCTGGCAAGGCCTTTGTGAAATGGGCTTGCCCGGTACCGCAATACCAGAAGAATATGGCGGTGCAGGTGCAGGTCACCTGACATTGTGCCTCGTGGCGGAGCAGTTGGGCAAATATCTAGCGCCTGTGCCGTTCTCCTCGTCAGTGTATCTAGCAACAGAGGCGCTGATGGCTTTCGGTACGGAGGCGCAGAAAGAAGCCTGGCTACCTAAGCTTGCCGCGGGTGAAATCGTTGCGACGCTGGCCGATGTCGAAACTGCCCAGATGCTCACGCCCGGTAGTATTTCGGTCACCGTGCAATCCGGTAAGCTGAACGGTAAGAAGCTGATTGTACCGGATGGTGCGATTGCCGATATTGCGATTGTACTGGCCAGATCTGGACCAGAATCACTGGGGCTGTTTCTCGTTAACCTTAAAGACCCGACAGTGACAATTGAAAATGTGGCGGCGATTGATCCCACGCGAAATACCGCAACAGTCGTGTTCAATCAAACCCCGACAGAAAGTCTCACAGCAGGAGATGGCTGGCTGCAACTGCAACACATCTATAACCGTGCTGCCGTGCTGATGGCCTTCGAGCAATTAGGGGGTGCTGCTGCAGCACTAGACATGGCGATCGCTTATGCGAAAGAGCGGTTTGCTTTTGGCCGCCCCATTGGATCATTTCAGGCTTTGAAACATATGATGGCAGACATGTATGTCGCCCTGAAACTAGCGGAGTCAAACTGCTATTACGCAGCCTGGGCCTTGTCGACGGATGCTGATGATTTACCACTTGCGGCTGCCACCGCTCGCGTGTCAGCCACACAAGCTTTTCAGCTCTGCGCCAGAGATAACATTCAGGTTCATGGTGGTATGGGCTTTACCTGGGAGTTTGATTGCCATCTATATTATCGCCGCTCAAATTACCTAACACTTGCGTTGGGGGGGTTGTCTGTTTGGGAAGGCAAGCTAGTTGAAGCGCTACCCACCAAAGCGGCATAAAGTAGCTTAAGGAGAACAATATGGATTTTAACGACTCACCAGCAGAAGCCGAGTTTCGCCAAGAAGTACGATCTTGG
Organism: Candidatus Azotimanducaceae bacterium; assembly: GCA_051278195.1. Classification (GTDB taxonomy): domain Bacteria; phylum Pseudomonadota; class Gammaproteobacteria; order Pseudomonadales; family Azotimanducaceae; genus JAHRVQ01. The sequence continues at coordinate 2,690 of JBNMQM010000021.1, forward strand.
ATTGGCGAAAATGCACCGACTTATTTAGCGCCGTTTTTGGCCAGAAGTGGTTTTGGTAATACCAACACGGGGGATTACGACACTCTGGCAGAAGCAAAAAAATGGCAAAAGAAAAAAGCCGATGCCGGTTGGGCATGCTTGCAGTGGCCAAAGGAATATGGCGGTCGTGATGCGTCACCCATTGAGAGCGTAATCTGGAATCAAGAAGAAGGTTTGTACGCCAAACTTTCTGGCACATTTATCATTGGGCAGGGCATGTGTGCGCCTACCATGATGGCTTTCGCTGACGACGAGGCGCTTAAGCAAACCATCCCGAAACTTGCGAGTGGCGAAGAAGTCTGGTGTCAGCTGTTTTCTGAACCCCACGGTGGTAGTGACCTGGCTGGTCTCAGAACTAAAGCAGAGAAAGAAGGCGATGATTGGGTCATTAACGGTCAGAAGATTTGGACGTCTGGCGCTCAGCATTCTGACTTCGGCATTTTGATCACCCGTACCGATGCTGAAGTGGCCAAGCACAAGGGCCTGACCATGTTCTACCTCAGCATGAAAAGCCCCGGCGTCGATATTCGGCCGATCAAGCAGGCGAACGGTGAAAGTGGATTTAACGAAGTCTATTTCGATAACGTACGCATTCCCGACAGTCAGCGATTGGGCGAAGTGGGTCACGGCTGGCAGGTTGCGCTGACCACTTTGATGAATGAACGATTGGCCATTGGTGGCAGCATCGCAACCGGCTATCCAGAGATGGAAGAATTGGTCACTTCTTTACCCCTGGAAACGGGTATGGCGATAGACAACCCTATGGTGAGGTCTAAGCTCGCAGACTGGTATTGCAAGGCTGCGGGTCTGAGAAATACAGCTTCTAGGGCACTGACCGCGATATCTAAGGGCGAAACGCCTGGCCCAGAAAATTCGATCGGTAAGCTCGTGGCGGGTGGCATGATGCAGGACATTGCGAAGTTTGCGCTTGATCTTCAAGGGTTGGCAGGCGCTATTGTGGACCCTGAAATTGCTGAGGGTTCTGCCCGATTCCAGGCCATGTTGTTACGTTCGCCTGCGGTGCGGGTAGAGGGTGGTACGGATCAGATTTTGCGCAATATTATCTCTGAGCGAGTGCTCGGTTTACCTGAGGATATGCGCGCTGACAAGGGTCTGCCGTTTAATAAAATTCCTTCTAGCCGCTAAGGGGCCAGCGAGTGACGCAATTGCAATTGGCTGGTAACTGGTATGAGCGGAAGACGATCTCCGATGGTATTACGCTCATATACGAGCCCCACGTGCATCCGTTGCTGCGCTGTAATATCTGGTTCATACGCGGCCGCGATACAGATCTGCTGATCGATACGGGGCTCGGTCTTGCCAGTTTAAAAGATGCGATTGAAGACCTGACAGATAAACCTGTGACAGCGCTTGCCACTCATATCCACTTTGACCATGTTGGCTGTTTACACGAATTTCCGCACCGCTTGATCCATGAATGTGAGGCGCCGCACATGGATCCCTACACCGATGGGTCGTTTTTAAGAATGCCGCCGGGCTTCGAAGACTATGTGACCCATGGCGATAAGAGTGGCTTTGATGATCTATTGATCAATGCCGCGCCGAGTGCTGATTTTGATGTGGATCAGTACGCAATTCAGCCAACCACGATTACGCGTACGCTCGCTGAAGGAGACATTGTTGATCTTGGCAATCGGAATTTTGAAATCCTGCATTTGCCGGGTCATAGTCCGGGTAGTATCGGCTTGTGGGAAGCGGCGAGTGGCACCTTCTTTTCTGGTGATGCGCTCTACGATGGGACGTTATTAGACGAGCTGCCAGATTCCGATGTTGCCGATTATATACACACCATGAAGCGTATTCGGCAGTTGCCCGTCAGTGTTGTGCATGGTGGTCACGAGCCAAGCTTCGGCCATGGCCGAATGCTTGAACTCGTGGATGCCTATCTGGACTGGCGCGAAGCTTAATCGCTGCTCATAAAGCTATGGTGTGCCGAGATAGTCCATCTTGCCGAGCACGACACCGTTGTGCCGAAGGATGTTGTAAGCCGTGATGCAATGAAACGAAAAGTTCGACATCGCATAGCCCATCAGAAAACTCGTGCCATCCAATTTAATAGAGCCCGTCGATAGCGGCAGCTCAATCACCTTCTCTTCTGCCCCTTCAAATTGCTGCTCGGTGAAGTCACTCACAAACTTAAGTGATGTATCAATTCGAGCGATCAGTTCTGCAAAAGATTCTTCTGTATCTTCAATTGCTGGTACGTCAGCGCCGGTTAGCTGACCGCAGCCGCGGCGAGCCGAGTCGCAGGCGATTTGCACCTGTCGCTTAAGTGGAAACATATTGGGCGCAAGTCGTGCATTGACGAGCACAGACGGCTCGATGTTGGCTGCTTCGGCATGTGCTTCTGCCTTGGTTAAGATATTGCGTAGGCTAGTGAGTGTCCGAGTAAACGTTGGTACGGCGATATGGTAAAGCGACATTGATGTTTTCCTGAATGGGTAATAAGTTCTATAAAGGGTATTTTTTTGCATGGTTCGGTAGACCTTCGTGATGATCTCACATAAGACGTCCTCGTCGACATCCGCCAACTTGTTAATATAAAGTCATGAGCTGCCGGTTTTATGTTTGCCGAGCTTCTCCAATAAAGACTTTTTATCGGAGAAGCCATCAATGATGTACACGTCGAGGTTACTCTTGCGCGGTGAAAAGCCAGTCATCAAAAAATCGCCTTCACGACCGCTATCGTAGTGAAAGTGATATTGGTCATAGCCGATGATGCTGTCACCCCACATTACCGCTTTTTTGCCCGTAATAACTTTAAACATCTTCAGCAATACTTTGGCTTCTGCGCGCCGTAACTCATGTTCAACGCAATTTACAAAAGCGGCTGGTGATTGTTTGCTGGGCCTTGCCTAACATCAGTCTTAACATCAGTCTTAATTTTTTTTTATACTAGTGCTCACCACGTTCATCTCCCAAGCAGATTTATCGATTGTCGCGGTGGTGATCTGGCAGCTCGCTCCGTATGCTTTGCTTTTATGAGTCGAGAGCGATTATGCCGACACCTCAAGAGCTTATTAAGCTGTGTCCAAATTTACTACCCGGTCATGGTCAGCCGGGGATGTCGATGAAGCAGCATTTATCTGTTCTGCAAGACGCCGTCACGGATGACAGTTTGCCAGATGTTTACGGTGAAGGTGAATACATCGCGACGTTCGAGACTGATATCGCAGAGATGTTTGGCTTCAGTGCGGGTGTGTTTATGCCGTCGGGTACCATGGCTCAACAAATCGCACTGCGCATTTGGTGTGACCGAAAACAGAACTCTGTCATTGCCATGCATCCAACCTCGCATCTGGAAACAGCGGAGCAATTGGGTTATCAAAGGCTGCACCAGCTCAAAAGGATGCAGTTTGGTGTGCCAGAACTGATTTGGAACCGAATGATTGTCCCGGCAGATTTCGAATCCTTAACCGAGATACCAGCTGCAGTCCTACTCGAACTTCCTGCTCGGCCGCTCGGCGGTCAACTGCCGGCGTGGGAAGAGCTAGTGGCGATTCGCGCCTGGTGCGACCAGCACAACGTGACGCTCCATTTGGATGGTGCGCGCATCTGGAGTTGTCTGCCATTTTATCAAAAAACTTTTAGGGAGATTGGTGCGTTGTTCGATAGCATTTATGTTTCCTTCTACAAGGATCTCGGTGGCCTGTGCGGATGCGTCTTGATGGGGCCAGAAGATTTTGTCGACGAAAGCCGAATCTGGCAGCGCCGTCATGGCGGTAACTTGTATACCCAGTTTCCATTCGTGGCCTCAGCCAAACAGGGGCTTACCGAGCGGTTACCGAAAATGGCCAGTTGGGTTCAAAAGGCGAATTCACTGGCGGCCATTATCAATCAGGTGGATGGCGCGCTCACCAACCCCGTGCAACCTCACTGTAATATGTTCCAGCTCTATCTGAAGGGTGATCCTGAAGTGCTGCAAGCTCGCCATGACAAGCTAGCGGAATCGACTGGGACCTATCTGCTGGGTCGACTGTCTGCGGCGCAAATGCCTGGGTATGCGATGACTGAGATACATTGCTGGGAGAATGCCATGACTTTCGATGAATCCGTGCTCGATGGGTTCTTGGCTGAACTGCTGGCCGGCGGCTGACGTAGATGAATGATGGCTGACCCTAATAACCTCAATTTAATCACTCGTTTGGAATTGCTTGATACGCTCAAGGTGTTGCCCAGCGGCAGTGTAGCGGGACAACAAATCGCGGCGCTGCTCAATGGCGAGCCAAGCGAGGCGGCCAATCAGCCGGACAATGACATTTTTGATATCCAATTTGGCCGTCAGGCTATAGAAGATATTGCCTACGCGGTGGAACAGTTCTCCTATGCCGAGGCACAGCCCTACGTGAAATCCATCGAAGAAGGCGCCAATCTGCCTGCCGAGGACCGATCATTCCAATACTGGCAGGCGCTGTCTGAGCGCTGGAGTTACTTGGAACTGATGTCTGACTAGTGCTCGGTGGCGAGCGAACCGCTTTCCGATTACTGTCCCAATGGGACAGCCTTGTGGCCAAAATTACCCTTGCTAAGCCTCGGTCCCTTGCTAGGATGAGCGTCTAGAGATTAATACACGAATGGGGGAAGTATGAGCGTTCAGTATATCGAACAAAACGATGAGAGAAGAAAGGCACTAACGGCCAGGATGCAAGAGGGTGATATGTCGGTCTCCAACAGGGATGTTGCTGAGGCATTCGAAATTGACCCGCATTACCCTGTGAATGACATTCCTCTTGAAGACCTGGACCCATCTCACCCCGCACTGTTTTCAAGTGATACGCTTTGGCAACATTTTGAACGTCTGCGCAAAGAAGACCCCGTGCATTACCATAAAGATAGTGTTGGCGGTCCTTACTGGTCCGTCACAAAATACGAAGACATCATGGAAGTGGACAAAAAGCACGATATTTTCTCTTCCCAGCAGCGCCTCGGTGGTATCACACTCGGTGGTCAGGCTCGTGAAGAAGACGATGCGTTTGCCATACCGATGTTTATTCAAGAAGATCCACCCAAGCACGATGCGCAGCGTAAAGTGGTTGCCCCGCTATTTATGCCTAAGCAGTTAGCAGAACTGGAACCGTTGATTAGAGAACGTATTGGCGTGATCCTCGATGGCCTGCCCCTTAATGAAGAATTCAACTGGGTGGAACGTGTGTCCGTTGAGCTAACGGGTCAAATGCTCGCGACCTTGTTCGACATCCCCCAAGAAGATCGGTTGAAGCTGATTCACTGGTCCGACACAGTTCAGCAGATTGGTGATCCAGATAGATTCGAAACGCCAGAAGAAGGCTTTCAGATCCTGTTTGAATGTCTGGCTTACTTTACGGAATACTATGAAAAACGTAAGAAAGAGCCACCTAAGTTTGATTTGATTTCCATGATGGCGCACAACGAATCTACCAACAATATGTCACCTCAGGAACTCCTTGGTAACATTATTTTGTTGATCGTGGGCGGTAACGACACTACGCGTAATTCGATTTCTGGTGGTGTTCTGGCGCTGAACGAGAATCCTGATCAGTATGAAAAGTTGCTGCAAAACCCGGGTTTGATCCCAAAGATGGTGCCAGAAATTATCCGTTGGCAAACACCACTTGCGCATATGGCGCGAACGGCCATGGAAGACACTGAGCTGGGTGGCAAGCAGATCAAGAAAGGTGACCGGGTTGTCATGTGGTACATCTCAGGTAACCGCGATAGCGACTATATTGAAAATGCCGACAAGTTCATTATCGATCGCCCGAATCCTCGCGCGCACACGGCGTTTGGTTATGGTATCCACCGTTGTGTCGGTAATCGTCTAGCTGAAATGCAACTTCGTGTGATGTGGGAAGAGATCAATAAGCGCTTCTCTAAAGTTGAAGTCACCGGTGATGTATCACTTGTGCATTCTAACTTTGTTCACGGCATTAGCGATTTGCCTGTGACACTGCGTGACTAAGTTATCGATTGTGACCAAAATGAAGGGCGCCATACGGCGCCCTTTTTGTTTCTGTGTATTTAATTCTGTGCATCTGTTTCCGAGTTCTTGTTTCGGAGCTTTGGTTTATGATGACCGCTCGAATCTATGGAGCCACGGAGCCGCCCACTATGGAATCTCTCGAAGACCTTAAAGAGCAGCTAAGAACGTTTGCTGGTGATCGTGACTGGGATCAGTTTCATTCTCCCAAAAATATAGCCATGGCACTGAGCGTAGAAGTATCAGAGTTGTTGGAGCACTTTCAGTGGCTCACTGAAGAGCAATCTAAAAATTTGGATGCAGCGGCGCTTGCTGAAGTGGCGGACGAAATTGCGGACGTACTGAATTACCTTGTGCGCCTGGCAGATAAGCTGGGAATCGATATCTTGGATGCTGCCGCTAAAAAATTCGTTAAGAATGAAGCAAAATATCCTGCTGATCTGGTACGCGGTAGTAGCAAAAAATATTCTGAATATAAGCAAAACAAGCCCGAATAATAGGCAGGATGATTAAGCTCTATGAATAGAATCCCAAAACAAGCCCGCCGGAAAGCAATCTAAGCGTCCATGAATGATTCACCCTCCGTCCAACAGCCACCTAGAAGCCGGCGCCGGTTGCAACGTGGTGCTGATTTCACTGGTGGCCCACTAGGCTCTTTCCGCGAGGTGTTTTTGCGCCATGGCCTGCCAGGCGCCTTGCTGGGCGCGTTTTGCTTGTTACATCCAGGAATGCGCGCGCTGTTAGTTGAAGCGACAGTGCAGGCCGTAACAACACCGTTGCCATATCTGCTGGTGGGTAGCCTCATACTGGTCGGGCTGAGCGCATATAGTCGATACTCGTGCGATGGATGGAGTTGTCGCCAGTTTGGCTGGGTACTCTACCTCGGTGTGTTGTCGTTATGGGAAGAGTGGGTTTTCCGGCTTGCTATCCCGTACTCACTTAAAGAGCAGGGGGCAGAACTGATTGTTGGCATTATCCTATGCAACATACTGTTCGGCGCCATTCACTACTTTACACTGCGATGGAAATGGCAATGGTGTGTGGCGGCTTGTCTCGGTGGATTCGCCTTCAGTCGTCAAATGGATGTGCACTTCGACTTACTGATCGTTGCCGGTATTCATTGGGTCGCGACCTGTGTCAACACGCCGCGGCCGCCTGGGCTGCGACGTGATCTTTCTAGCTTTTAGCCTAAGGCGACTAGCCCGCCAGCACTTCTTTCATAACCGCGGTGTGCGAACCCGCAAAGAAATCAGAGACAACGCGATTCTTGATCACCCTATCCGGACCTAGAAGATACGTCACTCGACGCACACCCAAACCCATTGGGCCGTTGACGCCGTATTGACGAATCACCTTCTTGCGTGGGTCTGCCAGCAAAGGGAAGGGAATCTTGTTTGCTTTGGCAAATCGCTCGTGACTGGCAGTCGATTGAGGGCTGATACCAATAATTTGGGCGCCAACTTCGGCAATGCCATCGTAGCCATCCCGAAACGTGCAGGCTTCTGCTGTGCAGACAGGTGAAAAGTCAGCCGGATAAAAATATAGGATCAGGTCACCTTCGCCTATCAGACCACTTAAGGTCACGGTTTCGCCGTGCTGGTTCTCTAGGGAAAAATCGGGGGCGGTATCGCCAATATTCAACATAGGTTTACTCCAAAAAAATAGATTTCTCTTTTACGCCGCGACGGGCGGGCGCAACATTAACTCGAGAATCGCTGATGCCTGCTCAAGATCAGCCGGCGCGCCGGTAATCAGGTCGGCGTAGAGGAACGATTCCACCATGCGTGTCAGTGCATAAGCCATAACAGCGGGTTCAACCGGCAGCGTAATACGCCCGGCCTCGATATCCTCGGTCAGTAGTTCGGTGATTTTTTCGATCGTCCGGGCTTGCACCGGTCCTTCGCAGGAGGCGACGACCCGTAGCGCTAGCTGGGGATCTTTCTCCATGAACTTACGCAAAGGTGAGAAAGCGTGAGCGATCCGCATGCCACGATTCAGGACATTCAGCATACGGCGCGGCCCGTCACTGCTAGCTTGCTCCGCAAGCCGATCCAAAGTCTCTGTCACAAGAGACGCCAGCACTTCACCAACCAATTGCTCCGCACTACCTGCCCAGCGATACACGGTGGCACGTGAGACACCTAACTCCTGAGCGAGTTTTTGTAATTCAATTCGGCGTGCATCAAAGAACCAGGTCCGTGCTAGACGATGAAGGTCCAGTGGGTTGCAGCTATGCCAGGTTCGTTTCCGCACCCCTAAACGCCGGCAGGGACGCGGGTCCATGCTGCGCCTTTGCTAGTGCTAACCGTTGCCAGTCTCGCTGGACCGTAAACGCCGGTTTTCCAGCCGGTGCGGCGGAATGGCTGCCACTCGCCTTCCGCGTGTTGCAGGCGGTCCGCGAGTGCAAACAGCACAGCAGGACTAAAACCCAGGCCTGTGTGACTGGCAAACACTTCAATGTTTTCGGCAAAATGGGAAGGTGCCTGAGTGGCAATCTGCCAGGGCACAATCGCGTCAGTTCTACTGAACACTGCCGTGCTGGGGATGCCTGGCAACGGTTCACCCGCCAGCAATCGAAGATAGTTAACAGGTACTTCTTCCATGGGCATGCCGACGAAGCGTTCTACCAGTGGGTAGACTGTCGTAGACCTTTCTCCGCTGGAAGGACTGCCAGAAAAGGGACTGCCAAGTGTCGCAACGCTCCTGACCTTGTCGGGCAACATTTGAGCCAGCAGTCTGGCGTATACCCCTCCAAGGCTCCAGCCAACGAGAGAGACTTTGCGCTCACCGCTGTCTTCGAATATGCGGGTCAGCAACTCTCCCAGTCTCTTGGCAAGGTTAGGCATCGCAGGTCCAAGATTTCGGCCCATTTCCCAAGGAAAGGTTTGATAACCAAGCAAGTCGAGATAGCCACGAATAACAGCGGTGGAAAGGTCGCTGCCACCCAAACCCGGCATGACCAATACGGGATGTCCGTCACCTCGTGGGGCTAATCCAAGGAAAGGGGCGGAGATGGCCAGGTTGGCAAATTCAAATGCTGTGCGTGGCACTTCTGCCAACATTAGGTGCCGGCCAGGACGTGTAACAACGGTGTTTTCCATAATGTTCAAAGGGTCAAATGAGCCAGATCGCAAGCTTGTCTCGTTTGTGAGACAAAATCAACATGTATCTCATTGTCCCTTTAGTTAGTCCGCCCTAAGGCAATCCAGCAGGGTTATGGGCAGAACAAGTTCTATCACGCCTGAATAATCACGCTGCTAGCCCGTCATGACCTTGCCGATCGAGAGCCCTGCAAGGACGAGCAGGAACACGGTATAAAGTCGGTCATTCACTAATTTTTCGAAAAGCGGGCTACCTTTTTTACGATCTAAAAGTTGGTTTAAGAAAACAAATAGCCCAATTAGCAGCACCATCACCATGAGATTGATGGGTCCCAACAGGGCCCCGATAGCTAATACCAAATAGATCCAATGATAGAAGCCGATTGCCAAACTGTTCTTGTTCGAAAGAGTCTCCATAGTTCAGCTAGTAAGCCCCCTTTGCGGTAATCATAGCGAAAGGTGTCTGAATGAGAATCCGAATATCCTGCCAAAGAGATCGTGACCGAATGTACATGATATCCATATCCGCCTGCTGTTCGAATGCCTTGCTGTTAGTAGTCCATAGAGCATCGGTGTCGATTTCTCCGAGTGCGCGCAATGCCGACATGAGATATTCCTCTTCGTTAGTGTTAGCAACAAAAGAGCAATGGCTGTGCCATTCTTGTAAGTAATTGTATATAAAGGAATATATCCAATTTTTTAAATTGGATATTGAGTGCGTCTGGTGATTTGCGTTGCGAAATAGAAACTCTTTTTGCAGAATGCAAAAGGGGCGAAAAATTCGCCCCTTTACAAGGTGGTTATAAAAAACTAATTGATCAAGATATTGTCTCCGTTCAGTGCTTTGTCCTAAAACCGATATTCAGAGTTGGAGCCGGTGAAGTCCCAAATCGCAATAACAAGCTTTGTGATATCGTTGGTGACTGTGATGTCGCCTTCGAACCGACCAACCTCTAAAGCCATTTGTAAAAGACAGGAGCCGTAATCGACCTCTACGCTATTGTTTAATCCTGTGGATTCTTGGCATATGTTGAGGTACTTGGGTGCGGTTTTACTCAATTGAATGTCGACTTTCACGGTATACGAAGAAGTAAAATCAAAACTATCACTGGCGACGAGGTCGCTTGTTTTTGCGGCCCTTTGTGGGGGTTCCGGTGTCGTTACCGCAGTTTCAGTGCCGAGCGTTGATCCCGTATCTGTCGGCGTCGTGCTGACGGCTGTCACCGTTGCGGTTCCGCCAGTTTGACCGGAGTTAGGCGTACCGGTGCCAGGTGTTACAGTCGCTGTTCTGTAGTGCGGGGCAAGGTCGTTCATGTCGTAATCGCCAACAGACGGCCAAAATCAGATTATGAAAGCCGGCGCTTAGTGATGCATCGGTGACGACCTGTTCGGTGCTATCAAACCGACTATTTCGATTGAAATCGATCCAGCCGTTCAGAAAACCTTCGCCCTGCACCTCTACCCGGATGATGGTCGCGTTGCCCGCTTCGACAGCGGTCACGAGGTTGATACCGTCTTCATCTGGCACATCGACCTGGTCGTCAGACTCGGGGCTTAGGTAGGCTTGAGTTTCACGATCGGCAGTTTGACCAAGGAACAAGCCCAAGTTGGCGTTACCGTGTCTTGGGCCATTTTCTCCTAGAGACTTAGCACAGGAGTCTGGCGCGTCACCGAAGTCTGCCTTGGCTGTTTCACTGACCACAACCGGTGCCAGGGCGCCGCGAGCGCCGTCATTGTTTGATGATGGGGGTCCCTGGGCAAATTCTTCAGCTTGTATATTTGGGCTTAAAGGGTCGAGGCGGTAAATTTTGCCATTACTGATTCGGTTTGCCACCAGGTAGTCTGCACTATTGGGGTCAAGGCTAATACGAAACAAGCCGTGATGATTTTTTGAGCCTTGGCGATATACGTACTTGGCGATATACGTACTTGGCGATATACGTAGTAGGCATTCTCCACTTGCAGTAAGGCTGCGAAGGCAGCCAGGATAAGAGGTCTAAAAGGTCTAAGCATTGTTTTGTATCTCCAAAAATGAACAATCAAATGCTGTGCCAACCATTTTGATTATTGGCAGGGTAGTAAAATGCGGCCTGTAACTTAGGGCCTAATATTTTTCTAACGCAGATTGTGTGAATCGAGGCTCAATCTGCATGGCATTTTGAGAGGCTCAACATGATCACGAAAGCTTTAATTACACCCAGTTGGTTACCGGATATTGAACGTTGCCGACAGCTCATTGTTTCGGCTGAAAACCACGCCTAAGGTTTTACCGGCCATTTTGTTTTGGTTGATGCGCAAGATGAGAAAGCCTTCCGTAATATTGCAGGCTTCTGGTTACATCAATCCAGTTTGAATAGAAAGTGGTGGTGGTCGCTCAGAGTCTTTCCAGTGCGCGGTTGGATTCTGCAACAGGTCATAAAAATCGCAATCACCCAAGTGCTTGATATTGGGTAGGAGAAATGTTGGCGCAAATTGAACAACACCATCAGCGTGACTGGATGGACGTGTTGCTGCGCAGTGTCGATTTCTCTGAGTTCATTCTCTATGGCGTTTTCATCGATGCTTGTACCGAGGACAACCGACACGAGGCCGACGTCAAAGGGTTTTGCCACAGTTCATGGTTTTACGATATTGAATCCGAGGCTCATATTGAGCGGTTTGTGAAAAACATTGATCCTGCCCACGTGACTATTCACCTGCAGTCAAATCTGAACCTAGATCCCGATGCGCTGGCGAAGGCCTTAGCGAAATAAGAGGGTGCTTAAGGTTTCTGAAAATTTCGCGAATTGCCTATGCATTTTGCAAATAATGGTCTTGCAGATTGCGAAAGTGTGAGGTTTAGATTTTTTGGGGAAAGAAAAATAGCAATATAAAACAGATAGATAAGAGGGTTTTGGTAAGTTGGCAGGCAGGTTGCTCTTCTATTGGTAGTTCTAAAACTGCTAGAGACGAAATCATGAAGACGATGCTATTTTTGACGCCAGAATTACCTTTCCCCGCTCAAAGCGGCGGCAAGCTAAAAAGCTTGAAGCTGCTTGAACACCTCAGTAAGAACTTTGACGTCACGCTGTGTTGTGCGCTGAAGCAGGACGATGAGATGCATCTGGCCGCTTTTAGAAAGGCCATGCCGCGGGTTCGTTGCATTACCGACCCGGTTGCAATTGATCGCAATGTGACGAATCTGGCTCGAAGTTACATCACATCGCAGCCAGTCGACATCTTTCGAACGTATTCTAGGTTACTACGCGAAATTGTGGCAGTCATTGCCGAAGACTTTAACGTGATTTTTTTAGATTACTACGGGGTGGGCCAGTGTTTGCCTAAAAATTATAACGGCACCGTCGTCTATCACAGTCACAATGCTTACTTCCAACATGTGGGAGCGCTACAGCAAAACCTCAATTAATCTCTTTTATAAGGCAGTCACATTTTTCGAAGCGCGGCGGGTCAAAGACTATGAATGTGCAGTGGCTAAACGTGCGGATTTGATTTTTGCTGCACCTGGCGATTTGGCAGCGTTGCGGGGTGCGGGCGTCACAGATACAGCTATGGCCGAAACCTTTCATCTCGGCGATGACAGTCAACTCGATTTGCCAGACTTGAACTGGTATCGAACTAAATTGAACCTTGTGTACGTCGGTTATCTTGGTTGGGAAGCCAACACACGAGGCTTGCTCTGGTTTATCAAGCATGTGTGGCCGCAACTTAACGCCAAGCACCCTAAGCTGACATTCAATATCGTCGGCAAAGACCCTGATGATCGTTTAAAGAAGGCCGTGCTACCTCAGCCGAATATCCGTTTGCTTGGGTTTGTGCCAGATTTGGAGTCGGTCTACTCCATCGCACATGTCTGCGTCGCACCGCTGACGTTCGGCAGTGGCATGAAGGTCAAAGTACTTAATGCGATGGCCCGCGGCATCCCTGTGGTGACGACGCCAGTGGGGGCGGAAAGTATTGCGGCGCAGCACCGCGAGCACCTAATGATTTCTAATACAGCGTCCGAGATGGTGCGGGATATCGATGAGTTAATCCATAACAATCAACTCTGGGATACGTTAGCGCATGAGTCACGAGAACTGATTCGTTGTCGATACACCTGGCAAGCGTTGTTTGCATCCATGGACAAGGTCCTAGATGACGTCATGCCCGAGGTGTTGCTTGTCGAGACTGGTTGCGGGTTAAACTCAAATGGCAACGTATCGTCCGGTTAACCGGATTGCGCCTAACGGGCATCATTCTTCAGACGGGTATCCTGATGTTAGTCGGCCGGTTGGCTGGTCCTGCCGGTGTTGGGTCTCTACAGCGATTTCTCGCTTGGACCTGCTCAATTGGTGAACTGACCGCGGCTGGTTTACCCACGCATGCAATGCGCCAGATGGTTTCGGCACAGAAAAGCCCCGCGAGTGCGGTTCAGTATTTCACTCAAGCAGCGAGTCGGTTGAGCCTAATTTGGTTGCTAATCATGGTAGTGGCATTTTTCGGTTATTGGCAGGGATATATTGAATCAGCCCTCGAGTTAGGTATGACAGCTGTCGCGGCCTTTTGTTTTGTTTTGCTTTGTATCGTGTCGCGTCCGAGAGCCTTAAGGCTGTCGGTAAAGTCGATATGAGTATTTTTGTTGAGAGCGCACTACCGCCATTAATCGCCGGTATGTTGATCATTGCCGGTTATGAGGTTGCTTCGACTGTTGGGTGGCGCGAGTAATCGCCGAGCTGCAGCGCCAATACTCACATGGCGTGAACATTCACCCTACTGGGTGACGGCACTCGTGAGCATCGGGTTTCTTAATTTCCCTTTCTTGGTGTTACCTTATTTAGCACCCTTGACCGAGATAGGCGCGTTCGCTTTTGCCTTTAAGCTGCTCAACTTGAGTACCACAATTTTACTCATGCTGAGCGCGATCTATGGTCCAGGTTTTGCTCGCTGTGCGGCTGCGGGTGACAAAGCGGGTGCGCGAAAGTTACTGGTGCAAACGCAGCAACTGTCGATGCTGCTCTACGTACCGCTGGTAGCCATACTGATCTCAAGTTTTCAATGGATTCACCCGCTGTTCGGTGAAGGCTTTGGGCAAGGTTTTAGTATTTTGCTCGTTCTTGCTGCGGGTCAACTAGTTAGCGCCATGACTGGGTTGTCAGGTCAACTACTCAATATGAGTGGTGCCGGCGCTAATGAAATGAACATTCAACTCGCCAGCCTGTTGCTTGCCTTATCGCTGACGCCCATCTCCGGCGATCATTTCCTCATTATTGGTGCACAAAAGTCAGCAACGACAAGCTCTATTTAGGTACTTAGAGCCCCATGCTCGAATTGCGATGCCGGCTGCCAAAGAAGCCCCGCTATTTACCAAGTAGGTATCCGAGGCAGAGGTAGATGCCTTTATGTCGAAGCATTTTTCCGGCCATGGGTCAAAATTGAAAGGCAAAGCGACTCCACAGTATATGTGCGGTGATAAAATCCCTGCGCGTCTAAAAGCGCACACTCCAAAGTTCAAATTGATCGCTGTGTTGCGTGACCCTATAAATCGTGCCTGGTCCTAGTACCGTATGATGGTGTCGAAGCCGAGCTATCAAGAACGCCATGCCATGTCCGCAATACCTGTGAGCGGTGAGCGCCGGATTACAGGCGTGATTGAGCCGGTTCGGTTTGACCTCGGTAAGGCAAATATCTCTAAATCTGTTATTCGGCAAATTCAAGCAGCGTTGGCAAAGTACACTGCGCCAGATCCGGAGGTCACGGTCGTTGTAGCGGGTCATAGTGACAACACACCACTGTCAGCAAAAACGGCAGAACTCTATCGCGACAACCAAGGTCACCTCCCTTGCTCGAGCACGGGAGGTGGCCGACATTATTCATGATCGCTTGGCATCCAATGTTGTGATTGAAGTAGAAGGGTTTGGTACAACGCAACCTGTTCACAGTCATCAAACAGCTTTTGCTCAAGCTCAAAACCGCCGTGTTGATATTCATCTTGATGTCCGCCGCACCGTGGCACTACCCGAGTCAGCAGTCTCTTAGGCCAGCGCAGCTGCGGGCTAGCCATTACCGTCTACCTTATCGATGGACATAGTTGGTGATCCGTTCTTGCAGTCCGGCGATCAACTCACCTTTGTTTAGCGGAGCGGTTGGCGTGAAGTGGCAAAAGTGGTCTTAAGTGGAGAGGTTGCTCGGCCAGGTATTTACGTGATCGATCGTGACGATACACTTTGTCGTGTTGTCGAGAGAGCCAGCGGTCTGTCATCACGGGCCTGGACTCGGTCGCTGGTTGAGGTCGCTTTATTCGCTGGTGTCATTCTTTAGTCAAGATGTCTAATAACTAGCCCTTTGCAAATTGCGATCTTAATCCCTCGCAATTTGCTTCCCCAAACCATCAAAAAAATATAACCCATTGAAAAATATAGCAAAATATCTGGCACATGGGTTGCTCTGCTAGTACTACTACTAAACATTACCGGAAGTTACCTCATGGACACCCTTAATCCGCAGAGACCGGAACTGGGGATCGATGTTATTCGATATATCAGCGCGCTCCTGAATAGCTGGAGGATGATCATCGGTGGGGCAGTACTAGGTGCGAGCCTAATGTTTGCTTACTGCCAGAGTCCGCCAGATGTCCATGAAGCCTTTGTTCGAATGGCAGTCGTGGCGGCAGAGGATCCTGATGGCATTCAGCCCGATGAGCGCCGGGCACCTGAAGTACTGACGCTGGTTGAGCAGGGACTCATCATGGGCACGAGCCGCGATAATTATCTTGAGGTCACGCGCGCCAAATTGCGTTCGCGGCTTTTTACTCTCAAGTTTATGGAATCGAACAATGTCTACCAGCACCTTTTTGCGGAACATTGGGATGGCGAAAATGGCACATGGGTAGAAGGCTTTCAGCTAAATAAAGCGGAGGCAATCAAATGGTTCGGCGAACAGATTCGGTTCATTGAGCACAACCCAGAAACAGACATTATTACGATTGGTATGCGCTGGACGGACCCAGCGCTCGCGCGTGACTGGGCGAACCTATACGTCTCAGACTTCAACGACCATATTCGCAAACGTATCCTAGACAGGGTTGACCGCAAGCAATCTTTCCTTCGAGCTGAACTCCAGCGTAGTGACATTGTGGATATGGAAAAATCTATCTATCGCCCTATCGAGGCACAAACCGCCATCGCGATGCTGGCCAACTTAAGAGACGAATATGCTATTGAGGTAATAGACCCTGCAACGATGCCGTTTGATCGTTTCAGTCTAGCGCCGCGTCGTTTCACAATCTTTGGTTTTGTCTCCGGCGCCATGCTGGTGTGTTTCTTCGTGATTGGACGCTTAATGCTGCAACGCTTTATGACAATTATTAGTGAACTCAAAACTGATTCTAATCTTCTCGTCGAGGGCCACTGAAATGAAAAATACTCATTACACAGCTGCAAAGCACTCAAATAGTATCGACGATCAAATGGAAGTTATGCCGTCGCGAGATGGTTTTAGCTCGCTTGGAATTGCCGTCGACAATCTGGACGTGAATGGTGCTTTAAATCGAATTGGTGAAATGATTAAGGGCTTTCAAGGAGATGGAAAAGCGAGATTGGTAGCAACACTGAATGTCGATTTTATGGTGAATGCCCATGGTTATTTCTTCTCGAACCCGCGCCACCCGGAGTTACTTGAAATTCTGCGTTCCGCTGACCTTGTTACAGCAGATGGATTTCCGGTTGTCGTGTTGAGCAAAATTATGAATAGCCCCATTAAGGCGCGAATCACGGGCGCGGATCTTGTGCACGCTTTGGCTAAAAGAGGCGGTGAACAGGGCTGGTCATTGTATTTACTCGGGGGGCAGTCTGGCAGTGCCGATGAAGCGGCAGAAAAATTGCTGAATGACTACCCCGGTTTGTCTATCGCCGGCACAGATGCCCCGATGGTGCATATTCAAGGCGAGGGGATGAGTGACTACGAGCAAGATGACGCAGAGATTGTGGCGCGTATTAATGCGGCTAAACCGGACATCTTATTGATTGGTTTTGGTAACCCTAAGCAAGAGCAATGGTTTTATCGAAATCGAAAAGTGCTCAAAGTGCCGGTTTCAATCGGTGTCGGTGGCACCTTTGAGTTTCTGGCGGGCAGAACTCAGCGAGCACCAAAATTAATGCAGGAAATGAATTTGGAATGGGTTTATCGCATCACGCAGGATCCGGGCCGGCTCTGGAAACGTTATGTCAGCGGACTGTGCAAACTTGCGCTACTGACGCTACCGCTATTGTGGATGCGAGTTCAGGAATCTTTGCATTGGGGCGGTAAAAAACACCGGCCATTACAGTGGCAGACCCTGTGGGGATCGAAACATGATGTGGTTCAAACAACACAGCTACCGGCTTACGTTACTAAGCAAAACCTGGTCGACATGATGGCAGGTGTTAAAGCGAATCCCGACCACCTGCTGATCATCGATATGCACAAGGTTAAGCACATCGAGTTAGCGGCACATCCGGTGTTCTTTCAGATCGGCCGGTTGTTTTCCAGCGGTCAGGCCAACGGCGTGCTGCTCAGCTTGCGTGCCAGTGTCCGCAGCCGGCTAGAATCTTGCCGAATTATGGATACCTGTCAAAACAATACCCGTGAATTTACCGAACTTCATACGGTTGTCACCAGTCAGGATGCGAGCGCGGTCTCTTGTCGCAGTTATGTGTTGGATCAAGCCGCTCTAATTTATTTGGGTGGCGATGCCAGTGCGGAGTCACTCACCAGTTTGGGGTTTAATATTTGTATTGCTGACATGGCGAGAGATCGTTGCTGCATTATTGATCTGCGCTATGTCACGCATCTTGATTCTCTCACGTTCGCTAACTTCTATCGTCTAGTCAAGCTGGTGGATGGCGGCAGTGACAAAATTTTAATCAGCGGTATTAGCCCAGAATTTCGTACGGTATTGGACCACACCAGGCTTGGTAAGCATCTTTCGGTGATCAATGACCGCCAGCTTTCAAAGTATCTTTTTAAAGGCACCCTTTTTGAAGGTACCTTTTTCAAATCCGGTCCTAAAAGCGCTTCTGTCAACCGGCCTCTTTCAATCTAACAGGGAGTAAGCACCATGAGTCACACAAGCATTGTTATGCTCAATTGGAACGGTGCTAGCGATACGATTGAATGTCTTGAATCCGTGTTGCGCTTAAGACGGGCCGAGTTTCGCGTCATCGTTTGCGATAACGGATCCAGCGACAGCAGCCTAGAGCGTATTTCTGCCTGGGCAAGAGTCGCTGGCATTCCGTTTCAGCAGGTTCGTGCGGGCCAGCAAATTATTCCTCCACTCGCAAAGCTGGTGTTGATCGATAACGGCGCCAATCTGGGATTTGCGGCCGGTAACAATACGGGTATTGAACTGGCACTTGCGTTACTGGAGACCACTCACGTCTGGCTGCTGAACAACGACACAATTATCGAGCCGAATGCGTTAGAAGAAATGCTACGACGTATGGCGCAGGATCAGACGCTGGGTGCTTGCGGGTCATTGATCAAATTTTACGACGATCGTTCTATAATTCAGGCGGTGGGCGGTTGTAGTTTTAACTTTAATACCGGGATCGCGTCCCAGACACTGGGTCGTTACTTACCGGATACAACGGTCATTGATGTCAGCGAGTACGAAGCCAAGATGGACTATATTTCTGGCGCCTCAATGCTCCTCAGTCGTGGCTACCTTGAAACTATTGGCTTAATGGAAGAGTCATACTTTCTCTATTACGAGGAAATTGATTGGGCTGTTAGAGCGAAAGGTCAATTTCGTCTGGGTATCGCTGTCAACTCGGTTGTTTACCACAAAGAGGGTAGTGGGACTGGGTCAGCTTCGTTCAAGAGTGCAGCATCGCCGGTTTCTGAGTTCTATATGATACGCAGCAAATTGCGTTTTATGCGGAAACATCTGCGCCACCACTTACCAACGGTTTACCTCACCACCTTTGCCCAGGCGCTGAATCGATTTAGGCGCGGCGAATGGCAGGCAGGTTCTGCGATTTTGACCGCATTGTCGAGTAGAAACTTTGTCCATGCTAAGTCGGTAGTGGCATAACAATGGCTCGTTCACTATCAATTGCGACCATTATCTCGCTGCTCTTTGTTCGTTGCGTTATTTGACGTCCAACCGAATCCAGGAAGTGGGAACATTTTGTGCGTTAATGGTGTTTGTTCTGGGCTGCTGGTTGGCCTTGTTTAGAATATCGCAAACCGAATGGAAGGCATGGGTGTATACGCCTTGCTGCGGCGGGTTTTACTCGCCACTCTGCTGGCATTGTTGGCTAATTATTTGTACTTCTACAACACGATGGATTTGCGTGAGGCATTCTTTGCTGCCGATCACACCATCAGCAATAGTTATGGACGGACCTACCAGACGCTTTTTGCGAGAACGTTTTACCCATCGGATATTGGGCTTTTAGGCGTCATGTTTAAGTACGGCTTTGTTGGTCTGTGCCTATACTTATAGGTTCATGGTCTCATTTTTTATCGCTTATGGCGGACGAATCTTGAGGTGAGACTGCAGGAAAGTCGATAGGACCCGATGCTATGGGCGCTATTGATCTTAATCATTGCGCAAACCATCAACTTACCGCTGATCGCTAGCCTCGGATACGCTCAGGGTATCACCCCGGTTCCTTATCGTTGGCTTACGCATATCTGCAAGCACCGTCGTGTCGCTAAGCGATTCTGGAAGTGTCGCTAAGCGATTCTGGAAGTGTCGCTTAGCGATTCTGGAAGTGTCGTTTATGTGACATAGTTCACACTTTGTTGACCCTATGTGGCCACATCAAGTGAGTCGAGAGTGAGTCAATTAGTAACATTCAAGAATATTTTTCCAGTAAGCAATTGATAATAAACAATAATACTGAAGATTATCAAAACGCGAAATAGTTGGCCCGGCTGTTGCATTTTGATACTCAGAGCTTGAGAATCTGGAGAAATCACTATGGCAAAAAAAACCAGCTTATTGATGGTAGAAGACAGCCTGTCACTGGCAGCGATCTACATGGGCTACCTGAAAGACGAATCTTTGGATGTCCGTCACGTCGCCACGCTAAGCGACTCCATTGAGTACCTGCAGCACACAGTGCCGGATATTATCCTGCTGGATATTGAATTGTCCGATGGCAATGGTCTGGACCTGCTGAAGGAGGTCATGAACCGGGGTCTGCAAACGGATGTCATTGTGATGACCGCACATGGTTCGACTGATATGGCGGGTCATGCGATTCGCACCGGTGCATTCGATTTTTTAACTAAGCCCTTTGATGCGCATCGGCTCCAGGTAACCGTAACAAATGCGGTGGAGCATCTAAGTCTGTCAAAGAAGGTTCAGATCTTCAGTGCACTTGAACGTGACCGATATGGTCGGTTTGTGGGCCAGTCACTGCCCATGCAAGCTGTGTATCGCATCATTGACTCTGTAGCAGTAAGTGACGCAACTGCTTTTATCGTCGGTGAGAGTGGCACAGGCAAAGAGTTGGCGGCGGAGGCCGTGCATGAAAAAAGCAAACGTGCCAATTCCGCTTTTCACGCGATTAACTGTGGCGCGATCCCGTCGGAGTTGATGGAAAGTGAGCTATTCGGGCACGTCAAAGGAGCGTTTACGGGCGCGACATGTTCTCGAGATGGTGCGGCGACCATTGCTGATGGTGGCACTTTGTTTCTTGATGAGATCTGCGAAATGGAGTTGGAGCTACAGAAGAAGCTGCTTCGCTTTATCCAGGGTGGTGAATTTCAGCGGGTCGGCAGCAATAAGATTGAACACGTCGATATCCGTTTTGTCTGCGCGACTAATAAAGACCCAATGGCAGAAGTTCGCGAAGGTCGGTTTCGAGAAGATCTGTATTACCGTTTACATGTCATACCCCTCCGGTTGCCGCCGCTGCGTGAGCGCGGTGATGACATTTTGATGATTGCCCGGACGTTTTTAGCGGAAGTCTCCGATAAGGAACAAAAATCTTTCATGACGTTTAACGCCGAAGTTGAAAAAATCTTTATGGATTACGATTGGCCGGGGAATGTGCGTGAACTGCAAAATACGATACAGAATATTGTGGTGCTCAATGACGGTGAAGAAGTCGCGTTGCATATGTTGCCTATGCAGGTGTTATCTGGAAACAAGCCGGAGGCCACCGCAAGTGACTCGGGTGATCAGTCCGAAAAACCGCAGATAATAGAGCCACTTTGGGTCACCGAAAAGCGCGCCATCGAGTGGGCTATTGAGCAGAGCGATGGCAACGTCAATCGTGCTGCTGGTTTGTTAGAAGTGGCTCCCTCGACGATCTACCGCAAGGTGCAGTCTTGGAATACCCCCAACTAACTTGGTGTGTGCTAAGACACTAGGAATACTGACAGTAAGTTAGGCTTGATTCGATTAAGTGCAGAGGCAAGGGATTACCATGTATGGATTGATTCACACCGCACTACAACAAATGATGACAGAGAAATTTAGCCGAGAACAATGGCAAAGGGTGCTAGAGCTCTCTGGTGCACCTGCTAATGCCTTTATGTCGACACGAAGCTATGACGATGCAGTGACTTTATCGTTAGTGGGTGCGGTATCCGAGGTTCTGGAACTGCCAGTTGATGATTGTCTCGACGCGTTTGGTCAGTTTTGGTTAGCAGAGTTTGCACCGCAAAGTTATGACATGTTGCTGTCAGCCGCGGGAGGTTCTCTATTTGAGTTTCTCGAAAACCTGGATGCACTCCATGATCGGATTAGTACCACTTTTGTGGGCTATCGTCCGCCGACTTTTAAGCTTGAAATGCTCTCGGAGAATCGAGCTAAAGTGTTTTATCGCAGCGAGCGGTCTGGTCTGGTGCCCTTTGTGCTTGGCTTAATCAAAGGCATGCAGGTTCGGTTTAACATCGTCATTACGATCGGTGAAGTGATTATAGATTCAACAGGTGAGGGTGATCGCGCCACCATTGATATTCAAGTAGCTCCGAAGTGAGTGTTTCTGTTCCCTTTTCAGAGCTGAAGCGATTGTTTACGATGACGTTCACGATCAATCATGAGCTAAAGATGGGGTATGTTAGTGCTCCGCTAAACGCCCGTTGTCCCGAGGCATTAGACGGGGCTCAAATGGGCAATGTGTTCACTCTTCATCGTCCTGCGGGTGCATTCACGTACGAAGATATTCTCGATAACATTGATATGCTCTTTTTGTTGATATCAAGAGAAGATGACATTGCGCTTCGTGGCCAAATGATTGCCTTAGAAGATTCTGATCGTTTGATGTTTTTGGGTTCGCCTTGGTTGCCCTGGATGTCTGAAAATCATCCGGAAGTAAAAATGGGTCTAGCTGAGTTTCCCCGTCACGACCCTCAGATGGACGCGGCTTTTTACGAAGCGACACAGCGCGCGATGGTCGCTGATCTTGAGAGGGTTAACGAAGAGCTAAGAGGTGCCAAAGAGCGAGCGGAACAAACCCAGCAAATCCAATCAGACTTTTTTGCTGTAATGAGTCATGAAATGCGTACGCCCTTGAACAGCATTATTACCTCGTTATCCCTGAGTCGAGAATCTGCAAACAAGAAAGAGAACGCAGACCTGCTAAAAGTGGCACATACCTCCGCTAACAATCTTATGTCGGTCATCAACTACGTGCTCGACTTTTCGAAGTTGGAAGCAGGTCAGTTGGTGGTCGAAAAAGAAGAGTTTGACTTGTTTGAAACACTGCACTCGATTGGTGAGATTTTGCTTGCTAAATCCACAGCCAAAAATCTTAGATTTGTTATTGATATTGCACCGGATGTACCTCGTTGGGTTCAAGGTGATGGCTCGAAGATTCGTCAAGTGCTGATTAATCTCGCCAGTAACGCGGTTAAGTTTACATCGGTCGGGGGGGTGACAATCCGTGTGACTTCAGAAGCATTGGAGGGTGAGTCTGTCGGATTGACTTTTCAAGTGGTTGATACGGGTGCCGGCATTGCGCCAGAACATCAGGGTCGAATTTTTGATGCTTTCTGGACGCTGACTGAAAAAACTCCGGCTGGAGAAGCCAACACAGGGCTGGGTCTCAATATATGTCAGCGCATCACTACCTTGTTAGGGGGGGATCTTCGGTTCGAGTCAACATTGGGTGAGGGAACCTCTTTCAATTTTTCTCTGTCTTTAATTCGAAGTAACCATGTTAGCGCTCGAGAAGAAAGTATGGATCTCGCGATGAAATTTGAGGGGCACATATTGCTTGTCGATGATAACCAGACCAACCTTTTTGTTGGCGGCCTCATGCTTGAGCGTATGGGCTTGGATGTTCGGACAGCGAGTGATGGTGTCGAAGCTGTAAAGCTGATTAAAGAGCGCGCCTTCGATCTGGTATTGATGGACATTACTATGCCCGTGATGGACGGCGAAACTGCAGCGCGCGAAATTCGTAAGTTAGGTTTTGATGTCCCCATCATTGCCCTGACCGCCCATGTCGGGGAGGAACTCGCTGCTCAATACGCAGAGTCAGGGATGCAAGGCGTGGTGTTCAAGCCTATCAACAAGGCTGATTTGATCAGGACGCTATCGCGCCATTTAGCGAGTAAGGCTGCTGCGTCAGTTTCTCGGGTTGCTGCGAGGCCGCTCCAAAATGAGGTGCTCGATGAGAAAATACTTGAAACGTTAGCCAGTAATATTGGCGAAGCTAATTTTGCGGCTGCCAGTGCGCTGTTTGGCAAAGAACTCGAGACGAGAGTCAATGCGCTCAAGTCTGCTTGGGTACAAAGAGACTTCAAGTCGATGTTAATTGAGTCTCATACGCTAAAAAGCTCCTCTGTGAGTTTCGGTGCGATTGAGTTTTCCAAGCAAATGGGCGCGGTAGAAAAGGCCAGCAGAGATAAGGATGTTCGAGCGTTGGTCGAGCTTTTGCCAAATGTGGATGCCGCTGTGAGGCGAGCTCAGGATTCTTTTACGAGCTATATGGCAAGCCTTACGCGTTAGTCATAAAGCCGTTATTAAAACTGATGTTCAAGAAAGTTGACGAGGGCTCTTACTCGAGCTGATAGATGACGCCTGTGCGGGTAAAGAGCGTAGACGCCCATCTCGCTGGCTTCGAAAGGTTCAAACAAAGGCACCAAGGTGCCGTCTGCTAAATCCTGATCGATCACATACATTGGGCACAGGGCGATGCCGATTCCCGCTTTTGCCATCTGTCGGGTCGCTTCCGGAGTATTGGCGTTAAAAGGCCCCTCTATATCAACCCGTATCTGCTGACCCTCGATTTTGAATGGCCAGGTATGTGGATCCTCAAAATTGGTATCAATCAGACAGGGATAATGACTTAACGCTAGCGGGTTAGCCGGCGTCCCATGTTTTTGCAGAAAGTCGGGCGCCGCACATACGACCTTCCGCATTGGTGCTAAGTGTCGTGCAATCAAACTTGAATCCTGAAGTTGGCCGATTCGAATGGCGAGATCAAAGCCCTCGTCAATCAGCGAGACTTTGAGGTTAGAAAGTGAAAGTTCGATTTTTATATCGGGGTGCAGACTTAAAAAGTCAGCCAAGACCGGCAGCAGATTGCGCTCCCCAAAGGTGGTTGGGGCGGTCATTCGGATCCTTCCTCGCGGCGCCTCGTGTTCTGACCGAACCGCAGAGTCTAGTTCGTCAAACTGATCGAGCAGATCCAGGCACCGATCGAGGTAGGCCCGCCCAGTATCCGTCAGAGCAACAGATCGAGTCGTCCGATCAAACAACAAAACCTTGAGTTGTGCTTCCAACTGACGAACCGCCTTGCTAACGGTTTGGACAGGCTTTCCTACGACCTCGGCCGCAGCAGTAAATGACCCTGTTCGTGCGACCTCTGTGAATAGTCTCATGTTCTCGATTCGATCCATAACGCACCTATTATCATCATATTGGAGATAATTATTCTCTATTTAGGATATTTATCAAGGATTGGTTGAGTAATAGAGTGTGTTTCATCGAATGGCAAAGCGGATTCGAACCGACTCTCAAACCACCGAAGGAACAACCACATGAAAATTTACGATTTTGAACTCTCTGGACATGCCCATCGAGCACGATTGATGGCGAGCCTCTTGAATCTGCCGGCAGAAATCGTGCGGATTGATTTACGCGCTGGAGAGCACAAGCAACCAGAATATCTTGCTAAAAACTCATTTGGCCAGGTGCCCACTCTCGAAGACGGTGAGTTAACGCTCACTGACTCCAATGCCATTTTGGTTTATCTCGCAGTTAAATATGACGCGGGTCGAACCTGGTACCCCGTCGATGCTGCACTTTTGGCTGAGGCTCAGATGTGGCTGGCTAAAGCCAGTAAGGATCTGGTTGAAGGTCCGGGTGCTGCTCGACTCGTGACTGTATTTGGCGCGCCTCGCGATCACGAAGAGGCGATCAATAAAGCGCATAACTTATTGGGGATTATGGATAGCCATCTAGCAAAGCGAAAATACTTTGTGGGTGATCAGCCGACGGTAGCTGACGTGGCGCTGTATTCCTACACCGCGCATGCGCCAGAGGGGGGTGTTGATCTGACCGGTTATCCGCATGTGACGCGGTGGTTGGCAACCATTGAAGCATTGCCAGGCTTTGTGCCCATGCAGGCCACCGAGACCGAGGCCAAGGCTGCGCTCTCTTCAAGCGCTGCATGAAACGTCCTGCAAAGCTGGTGCTGCCAGCTTTGCATTCCCATCTAGTATCGGAGTCTGATTATGAATACAGAATCGTCACCCTTTCATCAAGGCGAGCAAACCGTTCAATCTCGAATGGGTGTGCGTGAACAAGCCGAGTTCCTTGGCCGTCGAACCATTCGTGATCATATGCCGCAGCAGCACCAAGACTTCTATCAAGCACTTCCTTACTTGTTGGTGGGTCATGTGGATGCCGCGGGCGATCCCTGGGCTTCGTGGTTGTCGCATCAAGCGCAACCCGACGATGCGGCAGTCATGGATGTTGAGGACGCCCAAAAATTCTCGCTGTCCTTAGATGCAGTTCATCCTATGGATCCCTTGCGCCAAGCGCTCGACCGGCCAACCGCTGTTGGTTTGTTGGGCATCGACCTATCGAATCGCCGGCGCAATCGCATGTCCGCAGTACTGGATGGCGGACTGCCAGAGCGGGTTGGCAAAAGGCCAGAGCGGGTTGGCAAAAGGCCAGAGCGGATTAAAGCAATAGTCCGGCAGGCTTTTGGAAACTGCCCCCAGTACATTCAAACCCGCGTGGTAAAAACGCGTAAAAATTGGTCAGTTGAGGACTCTACTGCACAAAGCCTATCAGCGTTATCAGCAGCAGAAATCGCGCTGATTGAAGCCAGTGACAGTTTTTACATCGCGAGCTATTTTGACGACGGCAGCGGCGGTGGTGAAACCGGCGCCGATGTTTCTCATCGGGGTGGGCAACCCGGTTTTGTTCGTGTTGATGACAACATGACGCTGACGATTCCTGATTTTCCTGGTAACAATCACTTCAACACACTTGGCAATATTGAAAGTAACGGTAAAGCCGGTCTATTGTTTGCCGACTTTGCTTCTGGGGACCTGTTGATGTTGACCGGAGATGCTGAAGTTCTGTGGGATTCAGAAGAAACGAGTTACTTTGAAGGCGCCGAGCGATTGTGGCGTTTTAAACTTAAGTCAGGCATTCGACTCAATAATGCGCTTGGGATTAAGTTTGAATTTGAGCAGTATTCTCCCAATAGTTTGCTTACAGGTAACTGGGCTCAAGCAAAAGCGGCAGAAGCTGCCGAAGCGGAACAGTTGACCTGGTTACCCTATAGTGTCGAGCGCGTGATTGAAGAAACAGGCCAGGTGAAGTCCTTCGAGTTAATGCCGCCCGTAGGCTTGGTACCGAAATTCGAAGCGGGCCAATTTCTAACCCTTAGATTTAGGATCGACGATGAATACCAGGTGCGAACCTACACGGTTTCTAGTGCACCCAGTGATGCCCGGCTGCGAATTTCTGTTAAACGTGATGGCGTGATCTCTAGTTACTTGCATGATCACGTGTCGCCAAACATGAACATTGAGGCGAGAGCGCCGTCCGGTAACTTTGTCTTGAATAAAGATAAACCGTCTGTTTTTGTTGCAGCGGGTATCGGTATTACGCCGATGATCTCGATGATTCGCGAAAGCCTTTTTCATGGCATCAAACATCGGCGTGCCCAGTCTATGGTGTTGTTTTATCAGGTGCGTGATGAGTCTCAATTGGCTTTCCATCAAGAACTAACTGACTTGCAGGCGGTTCTAGGTGATGAGTTGCGCGTTATAACATTATTTTCTGGCGCTCCGGATCATCACCTGGCGAGTTATGGCGGTTACCTAAATCGTGACATCCTCAATGCAGAGTTGGCGCTAGATGACTATCAATTCTACGTCTGTGGTCCGACGGACTTTATGCAAAAAGCTTATGACAGCATTCGCTCAGTCGGTGTGATCGATTCAAAAATCAGTGCGGAAGCGTTTGGCCCTGCATCGTTGCAGCGGGATCTCGACGTCAGCACGCAAATCAGCGTCGTCACCGCTGATCATGCCGTGGTTGAGTTTGTCCCATCGTCAGTAGAGCAAGGTTGGTCGCCCCAGGACGGCAGCCTGCTCGACTTTGCCGAAGCGCATGGAATGACGCCGGCTTCAGGTTGTCGCGCGGGACATTGTGGCAGTTGTGCAACAGGGGTGCTTTCCGGTGAAGTGGTCTACACCCAGTCGCCGACCTATCCCGTCGGCGAGGACGAAGCGCTCATCTGTTGCGCCGTGCCCGCTAAGGGTATGGAAAGTGAACCACTACGTTTAGACCTTTAGGCGCTAAAGAGTTTTCAGCGTTTCATTGGATCGAAAAGGCATGGTGAGTTGCATCGCGATGGTGAGTGCTTCCCCGCTGCCATTGCCGAGTTTATCGACTTCGGATTTACCGAGGAAGGTGCCGAACATGCGGTCCCACAGAATGACGATGCAACCGAAGTTGTTGTTGCTCTCATCGAAATCCAGCGAATGATGTACCTGGTGCCAGCTGGGCGTATTAAAGACCAGACCAAACACGCCGGGTGTCATCGGTAGATTGCAGTGATTCATGTAAGCAACCGCGACACGAAATACTAGGCTCACGGCAATTACATCATCACTGGCGCCTAAGAACGCGAGCGCAATAGCCGAACCAAGCGTCAGTCCCAAAAATTCTAGTGGGTGAGTTCTATCGGTGCGCGCCACGCTCATTTTCGTGATGTGGTGATGGGTGGCGTGCATGCGCCAGAAAAACATCACGCGGTGTTGCACCCGATGAATCCAGTAGTAGATAAATTCGCTCGCGAGGAGGCCAATCAATGCGGCGACCATCAAACCGGGAATGGTCTCGGCCTCTAGCGCGAAGGGAAACGCAGATGCTTCACGTATCCATTCGAAGCCATGGGAAATCGGCGATTCATAATAATCGCTATAAAGCGGTAGCCAAATTAGGTAGGTGGCCAGAACCCAAAATGAATCTTCGCCGAGATCTCGCCAGTTCAGTTTCCAGTCCTCGCGCTTCGGCGCTATGCGCTCTGCCAAGAGTAAAAGTGGGATCGGCGTCAACAGGAGGATTGACGTCAGTTGGTCGGCATCGGTCCACTCCATGGTGATGGCGCTCGCCACCAGCAGCATATAACCGAATGCAACCACAGGCTGCGGGAGTGACCATAAAAAGTTTTGTCGGCTCGTCATAAAAGTAATTATCTGGTTAGTCTGTTGTTGGAAACGCATCGCTCGCGGCAAAGCGGTGATAGCCTTCGGTCATTGCCCGTACGCAGTCGCCTGGTGTTGGTCCGTCATCGAAAAATCCTAAGCAGGGCCCCGTCATTACCTCAGGGGATTCTTTTACCACCCATTCATACGCTTGCCCATAGATCGGCTTGTCGTTTGAGCTGGTTTCAACCGCGGTGACCTTATCGCCATCAAAAGTGATGGTGAATGTGTCGGTCACCTTAAAATCGAGCTTCAATGCCAGTACAGGGTCATCTTCCACGGTAATCCCGCAGCTAATGGTGTTCTCAGTCTCCGCGACGCAGGGTGCTCTACTAATAATTTTGTAGTTACCACCTTCCGCCCATCCTTGGTAGAACAAGAGCGGCGCTGCGGATTCTTTGGCGCCATCTAATAGCGGTGCCAGTGCGTCTGGGTCAAAAGTGTAGAACGCATCGATAATGGCTTCCGCAGATTGAAGGTTCTTCGCATTGGATGAGGGTGCGTCCGTCGTTGCCACAGTCGTCGTGTTATCTGAGCAAGCGCTTAGGAAGCACGCTAGTGCCAGCGCCAGAAAGCGTATTGTTATTCGTTCTGGCTCAATCATCATTGTCCGTTATCATTGTACTTGGTTGGTGGTGGTGCACTGTAAAGGGTGCACTGTAAAGGGTGCAGTGAAGAGTTTCGCCGATGCAGAGCTATTTAGCACGCACCTTCCTACGTCGACATTGTTTCCTAGTTCGACTCATGCATCCGCAATGCAAGCAAGAAATAGACCACAAGGTGCTTAATGATCAAAAGTACCAGTGGCACTGGTCATTGTGTTAGGTCAGTCGGATTCTCTGACTACCGAGTCAAAATCCGCCCTATGATCTGCGCCAAAATGGGTAGCTGGTTTTGCAGACGCCCCAGAAGGGTGAGTTGTTGCATTGCTAGTAGGCTTTGTTTGATGACGGAATAGGCGCCCGTCGTGAGCCTCACATCATCCTTTAGATTGCTGCACACGAATGGTTCAAAATTTGCATGGCCTTAACCCAACTGAAAGCGTCCAATATTATGCTGACTAATCGGTCCTGGCTCTGCCAACGGATCATTGCGAGAACTGAAACATATGAGTAATCAGAAGTTCGATCCATCTAAGGATGCGCAGCATTGGGATGATTTGCCGACTATTAGCCTTAAAAATTGGTTTCATGGGACGGAAGCCGAAAAGCAAGAAGTTGCGAAAGCACTGTATGCCGGTGCCACTGGCTCTGGCTTTTTCTATCTTGTCGATCACGGTATTCATCAGTCGCTGATTGACTCTGTCTACGCTGAAAGTAAACGGTTTCATGGGCAGTCAGAAGCCTATAAAGATCAGTACAACATCAATAAAAGTTTGATCCATAGAGGCTGGGTTTCTAGTGCTGAAACAGTCGGCTGTGAAACGGCTGGCAAGACACTCAATAGCTATCATGAGACGTTCGATATGTCTTATGAGGTGGCTGCAGATGACCCCAGAGCCAGCAAAGGTTTTGGTTTGATTGGTCCAAATGTATGGCCTGACCTCGCGGGCTTTGAGGCAACGGTTTCTGATTACTATGATGCGATCTATGGCTTGGGGCGTGAACTTTTGGCTGGGTTTGAGCTTAGTTTGAATCTAAAACCTGGTGCCTTTCTGGATCACGTCACTATTCCGCCGTCTCAACTTCGGTTACTAAAATACTTTGCAAATGATGAGCCAGCTGACGAACTCAACGTCGGTATTTCAGCGCACTCAGATTTTGAGTGCTTCACGATACTGAATACTTCAGGGCCAGGCTTGCAGCTTATGTCCTACGAAGATCATTGGGTTGAAGCGCCCCCTGTAGAGGGCGCTTTTGTTGTCAACATTGGAGACTGCCTTGAAGCTTGGACCGGTGGGTTGTTTAAGGCCACTCAGCATAGGGTGGTCAATCTGGGTAAAGAACGCTACTCATTGCCCCTGTTTTTTTCCGTAGACTTTGAAACGGAGATTCAGCCGTTGCCAGAGTTCAGTACAGAAGAGAGTCGTGAGCGATACCCGGCATTTAAATCGGGGGAGCATTTGTGGGGCCACACGATCAATATCTTTCCATATTTGAAACGGCAGTACGAGTCGGGTGCGTTTGCGGTTGATTTTGAGATTCCCGATCAAAATTCGTTTAAGCGCTTGTCTTTAGAAGAGCAAAAAATTTCTTCAGATTCGCCCTTAGCAGAACCTGAGTAACATCTGTGATTCGTGCTCAACGCGCCTATTTAGCATGGCAGCGGTCGCCAGTTAGCGGTAGGTCGCTTGCGCCGTTATCTAATCAAAGGCTTCAAAGAACTTACATGAAGCTTGATTCAGAGCCGCCCTATGAGGATTCAATGGTGCTGTGGCTGCAGGCGGGTTGCTGGTATGCCGACATTCGAGTGAATCTTGCGTCGGGCGAAGTTTACAGTGGCTTTGGTGGTGTCACCTGGTGGCGGGAGCCAAAGCTATGGTTTCAGCACTTGATCAATATCTCCGGGATGCTCTCGGATCAGGATGTTGGTGATCTAGCGTTAACCCGATTTGGCTGTTTTGAACACGGCACGTTTGATATGGAAGGCCAGACGGTGCATTTTGAGGAGAAATGGCAGCTTACACAAAGCCGGTTTAGCAGAGTTTATACATTATCTCGGCGTGGCAAGTTGATCGGGCTCGAGGTTCAGTCGGATAAGCATTGCATACTCATTGTAAAAGATAAGATCAAACTATTTGCTCGCCGCGGCAATCGCCAGTGGCAAACTCTTCACAGTAATACCCCTCGTGAAAACTGTTGGCAACCAACCGTCGATTTAGCCCGATCAGAGTGGCTTCTTCGAGAAGTCGTTTCGGCTGCCTGATTAAAATTCTGCACCGACATCGATGGGCATCGTTCTTGCTACGTCTATGACTAGAGCTATATCCAGAGCTATGGCGCGAGCAAGCGCTACTGAATACCTATGGTCCCAGCAGTAAAGGCGCTGGGACAAACGGTGTGGATGTCATCGCGTTTTAGAGAGGAAAAATCGGCGTGAACTTAATCGGTAACGCCATATAGTAGTGCGCCGATCCGTTCTGCGCACCAGCAGGGTTCGTTTGCCGATTAGACAAAAGCGTAAATAATTTTCAAATAACTAAAAGGAGGCGTTTCGACCCATGCACCTAACGGACGAAAACCTGATTTACAGTGAGACATTTCCAGGGGGTGCGCACTGGTCGATGCGAATGCGCGCCGGTAATGCGTTACGCCTAGTCGATATAGAAGGCGGCGCCAATGTAGCGATGCTGATGTTCAACCCAGAAAACATGCTTGAAAAATACAATATGCCGGACACTTTAAAGGGTCAGCACACCTTTAAGCTGAGCCAGGGCAACACTCTGTTTTCTGACATGGGGCGTGCCATGTGTTCCATTGTTGAAGATTCTTTCGGCTGGCACGACACCGCTACCGGGACCTGTAACCGCAGGACCGTTGCCGCCAAATGGGGTGAAAGTCACTATCAGGAATCGCGCAACGACTATTTTCGCAATGGTCGCGATAGCTTTTTGATCGAGTTAGGCAAGTACGGTCTGGGTAAACGAGACCTTGCAGCGAACTTGAATCTATTTACCCGCATAGAGGTAGACGACGACGGTAACCTGATCTGGGGTGAGCACCAATCCAAGGCAGGCGACGCCGTCATGCTGCGGTTTGAGATGGATGCCATCGTGATCATGCACACCTGTCCTCACCCGCTAAATCCAGCCATAGCCTATCCTCGTAAACCGATTCGGTACGAGATTCGCGAGCTTCCGGCAGCCGCCATGGACGATGAGTGTCGTTTGGCGAGGCCCGAGAGCGAGCGAGCGTTTGAAAACACGCGCCTCTACCATCAAGTCAAAGGAGGCCGCTCATGATTAAGACAAGTTCCCTGGCAGCCCAACAGGCAAGTTACTCCTCGAACATCGCCGCAGGCGACTATTGGATGCATGTGGTTAAAGCGGGCCAAACTTTTCGTATTCTTGACCTTGAAGGTAATCAGGCAGTGGATACGCTTTTTTACAGTTCAGCTGACCCGACGGAACGCTATAGCGCCACCGATACTATTCGAGAACAAGGCAATGTGTATTTGACCGCGGGTACGAAGTTGCTCAGTTCGGAAGGCAACGTCTTGATGGAAATTGTCGCAGATACCTGTGGTCGCCACGACACCTTGGGTGGCGCCTGCGCCGCTGAGAGTAATACGATCCGCTATTCGCTCGATAAAAAGTGTATGCATAGTTGCCGTGACAGCTGGTTGCTGGCCATTTCTGAGCAGGATGTCTTCAGTATGAGCAAGCGCGACTTTACGCATAATATTAACTTTTTTATGAATGTGCCGGTCACCGCAGCAGGTGGTTTGACCTTCGAGGATGGCATCAGTGATGCCGGCAAGTATGTCGAGATGGTGGCTCATATGGATACCATCGTGATGATTTCAAACTGCCCCCAGTTGAATAACCCCTGCAATGCATACAACCCAACACCTGTAGAAGTTTTGATTTGGGATGCCCTATGAGCGTGGTCATTGATAGCCATAAAATAGATAAGATCTTGATTGCCAATAGGGGTGCTATTGCCTGTCGAATCATGCGCACCGTTTTCGCAGCGGGTAAGCACAGCGTGGCGATCTATGCGGAGGACGATGTCGACTCGCGACATATCGATCTGGCCGATGAAGCCTATTCCCTTGGCAGTGGGCTGGTTGCCGATACCTATCTGAATCAAGACAAAATTCTTGAAATTGCCATCCAGTGTGGCGCTAAAGCGATTCACCCGGGTTATGGTTTTCTTTCAGAAAATGCCGGATTCGAGCATCGCTGCGCCGAGCTTGGCATTGCATTTTTGGGCCCGACCGGAGAACAGATGCGGGTCTTTGGTCTAAAACACAGTGCCCGAGAACTTGCGTTAGAAAATGGCGTGCCGATGTTACCCGGTAGCCCGCTGTTGCCCGATCTTGCCGCTGCGAGGGTGTTTGCTCAGCAGATAGGCTATCCATTAATGCTAAAAAGTACTGCCGGTGGCGGTGGCATTGGCATGCGTATTTGTCGAAGCGATGCGGAGCTAGACGGCGCGTTTGATGCTGTCCAACAGCTCGCGGCTAACAATTTTGGTGATGCGGGTGTTTTTCTTGAGCGTTATGTAGAGGTGGCTCGCCACGTAGAAGTTCAGGTGCTCGGTGATGGCATCGGTGGCGTGCTCGCGTTTGGGACGAGAGACTGCTCGGTACAGCGTCGGCAACAAAAAGTGATCGAAGAATGCCCTGCGCCGAATATTTCGGCTGAAGTGCGCAGTGGCTTGTGTCGTTCCGCAGAATCGCTCTTGTCAGCGGTCAACTATCGAAGTGTCGGCACGGTCGAATACATTTACGACGAAGATCGCGAAGAAGCCTATTTCCTCGAGGTGAATACACGCTTGCAGGTTGAGCACGGTGTCACCGAGATGGTCTATGGTATAGACCTGGTGGCCTGCATGATTCAACTGGCAGAAGGCGCACTGCCGTCTTTGGCTGATCTGGCCGAGCGTTATCAACCGAGCGGCCATGCGATGCAAGCCCGAGTCTATGCAGAAGACCCCGCGGCGAACTTTCAACCATCACCGGGACTGCTGACGCATGTATCCTTTCCGCCCACCACCGCCCGACTGCGAGTCGATAGCTGGGTTGAATCGGGTACCGAGGTGTCGCCTAACTATGACCCGATGATCGCCAAGATCATTTTCCATGGTGAGGATCGGGCGGCTGCGATCGAGGGTTTACAGACAGCGCTTAGAAGCACCGAACTCTATGGCACCGCAACGAACATTGACTACCTCGCTGCTTTTCTCAGCGAAGACGCTTTTGCCGTTCCTGCACTTACCACCAGTATGTTGGCTAGCTTTGAACCTCGCCTTAATGGCATTCGAGTGCGGCGGGCGGGTACGTTCACCACCGTTCAAGACTATCCTGGCAGAGTTGGTTACTGGGATGTGGGCGTCCCACCGAGTGGGCCATTTGATGATCTGAGTTTTCAGATTGGTAATCAGCTATTGGGTAATGACCCGGCCGCCGCGGGGATAGAAATTACCGTCGAAGGTCCAGCACTATTGTTTCATAGCGATACCGCGATTGCCCTGACTGGAGCGCTGATGTCGGCAACCTTAGATGGCGAGCCGATGTGTCACTGGCAGGTGATTCATGTCGCCGCAGGTTCAGTAGTGGATATTGGTCGCGTCGAAGCCGGTGGCCTCCGAGGTTACTTGCTGGTGGCGGGGGGTATTCAATCGCCGCCCTACCTCGGCTCTAGGTCGACTTTTACCCTGGGTCAGTTTGGTGGTCACGGTGGTCGTGTACTCAGGCCAGGCGATACATTGCCACTGCTTGAGTTGGCTGTATTGCCTCCGATTGTGGCGTTGCCCGTTGCGGCCACGCCATTTTCCGGTGCAGATGATCGGCACTGGGAACTGCATGTCATTTATGGCCCCCACGGCGCACCAGACTTTTTTACGGCCGGTGATATCGATACATTCTTCGGTACTGACTATGAAGTGCACTTTAACTCGAGCCGTACCGGTGTGCGTCTGATTGGTCCTAAACCCGACTGGGCCAGAAATGATGGCGGTGAAGCTGGCTTACATCCCTCTAATATTCATGACAATGCTTACGCCGTAGGAGCGGTGGATTTTACCGGTGATATGCCAGTCTTGTTAGGCCCAGACGGACCATCGCTTGGCGGCTTTGTTTGCCCCGCAACCGTCATAAGAGCCGACCTGTGGAAGCTGGGTCAGTTGCGGCCCGGTGATACCATCAGATTCAAGCCAGTCAGCAACGGAGATGCGCTGTTACGTTATGAACGTGTCCAGCAGTCGATTTCAAGTCTGACGAATTTGAAGAAAGTGACGGATCATTACCGACCTTCGCTGCCGGTTGTCGAGCCGCTTGATGCGGTGATTCAGCAATTGTTATTACCGGGTGGGACGAAACTAGTGTTCAGACCCAGTGGTGACGACTTTCTGTTAATGGAAGCCGGTGAACAGAAGCTTGATATTGAATTACGTTTCAAAATTCATGGTATCTATCGTGCGCTGGTCGATAAGGCTTTGCCCGGTGTGCTGGAACTGACCCCCGGCATCCGTTCTCTGCAGGTTCACTATGTTCCGGAAATCATGAGTCGTGAAGAACTCATTGAAGCGCTCATCAATCTTGCGACGGCAATTGATGATGAAGCGACGTTAGAAGTGCCTTCTCGTATAGTCTATCTGCCGCTGTCATGGGATGACCCAGCTTGTCAGGAGGCCATCGATAAGTATGTTCGAGTCGTGCGCCCTGGGGCGCCCTGGTGTCCGAGCAACCTCGATTTCATTCGTCGTATTAACGGCCTTGATGAAATAGCCGAGGTACAAAAAATTGTCTTTGATGCCACCTATCTGGTGATGGGTCTCGGCGATGTCTATCTGGGTGCTCCGGTTGCAACGCCGCTTAATCCAGCGCATCGCCTGGTCACGACCAAATACAACCCTGCCCGTACCTGGACCGCCGAGAATTCGGTCGGTATTGGTGGTGCCTACCTATGTGTATATGGCATGGAAGGGCCGGGCGGTTATCAGTTTGTTGGCCGGACGATTCAGATGTGGAATCGCTATCGTCAGACTCCGGTTTTCGACAAGCCCTGGCTGCTGCGCTTTTTTGACCAGATTCGTTTTTATCCGGTTAGCAATGACGAACTGCTGCAGTTACGCCAAGACTTTATTCATGGGCGGTTTGAACCTCGCATAGAGTCGACCACGTTTAGGTTATCCGATCACCGTGATTTTGTTGCGACTCAAAAAACTGAAATAGATGCGTTTACCCACCAAAGACAACAAGCGTTCGCGGCAGAGATGGCAGACTGGCGTAGCAGTGGCCAACTCCATTTTGACGATCAGGATGCAGGCGCTACCAACGAGCAATCTGAAATTGATATCCCGGAGGGACATTTCGTTGTCGAAAGTCATCTCTCTGGCAACGTGTGGCAATACCGGGCAGAACCGGGCGACACCCTAACTGACATAGAAACTTTAATGGTGCTTGAATCAATGAAGATGGAATTAGAAGTGAAACCTGGCCGTTCTGGCCGGTTGGTCGAATTTTTGGTTAAACCGGGGCAGCAGGTCACGTCGGGGCAGTCCCTGGCGTTATTTGCAGAGGTGATGTGATGGATGTCACAACACTACCGTTTACTCTCGACGGTTTGCGTGATGCCTATCGCCGCGGCGCTTCTGTTGCCGACGTATTGGCTGAAGTGAAACGCCGCATGGCAATGGCGCAAGACAATCCTATTTGGATTCGTCCGTTGAGCGACGCAGAACTTGCACCTTATGTCGCGCGTCTGGCTGAATTGCCGGTGAACTCCTTGCCGCTTTATGGAGTCCCTTTTGCCATCAAGGACAATATAGATCTGGCGGGTGTTCCGACGACCGCAGCTTGCCCTGCCTTTGCCTACACGCCCGATAAGTCAGCATTTTTGGTGCAACGCTTGATTGATGCGGGGGCTATTCCAATTGGAAAAACCAATCTTGATCAACTGGCAACCGGGCTCGTGGGCACCCGTTCCCCCCATGGTGCCGTGCAGAACTCGTTTGATCCAACACTCATCAGTGGTGGTTCTAGTTCAGGCAGTGCAGTGTCCGTGGCGCTGGGCCAGGTGAGTTTCTCACTAGGCACAGATACCGCAGGCTCAGGTCGAGTGCCCGCAGCCTTGAACAACCTGGTCGGCTATAAGCCCAGCTGTGGTTTGCTTAGTGCCTCTGGCGTGGTGCCCGCCTGTAAAACCATCGATTGTGTCACGGTGTTTGGCTTGAACTGTGCCGATACCGCGATCATCGCATCTGTTGTGGATCAATTTGATGCCGCAGATGCCTATGCCAGAACGGATCGAGAGCAAATCACCAGCGATGCCAAAGTGATCGGTATTCCCCGCAGTGATCAGCTGAAATTTTTTGGCAACGAAGCATACGAGGCGCTGTTTTCGAGCGCGGTCAATCGCGTGACCGAACAATTCGAAACAAAAGAGATCGATATCTCGCCCTTAATGGACGCCGCCAAACTACTCTATGAAGGTGCCTGGGTGGCGGAACGTTATCACGCCGCTAAAGACCTAATCGAACAGCACCCGGAGTCGTTGCGAGAAGAATTTTTAGCGGTGGTGGGCCACGGCAATCAAGTGTCAGCAGTCGATTACTTCGATGGTGCCTACCGGCTCGCCGCCTATAAGCGTATTGCGGAACAGATGTTTGAATCGATTGATGTGCTTTTACTGCCGACCGTTGGCACCCATTACTCTTTGGCAGAAGTAGCCGCCGAGCCGGTGCTGCGTAATTCAGACAATGGTGCCTATACCAATTTTGTGAATCTTCTCGATATGTCAGCGCTCGCGGTACCGGCTGGATTTACGCCAGCGGGTTTACCTTTTGGTATTACATTTATAGCCGAGGCATTGCACGACCGACAGCTGTTTAAACTGGGTCAAGCCTGGCTGGCCAAAGAAGCTCGCCTGATTGGAGCACTAGGAACTGAAATGAAAGGACCATTTATGACAGAAACAATTTTAAAGGAACCACTCATAGCGCCTGATTTGGCGACGACCATCGCGGTTGCTGTGTGTGGTGCGCACTTGAGCGGTATGCCGCTGAATGGCCAGTTGCAAGAACGACAGGCGACCCTTCGTGAAGCTACTCACACAGCAGCCTGTTACCGCTTATTTGCATTGCCCGGCGGTCCACCAAAACGACCCGGTTTGATGCGCATGGAAGATGGAGTTGCCATTGAGGTCGAGGTGTACGACGTGCCATCAGCTCATGTCGGCAGTTTTCTCGCCGGTATACCTCAACCGTTAGGCTTGGGTCAGCTAGAGTTGGCATCGGGCGAGTGGGTAACGGGGTTTATCTGTGAGCCCTGCGGCATTGAGGGTGCCGCTGATGTTTCTTCTTTTGGCGGCTGGCGCGGTTACATTGCGTCACTGGGCTAGCGTCTAGCCAAAAAAAAAGCACACCGTTCGGTGTGCTTTTTTTTGTCTGGACCTTTTGTATCGACCATAAAAAAAGGCACACCCAATGGATGTGCCTCACTAGTCTTGCGGTTAAAGCGCTTTACATGAGTCGGTAAGTCAAACCCAGGTACGCGTATCGGCCTACGGGGCTAACCGGGTAGGCACGCTCTGTAGAGTATGGCTCTTCATCTGTCACGTTGTTGAGACCACCAAAGAAGGTGATTGAATCCCAGAGGTAGGTGGCACGAATATCATGGATATAAGTGTCGTCATCTGTGAAGCCATCTGCACCGAAGTTAGCAAAAGCAGTTTCGATCTCAACCCCATCTTCATAAGCCAGAGTCTGTTGGCTCAAGTATGAAGTGCTCCAGGTGACAGCACCGGGACCGTAAGAACCTGTGAATGAGAAGGTACCTGACTTTTCAGGTCGACGCATTTCACCAAGTTCGTCATCAACCGTGCCGCCTTCGT
The DNA here is from genome assembly GCA_051278195.1 of Candidatus Azotimanducaceae bacterium. Lineage (GTDB taxonomy): Bacteria > Pseudomonadota > Gammaproteobacteria > Pseudomonadales > Azotimanducaceae > JAHRVQ01. The sequence continues at coordinate 41,961 of JBNMQM010000021.1, forward strand.
TGAATTCCAGTGTCTTCACATCTGTGTAGTTAAGCGCTGCAAGGAAGTTGAAGTCTGCAATGCCGAAGTCATAAGACAAGATATAGTCGATGCCTTTATATTCAGCAGAACCAAAGTTCAGCTGCACCTGACGAATGAAGTCGAGTCCGCCAGATTGGGCAGAAGTTGGACTATCGTTACGGCTGATCAGGCTACAGAAAGAGTTGGTCAATGATGCCGCGTCATAACATTGATCAACGATGTTCTGCGAAGAAACTGAAACGATCGCGTCTTCAATCTCAATGCTAATCAGATCAATGGACAGAGCCAGTCCTGGTAACATTGAAGGCGTAATGATGACACCAATGGACTCTGTTTCAGCAGTCTCAGGTGTTAGGCCGGGGTTGCCGCCAACAGCACCAGGGAAGCCCGCGGAAAGTGGATCCTCAAATGCGTAGTTACCGCTGCCGTCAAAGATGTTCGCAGCGGCGACACCGTTTGCTTGCAGGTCAGAAGTACAGTTTGCTTGACGTAGTGTTGGATTAGCGGCAGTACCGATGTTAATCGCATCACAGGGATCAGCAGGACGGAAACGCGCACCCTGTTCTGGTGAGAATAACTCAAACAGGTTAGGTACGCGGGTTGCCTCACTAAACGTGTAACGGAACTGTACGTCTTGAATTGGCGCGTAAACGACACCCAGCTTGTAGGTATCATTTGAACCAAACTCAGAGTTATCTGACTGGCGAAATGCGCCTTCAACGGTCAGTTCTTCTGCGCCCAGAACACCGCTCAGAATCGGCGCTGAAACTTCGATGTAGAAGTCGGTGAAGCTGTAGTCAGAAGCACTGTCTAGCAATCGAGTAGAAGGTGTTGGGCCAAGGCTCTTCGCTTCACTGACACTACCCACTAGGTCACCCGCTGAGAAAGCCTGACCGTCAAACGTGACACCGCTAACAGGTAAAATACCTTTATCAAAGTTGCCAAATGTCTGTTCGGTTTTTTCTTCACGGTACTCAAAACCAACCACATAAGAGACAGCGCCGCCGGGCAGAGAGAAGTAGCTGCCGGTATCGCCAGTAGCGAATGCAGAAACCACGAACTGCTCAATGGTTTCTTCAATTTCTCGATCGGAGGTGACGAAGTCGATTGAAGCTTGAGACATAGCGCCGCGACCACCCCAGATATTCATGGGCTGACACTGGCCATCACCAGGCGTGAAGGTAAAGAATGAAGACAGGTTGCCACCGCCAACATACTGCGGAATGTCAAATGGAGTGGATCGCGGATAGGCGGTTGAATCAAGGTCTGATCGACAGACAACTTCACCTGTAGTGGGATCCGTTACTGCATCAATCGCAGCAAAGAAACGGTCCATAACCACTTCCTCGCGGTCAATCATTTCGCGCTCAAAGCGTCCGTAGTTTACAGAAACTTCATAGTCATGATTTTTGAAGCTACCTTCGATACCACCGACAAAGCGGATAATGTCCCGTTCGCTGGTCGTGGCATTTTTGCCCCAGTCATCTGAGTCCCGAGAAACGTGCAGTCCTCCATCAATGCCGCCGAACCCGAGGCCGCCGTTGTTGGCGAAGGCAGCAAGTGCAGCAGGTAGGTAAGGATTGTCCGGCGCGCCGAACAATAAATCAGTGAAGTTGTGCGCTCGCTCAAAAATCTCTGATTTAGAATGTACGTACTTCGATTCCCAGAAAGCCGTCATATTGTCGGTGAGTTCGTAGTGACCGTTCACGTCGATAGAGAACTGCTCTTTCTCGGGGATGATATGCGTATCGTTGGGTCGGATGAAGCTGTCGCTCGCACCAAAGTGGTTAAAGCTACCCGCGACCAGACCATCCTGGTAAGGGTTTACAGAACCGTCAGCTCCGATGGCCCAGCAACCGCCGGCAATACCAAAAGCTGAAGCACCGTCCAATGAACTGTTGTAACCAGTAAAGCTCTGTAGGCAGTCTGACGTGCCATTGCCGTCAAGATCTGGCTCTGAACCCAGCGGTACTTCAGTACCAAAGTCACCTAAAGCAACCACGCCATAGGGACTAGTAATGTTAAAGGTTCGGCCTGGCAAAATTGCCCGAGGTGGTGCAGAAGATGCGCGTGAGAACAACGCTTGCTCTGCTGCTGATAAGGTTGGCGCAGTGCCAAATTCAGTCGTGTAGTCCGCGACAAAATCATCCTGGGATGGAATTCGAAGACCTGAATTGAAGCGCCCGGTCGTAGCAAAGTCATAAAATTGCGCCATGTTGGGTGTACCACCAGAGGTGATTTCGCCCGACTGGAATCGCAAAGCAGGATTCTGGTCATCGTCTGAAATGCCGTTATTCGCAAGGAAACTCCGGTCGCCCGTCAGTAAGCCATCGTCACGTTCATACTGGAACGAGACTGTGATGTTGCCGCGGCCTTCGTCAAAGTTCAGACCACCCAGAGCGCTTAGTCTCTCAGTGCCATAGGAGTCTGCTGTGCCTGCCTGAGCAGTGATTTCGAAGCCTTCATAGTTATCTTTCAAAATGAAGTTCACAACGCCTGTTAATGCATCCGAACCGTACACTGCAGATGCGCCGCCCGATAGGATCTCGACACGTTCGATAAGTCCTGATGGTATCGTGGAAACATCTACAGCAGAGGTGCCTTCGATACCAGCAACATGTCGCCGACCGTTAACGAGTGTCAATGTTCGCTCAATGCCAAGACCCCGTAGGTTAAGTGCAGAGCCACCAATGTTATTGACTGCACTATCGTCCAGATTGTTCGCGCCTGTATCTAGCGAGTTGGCCGCTGTCACGCTCGACAGCAATGCAGGGTTGTCATTCAGTATTTCAGCGATATCGCCTTGACCGCCATAGGTCAGTTCTTCCGCCGAAAACGAAGTAACAGGTTGCGCACTGTTGGAGTTGGATTTAATCCTCGACCCAGTGACGATGACCTCTTCTAAAGTAGGTTCTTCCTCTGCGATTGCGGGCAGCCCTGCGGTCAGGGTTGCGAGCAATGTAAGGTAAGAAAAGTGAGTTATAGTTTTGTTACGCATAACGTTTGCCTCCCAACAGTTTATGTTGATGGCGTTATCGCAATTACTATGCCAAAGCCTGTGGAATACTTCGTATTAATCGAAGGGTAATGTCTAGCAGGGCTGCAGAAAAGAGCACTGCTTTTGTGCGCCGCTTTAGGGAAACGTTAGTGCCAACATTGTGCGCTGCGATTCATCGGGGGGCGAAAAGAAAATCTGTTGCAATTCCAAAACGGTGCGCTTCACCAATTTGACGCACCAAATGGCTAAATATTTTTAGTCCGTTCACCACTCGGCCGCCAACTCAGGAATTCAAGTTAGATCCCGCCACATCTGTCCCGTTGTCCCAAGGGCGCCATAAGTTTGTGCGCGCCCGTCCTTACCGCACACCTTTGGGACGAAATTCGCTCAGCAATGCCAGAACCGCGGCCTCAACGCGCGGCACACTAATTGCTATATCACCTGTGACACCAATTTCTAAAACCAGTTCACATAACCAGTTCCCATAACAATGCTAGTAGCCATGAGTGACCAGAATCTTTAAGCATCCATCCACATTGATCAAATCGCTGATGCTGGCGTGCTGCTTGCTGTCGGGCGTATCTGTGCAGGCTCATATGCTTAATATGACCAACATAGGTATCACGGTCGATGCGGAGCAGCAGGCTGTCATTACGCTACGGATCGACCTTGGCCAGTCATTGATGACGGCAGAAGCCTATTGGGGCGCGACCCAAGCGATAGGTGTAGAGCAACGCGAACTATTACAACCCACGTTAGATCGGCTCGGCCGAGATCTAAGCTTTTTGCTCGATGGCAAAGTCCAGCGACCGCAGCTAACCGGGTTTGAAATATCGGCCACATCACTGGCTGCCATCCAAAATCCGCTTACGCCACAAATGGCAACACTCTACTACCAACTAGATGTCAGTGGCGGTACGCATCTGAATGTGCAGTTAGCGGATCAATTGGAAATTCCCTGGCCGTGTCTGATGAAGATCGATATCGCCGGGCAAGCACTGCCACAGTCACGCTTATTAACCAATGTCGACAGGCTATCGCGTGACACGCTGCTATCTTCAAGTGCAGGCAACCTTGAGACGGATAGCCTGGCCCAGCTGGCCTATGGCTGGTCCAGACTGGCCCCGGAATTCACCTGGGTCGCCGTGGGTTTTCAGCACATTGTGCCCAATGGCCTGGATCATATGTTGTTCATCCTGGGATTGTTCTTTCTCGCCGGGGGCTGGCGCCCGCTACTGCTGCAGGTAACGGGTTTCACGTTAGCGCACTCGCTTACTCTGGGTATGTCGATGGTCGGCATCATCAGTTTACCGATGAGCATTGTTGAACCGCTGATTGCGCTCTCTATTGTTTATGTCGCGATCGACAATCTTTTTGCGACAACGCTAGCCCGCTGGCGATTAATGATCGTTTGTCTGTTTGGATTGCTACATGGTCTTGGTTTTGCTTCGGTGTTAGCCAACATTGGGCTGCCTCAAGATCAATTTCTATTATCGCTGGGGCTTTTTAATCTAGGCGTGGAGCTCGGTCAGCTGGCTGTTATCGCTGGCGCCTTTCTTACGGTGGGCTGGTTCCGTCGCCAGACCTGGTACCAATCGAATATCGCACAGCCGGCAACTATTGCTATCGCAGGCACTGGCGCTTACTGGTTTCTAAAGAGGATTGTTTTTTAATGAGCTCGACAGAACTAACACATCGAACTAATAAACCGGGTGCTATCCTCGGCATTGCAGTCTTCGCCGCCAGCCTATTTATGGTGGAGCACGCTATCTCGATGGTAACCACGCCGCTAAATTTTGCGACCGAGGACGCTGCCCCAGGCACCTTCCCAGATACTTGGATACATGGTTCGAAGTCTGCTATGGATAACGAGGACCCTGCAGTTCAGGTTCATGCCTATAACGACCACACGTATATCCTGCGAGAAAACAAGGCGATTAACTACGAAGGCGCCTTTATGTACCTGTTATTCGGCAACAAAAAGGCGTTGTTGATTGATCAGGGTTCAACCGCATCGGCAGCACTGTTTCCTTTACGTGACGTCGTTGATGGCATCATCAGTGAATGGGAGGCGAAGCACGGCCAGAAAACGACACTCATTGTTGCCAACAGTCATTTGCACGGCGATCACTATGCGGCGTGGAATCAATTCGTGGACCGTCCCGATACTTTGATGGTGGGTCTCACCCATGAAGAAGTCATGGACTACTGGGGATTCAGCAATTACCCCGAGCAACGTATTGAATACGATCTGGGTGGTCGAACCTTCATCGTCACTGGGACGCCCGGTCACCAGAGTTCAGAACTCGCCATGTACGACACCTGGACCGATCTTCTTTACACCGGCGACATGTTCTATCGCGGTCGACTCTATCTTGAGGATTGGGATGCCTGGGCCGCCAGTATTAAGCGGGTACGTAAGTTAGCAGACGAGTACCCGGTGACCCACCTGATCAACAATCACATTGAAATGACCAACACGGCCAAGGTGGACTATCCCATTGGTACCAACTGGCAGCCGGACGAACCGCCGATGCAGATGACGCTCAAAATGCTCGATATCGCGGTCGATGCCATTGATGACGTTAACGGTCCGGGTATCTACAAGTATGACGACTTCATGTTGTACAACGAAATTCCCTGGGCATATACGACGGACCAATGAGGCAGGATCAAATGGTGAAAATGACAATCATATTGCTGGCTCTGCTATTGAGTGAGACAACCATGGCAGCACTCGATTTTACAGATAGTGGCCCGGCGCCTGGCAACATGCGGTTTGCATGGGTCCATGGCAGCTTGTCGGCTAAAGCCAATACCGATGTGAGAGTGCAGGTGCACCGTTATAACGAGCACACCTACATGTTGCGCCAGAACCCCGCTGTACATTGGGAGGCCCCCTTTATGTATCTGCTGTTTGGCGAGAAGCAGGTGGTTTTGCTGGATAGCGGTGCGACCTCGGAGGAAGACTATTTTCCGCTACGACAGACTGTGGATGCACTTATTGAACGGTGGCAGCAGGCTAACGATATCAGTGATGTGCAGTTGATTGTGCTGCCGCTTGGCTCCGAACTATCGCAGACAGAAGGGCTGGGACAGTTTAAAGGTCGAGCGAATACCAGGGTTATGGCCGCAACCGCGGGCGGTCGAGAGGCACTGATGGCAGGCAAAGATAGCATCTCCTTTGATCTTGGTGGACGCGACCTAACGCTGCTTAAAACCCCGGGTCTTGATGAGTTTGCCATCACGCTTTACGACCCTTGGACTGACCTTATGTTTACTGGCAATACCTTTTATGCAGGCCGTTTAGTGATTCGAAATTTCAACGCCTATAAGGACAGTCTAAAGCGCTTGGTAGCCTTTTCCGATGAGCAGCCGGTGAAATGGATCATGGGTGGCCGAATTGAGATGAGTGACTACCCAGGTGTCGACTATCGGTTGCGCAGTAATTTTCGCCCCCGTGAGCACTCGTTACAGATACCGGCCTCCTTGCTCCGCGAAGGCTACGACATTGTGCACCTCATCAATGGCACACAAGACATTCGTATCCATGATGAGTTTATCGTCATGAATGGCGTTGGGCGCGGCGCGCGAGATCACGGTTGGCCAACCTATACCCCGGAAAGATTCCGTCGGGTCAGGTTGCGTTAGATACTAACAATGAAGGGAAACACTATGTCGAAGAGAATCTTGATTACATTGCTCGCTGCGCTTGTTATGTGCAGTGCGCAGGCCGAACCACTGCGTATTGGTTATAGCGATTGGCCTGGCTGGGTAGGTTGGGAAATCGCCGTCGAGAATGGTTGGTTTGAAGAAGCCGGTGTGGAAGTTGAATTTGAATGGTTCGACTACGTCGCATCAATGGATGCATTTGCTGCCGGCCAGCTAGATGCGGTTGGCATGACTAATGGAGATACTCTCGTCACTGGATCTGCGGGCGCACAGGGCGTCATGGTGTTGCTCCACGATTATAGTAACGGCAACGATATGATCGTCGCCGCCCCCGGCATCAAGTCGGTCGCAGATCTTGAAGGTAAAAAAGTTGGTGTCGAAATTGGCTTTGTTAGCCATCTGTTGTTACTGAATGCGCTCGAAAAAGTGGGTTTGAGTGAAGCGGACGTCGAGCTTGTGAATGTGCCGACCAACGAGACGCCGCAGGTGCTTGCTTCCGGTGATGTTGATGCCATTGTCGCGTGGCAACCCAGTTCATCTCTGGCGCTTCAGTCGCTTCCCGGTTCGACAGCTGTTTACACATCCGCCGATGAGCCTGGGTTGATTTATGACCTGTTAGTTGTTTCACCCGTGAGTCTCGCTCAAAATCGATCAGAGTGGCGCACAGTGGTGGATGTCTGGTACCGCATTGTTGATTACATTGAAGATCCAGCGACCCGTGCTAATGCGATAGCGATTATGGCCGCCAGAGTTGGTTTGTCCGCGGAAGAGTACGAACCCTTTCTTGCGGGTACTCGGATTCTCAGCCGCGAGGAAGCCAATGCTTACTTTGTCGACAAATCTGGCTTTGAATCGCTGTATGGTTCAACCCGAATCGCCGATGCTTTTAATGTGAAGTATCAGGCGTATTCAGAACCGCAGGTTATCGAACAATATATTGATTCAGGTTTGACGATGCCTGCGGAAGACTAGGTCGATGAATTCAATCCATTCGGGCAGGCTTCTGGTTGTCGCGTCATTCATGCTGCCGCTGCTGATCTGGTCTGCAGTTAGCTACTTGCCATTTATTTGGCACCCTAACGTAAAGATTACATTGCCCGGTGATGTCGCTTATTTTCGTGAAGGTATGCAGATAGAACGCGACCGCTTTGAAGCTGAGGCAGAGACAGTGAGACAATCTGGCCTCGTTGTACCTGAAGGCTATCGAGCCAATCCGGTTTACTTGCCCGCACCTCATGAAGTGTTCCGCGCCATGTATACATCTTTTAGCACTGAGCCTAAGCGGCGCAGTGAGCAATGGCTGCATGAAAGCTTGTGGCATAGCATCACCATTATCTTCTGGGGCTTTACGCTCTCATCGGTATTCGGCATACCGCTTGGCATCCTCTGCGGAGCCTATTCGAGGATGTCGAAGTTGTTTGAACCCTTTATAGAATTCTTTCGTTACTTCCCTGCACCGGCATTTGGTGCGCTCGCGGTTGCGATTCTGGGTATTCACGATGCGCCGAAGATTGCGATTATTTTTATCGGCACATTTTTCCAGCAGGTACTTATTGTGGCGAATACCACCCGCATGATTGATCCAGCGCTGATCGAGGCGGCAAGAACCCTAGGCGCGAGCCGTCGAGCTGTGTTGCTGCGAGTCGTTGTGCCCGGTGTTTTGCCGAACCTGTTTCGTGACAGTCGGATTTTGTTGGGTTGGGCCTGGACCTATCTGATCGTTGCGGAGTTGATCGGTACGAGTTCAGGCATCACCTGGTTTATCACTCAGCAAGCCCGCTACAAGAATTTTGATAACGTGTTCGCGGCCATCATAATGATAGGTCTTATCGGGCTGGCAACGGATTTGATCTTGTCGCGTTTTGGTATGCGGCTATTTCGATGGCATAAAGGTGCCGCCTCGTGATCGAACAAGAAGATGTTGTCACCCGTCTTGAGCGGCTCAAAAGCCGACCTTTGATTTTGGAGTTGGATGGCCTGAGTAAACAATTTGGTCCCGACCTGACGATACTGAAGGATGTATCACTGGGCATTCACCGCCGGGAGTTTCTGACCGTGATTGGGCCATCTGGATGTGGTAAATCAACCTTGGCCCGCATCTTGGCCGGACTCGAGACGATTACGAGTGGCGAAGCACGGATCAGTGGCGAGCCTATCCTAGGCCCAGGACCCGACCGGGGTATGGTGTTTCAAAAATACACCCTCTTTCCGTGGCTCACGGTAAAGCAGAATGTGATGTTTGGTTTAACCGCGCAGGGAGCAAGCAAGGGTCACGCAGAAGGTGAAGCGCGGGAGTGGATTGAAGTGATCGGTCTGACTAAATTTGCGGAGCACTACCCTCATCAGCTTTCCGGTGGCATGCAACAACGGGTTGCCATTGCCCGCTCACTTGCCACCCGACCTAAAGTCTTGTTAATGGATGAACCGTTCGGCGCTCTGGATGCCCAGACGCGACTGCGCATGCAACAGCACTTGATTGAGATCTGGCAAAACATTGATGTCACAGTCATCTTTATCACTCATGATTTGGATGAAGCCATCTATCTGGCGGATCGGATATTGGTACTAAAACCGAATCCCGGCGAAATTCAGGCCTTGATTGACGTGCCGCTTCCTAGACCACGCCTTCCCGAGCATCTGCAAACCACTGAGTTTACGTCCTTAAAAGAACAGCTTGGTGAACTGATTCATAGTCATCATCCGGTGGAAGAAGATGAACCGCTACACATATTTCGCATGACAAAGGTCGATGATGACGTCTGATGACTTTTTGGGTAGCCTACTTATTAGGCCGACTTATTAGGCCGACGTATTGGGTCTATCTATAGGTACGGGCTGACCCCTTTACCCGTCGATGGGATTTCATTACAGTCATTGCGAGTTTTAGTAACGGCATAGGGTAATGAAATCAAAAGCAATCGATTGGGTAAGAGCGCCAATGTGGTGTCTGATATCTGTATGGGCACCATGACCTTTGGCGCCGCTGCTGCTGAGAAAACCGCCTTCGAGATTCTTGACCGTTGCTATGATGCCGGTATCGACTTTTTCGATGCGGCTGAGAATTATCCCGTACCACCTGACCCCAAGTGGGCCGGCGCAACAGAAGAAATTGTGAGCCGATGGCTTAAGACAAAATCTCGCGATTCGGTATTCATCGCCACCAAGGTCTCCGGCCCTAGTCATGGTAAAGCGCTTTATTAATCAAAAATCTGTTGCTTCGACGATTGTCGGCGCAACGCACTCCGATCAACTGGACGAAAACCCACATGTATCCAATGGGCTAAAAAGGCGAAGGTCGTGACTGCAACCCCATTAGATTCTAATTACCTAGACCAGCTCGCCTCGTTAGACCAGCGGATTGTCGCTGCGTCAAAAGAAATCAAGGTGCTCAGCAGGCTTAGTTGGCATTCGAGCATTCAAAGTTCATTTTTAGCTGATGCAGCGAAAGGTATTCTGAAATTACCTGAGCCGGTGTATCCCAACATTGATCTCGCCGCAAACCGTGCAGAGCTAGCAACCTGTATGGCAAAACTTAAGGGAGACGGTGAGCCTTTGCAGCGGTATCTGTTTGACACTGCGGAGTCCTATCATACGCTTTGCCTATTGCTGGAAGGGATCGGGACTAAAGCACTCTCCGAGCATAGTCTTACTTTGTGTGGCTCCCCAACGGATAATATTAGTAGCGGTCATGTCAATAGTCTTGAGGCGGCGAGACATTTTTTAGATGTTAGTAAATCTTACAAGCAAAATGATGCATTAAGGGAGCTAGATTACTGCCTATCCGCGGAAGTCATGGCAACAGAAATTCGTGCACGGCTCTGTGAGGTGTTTGAAGAAGGTATGCTGCGAGTCGAGGTTGATGCCGATATGGTTTCCAAGGCGGCAGCCGGAGCGTCTAGGGTTCGGTTACGCGCCAATACCCCATTTACTGAATATGATTTAGACCAGCTTTTGCAGCATGAAGCCTTTGTTCATAGCCTAACGGCCATCAATGGCAAGCGGCAGCGATTTCAGTGTTTTAGTTTAGGCGCGCCAAGAACCACTGGAGCGCAGGAAGGGCTGGCGACCTTTGCCGAAATGGTCACGGGTGTCATGGACATCGGCCGTCTTGAGCGGCTTGCGCTGCGGGTCGTGGGAATTGATCACGTTCTCAATGGCGCCGATTTTGTCGAGGCCTACCGATTCTTTTTAAGCGTGGGTCTCACAGATGTTGATAGTTTTAACTCAACCATGCGAATTTTTCGAGGCGCACCTTTGACCGGCGGCGCCGCTTTTACCAAAGACGTGGTGTATTTACATGGGTTGATGGACGTCGATACATTCTTCCGCTGGGCCATGCAGCACAACAAGCTTGATATTAGTCGACACTTCTTTGCGGGGCGCATGACGCTAAACGATGTGGTGAACCTGGATGCAGTATTTGAATCTGGTGTCTTACAGGAACCAAGCTTTCTACCACCTTGGATGAAGCGTACCAGTGCGCTGGCCAGCTACTTAGCATTTAGCGTGTTCACCAATCGAATTGCCGTAGAAACGCTCGATGCAGATTTTGAATTTACCCGGCACGATGGCGCATAGAAAGTTGAGAGGCTTGTCATGAAACTGATTATTGTTCGTCTCCTGTTGTTCACCACGACGCTTGAGCAAATCTACAGCGCGGTAGATCTAGCGCCCGACGAAACCTTCACGAACGAAGTGCGGCCATAAGGCCCTCGCATATGCCCTCGTTAATGACGGTGGCTTCGCAGTCGGCATGGGTTACAAGGCACCGTCAGAACCGGCAGCCAGTTTGACCGCTCGGGACGAGTGTGAGCAGTGGCCCCAAGAAAGCGAAATAACAGCCCTGAGCGAAATAACAGCCCTGAGCGAAATAACAGCCTTGAGCGAAATAGCAGCCTTGAGCGAAATAACAGCCCTGAGCGAAATAACAGCCCTGAGCGAGTCTGGGCAGCGCGAGGCGCTGGCCCAGAACCAGAACTAGCAAACTTTTGCCGTTTAGCGTTTGTGCTCGGGACTATGGAAATCGGTCTGGCATCCCGCATCCCATGCTTCTGGTTGGTTGCCATGAGACGGAAAGCCACCCGCATCTTTTAGCATGCGTGCCATATGCAAAGTGTTCCAAACCAGGAAGGTGGTGTTGCGGTTTGTGAAGTCGTTTTCTGGTCCACCTGATCCAGCATCCATGTAAGAAGGTCCCGGCCCAGCTTCTCCCATCCATCCAGCATCTGCTTGTGGCGGCACGGTGTAACCGATGTGTGACAGCGAAAATAGGATGTTCATGGCGCAGTGCTTAACGCCATCTTCGTTGCCGGTGATCAGCGTTGCGCCAACCTTGCCGTAGTCGCGGTACTGTCCTTTGTCATTGAATGCATGTGTATAGCCATACATCCGTTCCAGTACTCGATTACAAACAGAGCTCTTTTCGCCGAGCCAGACAGAAGTGCCAATAATCAGAATGTCACAGGCATCGACCTTAGCCTGAAGCTGTGGCCAGTCATCCTTCGCGTAACCGTCGACGCCGGCGTAGTCCATTTCGAGGCCTGCCGGAAGCTCGAAGTCCACGGGTCTGACAATTTCAGTCTTCACTCCATTGGCCTGATAGATTCGTTCTGCGACTTGTAATAAGCCTTCGGTATGGGACAAGTTCGGCGAGCGCGTAAGCGTGCAGTTCAGCATCAGTACGCTTAGATCGTTGTACTTCGCGGGTGCTGCTTCACATTGATGCTCGGTAATATTCGTGAGTTGTTCGGTCATTCCTGATCATCTCCTTGAGTTCTTTTTATTGGATGTTTGTCTAGAGTCTGTCGAGCGCTTTTCTAGATCATGGAGACATAGACACGTGGAGATGACGAAATGTTACAACGAGAAACTAATTTCGCCATTCACCGGTCCTATATCAGTCGTCTCTCGTGAGAGTGTTCTACAGGGTGGCTTAGAGACCGGTAGTGAGACGGGTAGTGAGACGGGTAGTGAGAATGCTAGAGTGAACACATGAAAAAATTTCTGCCACAGCGGCTGCTTGCAGTGAGTCTATTGTTGTCACTAGCAGGCTGCATTCCGCCTTTCAATCAGGACGACCCGCAAAGTTTTTCCGAGCCGTTACGTGAATTTGAGGTCGATAAGATCCGCTATGTAGCCTCCGGTGATCCGCTTAAGCCACTCGTTTTTCTGCTTCACGGCACGCCCGGCTCGTGGCATGCGTTCCGCCATATACTGGAAGATGAACAACTGCAAAATCGTGCTCACCTTGTTGCTCCAGACCGGCCCGGATTCGGCGCATCCAGAGCTGCAGGATTGGCAGCGTCCTTTCAGGATCAGGTTGCCTTGCTCAAACCCGCCCTGGATAGAAACCAATCCGGCCTGCGAGCGGTCGTGGTCGGTCATTCTCTGGGTGGCTCCATCGCCTATCGCTATGCGATTGATGCGCCGGACCAGGTGGGCGGCATTGTGGTCATCTCATCTAACATTGATCCAGCGCTGGGCCAGCCGCGCTGGTTTAATCGGCTCGCGTCCTTGCCGGGTGCCGATTGGCTGCTGCCGAACCAACTCTTGTTGGCCAACCGGGAGATTGAACCGCTCAGAGCAGAGTTAGAGACCATGGAAAATGAATTGTCCAAAATTACAGCCATGATTACTGTGCTGCATGGCGCGGAAGACCGCTTGGTGTCGGTCGACAATCTTGACTATCTCGAACGTAAGTTGGGCACTGAACTGGACGCTAAACCAGACACCAATCTAGTCACCAATCTAGACAACAAACTGGGCGCTGATTTAGGTGCTGACCTAGCGCGCAAGCAAACCTATCAATTGATCCGTGAAGAGGCTCAGGGTCACTTTCTGATCTGGGAAAGACCAGATCTTGTGCGCCAGGCGATCCTGCAGCAACTGGCTGCGCTCGTGCATGCTGAACAAGAACAGGCGCAATCACATTGAAGCACTTTGAGTTTTGGCCGGCGCGAGTATTTGAAGTACCTTATTATCTGTGGCTATTACTGTTGTGTGGTCGTTATCGATTGCCGCCGGGGTTTCTGGCTAAAGCCAACTATGCCTTGAACCATGGTGAAATCGGTCTCGGTTCCAAGTATGAAACCCAATTGGCATTTCCCCAGACACACTTCCCGGCAACTTGCCTGATTCGCAAAGACAAGGCTCGCGACGAGAACGTGCGCACCGCGCTAGATTTTGCACAGCAACATGGCTGGCCACTCATACTCAAACCCGATATGGGTGCGGTGGGTAAGGGCATTATCCGCTTAGATAATGCAGACAGTGTTGCGGCGACTGTGCCTCATCTCTATGGCGATCATCTATTGCAGGCTTACTGTGACTTGCCAGAAGAGTTTGGTGTCTTTTATGTCAACACCGGTGGCCGGCCGAGCATTACTGGCATTAACCAAAAGCATTTTCCAACAGTCGTCGGAGATGGCAGCGCAACGCTGGATCAACTTGCGCGAGCACATCCCCGCTACAGTGACCATTGGCCATTGTTTCTGAAATATCTCGATCTCGGTCATGTGCCTGCTCCCGGCGAGCATTTTCGATTGTCGTTTGTGGGCTCACATACCATGGGCTGCAAGTTTACGGACGATAGTGAATTGCTGACACCAGCACTGCTTGAGGCGGTAAGCAACGTTTGCCTGCCGCAGCCTGGCTTCAATTTTGGTCGGCTGGATGTTCGCGCGGAAAGTCGTGCTGCTTTGCAGGCCGGCCGATTTGTGGTCATTGAAGTCAACGGCGTGGCGTCCCTGCCAACTCATATGTTTGATCCCGACAACTCTCTGCTAAAGGGCTATGCCATATTCCTTCGGCATGGCTCACTGCTGGCTCTGGCAGCGCATGAACACCGACAACAACCGATGTCGCTTATGTCTTTACGCGATGTGTGGGCGCACGTGGTCGAAAACCAACAGCGCCTAGAGGCAATACATCAACAAGCGCTGGATGCCCCTTGAATTTCCGGTGCGGGTTTATTCAAACTAGGTGTAACATCCAGAGCTTGAGCGCGTCCAAATAGTCAGAATGCAACATTGTCGAGTTTTCGGCATCACGCACCGAATGCTTACAGAAAGGTATGCAGAAAGACTTACAAAATTACTTAGAGCGTCACTTAAGGCGCCACTTGCGGGCTTAATTTAGGGAGTACCGATCGATGACAATACTGGGTTATGTTTTTCTAACCTACCTGCTGTTGGGTTTGCTGTTTGCCATCGCATTTGCAGCGAAAGGCTGCAAGGTGCTGGATGAAGGCGCTGCCACCAGTGGCGTCGCGTTTCGGCTGATGATTGTGCCCGCGTCCCTGTTGCTCTGGCCGCATCTACTTAGGCGTTGGCTAAGCGCCCGCGGCGAGGAAAGCGCCCGCGGCGAGGAAAGCGCCCGCGGCGATGCCAATGTCGAGGGCAATCAACATGATTAGATCGCAGCGTAGTATTCACCGTTTCGCCTGGTCGCTGCTGGTGCCCTTGATGTGCCTCGCACTCTGGGCTGGCATACAGAACCGCGATGTTGAGGTCACCATCGACGCCGCGCCGCATATTACTGAAGAGGCGGCATTGCCATGACTCATCAATACGTATCCGTACAATGGAACCCAAAGAAGCGACTCTATGATCTGACGCTTTGGGGTGGCATTGCATTGTTTATCGCCACCTATATGGTCGTCAGTCTGGCTACATTCGCCGGACCGGACGCGCTATCGCCGATGATACTGCTGATTCGGGCATTTGCGACCTGTGCTTTCGTCATGCTAACAATGATCTTATGTATTGGCCCACTGTGTCGGTTAGATCCACGTTTTTTGCCATTGCTCTACAACCGCAGGCACTTTGGCGTTTCCATGTTCATCGTGGCTCTGGTGCACGGTATTTTGGCGATCCTGTGGTATCACGGCTTTGGTGTTATTAGTCCGATAGCCTCACTGTTCTCTGCACCAGATGTGATTAACAGTTTTTCGGACGTGCCCTTTCAGCCCTTTGGTTTTGCGGCGCTCATGATTTTGCTACTGATGGCGGCCACCAGTCATGACTATTGGAACGCAAACCTTGGCCCGCGAGTTTGGAAAGCGCTGCATATGTTCGTTTACGCTGCCTATGCGCTGGTCGTGGTGCACCTTGCTGGCGGCGCGTTGCAGGAAAGTAACACCGGCATTCATCCGCTATTTGTTGGGTTTAGTGTCGCGCTCGTGGGTGGCCTACACCTGATCGCAGGCTTTAAAGAAACCGGTAAAGACGGCAATGGTTTAGCGAATTCAGATTGGCTAGATGTAGGTTGCTGGCAAGACATCGAAAACGATCGCGGTATGGTGGTCTGTCTCGAGGATGGTGAACGAGTCGCTGTATTTCGCTATGACGAGACGCGCATTGCCGCCGTGGGTAACGCCTGTAAACACCAGCTTGGACCCTTGGGTGAGGGTCGTGTGATAGATGGCTGCATTACCTGTCCGTGGCATGGTTATCAATATCGACCAGAAGACGGCCGGTCGCCACCGCCTTTTACAGAAATGATCCCGACCTATCGAGTTAAACTCGAGGGTGACCGAATTCTCTTACACCCAACCCCGTTGCCTGATGGCACGGCCCGTGAAGTTGCCGTGATTGGAGGTGCAGCATGAAGGATGATAAATTTTTTGTCGGCTATTTGCCTTTCCCCGGCGGACTCCGGCGTTTCTATCTTGTGTTGATTCCGCTGCTCCTAGTTGTGGGCGCTGGTATCGCTTTGTTGTTGGCAAGCAATCAGGAAACAGTCGGTGAAGGTACTTGGCAGGTGTCGAATACGAGCTCTGTTACGGGCCGGCTGATGATGGAGCCTTATCCTGTGCTGCATACCGAGGCGGGTGAATCAGTGTTGATGGTCGTGCAAGGTAAGCAAGATGCTTCAAGCGCGATAATGCCTTTCGTTGGTCAGATGGTCACAGCGACAGGGTTTGATGTGCGTCGTGGCGGTTGGCATTTGCTAGAGATCCCACAAGCCGGTGCCATCGTTGCTGCGCCAGAGGCAAGCCCAGTCACCGTGCCAGCTAGTGAAGCGCTGGGCAGTGATACCCTGGTGGGCGAAATCGTTGATTCCAAGTGTTTTCTGGGTGTGATGAAACCCGGCTCGGGTAAAGTGCACCGAGCCTGCGCCTCGCTTTGTCTGTTAGGCGGTATGCCGCCGATGCTGGTCGTGAAAACCGAAGCTGGCCGATATGGCTATGTGTTGATGAATGCTGATGGCAGTAGCGCATCCAGACAACTCGCCGGCCAGGTCGCCGTGCCAATCAGCATTACTGGTGAGTTTGAGAAACGAGGTGATCTCACTTATCTGCGTATGCCCGTAGATCAAAGGTCCACAGAGCTCTTAACAGGCGCTGCACTAAACCTATACGGTGAAACACTCGCGGTAGAAGCCATGCATCCAGAATTTTGTGGCGTGCTCCCTACTGATAGCTTGGAATCTTGAACCTCATGCTGACAATGAATCACCTGCTCGAGCAGGCGGCTTATGGCGTCGATATGTTCGCGATGGTGATTTTGTTATATGCCACAGTGATTGCATCGGGCCACTTTATCTGGGGCGAATTCAGCAGCCAGATTCTCGGTGGTCCTGATCACCGAGAAAACATTCGATTGCAACTAGGTGGCAGAATGCTATTCGCCCTTGAGCTCATGATTGCGTCTGATCTGATCCACACGGTGCTCGGTCGAACGATTGAGGATCTTACCTTTCTTGGCGTGCTGGTCATCATTCGCACCGCGATTAGCTTCTTCCTTGCCAGAGAAATCAAAGAAATTGAGGAACTTAAACATGCCCTTGCTAAATAAGCTGATTCACCTAACGGCTACGCTCTGCTTACTACTTGCTGCGGCAAGCCTCTCTGCAGAAACCCTCTCTGTCGAAGCGTCCGGTGCAGCGTGGGAGCTGAAACGAGATAAGGATGGGATTCAGGTGTTTACTCGAGCAGTACCAGGGTCTTCGCACCAGGCGGTCAGAGCAGAAATGGTGATTGACGCATCGTTAAATTCAGTTGTGGGTCTGATTCGTGACACCAGTTCTTGCGCAGAATGGGCGGAGCTGTGCAAAGAGGCTCGCGAGCACAAGGTCGTGTCGGAGCAAGAGCTGTATGTGTATAGCTACAATGATATCCCCTGGCCAGTCAAAGACCGTGACGCGTTAACCCATGTGCTTTGGGCGCGTAATGCAGAAACCGGTGCGGTCACAATGAATGCGCAAGCAACCCAGGGCATCCTGCCCGAAACCAGCAAAGCGGTGCGGATTATTGAGGCGGTGACCAACTGGACTCTGACACCCCAGGCAGATGGCAAACTGGCGATTGTTTCCTATGCACACATTAACCCGAATGGACCGACACCCGCCTGGGTGACCAATCTATTGTTGGTAGAAACCCCGTTCAAGACACTCCAAGGTATGCGCCGCGTGGTGGCGACAGGTCGCTATGACGATGCTCAATTTGACTTTCTAAAGCCTCTCTAAGGAAGCTATCTAGACGCGCTAGCTTCGTTTGCTAGGGATGAGTACCGTGTCTTCGGTGAGCATTGATTTGGCATCGACATAGATCGCGATAAATGTCGTGTTAAACACCGGGTCGAGGATCGCGCAGTCGCCAGCCTTGGCGCCGAGTTTCAAATACCCTCGCAGCAGAGGTGGTACGTCACGAGTGGCGGCTGCGAAAGGCGTATCCTTGTCGACGATCTCATCTAACCTGATGTGATCGATGATAGGCCGCGGCATCAGTGCCTCTGGGGCGCGATTGTGGTGGTATAGCCACGACAGCACATCCACATGGGCATTCGCATCAGTGCCGGGAAAAGACGCGCAGCCAAGCATGACGTCGATTGGGTTGGCGACAATGAAATTCATCGCGTACTTCCAAATTAGCATGAGTATCACGCCCGTGCGCCGGGTTGGCTGGATACAGAAGCGGCCGAGCTCAAGTAGCATTGGGTAATGGTTGCGTAGGCCGCTGAGGTCGAATGCTGTCTCGGTGTAAAAGCTCTGGTCCTCTGCCAAATGATTGCTACAGACCAACCGCAATGTGCCCACGACACAGCCTTGATCATGATCGATGACGACAATGTGCACGGCCCGATCATCCCACTCATCGATATCCGCCTTCGCCTTAATCTTCTTTAAGTCTGGGCGACCGCCTTTTTCCTCATACATCACGTCATACCTAAGCTCCTGCGCCTGCCTAACCTCGTCGGAGGTCAACGCAAATCGGGCTTCAAAGCGTCCGGCTCGAATGGGTGCAATGCTGGTGGATATCTCAATTGCAGCGCTAGCAGACTCAATCATGGCATTGCTCCATTTTTAAGGTTGAAGGCGAGGTACCGAACTGATCTGGCACGATAATACTTTGCAAATCAAACAACAGCCGCATGATGGCCATATGGTGAATGGTGTGGGCTTGCAGAAAAACGAGTTCGCGTTCGATGGAGGAGTCAGTTGCGACCGCCGCTGCATCGGTATGAGTGCTGATGTAAACCGTCACGCGACCTTGGCCCGTATGCGGGCCTTTATGCGGGCCGAGGTCGTAGAGCCTTTGCTCGCAATTCAGCAGCGCATCGATGGCGCGGATCCGGTTCGTTTCAATTTCCTCATCCCTGGACCTTGTATCGTAGTGAATCCCTGCCAGGGTCGAGCCTTTAAAAAAGCATAGGTAGTGATCGATAATGTGCCGGGCATGTTTGCCAACGCTGCTGTGGGCAGCGTTGAACCGCCAGTTATATTGATCATTGTCCAATCCACTGATGCCGTGCCTGAGTTGTTCCAGAATTTCGATATTGGCTGATTGAAATGTGATATCCGATGTCGGTGTCATGACCGCGCTCATTCGCCGACACTCTTTGCTGCACTAGCTGTCTTTGCATCTTGCATAACATCTAAGGCGCTAAGACCGGCGACATAAACGCCACTGTAGACAGCGCCGATCAGAAAGCCGGGAATGATGGTGAGGAGGATTTCCGGTGTGCTGTTTAACCATTGAATGCTGTAGGCCACTGCAAAGGTGCCAACCGATACCATAACAACGGTGATTACCTGGCGGCCGGGAAACCCGGCGAGCATTCGCATCAGATACTCCATGACTATTGTCATACTTAATGTCAGCACGAAACTGTAGCTTCCTTGTATAAGACCCGCCATCACACCCATCTCTGTGCCGTGGCTCATATTTACCCAAAAGCCCCAACCGCCATAAACAATAAATCCTGCGACGCCTGAAATGAGGCTGCGCTGCAGTGGCGTGAATAGCTGAGGCTTTCGCTCAGGAAAAGTCATATTCGGCCAGTGGCTTCGAGATAGTGGACCGGGACAACCTCTGCTTTTATTTCAAGCGCCCCTAATAATCCTTCACGAACAACTTGTTCGCAGTGTTTGGCACAGGCTTTGCGAGATTCAAAATCAGCCAACTGCACCGGCGGATGCAGAATCAGTTGGATGCCAGACTTGCCTAGGCCCAGCCCGGTCAGAAAATGGGACAAGAACGGCATGGGGATATACCAGGCATAAAAGTCACGGGTTGCCTGATCCATGGGCTCGCCCTCATAGTGAGAGTAAGCAATCGTCACGGGTTGGATCCGCACGCCTTCGAGTTCGCTGGCGGCGAGTAGGCTCGAGCGAAACGTTTCGATATGGGTGCCGGGGGTACTGGTACCCTCGGGAAAGAAGATCAGATTGCCGCCATCTGTTAGGCGCGACTTCAGTATATTCACCTGATCCTGCGCACGCCTAGCGTTGCGTTCAAAAAATAATGTACCTTGAAAATTGGCGAGCTGGCCAAATACCGGCCATCCGGCGACCTCAGACTTGGCGATAAAGCTGCCGGGCAATGCCGCGCCGAGTACAAAGATATCCATGTAAGACACGTGGTTGCTGACGTAAATGGTCGGGGTCTCAGTCCACAGTTCACCTGTTGTGTGCACCTGCAGATTGAATAGCTTTTTAACGCCAGTATGGAACTGACGAATGAGTGTTTGCTCTTTAGCAAAGCGAAGGACTCGGTTGATCTGGTACAAGAGGACCATCACCA
Source organism: Candidatus Azotimanducaceae bacterium (assembly GCA_051278195.1). GTDB lineage: Bacteria > Pseudomonadota > Gammaproteobacteria > Pseudomonadales > Azotimanducaceae > JAHRVQ01. Next base: position 62,675 of record JBNMQM010000021.1, read on the forward strand.
TGATCCATAGCGCGACAAACGGCGCAGTCAAAGCCGTTTTTAGGCGTGAGGGTGTAGCTGAGGGTTTAGCGGCGAGGGCAGTCAATCCGATTTCCTTGGTGGCATAGTATTGAGATGCTATTTGAATCGAAATGTTACAGCTAGCTCGCCATTAAAGCTGTATTAACTGGCTGCTTTAACTGGTTGGAACGGCGAGCGCCGTTTTCTCTCGATCAAAATCGACCTTGCACGCAGCGGTGGAATAGGTCGAAACGCTGAATGGCACCAAATAAGTCAGGGCGACCTTTAGCCAACTGATGCCGACAAAACCGGCAGAGATCGCCTCCCACTGATTAATCAGGCACAAGAGTGTGCCGACGATTAAGCAGGCAATGGTGGCGCGTTTGAGGGTAGAAGGTTGCTGTGCTGCTTGTGTGAGTGACAGTGCCATTTCATTCAGCCAAATCAGTTTCTATATAGAGGTTATAGCCCGAACTGCCCCTTTGCTGCAAAGGGGCAGCAAAAGCTTCTGTCGAAAAATACCCAATAAAAACGCCGCCGGTTGTAACAGCTTGAGCCGTCAAGCATCTAGTCAGTAAGATTAAACGGAAACAATCACCATGATACAAAAAATCATCCCGTGGATACTCGCCATATTTGTGGCATTTGTCTTTATCCAGTCCCTGTTCTTTAAGTTCAGTGGTTCTGAGGAAACCGTCATTATCTTCAATACGATCGCGGACTGGATGGCTGACATTGCCCTGCTTGAAGCAGTAGCGGAGCCTTTTCGTACCTATGGCGGCAACACCATTGGTGCCTTGGAACTGGTGGCCAGTGCGCTGATATTGATTCCGGCAACACGCGTGTTTGGCGCCTTGATGGGGCTTGGCGTGATATCAGGTGCGATCTTTTTTCACCTATTCACGCCCCTCGGTGTCGTTCGTGTGGTCGATACCTTGGGGAATACCGATGGCGGCGTGCTGTTTATTATGGCTTGCGGCGTCTGGCTCGCCAGTGCGGCATTGGTCTGGTTGCAAAGAGAACGGCTGTTAAGTCTGCTGCCGGCCAAAGCGGCCAAAGCGGCCTAACGGACCTGCTCAGCCACTCTGGTTAAAAGCCGGATCAAAACAGCTTTTTTGATAAAACACGATTTAGCCAAACCCAATTTGAACAACTCAGAAAGGACACAACATGAACAAGTTTTTGAAATCAATGGCCTTGCTGTGCACGCTTGTCTTTAGCCTGCCGGCACTCGCAACAGATGCGTTCTACACAGGCCTATTCAATAATCAGGCCGCCGGCGGTTATGACGTTGTTGCCTACTTTACCCAAGACGCGGCTGTGGAAGGCTCGAAAAAATTCAAGTCTGAATATATGGGTGCAGAGTTTCGGTTTACGTCGTTAGCCCACAAAACAACCTTTGATGCTGATCCTTCGCGCTATGCGCCGCAGTATGGCGGCCACTGCGCCTACGCTGTGAGCCAGGGCTACATAGCCTCGGGTGACCCTGAGCAATGGACGATTGTTGATCACAAGCTTTACCTCAATTACAACAAAAAAGTGCTGACCACCTGGCGCACAGATACGGCTGGCTTTATTGAATTAGCTGATCAGAACTGGCCGGGGCTGTTGGCAGAGTAAGGGCGCTGCAGTGTTTCAATCCTCGCTCTAAATGATCTTGTGGACCCACTAGGTTTAGGCATTATCTAAACTGGACAAACAGACCAACAGAAAAAAGCACGAGGCCCGCCGCCAAGAATTCTTTGCCGTGGAAGTCGAGTGGATGTTCGAAGAGCTCGACCAACTCAGATTTAACTTTAAGTAAATTAACGTAAGCAAAGACAGCTGCGAGAACCCAGGCACCGTCGAAGTATGCGGAGCTTGAGACCGAATATTCCCGGTGTATCAATGACCACGTTGCAAAGATGATACTTGCGAGAAGTATGGTTTTTGCGACCATGAGCTTTCTTTTTTCGGCATCGCTCATATATGAGAACTCGTAGCTGTCTTTTTTCACGCAGCTTCTCCTGTCTATTCTTCAGTTTTTGTATTCATGAATGCTTTTGGATCCTAGAACCACCGCCAAATGTTCTGAAGAGCGCTGCCCCAAGACTCATGCCAGATTGCGTTTGATTGAATTCGTTAATTTTTGAGCCCACCGCCCATCCAGCTTGAAAAGCAAAAGATGCGACAACTACAGCGTTTGCAGGGTAGAGCCTAACTGGTTGCCCTGGAAGGTGGCTATTACTCCCAAAAGGAATCTTCCAGCCGGGGAAGCCGCCCGCAACTAACTCGTGTTCTTCTTGTTTAAGTTCTCTCATGATCAATTCTCCATTACCTATTGGTTGAGTCCGAATGGACCCTCCCAATATATGAGGAATATTTCACACCAGTGAGGTCTTGAATCTGCTTTTTTTGTAAGTTCTTTGCTCGCGATTCTTCATCATTCTATTCAATTGAGTCATTTTGTCTCTAGTAGATTGCTCATTCTTCGTCGGAAACGGAATAGAAATCAACTTTGTGATGTCTATATTTGGTAGCCTTGTCATTTTTGGAAGCGGTTTGAAGCATTTAGTCTGGTTTTTCAGTTTTTTCTTCAGCTCATCTCTATTTGCCGCCGATAATAGTGTCGTCACTATTGAGACGCCGCTCGGTACGTTCCAGATGGAATTACTCGCGGATGATGCGCCTAACACGGTACAAAATTTCCTAAACTACGTTGAAAGAGGTGCTTACGACGGTACCTTTTTTCATCGCTCTGTGCCTGGGTTTATTGTTCAGGGTGGCGGTTTTGCCTTCGACCCTTTCACCAGTTCAGCCCCGGGCATTGCGGTTGACGAGCCCGTCGTCAATGAATTTGGTGAATCGAATATTCGCGGTACGGTCGCTATGGCAAAGACTGCCGCAGGGCCCGATTCAGCGACCAGCCAATGGTTCGTCAACCTGGCTAACAATTCAGCTAATCTCGACAATCAAAACGGCGGGTTCACGGTCTTTGCTCGCGTCATTGGCGACGGTATGCAGGTGGTAGATGAGATTGCAGCGTTGCCGAGGACAGATTTCGGAGGAGCATTCACGGACACCCCAACCATTAATTTCACGGGTACCGTCAGTTCCAGCATCTTCGTCACGATCGACAAAGCAAGCTCCAACAGCGAGCCTGATTTTGATGGCGATGGCATACCCGATAGTACAGATGCCGATGATGATAACGATGGTGTGCCCGATGTCTCGGATGCATTTTCAATGAATGCTGCTGAGTTTGCCGATACCGATAATGACGGTACGGGTAACAATGAAGATACCGACGACGACGGTGACAACGTGCTGGATGTAGACGATGCGTTTCCACTCGACAATCTTGAGAGTGTGGATACGGATGGCGATGGCGTTGGCGATAATTCTGATATTCCGGTCAAGCTCATGGCGAATACTATTCTAGAGCTAACGGTGACGGGGCGTGGTTTGTCAGCACCGGATGGTTCAGCTTTGACAGTACCATCCAATGCGACGGCGGTGTCACTGAATGTGACAGTAGTTAAGCCAAGCGCTGATGGATTCATCACAGTATGGCCATGCAGCGTCGACAAACCAAATGCGTCGAACCTCAACTACGTAACAGGGCAGGTTGTGGCAAATGGTGTCATAGCACCGGTGGGGTCGAATGGTAAAGTTTGTTTTTCTGCGCTTAGAGAAACTGATTTGGTTGTTGATATCGCAGGGTGGTTTGCGGGTGATGTGTTTGTCGGTGTCACGCCTAAACGACTGATAGATACACGAATTGGCACCGGTACATCGACCATTGCGCGGATAACGCCGGCCAATCCATTGCGGGTAAAAGTTACCGAAATAGAAGTTCAGACAGCAGCAGGTGTGTCGACTCAAATACCTTCAAATAGTGTCGCAGTGGCTTTGAATGTGACAGCAGTAAACCCCTCAGCAGGAGGGCATCTAACCGTATACCCCTGCGATGTTGCCCGGCCTGAAGCGTCGAACCTGAATTACCTGACGGGAAAAATTGTGCCAAACGGTGTGATCGCACCGGTGAGTGCGAGTGGCGAGGTATGTATTTTCACGCTTGCAGAAACCGACATTGTGGTAGACCTAGCCGGTTGGTTTACGGGTGGCTTCATCGGCAGTACACCGAAACGATTGGTGGACACCAGAAACGGTACAGGTGGGCAGGCGAGTGTTGTGAGACGAGGGCAAATCCTTGAAATCCCTATTCGTGGTGAAATACTGTCGGTTCAAGGCTCGGCGCAAACAGTGCCAGTGGGCGCTACGGCCGCAGCTTTGAATATCACTGTAGTGCGTCCCACCGGCAATGGTTTTGTCACAGTGTTCCCTTGTGGTGTCACTCAGCCCAATGCCTCAAATCTCAACTATCTGACCGGTGATGTTGTCGCAAATAATGTCACTGCACCAGTCGGGGAAAATGGCCGAGTCTGCTTAACCAGTCTGGTCGATTCGAATGTGGTTGTTGATATCTCCGGCTGGTTTGAAGGTGACGCGAATAATGGCTTTGTTGGGGCAACGCCCAATCGGCTGGTTGATACCCGCATTGGGGTCGGTCCTGCGCCGAGGTAGGAAAAACCAGAGAAGCAAGGTCTCCCTAGTGAGTCATTGTCCCTTTGGTGTTTGGGGGGGGTGCGCGCGTTGATAGACTTATGCGGCGAACTATTGATTATTAAGGGCACTATAAATCAAACCGGAGGCATCGAGATCGACCTACATTGGTGACAATGTCAGGTAACTGCTGGGGACCTCATGCCTGTAAGTACTCCCGTTAAGTTTTCGAGTTTTTTTCCAGAAAAATTGTCACAGCTTCAGTTGATGCTTGCACGGGAGAGTGGGCTTCTAATTTTTGCAGTAGAGAGTAAATTTCTTCACAAAACTTACTGAACCTAATTTTTTTGTTCTTCCCATTAACTATAAAGACATTGAATGTTGTATCTAGATTTACTGTCTCGATGTCTGCCCAGCCGATCAGTGTTTCTCGTTGTAAGACGTCTTTGCCGATAAGACCCTTATCGTCGAAGCTTGTTGTTAGAAGAAATGCGTCTATAAACATTTGAAGTACGAAAACGATACTGATGGCAACAAAGATGTACAAGACTGTATGTTCGAAATCGTCTTGCCCATCAAGTTGAAGCAGGTATTGGGCCGATATAGCTACTAAAGCAATAAGGAGCAGTACGAAGCATCTGTAAGCCGTCGATACTCGGATTGAACCTTCGTTTATCGGCGCTATTGTTTGAATCTTTTGTTCAATCCGACGAAGCCAAAGCAACACGGCAAGGACCGAGCAGGTTCCAATGATTGCGCCGTAAACGATATCAGACATCTTACTTATATTTATCCATTATGTGGGAGCCTGTCGCCATCCTACTACCGCCACCACCACCACCACTGATTGAACTGACCACATTAAAAACAGCGCTGCTAGAAAGAGTTCCTATAGCAGAGGCATGTGCGAACCGTGCAACACTAGCTGCGCCTGTTAGTGCTCCGCCTAGCGCGCTAAATCCTGACGTTACAGCACCTAGGGTAACAGCGGCCGAGAAAGCAGCCCAAGAAAAGTTCTGTCCCGTCATCGCATTTCCTGCCGCGTATCCAATACCTCCTATGATCGCTCCACCTACCGGCCCTATTCCCCCACTGACTTCGGTGGTTTCTTGCTCAGTTAAGTATCTCATGATGAATATTCCCTGATGAAAAATGAGAACTAAGTGTATGTATTCGTTTAAAAGCTTTCTGTAGGAAAAATCTTACAAACATTGTGCGCGCAGTGCTAGGTCGAAATTTGAGTCCATGTGGCGCCCAAAATCTGTAGTGCGAAGTTCCTTCGAGTCGATAACCTTACGATTAGTGCGGCCACGGGAAGCTGGCCTATTCACGGTAATCAACCGGTGCCTGCCATAGTCAGGCATTGAGAAGGCTAGAGCTGCATGGTTGTTCTTTATATTTTGATTGATGGCGTGAGGCCATCAGCTAAATTTCGCAACTACGCGTAACCGGGGGGTCATTGACTAGTATGTGTGGAGCAACTGCCCTTTTTGGTTAGCGGCAAAGA
>JBNMQM010000022.1:0-66313 GCA_051278195.1 Candidatus Azotimanducaceae bacterium
AAATGCTTTTTGTAAAAAATTTCATATCTACGTCTCAATTTCGATGAATCTTATGGCTGTTAGAGTGATACCCCGCAGGCCGAGTATCGGTTTCAACTGCATGTTAGGCAGCTTTGCTAGTCTGTTGTATCTGTCGATTACGAACACTAGGTAGAGTGGAACCCTCAAAGCCACACCAGTGGACAAGGCCTAAAACTGAGTAAACCCACCCATGTCTGACTGAATATACCTTAGCTTCATATGTCACCCAGATTGCCCGTGCTATTCAACATAGAATGATATCTGCCGAATAACACGATGAGTAGCGATTTACAAAACCTGCCTCAAACGCACCAATGATATCGAAGTCCGACATTAACGCCGGTACGGCAACGACAAAAAACAGCGGGGTAAAGACGGTCGCCACACCAATTGATGCAAACTCGAACGCTTTTTCACTCATGTGTTGTTGCCTCTGAAAAATACCAATATTGAGTCTTACTCGATCTATACCGTTCCCCCCTTCCTTTAGCATTTTCCAAGTGCCCCGATTAAGAACACTAAGCGTTAGGGAGAATGGCGGGGAGGGCTTGGGAGGCGATAACTAATGTCAAAAGCCCGTAGTGAACGCCTTTATGTTGTGTCGTCATACCGATGAGGAAGATAGCAATCATCAGTAGCATAAAGAGAGCAGGTGGCGCGCCAGTAACGCCGGGAAGGAAGTCAGCAGCGAGTGCAGCGGACTCATGCAGCGCGAGAAAGCAGAATACGCTGCGAGAAGTCGAAAAATAGACCAGATCTAGATCGATTTCTTCATTATCCTTGACCGTGCTTGGCACGAGCGTTGTGACTGCGAGGGTAAAGAAAATAACGGGTGCTACAAGGATGAAGACACTAGAGGTCATTTCCATATCGACAAATCGATAGGCCCATATTCCGCTCAGATGGCCAATGACATTAAAGATCAACCATAACGCCAACATCAAAAATAGCGCAGGATTTTTGACCAGGTGCCAGTTACGAGTGATATGGCCGAGATAGATCAAAATCACCGATATGGCGATTGCGCCAACAAGCCCCACGAGAACCATTAGAAATTCAAAGAAAGTCATCTGACAGCCTGGTCCCAACTATTTTTTTTCGATAAGCACCTAGTCATACATGCCCCCTATCTTTGACCCATCCTGGGTTTCAAGGTTATCGACGTAATCTCGAAACGACCTCGTAAAGGTTGATTGTCTTTGTGCCCAGTAGAACTGGAAACCGGGTTGGTTGATGAGTGCCGAAAGCGTGCCTAAGGTGACGACTTGGAGGGAGCTGTCTAATGTACCCTCTTGACCTAGGATAAAGGCATTTTGATAAAGCAACATTCCACCGTGCAACAGGTATAAGAAATCGGCTAAGTCCTCATCCGATATCGACTCCGGCTCTACCGTTCCTTTTCTGAAGACTGCGTCACCAACACGCTCTAGGCCGATATCCGAATACCACGCACTGAGTGAAAGCGCTACTTTACTTGTGGTGGCTGAGCGTGTGGCTTTTTCATTTGTAGATAACTCCATGACCACAATGACCAATGTAGCCAGCAAGGAAAATGTCGCCACGATTTCTACGACGCCTCTGATGACGGGCGAAATTTTCTTCATGGCGGTTTCTCCTTTTTTGCTAGGCGATGAAACAGTAACTGGGGTTCAAATATGAGTTCCTTCTATGGAGAGTAAAGTGCCGGAGTAAACTTTGCACGCATGGTTGTTGGTTCGGTCCGATGGGGCAGTTAACTGCCACCGAACTTTTTATTCAAGGCTCTCTTCTCAACCATAGAGTGCAGGGGCATGATGACGGCAAGCAGTAGATAGATCCAACCTGAAAGCACAACCCAGTTGTCTTCGGCGAGGATAGCGATCAGTATTGAGGTCATGCCCATGCTGGATAAAATCATCCAGCCTATGACATCAGCCCGTGTCGCAAAACGCTCTCTGTCTGTCAATGCTAGTTGATCTGCGTTTCGCCATGCTTCCCAGAATAGACCAGCAATTAGTGCGCAGAGAAAACCGAAACCAGAACCATACAAGATAAAGACTATGCGGATTTGACTGTAAGTAAACTCGAAAGGGCCTGGGAAAAAATTATTAGATACAAAGCCCATGCCTGCGCCAAACATAACGCGTAGAGGGTAAACAATAATTAAGGTTCCAGCGACCAACAGCAGCGAAATCCACAGTGTTCTGGATGTTTCAAGTCCGTACCGACGACTCCAAGCACGGTGACCCAGCCAAAACATTATCAGCTGAAAAAAGCAGGCGACAAATGCTGGCGACTGAAGAAGCGCGTTAATGAAGGCGTCGTAATTATCTGGGATAGAATCCACGGAGATGACCAGCAGGGTGACGGCAAAAGCGAAAGCAGCATCGACAAAAGTTTCCAGTCGAGTCATGTCCGATCCACGTAGATAGAATTCGCCTTCGCGGGGCAATTTCGCGAGGTCTTCTGATTTCCAGTCTGGCATCATGATCCTATTCCAATCCTAAAATTAACGGCCAGAGTAAAGTGTTTGGGTATTGTTAAAGTGTTGGGCAATTAATTTTCCGTTGTTTCATTAGGCTGTTGTTTGTGTTCGGTCCGCAGAAACATGAAAAAACACGCCGTCGCGACCGCGGATAGTAGATGCCAGATACCGTGCGCCTGAATAAGTGAATCGGGATCACATAAAGGATGACCGACTTTACCCGTCTGCCAAATCGCAAACGCACTCATATAGCTGGCCACACCTAAAGCAAACCAGGGTAGATAGGCACGTCGAGCCTCGGCAGGCCCTGCGGCAAGCAGGCCGGGTAACCAGAACAGGGTGACCCACCAAAATTTAGCGGGTTCTGCCAACATATCCAATGGCGTAATGCCAAACACGCCAGCGACAACAAAACCGGCAAACCCTGAGAGAAAGCGAAGCCACTGGGACCAGAACCGATACAAAATTTCACTGATGATCCAGAAGGCAATCGATAGTCCAAAGAAGTCGAGATTGATGCCTAAGCCCCCACCATACATAGCGCGCCCAAGCCCGTAAACCATCACCAAAGCTGCGTAGATGCCCAATACTTGTTTGGGCGGCCAGCGCCCCATAACTGAAACGTTTATCAGCCAGGGGATTAAAATGTACATCACCATGCTGAGGTTGTCGGCCCAGCCTCCCCACGCCGTGTGGGTGCCGTGCATTAGTAGGGACCCTGGACCTAACCAAATAGCCGCCCCCGCATAAAGCAGTGCAATAGGGCTGTGACCAAACATCGCGCCGGTTCGTCCTAGTCTAACGTCTCGGCCTAACAGCCAAAGCATCCACAGGCCCGCGACCATAAAGCCAATATTGCTGAGCGCATTCACCGGTTCACGAAACAATCCGGGCTGCACTCGCTCACACCATCTCGAAATTTCACCGATCGCTTGTTCTCTAGCTGCAGGTACACCCCATCCTTCCCAGCCGAAAACGATGTAGCCGACAAAAAATGCAAAGCTGGCGGTGAGTCCAAATATTAAAGGCGTGAATGGCTCATAGGCCGTCGTGTTAGCTGTCATTTATGACTTAGTCCTTAGGTAATTGGGTTTTAGCCGCGGCCACATAACCTCGGTTCCAAGTTGGGCTAATCGTTACATCGTTAATGCAGACATGCTTGGGCATTTGCGCCAGGAACTTGATTAGCTCACCGCAATCTTCAGCCTGAACCATCTTGGCGCGATCCTCGCTGCTAACTGGAATGGGCCGGTTATCTAAAATAGGTGTCGCAACCTCGCCGGGACATACCGCACACGCTCGAACCCCGTGCAGCCCAGCTTCCATATTAATGCTCTCGTTCATCGCATTCATGGCATGTTTAGCAGCTGTATAGGCTGGCCCGGTCACGATACTCACATGCTTACCTGCCCAGGAGGAAATGTTGATAATCAAGCCATCACCTTGTTCTTTCATCGCCGGTAGTACAGCCTTGCAACAATAAAACGCGCCATCTAAGTCAATCCGAATAACGCTATCCCAATCCTCTACACTCAGATTGTGCCAATTTCTCTGTTTTACGTTGATACCAGCACTGGCCACCATGACATCGATTTGACCATGTGCCGCTAGTATGCGTTGTGCGACTAATGAGACCTCATCTTTATCGGCCACGTCCAATATCTCGATACTGGCCCGGCCATGTCCATGCTCATTACAAAGTGCAGCCACTTCGGCTAATTTTTCAGGGCGTCGGCCAGACAGTACAACGTGCATGCCGGCTTCGGCCAAGGCAACGGCAGAAGCTTCACCGATACCTGTGCCGGCGCCCGTGATCCAGGCAATCTTTCCTGATAAATCCCTTAACATTGTTGAATCTCCGTTCTTTTAATGAATGTTAATTACATCGCTGCAGATTAGCATTGGTCACTGCAGGAGGTCATCACCTCCCAATTGCTGACTCACAATTAGGCGTAGCTGTAGTGACTTCGGTTGGGGATAGGTAGCGAGTACGATAACTGAAACCTAGCTGAGCGGTGAGAAAACGTCTCCTCAACCAAAGAAACGAAAGCCGGTAAAGGCTCGCCTAAAAGACGAGTTCACGATGACGCGTGGGCAACTGACGTTTGCTTCGGAAGGTATGGAGCTACCGGGAAATCGTTATCGTAGCCGCGTTCTTCATGTGCCCAGTCCCACATCCGGCGCAACCATTGGGCGTGGCTACGATATGAAAGAGCGCTCAAGCCATGAAGCACGAGAGGATTTACTCAGTGCAGGGATATCTTCGGCCGAATTAGCCGCCCTGTCTAAACTGGCAGGTCTGCAAGGGGCGCTCGCTGAAAAAACCATAGATGAGAACGATCTAGGTCAACTCGAGATCACGCCGGCCCAACAAAAAGTGTTGTTCGGACTTGTCTATAATGAGTTGGAAGGCGAAGTTATAAGGATTTGCGAAAAGGCTGATGTCGTAGAACGTTATGGACCAATAGACTTGGAGAGTCTATGCCGATAGCATCAAAAATTTACTTGTAGACCTTCGTTACCGAGGTGATTACACCGGTTTTACTCGGAGGAAGATCCAGCGTTCAGCAGTACCGAACAACGTGGATCATTTTGCCAAACAGATGCAAAAAATTCCTCTCCGCAGGTCTAGTGCGTTTTGGTCAGCAATTACTCAATGCGAGTGTGCTGCAGTCGGATACAATGCTGAAGTGATAATGAGCCTCGCTATGCTCTTCTGATTAAGCTCTAAACGCATCTTGTACCTTCTGACCATAAGGTTTTCACCATGAATTATTTTCGCCCGCTTTATCCCTTTCTGTTGGGATGGGTATTGATCCTGTCGACTGAGACATTTTCCCAGCTCGGGCTTGTCAATGGAGTCGGACAGCTGATCCTGTTTGCCGCCGTGGTGTGTGTTCCAATTTGGCTCACGGGACGCATGAGCTATGTTGATATTGGTTGGCCTTGGGGTCTGGTGCTATTGGCCTGTGTCAGTTATGTCTATAGTGATGGTTATTGGCTGAGGTCACTCGCTGTGACGATATTGGTGATTCTGGTCGGACTGCGTATGGGCATAGGAGCACTCAATTTGTGGCGGCTTGGTTTGCTTAAGAAGGAATTTCCTCGCTATCAATATCAACGCTTGCGCTGGGAGAACGATGGCAAAACCAATGTAGGTCTAGCGCTGCAGGTAGACGCTCTATCTCAAGGGCTGGCTAATGCCTCTTTTCTGGCGCTGCCGGTATTTATCATCGCGGCCAATCCCAATAGTGCATTTTCTGTGTTTGAACTGCTCGGTCTGACGATCGCTCTCTTGGCCTTTGCGATGGAGTCAGTCGCTGATTTCCAGAAGGTCCGGTTTTTGCGAGAGATGAAACGCGCGGAGAAAAAACTTCAGGTGTGCGATGTGGGTTTGTGGCGCTATTGCCGGCATCCTAATTACTTTGCTGAATGGATGGTGTGGAATGGTCTGGTGATCGCAGCGCTACCCTCATGGTTTGCCCTGCAGGGTCTAGAAAATACCATGCTGTGGTTGTTGCTGGGCGTTGGTCTGCTGCTTACGTCCAGAACCATGTACAACACGTTAGTGTATGTGACTGGTGCAATTCCTTCAGAGCACTACTCGTTAGAGAAAAGGCCGGGTTATAAAGCGTATCAGCAGCGCACCAATCGCTTTTTTCCGGGTCCGCGAAAAAGCGACCTATAACTTAAGGGTAATAAAGGTAGGGTGAAAGAATCACCTCATTGCTTTAGGTGGGTTCTAGCTCAACCCTCGCCAGTAGTTCTACCAGTGCTCCAACTATTTCTGTGCCGAGGCTTAAGTGTCCATGTTCGGGGAATGTCTTGATCAGCGCATTTTCTAGTAAACTCGCGGTATGGTAAGCATGACTGATGGGGACTATCCAATCCTGCTCGCCATGAATGATCATCACTGGGCAAACCACTTTGTTGATGTCGAAACTTGACCACCCAGTCTGCGGACCATCAGCAATTCGATCATCCGCGTAGCCCACTACACCCTGTCGAAAGGGCTCGTTATCGGGATCATTTGCCCCATAGGCCGGATCCGAAACAAGCGCTAAATCCGGTGGACTCAACATTGGCGGCGCATCTGGGGCAGGCTCAAGCATCTTCTCGCCGTGCTCGCCAAATTGATCCGAGGCTATCGTAAGGTACTCGTCCCGGTTCGTTGCGCGCCAGATAGATCCGGAAGCGGGCATCCTTGCTTCTTCAACCGTGTTAGCCCAGTGCATATCGGACATCCCGCAACCGACCATGACACCGAGCACCCGATCTGGCGCAACTGATGCGATTGCGAGCGCATAGCTACCGCCCGTTGAATTGCCGAGGGTCATAAACTTGTGCAACCCCAAATGATCGGCAATCGCCAATGCATCTTTAGTCCAGTCACTGATACTTCTGCCCGGCAGTGCGGTTGATTTTCCGTAACCCGGCCGGTCTACGCCGATGAGCCGAAAACCTGCTGAATTTGCTTCTTCAGCAGACGCTTTCATTTCCATCCTGGACCCTGGGCCTCCGTGGCAGCACAACACTGCGATATCACCCGGCTTGCCAAAGTCCGCGAAACTTATTGCACGCCCGTCTTCCGCTTGGATTTCGTAATCTGCCATTGCTAAACCCTCGTTATTTTCATCAAGCTCTTTAATATCACATCTTGATATTACGCTTGCCGCTGGTTTTAACAAGATCAACAGTTTTACGATTAGCTTCTGCGGTAAATCACTGGAATGACACCCGCATTGTTAAATTTCGAGTTTACTAGGGTGTCTAACTCAAGCGCTGTACTCAAGTGGTAATCATTCATGAGATACTTTCTGCTTCTTATTCTGACAGCCAAAACTTTATGACTGATCTTGGTCCTGTAGCTCACAATGCTTGGCGTTTGTCGCAAGGTACGATGGATCTGACTCGAGATGTTGCCAAGCAGCACGCCATCGAATTCTCAGCAGATCATATTCCCTTGCGTATTAACCTTGCGGCCACAGCTCTGATCATTGTTGATATGCAAAAGTTTTTCTGTGATCCACGGCCCGGGCAGGAACCTGCAGATCGGGCTTGCCATCAAGCCATCGGTCGCTTGTCTGAATTGGCACCGGCTCTGAGAAAACATTCTGTGCCGGTCGTTTGGGTGAACTGGGGCAATCGACTGGATGAGACGAACTTACCACCGAATGTTCGATACGCCTTTAACCGCGGTCAGTTGTCTGATCCCAAGCCCTTTCTTACTCGCGATACCGCAGCGACAGAAATCGTTAGCGAACTTAGTGCAGAGGCGGGTGATGTTCATGTAGACAAGTACCGACTCTCGGGCTTCTGGGATACGCCTTTGGATTCGATATTGCGCGGTCTTCGTGTCGACACTTTGCTCTTTGCCGGGGTTAATCTTGATCAGTGCGTTTATCACACTCTAGCCGACGCAAGTTTTCTCGGCTACGACTGCATCCTATTAAATGATTGTGCAGCAACCAATTCGCCTGACTATTGTACTGATGCAACGCTCTACAATGTAAAGCTAATGGGGTTCGTCGCCGAGTCTACTGCGATCATGGCACGAATATAAACTAGCGTCCGGCTAGGGCAGGGTTCGAACAGTCCCCTCGCGGCGCTTGTCAGCTGCGCCTTCAAGTCCGTCTGGCCGAACCACGATCAGGTGTATTCCGGAGTTCTCGCCTTCCCGTTCCTGCACGTCATAACCGCGTTTGTTCAGCATAGCGGCGATTGCTTTGCCATCTCCAACACCGGTTTCAACCCGAACTCGCTTACCCCGTGCAATAATATTGGCATGGTCGGCAGCTTCCTGGGCGGACAGGTCCCAGGCCATAACACCGATGATTGTTTTGGCGACGTATGCAGGAATCGAATTTCCGCCAGGAGATCCGGTAACCATCAACAAATTCCCACCGGCATCCAGAACCATGGTGGGCGACATTGAGGAACGTGGTCGTCTGCCAGGTGCGATAGCGTTAGCAGGTATTTTCCCGTTTTCAGATACTTCCCGCGCAAAATCCGTCATTTCGTTATTCAACAGGAAACCGTGGACCCATCGAGACGACCCGAATGGCGCTTCCACTGTCGCTGTTAAAGAAACAGCGTTACCTTTGCCGTCTACAATGGAAAGGTGGGTCGTTCCGGCGGGTTCTTGAGTCGTGTCTGCACCCCAGTCTAGGCTTGCCAAACGACCGAGTACCGCCGCAGGATCACCTTGCACAGGTGTCGCAGCTGGTGGGAATCGATCTTTAGCCCGTGCCTTTAGATAGCGTGGGTCAAGTAGGTCCTCTAGAGGAATCGTGACCGCATCAGGATCACCAAAGTAAAAGTCTCTGTCCGCATAAGCGAGTCTTTGGGCATCCACCAATGCTGTAATTTTGTCATCCCGTAAAGTGCTGCCCGCTACTAGGTGATCGTACAGTCCAGCAATCATGATCTGTGCGCCGCCGGATGAGGGTGGTGACGTTGTACATATCTGCGTGTCGCGGAAGTCGCCACAAATAACAGGACGATCGACTGCGCGATAAGCGGCGATATCCTCTATCGATAGAGTCCCGGGGTTGGGTTCTGATGTTGCTGCCGTGGCCATTGCCTGCGCCACTTCGCCGCGGTAAAAAGCGTCGATTCCCTCAGTTGCAATACGCGTTAGCAATGCTGCGTAGTCAGGATTGTCTCGAACATCTCCGGGTTTCAGTGACTCCCCATTTGGATAGAAATAAGCTGAGGGAGCAGGGTGCTCGCTAAGTTGAACTCGGCCTTTCAAACGATCGAGCATTCCTGACATTCTCGGTGACACGACAAATCCACGGGTAGCCAGCTGAATGGCAGGCTCAAACAATTTTTTCCAGGCGAGCTTCCCATGGGCATCATGCGCTTGCTTGTACATGGCGACTGCACCGGGAATGCCAATAGCTTTGCCGCTTTGCCATGCTTCAAAAAACCCCATGACCTTGCCGTCTTTCATGAACATATCGACGGTCGCGCCGGACGGTGCTTGTTCACGACCATCGTGAAACGACAGTGATTTAGTGTCGTAGTCATAAGCGAGTAAAAAGCCGCCTCCGCCGATCCCAGAACTCTGTGGTTCTACCAAGCCCAGTACCAGATGTGCGGCAATTGCAGCATCAACCGCATGGCCGCCTTGTTCCAGTATTGAGATTGCTGCGTCCGTCGCATAAGGATTGGCGGTTGCTGCGATTGCGCCTTTGCTCCATGGCGAGACCTGATCTGGTGCACTGTCAGATTGAGACGCACAGCCAGCGAGCGCCATCACAAGCGATAGTGTAATTAGGGTCTTTCTAACCATGTTTTTCTCCAACGATCGGCGATGAATCTTTAACGGCAAAAATCGAGCCATTACTAGTAGGGAGGCTCGCTCAAAGGATCGCACATTAGCGATGCCGAACATAACCACTATATATCGATCTCTGTGATAGTCATTAGCTGATCGAAAAACTGTGCGGCTGGCACTATACTCCGGACGCTTTGCTCAAAAAAAGAGACGCTTCTCAATGTCATAACAGAGACTGTAATATGCAAAGAACACTAGGTAAAAGCGGCATCCAAGTGAGTGCAGTTGGTATGGGTTGCTGGGCAATTGGCGGTCCTTTCGATTGGGCTCAACCGGGACAGGCAGCATGGCCGGCGGGCTGGGGTAAGGTCGATGATGCTGAATCTATCAGTGCTATCCACGCTGGTCTGGACTGTGGTGTTAACTTCTTCGATACCGCTGCTAATTATGGCGCGGGACATAGTGAAGTTATTCTCGGGCAGGCGCTAGCGGGCAAACGAGATTCTGCAGTCATCGCGACAAAATTTGGCCACATCGTCAATGAAGCAGAGAAATTCATTTATGCGGACGACAGCAAAGCGCTTGAAAACGTGCGCGATGACATCGAAAACAGTCTGCGACGGCTCAATACAGACTACGTTGATATCTATCAATTTCACCTCGGTAACTACGAACCTTCGCTCGCACTGGAGATACGTGGCGCGTTGGAAGACCTCGTCACTGCGGGGAAAATTCGATGGTATGGATGGAGCACAGACCTTCTCGATCGCGCTAGTGTCTTCGCCGACGGCGAACATTGCACGTCCATTCAGTTCAGCCTCAATGCGCTAAAAGATAACGCAGAAATAAGAAAGCTCTGCACGGATTACGATCTCGCTGGGATAAACAAAGACCCGTTAAACCAGGGTGTCCTCACCGGAAAATTCACCACCGAGTCAACCTTTGCAAAAGACGATATTCGAGCGCTCAAGGATTTTAAACAAGATCGTTTTGCTAAGCCGTTGAAGACTGTAGAAGCACTTCGAGAAATTCTAACTTCCGCTGGTCGCACAATGGCGCAAGGTGCGTTGGCTTATATCTGGGCGCTGGATGATCGCATGATCCCAATCCCTGGCTTCCGAACCGTTGCGCAGGTTCAGGACAATGCCGGAGCAATGGAATTTGGACCGCTGGCGCAGGAAGAACTGCAACAAGTTCAAGCGGTCACCGCCCAAGGTGGCGTGTGATTCTTTGAGCGTTCAGCGAAAAGGCTTAATCAAATATATCGCAGTATGCGGCGTACATTGATGCGATGGCAATCGGCATGGATACGAGTAAGCCAACACCTACAACAAGAACGCCTAATAGCAAAATGACGATGAGACCTATGCAGAACAGCATGAATGGCAGAGCGTTTCTTAGTCCGCCCATCAGACTCAGCTTGCATGCTTGGTACGCGGAGATATTGTTAACAGCGACCAAGGTAGGTGCGAAAAATAGAATCATCATTGGTGGAAATGAAGCTGACCAGGTGATGATGAATAATGTCACTGTACCTACGTCGTCTCCCATTAGAATAAACGTGCCGGTCATTAACCCAATCAACAAACCATAAAACACCAAATAGGCAGCACCGACCAGCACGAGCTGGATGGGTTGTGCACTAAGCCCATTTAGGAAGCTGAAGCCACTAAATGGCTGCCCCTTAGCCTGCTTGTGAGCGCCTACCATGAGTCCGCCGAATAGAACCGGCCATAAAGCGAGAGACAAAAAAGGTCCAACCACCGGTATCAGACCAACCCCAGCGTTGATGAAGATCGCCGCTGCGCTGGCAAGAATCCACGCCAAAGGATGCTGTTTCATTAACCTGAAGCCAGCTGCAATCCAGGTAAAGCCGTTACCGATGGGTACTACGTTGACTTCTGGAAGCTCATCGTCATATTTGACCTCAATTTCTGGATCCGCTTCTTTTATCTGTTTCTTTGCAATATTGATGGCAGTTGAATCAGTGGTGGGTGAATCAGTGTTAGACGAAGAGGGGCTCTGCACCGCACGTGCTTGTTGAGGTACTGATGGCGTATCGAGCTCCGGTGCCGGTGCTAAAGACAACTCAGTGGGCTTATCCAATTCAGGTTCCGCAACCAGTGACAGTTCAGCTCCCTTGATTGGGGCGGGATGGATGACCGCTCTGAGCCCGATTTTGGTTAACACCGCATGTATTTTTTCGGCACGTTCAAGCGATAAATTTTTCCGTAACGAAACTACTTTGCCCGAGGTAATGATCTTGTGGGCTTTTTCTACTTCGGTCTTAAAGACTTTGGCAAACTGCCGTGACGCTAGATCGATATCAAGACCGGCTGTCGCTGCGCCTTTAACACGTACTTCGTAATCCAAGAGTGAGCTCCTTTTCTAATTATTTTTTGAGCACTTTGAGCACTTTGAGCACTTTGAGCATACAGGAAGTGGTGCGCTCGGAGTAAAGTCCGGTCGAGTCTAGAGCTGGGCATGTGTAGTTATTTTAATCTGACGCTAACACGGCTCTGCTGATCATTCCAACGGCCCTGCTCGTATAGCGTCTGTACTGACGCGCCCTGACTCGGCGGTCATTGGGAGCGCCAAATTAAATTCCGCCTGCTAGGTTGGCCTTGTGCCCGGACTCTAGCCACGTTGTGCTAAGGCGATAACTCGATAACCCGCTGGTGATGAAACTTTGAAAAACTCATCTATTTTAAAGGTGACCCAACAACGGACATTATGGAGCCTGAAAATTCAGACGACGAAACGCTGAAGAGGTGGGGTCAGGAAAGAGATTCAAAATAGAACGATTTTTTCATCTGGGCAGGTGTTTCAGTTGACTGTCTCATCCCCCGAATACTGAATTTGCTATTAGTGTTTGCTGATAAAGGAAGTGGGGTCGTTCGATTTTTTCTCATCATCCAAAATTTCTCGTATTTTTTCTGATAGATCCTTTAAGGCTAAAGGCTTTTGTAAGAACCTGCCGTGTAGGTCCTCGGCGATCAACTGCTGATCGTAGCCAGAAACATACAAGACTGAAATATTTGGCCGAGCTTTAACGACTCTTGCAGCGAGCTCTAACCCATTCATTTTCGGCATCACGATGTCCGTGATGAGCAGGTCAATAGGATCAGCGTACGAATCTAAAAATGCCAATGCGTCGTCGCAGTCATCTTTGACAATCACGGAATAACCCAATTCGGTTAGCGCTGTATCAAGAAGTTCACCAATCACCCGGTCATCTTCTACGATCATTATCGTTTCATTTCCGTTGCGGGAAGCGCCGAAGGGTTTCTCTGCGACGAGGTCTATCGGCAAAGGTTCAACCGGGAAACAGACGCTGAATTCTGTGCCTTTGCCTGGGCGGCTTCTGACCATAATGCCACCATCGCTCTGTTTTACAATGCCGAACACCGTGGACAATCCAAGGCCCGTACCTTCCCCCTGGATTTTTGTTGTGAAAAAAGGTTCGAAAATATGATTTTGAGTTTCTTTATCCATGCCTTTACCGTTGTCACTGACCGTCAACATGACGTATTCGCCAGCGGCAAGGTCAAAAGCAGAAGCAGCTTGATCTTGGAGTATGACGTTACTCACGCCGACATTAATGCTGCCTCCGTGAGCCAGCGCATCTTGGGCGTTGATCACCAAATTCATGATGACCTGCTCAATTTGACCAGGGTCTGCGCAGACATTGGATACTTCTGGTGGCGAGTGGAATTCCAAGTTTATGTGTTCACCAATAATTCGGTGCAGCATTTCTTGGATATTCAGGAATACGCTGGTGATACTCATTACTTTGGGTTGTAGTATTTGCTTACGGCTGAAGGCAAGTAATTGTGAAGTCAGCAGCGATGCTCTTTCTCCTGAATAATTGATCTGCTCGATCTGACTCAGCCAAGGATCGCTCTTGTCCATCTTTTCTAGAATGAGTTCGCTGTAGCCAAGAATGACTGTCAAAATATTATTAAAATCATGGGCAATGCCACCGGCAAGTTGACCGACTGCTTCCATTCTTTGTGCTTGTCTTAACTGAGTCTCGCTATCTTTCAACTCAATGGATTGATTTTCATATCGGCGTTCAAGCTTATGACGATATTCCGCCATTTGATCATCATTTTTCTTTCGTTCAGTCACGTCTCGGTAAATAGCAAGTTGAGTTTTTTCGTTGGCGAACATGGTTAGGTAGCCATGAGCTTCAATGGTAATGATTGAACCATCGGATTTTATACAGCGTAGTTCCTCTGCCGGAGGAGATTCGCCTGCGAGCATAAGTGACCTTCTCCTGTCCATAATGTGATGGTCATCGGGGATAATGAAGTCCTTGACCATCATCTGTTGGGCAGCCTCCCAATCGTAACCAAACAATTGCAGCGCTGCCTGATTCATGAAGATAAGTCGATTGTCTTTGTGCATGGTAATCGGGTCTGGTATCCCATTGAGTAGATTGCGGTATCTTTCCTCGGAATGCCGTAAGGATGTGACTGTGCGAAATACAATAAAGGAAGTGCTAATCATGGCGCCAGCATTGACGGTAAAGATAAGGGCAAGCGCATAGCTTACAGGCGTCGCTAACATTAGCTGGTAGGTGATCAATGGTAAGCAAGCGCAAAGAATAAAAGTGATGGATACTTGAATGACGGCAGATAACGTTGCTGTAGCACCGGCCGACACTCCGCCTATTGCTAGCATCAACAAGACTTGAAGATGCATGGGGAGGTCTGGCAGAAAAAGCGCCAAACTACCCCATAGGCCGCCCGATATACCGGCGCATAGCACCGCAGCTCTCAAACCTCGTTTGGATGTTTTCGTTTCGCTATTTGGAATATCAAGTTTTGCCGGGTTTGATCGTCGAAATCTGTACAACATCAGCAATACGAGTGTAGCGTGAAGCAGCGCCCAAGCATTGAGCCATGGCAATGGGTGTTGAGACTGGACGAAGATCAAAATGATTGCGACGAGAATCAAGGTCACCGCAGCATTGGTTCTTGTCTGCTCCGATAGTCTGGCGAGCTGCGCACGTGGGACCCCAGCTTTGAACTGAAGAAACAGGTCTGATCGCATACTAGAATTATTGAGTTTCGTTTTTGTGTCCATTGATCTTGATGATTCTATCGACGAAGGACTCGGAGAGCTAGAGTATATTCAACTCTAATCTCCACCTCTGAGTTTGGCTGGAAAAGCCCACAAATAGGCCTTTAAGCTTCGCTTTCCACCAGCTTATCCGCTGCGAACCCACCTGCATCCCAACCGGTAACTGCTCTGATGGTAGGGCTGTCAACGTCTTGCTGGCAACACCTTGGTATTGGACCTGCCAAAGCAATGTTGTTCGCCGGCACTAAGACGAATCGGGTACAGCGCTGCGCTATGGGCTTGTCATCGGGCGCGTGGCCCCCTAGAAAGGCATTGCGTCTAAGGCAATAGGGGACCAGCGGGGTCCTGAGTCTTCTCGATGTTGGGCGCCGGAGTAAATCGGTCTTTTGATTCACTCCGATTCCATTTCTGGTACGTCGAGACAATGCTTAACGGTAGTTGAACCATGATGCGCTCGTGCGCTTGATTGTCACCATCACCTTTGCCAAAGAGAGCACAGAAGCTTACGAGGCGCTCGAACAACGAATCAAACAGGCACCTAGAATTCTTCAGGCCTATCACGTTGCGGGAGCCGAGGACTACGTTATGTTCGTCGTCGGCCCGAGTCTTCAATGATATGGGACTTGGCGTAGACAAGCATTTATGACTAACCCTGCCATACACCGTTATGACTCAATAGTGGTTTGGTCATGCGCAAAATTTGAAACGGCAATCCCGATGGCGTTTTAGTAAGGCAGCATTGACCGAATGCATTGACCGATTGGCTGGACCAAATTGGAAGACCAAAAAGTAAAGTTTAATAAAGCGATTTTTCGTCGCTTATACCGTTAACGTTGTTTATCGGGTAACCCATCATGTGGTCCCAGTTCATGCTGCGGGTGATCCTGCCAAAAACAACCATCCTCTTTCATTTCCTCATTTCTTTTTGGGTGCACTGGATAAAAGATCTCGTTTTCGTGATTCGACGCCTCGCCACCGACCAGTAGCAGGGCATTCTTGTCGCTATTATTCAGGAAAGTGTGGGCGATGCCTGTCCCTGCCGGGAACGCGACAAAATCACCCGGACGCAAGTCATGTAGATGACCGTCGATCCACACTTGAGGGTGTCCTTCAATCACGTAAGTAAACTCTTCCTCTAGGCTCTCTGCATGTGGCCATGACGTTCTTCTGCCGGGCGCAAGGGTTTCAACGTGAATGCCCATTTTGGTTAAGCCGAGTTTTTTGCCTACCGGTGAGCCTTGGCTTAGCAGCTCAGCACTGCCGGTGTAGCGCGAATTGTCTTCATCAATTAGTTCTCGATAGTTTTTTATAAAGGCTGGTCTTTGCATCAACTCATCTCCACATCTGAAAAGCTCGAATTATTCTATCGCTATCGCTATCGCAACCTGCATACCACTGAATGGTTCTTCAAGCTGCCAGCTCTTTCATCAGCCACTCACGGAACGCGACAATATGCGGTCGTCGAGAGTAGGCTTCTGGATAAACCAGATAAAAGCTGCTTCCCAGTGATTGAGACACATCAAATGGCGCGACGACACGACCGGCTGCTAGATCCTTTGCGGCGAGTTTCTCCCACCCTAAAACCACTCCTGCGCCATCGATGCTAGCTTGTAAGCCATGATCTGGCAGGCTGTAGTGTGTCCCCCGATTTGCATCTACACCTTCGACACCCGCTGCCGCCAACCAGGTTTCCCATGTGGGTGCATCAGGGTCATAGTCCATGGAATGGTTGTGTAACAACGTATGTTTGCTGAGGTCCTGCGGTGTGCGGATTGCATCGGGGCCCTCGAGTAGCTTTGGGCTACACATCGGGGTCACGGATTCATCAAAGAGTTTGATCTTCTCAAGGCCAAACCATTCACCGTGACCCAGTCTTATGGCCGCATCAAAGTCGTCTCGTTGGAAATCAACCAACCCAAGGCCGGTAGAGATACGAACATCAATCTCTCGAAAGAGCTCATTAAATTGTTGCAAGTGTGATACCAGCCACATGACGGTAAATGTTGGCGCTACACTGAGTGTGAGCGAACTCCGTGCGTCATTGTCTGTGACTCTGGCGATGGCTTTATCCAGACCGAGAAATACTTCTCCCAGCTCTGATAGGAGAAGTTGTCCTGATTCCGTTAACAACAAGCCTCTTGGCTTGCGCAGAAACAAAGGTTGGCCTAAATAATCTTCCAGTACTTTCACTTGTTGGCTCACAGCAGCGGCGGATACCGATAGTTCCTCGGCAGCCTTCACGAAGCTGAGGTTACGGGCTGCGGTTTCGAATACTCGTAACGCATTGAGTGGATAGTTTCGTCGATGCATGGGCAAGCCTAAGTTTTTCTTAGTCTCCACAAGAACTAATGGTTTGTCCAGAGCGTCGCAGAAGCCTAAAAAGTACGCCTCGTTCAATTGGAATACAGACATGCAGAGACCGCCACTTTCACCTTTTACTCATGAAACAGCACTCGCCAAGGTACAAGCTGCCGAAGACGCGTGGAACTCGTTAGATCCAGAGCGAGTCGCGCAGGCTTATTCGCCCAACTGCGTTTGGCGTAACCGACACGAAATTTTTGAAGGAACTGCGGCAATTGTTTATTTTCTTAAGCGCAAGTGGACGACGGAACTTCATTACAAACTCATGAAGGAACTGTGGACCTATACCGACAATCGTATTTCGGTCCGGTTCGAGTATGAGTGGCAACACGCCGATACCGCCCAATGGTATCGCACCCACGGTAACGAACATTGGGAGTTCAACGCAGATGGTTACATGACTCGACGCGACATGAGCGCCAATGACATTCCGATCAATGCCAGTGATCGTCGTATCGGCCTTTAAAAGCAATCTCAACCGGTAGCAGAAAACCGTGTACCGAGAAAAGTGCACTTAGAAAAATGGGTTTAAAACAGTAACGAATCGAGTTTCGTCAAATGAACATCACTTAATAAAAAAGGGACAGGCAAATGAAAATTAAGAGAGCAGCAGCCATCGTCAGTATTTTTATGAGCACATTAGTGTTCACAAGTTTCACCCACGCTGAAAATGTGCCGGATGTTAAGTACCGGACCGTTTCGATTGAAGACGTAAACATTTTTTATCGAGAGGCGGGCGACCCCAGCAAGCCGACCGTGCTTCTGCTACATGGCTTTCCGACTTCATCGCATATGTTCCGAGATCTCATTCCAGAACTGGCGCAGGATTATCACGTCGTGGCGCCTGACTACCCGGGGTACGGCTTTAGCTCGATGCCTGACGTTGCGGAGTTCGACTACTCATTCGATAACACCGCGCGACTGATGACAGAGTTTGTCGATGAGATCGGCGTCGATCGATTTAGCGTTTACCTGATGGACTATGGCGCGCCCGTTGGATTTCGCATCGCCAGCAGCCAGCCCGAGCGTATCGAGAGTTTGATCATACAAAACGGTAATGCCTACGATGAAGGCATCGACAACAACTTTTGGGAGCCGATTAAAGCTTATTGGGCCGATCGAAAATCAGTGAACAAGGGTCTGGACAATGCATTTTGGAAGAATGTTAAGGCGGCCTACCAGCAGCCTAATATGACCAATGATGCAGCACTTCGATTTCTGACTACCCTTGGCGCCACAAAATGGCAATACACCAACGGCGTCAAGAATGTCGAGGCTGTTAGCCCAGACACCTGGGGCCACGTACAACCACTGTTGGACAGAGAAGGCAACCAGGATATTCAGCTGCAAATGTTCTACAGCTATGGTTCAAATCCACCACTGTATCCAGCATGGCAGAACTATCTACGTAAGCACCAACCACCCACGTTGATTGTTTGGGGTGACAAGGATGAAATATTTCCAACTGCCGGCGCCGAACCTTACAAACGAGACCTGAAAGATGTGGAGTATCACCTGATCGACACAGGTCACTTCGCGCTTGAAAGTCACGGTCAAGAAATCGCTGACCTTATGCTCGATTTCCTCAACAGAAAAGTCGCTAAGGAAGCCTCCGCCACAGTGGCAAAAAATTAGAAGCCAGCATTCAGGGCGCCTCTCGGAGGCGCCCACTTGTCACGTGATCGGTACCATGCTCAGTGACAACAAGTTAGCAGGTGTCGCGTCTGACTCCACTGAGGTAGCTGCGAAGATCACACTATTTTATTTGCCACGCATTTGTTGTTTTCAAGCCCATTACGGCTCTAAACAGAGATCAACCCGCTGCAGCGGCGCTTGGACGCGAGGAAAGCATTCCGTTTCGCATTCAGTCTGTATGACACTTCCACCTTGTTCAAGAAATCTGGCAGTCATGGCTGAGCCCAGTCCACCAGCGGCCCCGGTTATCTCCACTGTTTTATTGTTAAGTCGTATCGGCGTTCTGAGTCTCGGGTGTGAATAGATCAACTCGTCACAGTGAGTCTATGTTAGCAATGTCTCTATGAGACGCGTTCCTTATGACAAGCATCTGCAAGAGCATGGGACTTTCTAACACGATTGGGCTTAGACTCACTAAAAACGCCACACTAAAATATTGAACTGAGGTCAGTATTATGAGATTAGAAAATAAGGTCGCGATCATTACCGGTGGGGCAAGCGGCATGGGGCTGGCAACAGCCCACCGTTTCCTGGCCGAAGGGGCAAAGGTTGTGATCGCCGATTTCAACGAGGTCACGGGGGCGCAGGCTCTCGAGCAAGCAGGCGCCGCCGGTTACGCGGCCAGTGTCAGGTTTGTTCAGATCGATGTTGCAATAGAAGCCGATATTGAGAGGATGATCCAGCATGCTCACAATGAATTTGGTCGGATTGATATTGTCTTCAATAACGCTGGTGTGGGAGGGGCCATAGGTCCCCTGACGGAAACTAGCGTGAGTGATTGGGATTACACCTTTGATGTGCTCGCCAAAGGCGTCTTCCTCGGCATTAAGCACGCAGCGATCTATATGAAAGCGCACGGTATCCACGGTAGCATTATTAACACCGCGTCTATTGCTGGTTTGAGTGGTGATGGCGGTCCGCTGGTTTATTCGGCAGCAAAAGCAGCTGTCATTAACCTGAGCAAATCTGCCGCAGTGGAATTGGCGCCGAGCAACATTCGAGTGAATGCCATCTGTCCTGGCTTTATCGTGACGCCCCTTGCCGATGGCGGTAACCCCGAGAACACCGCTAACAAATTTGCCAGCGCGCAACCATGGCCAGATTTTGGGCAGGGTAAACACATCGCCGGCGCCGCGCTATTTTTGGCCTCCGACGATGCAGAATTTGTCACCGGCGAGCATATTGTTGTTGATGGTGGGCTAACGGCAGCGGGACCAGATTTGTCAAAAAAATTCCCGAAGACCTCGGCACGGAACGCGAGCATTAGCGGAGTGACCAAAGGATCGACTGGGGAACCGCCGGAGATACGACGGTTCTGATTCAGTACTAGCTCGTTTTCATTCAGCTGTGAAGTTTGCTTCTATCGCGCTGGCCTAAGCATTGGGGTTAGTACCGGGCAGTCATCAATTCTAATTTCGTCCACGATTTCAAATCCATGGCGCTCATAAATTGAAATGTTCTGCGGATTTGACGACTCAAGGTACGCGGTTTGGCCTGGGCTGTCGCAAATCTGCAAGGTGTGCTTGAGCAGTGCCGCGCCAAGACCCATGTATCGCCCAAAGGGATCGTTCACGACTTTCTGTAGATCCGTGCTTGTAGCAGTTTTAACCGTGGGCATAGACATATTCAGCACCCTTTGAGAATGTTAGCTTTGGCGAATTCGGACAACTTTCATCACTTCAATGTCCATGCCAGCCACTCTTTCGATCTGCGGGTAGTAGGTGAGGTTAACCCTTGCGCCCTGCAGACTTCGGTACTTTTTCTTGCGCCGGTACTTAAAAGGGACGTCGTAGCCGTCCAGCATCAGACTATTTGATACCCAAGTGCGTCCGTCGACTTCTCGTTGCACATGACTCACAACCTTGACCGAATCTAACTGATTAAGCTGGTCGTTTTTTTTCAGCAGTTTTTCAGCGTCTGATTTCATAGTTCTTTTTTGATAGTTCCTATTTTATATAATGTATAAATGCACGCGTACATGCACAGGCAAATGGAACCGTTTCATGCAGTGACAATAGTACCAGCGTGAACCCGCGCAACTTCAAATTACTCGGCCGTATTTCTTAGAAAAAGGGCATTTAGCCCATTTTTATTCTTCAGAGAGCGCCTTTCTTGGCGTATGACGCAAGAACATGAACAACGCCAAAGCAAAAGTAAGACCTTCTGCTACAGCGAGCGCTGCTACAAATCGGTAGTCATCTAAGAGCACGTAAAACAAGATAAGAAACACTGCGGGCAGAATTAAACCGCGGCACAGTGCGACTAATCCCGACTGAAAAGGCAGATGTATTGCCGTTAGATACCCTGATATCAACATATTGGCACCTGCGAAGAGAAACAGCGGCCAAACATAGGTAACGAATTCCGTCGCCATCGCCACCATCGCAGTACTATTTTGATCGTCTACGAACAGTAAGATCATGGGTTCACTCATCGTTAACAGCACGCTGATAAGAACAACACTGAGTAATGCAATGAAGTAAGACGCGGTTTTTAGAAAATCCTCGATTCGTTCTGATCGTCTGGCACCAAAGTTTTGAGAGACCATCACCTGAACCGTATCTGAAATAGAAAAGAACACCATGAAGCCCAGCATCATTAGGTAGTTAACGACCGTAATGGCGGCTACCCCATCTACGCCGCCACGCTGGATCATCATCCAGTTAAATATGAAGGCAATGATCCCGCCGGAGATCTCATTGATGAATTCCGAAATGCCATTGTAAGCTGCTTGAAAAACCTCCTTCCAATTCTTTTGGCGAAAACCAAACTGCAGCCGTCTCTTTGGCCATAAAAAGTAAAACAACATCACCAACAGTGGTATTGATTGAGAAATACCCGTCGCAAACGCAGCTCCCGTAAGACCCCAGTCATAGACCGCAATAAACAGATAGTCCAATAGGATGTTTACCACCGCGCCAACCGCAAGCGCCGCCGCGGCCAAATTCGGCAAGCCATCCAATCGAATGAAAAAGTACAAGCCGATCATCGTAAATTGAGCAAACAGAAACGGCATAATGACGCGGTAGTATTCGCTCATGACAGGGAAGAGCGCCTCAGTAGCACCAAGCCCTGCAAACAATTGCTCCTCAAACACCAGCCCCAAAGAGATCACCACGGCGCCATAAACCGTCAGGCACACTAAGGTCTTACTGAAAATGGCCGATGCTGCAGCGGTATTGCCTTCACCTAGATATTTCCCGCCGCGTACAGAACCACCAATCGACAGCATCATGCCGACGCCGAACAGTATTGTCGTGATGGGTAAAATCAAATTGACTGCCGCCAGTGCAGTGATACCGACATAATTGCCGACAAAGAAACCATCGACGAGAGAAGCCGAAGTCATAGCGATTAAACCCACGAGCGAGGGAACCAGATACTTGAAGAACGTGGGAATAATCGCACCCTGAATAGCATCGCCTGACGCGTCGGTTTTTTCTTCTACTTCAGAGCCCATAGGGTGCTGCATCTAGTTGGTACATTGGGAGGTTGGTCTGATGGTTTGTCTAGTGGAACCAGAGAATAACATTGATTAGAGACTGTTCTCGTTGGCGAGTGGCAATCTAAAGCAAATACACTCAGGTTGATGGTTTAGGCTATTTTTTGCGCTCTGACTATTCCAAAACTAATCGTGTAACATCCTTGCTAATTATAAGAAACGACCGCTGGTTATGCCTCTTTCCCCTGCGTACCTTGGAAATGACCCATACCTATTTGTGAGCTATGCGCACTTGGATGATACTGCGGTGATGCCAGAAATCGAGTGGCCCAACCTTAATCGATTCAATGTCTGGTATGACGAGGGGGTTTCTGGCGGTTCGGAATGGCGTGAGGAAATCGCCATCGCCGTTCAGCCGTTCAACCGTTCAACCGTTCAACAACGCGACAAAGGACAAAAAATTCGAATGCTAACGTCGGCTCGCCGGGTCTAAAGGTTCTGCTTGTCTTATTGGAGTTCAAATGCTTAGAGTTGCATTGGTTGGGATAATACTGATTTTTACGGGTGCTTTCTTGGCCCATGAAGTACAAACAGGCAGCGGCAGTATCCAGATTGAGGACGTCCGCTGGCAGACCGCTGATGGCGATACGCTCAGTGCTTTGTTGTACGTCCCTGAATCAGCAAGCGCAGAAACGCCAGCGCCTGGCATTCTGGCGGTACATGGTTATATCAATAGCAGAGAGACCCAGTCTGGGTTTGCTATCGAGTTTGCCCGGCGGGGGTTTGTTGTATTGGCTCTAGATCAGGCTGGTCATGGTTATTCTTCGCCGCCCGCATTTGCAAACGGTTTTGGTGGGCCTGCGGCCCTCGAGTATCTGCGGGAACTGCCTATCGTCGATCCGATGCGCATTGGACTGGAAGGTCACTCGATGGGGGGCTGGACTGTTTTAATGGCGGCAGCCGCGCACCCGCAAAGTTACCAGGCTATGGTGCTCGCAGGGTCTTCCACCGGAACCTTTGGCGCTCCAGAAGGCACCTCCGAGTTCCCCCGTAATTTGAAGCTGGTGTTTAGCCTCTACGATGAATTCTCGGGCTTCATGTGGAACGAACCGATCCCTGCTGACATCGTAATAACACCGAAACTAAAGCAATTGTTTGGTACTAGTGCAACGGTTGTAGAGGGACAACTCTATGGCAGCATAGAAGAGGGCAGCGCACGAGAACTGGCCATGCCGCCAGTCACCCATCCAGGTGACCACCTTTCAAGGCAGGCTATTGGTACTGCGGTGGACTGGTTTCAGCGCACGCTGTCACCACCGGCACCGCGGCCTCAACTTGAGCAGACCTGGTATTTTAAGGAACTTGGCACCTTGTTAATGCTGCTTGGACTGGCTTTGCTGGTGCTACCTTTATTCGAGTTAATCGCCAAGCAAAAGTTCTTTTTAGCGGCGACGACTGAGTCCGTAGCGGATGGTAATACACCCGCTATATGGCGCAAGGTTGCTCTGCTCAGTACTGTGGTGGTGCCGGTTCTGCTGTTCTTTCCCCTGCAGACGGTTGCCAACCTTGTGCTGCCTTCATCACCGCTGTTACCCCAACAGATTACTAACGGGGTGGTTTTGTGGGCCTGGGGTAGCGGGTTGGTTGCCACCATTGTGATGTGGTTTAGCCTTAGTCATCGAGAGGTCGATATTGCCCGTCTTGGGCTACCCACGAAGTTGCGCGTGATGACATCCGCGCTGTTGTTGGCGCTAACGGTTGTCGGCGTGCTCTACCTCATAGTGCTTACGACACATGAATGGCTGCTGCTGGATTATCGATTCTGGGTTGTCGCGCTTAAATCTATGAGCGCTGACCAGTTCAAGGTATTCATCATCTACCTGCCGTTCTTTGCCGCTTTCTTTCTAGCGTTATCCGCCGCTACCCACTTGCCGGGTCAAAGGCTGTTATCTGCGGCTCAAGATGCCACCCGCAATGCGCTGTCGTTAAGTGGGGGCTTTGTTTTTCTGTTGATTGCTCAATATCTACCACTGTTTCTGGGGGGCAGTTTGCTCATTGCAAGTCAGCCACTGTTAACAATTGTGGCACTTCAATTTGTGCCGCTACTGGCTCTGATTGCGATCATTTCTACCATCTGCTTTCATCGCACTCACAACATATATACTGGGGCCTTTATTAATAGTTTGTTAGTGACCTGGTATATGGTGGCGGGGACGGCCACGCAGGCAGTGCCATTTTGGTCGGGCATTTAAAAAGTACTCTTACAACGACTCCTTCAATAGCACTGTCCCTTTACTCCGGCGCCATTTCTGAACATCATGGCGACCAAAGTTGATCGAGAAAACCACAATGCCAACACTTCACGGATTTGCCTACAGCAACTACTACAACATGCCGAAACACGCATTGCTTTATAAAGGCGCGGATTTTCAGGAAGACCTCGTATACCCGAGTGCTGAAGGGTACAACAAGCTAAGCCCTGCGCTGAAAGTGCCGAGCCTGACAACCGACGATGGCCACTGTCTTTCAGAAGCCGCGGTGCTGCTTGAATACATCGAAGAAGCCTACCCCGACAAGCCCTTGTTTCCTAAAGACCTTGTAGAGCGTAATAAAGTGCGGCAATTGATGCATATGGCAGAGTTGTACATAGAATTGCCTAATCGAAGGTTGCTATCTTACAGCTTTAGTCATCAGCCGGCTCCAGAACAGCTGGTTAAAGAAGTAAAGAGCGTTATAGATCGGGGCGTAAACAGCATCAATGCCTTGGCAACTTTTTCCCCGTGGGCCTTTGGTGACGACTTCACCATGGCGGACATCTATTTGTATTACGTATTAACCGTCGCTGATATGGGTAGCAGCATGACAGGAGTCGATCTGAACAGCCGCATTCCAGGGCTTTCGGAATGGCGCGCAAAGCTCGCCGCCGACCCTGTCACACAGCGTGTTGCTGCTGATATGGAAGCGAATCGTGAAGGCTTTTTTGGCTATATTCAAAGTCTCAGCCAAGCCACGAGAGTATAGGTGTGGCAAAGTAAAAGGGTCAGATTAAGTTAGGTAAATCCGAATTGAGGAAACTGTCATGAAAGATAAAATTGTGCTGATTACAGGTGGGAATAGCGGTATTGGTAAAGTCACCGCCACGGATTTGGCGAAACGCGGTGCAAAAGTTTTTATCGCCTGTCGTGATAGTGCGAAAACGCAGGCAGCGCTAGTAGAAATCAATGCGGTGGCCGCGGTACCCGTTGAGAACTTACCCGTGGAACTCGGGAGCCTTACATCTGTTCGCAAACTTATTGACCTGTGCCAGTCAAAGTTTGATCAGCTAGACGTGCTGATTAACAATGCCGGTGTCTTCCCCATGAAGAAGCAACTCACAGAAGATGGGTTTGAGATGCAATTCGGGGTGAATCATCTGTCTCATTTTTTGTTAACTCAAGGTCTGCTAGAAAACTTGAAGAAGTGTGACCATGCGAGGGTTATTACCGTGTCCTCAAAATTACACAAAAGTGGCGTGATTGATTTTGATAGTTTCAAAGGGGAAAAATCCTACAACAGTCAAACTGCTTATGGTCAATCCAAACTGGCCAACGTGCTTTTCGCTGTCGAGTTGGCTAAACGGCTAAAAGGCACCGGAGTAACATCAAATGCACTGCACCCAGGCGCCGTACGGACCGATATCGTTCGTGATCTGCCCTGGATAGTTAGAAAGGTGATTTATCTGATGTTCATTGGTGTTGAGAAAGGCGCGCAAACCAACATAAAACTTGCGACTGATGAATCCCTGACATCTGTAACTGGAAAGTATTTTGACCAGACCAAACTGGACGAATGTTCGCCGTTAGCTGACGACACTGAATTACGCGAACGTCTTTGGACAGAAAGCGAACGCCTCGTTTCATAGAGCCAAAAGAAATGGGGAAGGCTCAAGCTGACCTCATTTCTTTTAACGCGCGCTCATCGGTTGGAATGGCTGGCCAGCTCGCTCACGCACCTCGCGTTCTGGATACAAAAGATAAAGCGCTGCACCTATCAAACAAAAAACTCCTGCGACAGGGCCAATCAATTGCACACCCAAGGGCTCTTCAACACTGCGGCCGTAACCGGAAAGCAAGAAGCTTAAAATTGCTGCCGATGCTGCATAGACCCATTTTGTAAAAAGCCCCTGCACGCCGTAATACATTGCCGCTCGGTTCGCGCCGGTTTCCGCCTCGTCAAGGTCAATCAGCTGGCCCATGAGAACGGTTGGCAAGATCATGAAGCCAGCAATCGATAACCCCTTTATCACGGTCGAGATCACAACCACTGTTAGGTTAAGTAGATCACCAGGTGCGCCAGGCGCATGGGGCGATAGCAGGCCGTACGGAAACATTGATACGCCTAGTAGTAGGATACTAACGATGACTGTATTGCGCGCGCCAATTCGATTGACCACCAAATGAACAAACACAAACCCAAGTATGATGCCGGGTAGCATGGCAAGCGACAATGTCGCTGCAAATCCTTCATCGCGACCTAGCAGTACCCTTACGATGTACGGCACTGCAGGGCCAGTCATCGAAATGCCCAATATAAAAACGATCTGTGCGCCCAAGTAAATCATAAAGGGGCGATTTTTTAGTGTCGTCTTCAGCGCCTCTGACATCTTCATGGTTGAGCGAACGATAGGAAACCGTGAATCATCGATTGCTATAATGGGCGCCATGCAAGCTATGAAGGAAAAGACGCAGGAGATAATCACAACTATCTGGACAGCTGTCGTCGCGTCGTATCCTGCGTCCTTCAATGCGCCGACGCCCGCCAACCAAAGAATGCCGTAAGCCATAATCATTGGGCCACCGACCATCGCGCGAAGACGCGACAAGCGGACTCTTTCAGCTTCGGTTCTGGCAATTTCTGGAATAAGCGCGTGCCAAGGTGCGACGTACACCGTGAAAAAAATATAATACAAGGCCAGCACGACCGTTAAATAAACGAAGATATCAGTGCTGCCAGGTTCACCTGGCGGGAAAAACAGCAACGCAGGGCAGCCAACCATCGGTACGATCCCAGCGATCAAGAAAATACGTCGACGCCCCCATTTTGATGTTGAGCTATCGGAATAGTGGCCCACCAGCGGATCAGCCAACGAATCAACAATACCGCCGATGATACGAGCAAGGCCATATGCGGTGAGCACACCAAGAAATATTTCCTCGCTGACCAGAGTGGGTAGTCCGGCACCATCTGGGGGCAGGTAGAAATAAATGCCGATGGAGCTAACCATTGCAGACGTTATCTGCCAGCCTGGATAGCCAATAACAAATAATAACCAGTCGCGATGCGTTAAGTTAGGACTGCCAGCAATCAGCTCAACCCGCTTGTCTTGAACAGAATTACTCAACTGGTCTGGTCAGAAAATCACCGATTAGATTAGTCACCATCAAGGCTGCTCTTTTGCTTAAATGAATTCCGTCCGTCATGAATGCCATATCGTTTGCATCAGCAATATCATCCCAACCTGTGAATAGAACATAGCGACGCATAATGGCTTGAGGCACCGCAGCTAAATCCAACTCCTGAGGCGGATTGTGCCGTTGTTGCTTCAGCTTTTCATCGAGCTGTTCATTAAGCGGTAAGTAGGTCAAATCGTGCTGTTCTGCAAGTCGACGAACAAATTCTGAATATTCTGCAGCTCGCGCGTAGCCTTGATGGGCCGGGTTTTCCGTTACCGGCGGTAAAGAGATCAGAGCGATTTTGGCTTTTGTTCGGCCTTGCAACTCTTCAACCAGTAGAGTTAGGTTTGCTTCATACCATTCGCGATTGGGTGCCTGGGGCAGGTCCTGCGACTCAATATATTGATCTGCTTGCTCCTGGCTAAGTGTGCCTAGGACGTCATTGGTACCGATAAGGATGGTAATATAGTCAGGGTCAATTTCAACAACGGGGTCAACTCTTTGCAGTAAGTTGTAAGCTAGCTGGCCGTTTATTCCGGCATTTACAAAACTGAATCCTTGGTCAGAAAAGCGTGTTGAAAGCTCGTCAACATAGTTGTAGCTGACCTTTCCATGGGTGATGCTGTCACCCATACAAACCACGACCTTTTTATTTCCTTCAGCTGACTTCTGATAGGCCCCTGGGTGGTTGTCCGGCAGTTTGAAGGCTGCATACATCGCGTAGCTGAAGGTGCTTAGTATCACTAAAGTTAGAACAGTTACCGATGCGACTATTTTCTTAATCATCCTGATCGAAATTCCATTGCGAAGAAGGCGAATACCAAACTATCTTTCAACATCCTAGTCTGCCAGTCGTCATTCGTCCAAACAAAGAAAACAGTTCGTTTAAAATGACAGAGTAAATACAGCTAACAATCAATTGCTTGATTTGCTTATCCGTTAGGACATGCTGGGTTCGACGGTCACGACCCTACCTGAATGATCGCATCGGACCAATCGACTACCCATCAATCACAATATTGAACAACTTAAAAATCAAGCTAGAGGTTTCCTCAAAGCCCTTAGAGTCGCTGATGAAGCGCGCAGGGAGGTCTTGGCTTTGCTTGATAGGATTACGGGTAAAACGCCACCAGTCGCCCTTGCTACCAGAGTGACATCGCAGGAAGTGCAGCCGGCTTTGGGTACATTGGGAGAATGGGTATCTAGGTTCAAGCTACTGGAAGGAGTTCGAGGCATTCTTGCTGGTGAGATGTATGGACTCCGAATCACGCAAGCACCTTGGAGGCGTGTTGTTCCATAGCGATCAGGGTAGCCATTACACGAGTGTGAAGTTCCGCAAACAGGTCTGGCGGTATCGCATTACACAAAGTATGAGCCGACGGGGAAATTGTTGGGACAACTCACCGATGGAACGCTTCTTTAGGCGTTTGAAAACGGAATGGGTGCCGGAGATGGGATACGGATCTCTTGTTGACGCACAGCGGTCAATTGTTGATTACATAACGGGATACTACAGTCAGACAAGACCCCATCAACACAATGGTGGCTTGCCGCCAAACAAAGCGGAGGAGATGTATTGGAACTCCTCTAAATCAGAGGCCGAGACCACTTGACCACTACACCATATGCCTTCACCTACGAGTTAGTAGCAGAGGAATATCACTCAGGAGTCTTGGGCAAACACAGGGAAACCCCCGACTCGCCATCAACAAAGCCCACGCGTGGTTGCCATAATAAATTCATGCACCATTCTGCTATCAATACCTATGGAGATCCTCCGGTGTCCATGTAACTTTATTGTCATCGCCTACGTGACTTCGATCTTCTCCATCATAGTTCTCGATTATGGTTTTCAATCGTTATCAGAAGCGTTTTGATCATCTATTTCATCAAACTTAGCGGCCATCGTGGGGTTGCGTCGAGTTAGCTTCTTGATCGTGACATCCTGTGACTTGTCGTTTGCCAAGCGAAGGTTTCGATCTGTACTCAGCAAGGCGTCCTTTGTTTTCTGCAGGTGGTCGATTGACTTATCAATCTCGTCGATTGCGGTTTGGAATTTCTTGGAGGCAAGGTCATAGTTCTTAGCGAATGCACTCTTAAATTTATCGAGGTCGTTTTCGAAATTTGTGATGTCGACGCTCTGTGCTTTAACTAACGCGAGCTCCTTCTTGTATTCAAGTGACTTCATGGATGCATTGCGCAGCAAGGTAATAATTGGCAGAAAGAACTGTGGCCGAACGACGTACATCTTTGGATAGCGGTGAAATACGTCGACGATACCAGAGTTGTAAAGTTCACTATCGGGTTCGAGTAGGGACACCAGCACTGCATACTCGCAGCCTTTCTCTGTCCGATCCTTATCCAACTCCTTAAGAAAGTCTTCGTTCTTTTTCTTTGTTGCAGTGGTGTCATTTTCGTTCTTCATCTCAAACATGATCGAAACAATCTCAGTGCCTGTTTCGTCCAAGTCGCGAAAAATGTAGTCACCCTTGCTGCCGGTACTCGCGTCATTATCTTTCTCGAAATAGGCGCGCGGAAATGCTGTTGCTCGGATGCGGTTGAACTCGGTGTCGCAGTGCTGTTCAAGCGTTTCACCCACCATCTTGGTCGATAGACGTGCCTTCATGTCCCGGAGTCGTTCGATCGCATCGTCGCGATCTTTGAGCTGAGTTTCGTACTTATCCTTGAGTGACGTCTCGGCGAGTTGCTTTTCAAGTGCTGCTTGCTTGAGGCCGTGCTGTAATTCATCACGTTCTTTCTCGATCACACTCACTGCGCCTGTGATCGCGACCTTCTGTTCAAGTTGGGTGTTGTCGAGTTTGCTTTTTAAAGACTGGATTTCTTTATCTTTGCTGGCAGCAGTTTCCTGTAGTTCCTTGGCAAGTTTTGATTCGGCAAGTTCGGCAGCGGCTTGTTTGTCGCGCTTGGTCTGTTCAAGCTCGCTGGCCAGGGTATCACGCTCTTTTTCAACCTTGCTTAGCACCTCGGCCACCGCCAGTTTTCTCTCGACTTGATCGGCAGCCAATCTAGCTTGTAGGGATTGAATCTCGGTATCTTTGGCTGCCGCGGCCTTTTGCATTTCGCTTCCAACTTCGCTTTTGGCGAGTGCGACTGCAGTCAGTTTTTCCTTTTCGGCCAGTTCAAGCCGGTCGTGCAACTGTTGGTCAAACTCGGAGTCGCGGACCTGCTTTAGAATGTCTGCATAGCCGGTTTCGTCGATTTTGAATGCCTTATTGCAGTGCGGGCAGGTGATTTCATGCATGTATTGTTCTCTACCTTTTTGACGAAGATTCGCGTTTGTTAGTTTCGAGACGCGCCGACGGCTTTCAGCGACCTGTGCCATGTATTCGAACACGCTCGATTAGCTTCTCCAAACGTTTCGGAGTCTTTCTGACAAATTTGCACAACTTTTGCTCAGCTTTCGCTCAACTTTCGGCCAACGAAGAAATAGAGTTAGGCTTGTGCGTCAAACCTCAGGTCGTGGTTAGAATCTATTGGGTCATTTGAGAATATCTGTGCGGTGCGACGTTTTTATCTGTTCTGCCATATCATCCGGTACGCCGGCTTTTTCAGAGTAAGATAGCCATTTTGAAATAGCTTCTTGAACTTGTTTAACTATTTCATCTGCTCGGCCACGTTTCATTGAGGCGTTCTTCGCGCACGCTCGAAAATCTTCTATTGAAAAATTATCACGCTTGCCATTGAGAGACATTTGATGGCTCGCGGTCCAATCTCCACTTGGATTAAAACTATAGGTCATGTCATAGGCAGGTGAGAGGTCCCATCTGCCAGACTGATCCATCAGAAAGGCGATGTTCTTCACATGGTCATCCTGGTTGCGGCCAATGATGTTAAACGCCATACGGCGGAATTGTTCCTCAATCCGGTCCATTGGCATACCAAGCGCTCTGATCGTGCGCAAAGCTTGTTCATAGGAATGAGCGCCAGCCTGCTTGAAATCAAAATGCTCCATTGCGCATAGTGACTGCATATGGATTTTCTGGCCTGAGTCTGATCGGTCAAACCGCTTGGTCATGAAATGACTTCGGCCATTCTCTTTAAGTAAACGACACTCTTTCATTTCAATGTCCGCCGCTAACGCCATTTCGTAGTAGGCATATTCAATGAGGCCATAGCCTGCTGGGTCGGCAAGCTCTTTGTCTTTGTTGCCTGAAACACCGTCAAATTTTAACAACCAGTAGGAGAAGCCTTGCCCTGTTCTAACATGACCGGAACGCACTTCATCGGTTTTTGGGTTCCATGCAATAATTGCCTTTGCTCTGGCGCCGCCTGCTGATGTGCCAACTTGGAGGATATCGGTCAAAGCGTCTTCTCGATCTAAAGGCGCAAATGAACCTTGGAGCGCGTTCCGTTTGGTCAGGATTTGACTGGCGAGTTCAACCAGCGCTTCAACATTAATCGGTTTCGATTTGACGCTGGTTGGACCTTGGGTCGGCGCGTATTCAAGCGCCCCCATGCCTCTGCTGCCTGTGTAGCAAAGACGTTCAACAGGATTGAAACTGCGACGATCACGGCCTTCCTTTGCCAGCCATGCATTAATGAGGGCGTTGCCAAAATCATCCGGTAAAGAATCTGCAAGAAGCCCGGGCAGGCCGTGAAACGTTTCTCGCGGTAACGCTGAAAAATTATATATGCGGGTGGCTAGCGGCATCATCACCGGTGATACCTCTATGCCACTGCCGACAAAGGCCGGTTCGTACTCGAAATTTGCTAGTTGAGCGTTGTCATCCCAGTTGACGGCGCCGATGGCTTTGCCCCAAAGTTTTATCTCGGCAATCGTCATTCTTGATCACGCTTGTCTTCATCCCATGACCATGGCATTTTTGTCTCTGTCTTGGCTGATGGTGAAGAGGCCCGCCGTCGTTTTCTGCCCTGCATTTTGGCCTGTTGGATCGGGCTGATCGCAGGTTCGGGAATAAGAACTTCCAGATTTTCAAGTAATTGAAGCGCGCGTAATACGCGGATTAAATTTGACGCCTGGGTAGAGCCGCCATGTTCAATTCGATGGATAGTTCTTTTAGAAACGCCGGCTTCCGTGGCCAAAGCATCCTGAGTCCAGTTTCTGTTCAGGCGATACTGGGCAATGCGACGACCCAGCTCTCTAAGTGTCGTGTCATCAGAGTTGCCTTCATTGAATTTCATAAGGTGCCATTTATGACGGTTAATTAAGTTGTCGTGCTTCAAAATGACACAATTTGCACTTTATGACAATAAAGTATTTGGCACTAATTGCCAAATATGGCATTTAAGTGCGGTTAAGAATCGTAAGACGTCAAATATGACGCTTTATAACGAGTCCGCGTAGTAAAAGTCGCTCCTGCACATAAAGCTTCACAGAAACGGGAACAAAGCCCTCGGCTATGCAGGTGTGTAAGGGGACGAAAATCATTGAACGTCCCCGTTGCGGGCATGGGATATAGTCGTCAAGAATCCAGGTCGCTCTGAGTTGATGCCATTTCTTCGTGTATGGTGACTGGAACGAAATTAAATAATGAAAAGGAGGGCTCCATCATGAGTAACCTGCAGGCTTTCGGTACCTATGCTGCCGCATTCGATGAATCATTGGTCGACGATAACTGGGCAAGACTTGAACAGTATTTTTCAGAAGATGCATCCTACAAACCAGGCGATGGCTCAGAAGGTGTTGGGCGAGCAGGCGTTATCCAGTCGCTGCAAGATAGCGTTAATAGCCTAGAAGGAAAGTGTGATGCTCGAGAGTTAATCGGGCAGCCCGGGATTACCGAAGAAAGAGACACCGTCACGCTCAGTTTTACAATCAAGTATTCCAAACAAGGAATGGAAGATTATCTACTCGTAGGAGTCGAAACCATCCAGTACTCAGATGGACTTATCTGCAAGATGGAAGACGTGTTTGAAAACCCTAACGACATGATGGCGTGGCGAGATAAGCTGTAGGTCGTTCCTTCTCTAAGACCTCCCATTCTCTATCTGTACTTTCAAAGCGTTCAATGACAGTCTAGGAAGCAGATAAAAATCAAAAATTAATTCTAAGGGGCGAGCGATGTACGACTACCTGATTAAGAACGCGACGATTGTTGATGGCAGGGGTGATACGCCTTACGTGGGTAATGTGGCGATAAGTGATGGCAAGATTGCCGGTGTGGGTGCTGTTGATGGCGAAGCCAAAGAAACCATCAATGCGGAAGGCGCCTATGTCACCCCGGGTTGGGTTGATGTGCATACGCATTTTGATGGTCAGGTGAGCTGGGATGACACGTTGGATCCTTCGTTCAGTCACGGTGTGACCAGTGTCGTAATGGGTAACTGTGGTGTTGGCTTTGCGCCATGCCCTCCTGGCGGCGAGAAACGCATGATCGAGCTCATGGAAGGTGTTGAGGATATCCCGGGTACGGCGTTATATGAGGGCATCGAATGGGGCGAATGGGAGACCTACCCTGAATATCTTGATTATCTAGGTAAACGTGAATATACGCTGGATGTGGGCGGCCTGATTCCGCATAGCGCGGTAAGAAACTACGTTATGGGTGAACGAGCACTGCGTCATGAAGATGCTACCACCGAAGATTTAGCCGCGATGTGCAAGATTGTTGAAGATGGACTGAATGCTGGCGCGATAGGGTTTTCGACATCTAGGACCATTGGTCATCGATCTGTATTGGGTGAACCTATTCCCGGCACATTTGCAGAAAAAGCAGAGCTAATGGCGATTGCGCGGGCGATGAAAGCCGCAGGCAAAGGTATCTTCCAAGCAGTGCCGGCTGGTGTTGTTGGTGATATGGCCGGCCCTGAACACTGGACGACTGAGCAGGAAGTTGAGTTGTTTGCAGACATCGCGCGAGAAAGTGGCAGAAGCTGTTCGTTTACCCTGGTACAGAATGGCAATCGCCCGGACCAGTGGCGCAATTGTCTTGAAATCGTTGAGCGAGCGAACGCTGAAGGTCTGATGATTAAGCCACAGATTGCCACTCGGCCTATCGGTTTTGTGACCAGCCTGCAGGCGTACCATATGTTCCAGAGACGCGAGACCTACTTAAAGCTGGTTGATCTTCCGTTTGATCAACTATTGGCAGAAATGAAGAAGCCTGAAGTTAAAGCCGCGATACTTTCGGATAAGGACATTGCACCGGATCAGCCGGGCACCATGGCGAATATCTATGGACTGTTAGCGGTGGCTGCGTCGGGGATGTTTCCGATTGAGCTGCCGATTAATTATGAGCCTGAAGCCTCTGGCAATATGGGCGCGCTGGCGGCAGCCGCAGGTCAAGAGATTAATGACTTTTTCTACGATTACCTGACAGCGGGCGAGGGCGATCAATTCGCTATTCTGCTCGGTGCCAACTTTGTCGATGGCAGCTTTAGTGTCATGGAAGAGATGATCCAACATCCCAATACCGTTATAGGATTGTCTGATGCGGGTGCTCATGTGAACTTGATCTTTGATGCCGTCGGACCGACCTATCAGTTAACTCACTGGGTGCGAGATCGAACGCGAGGTCCAAAAATGCCCATCGAGCTAATGGTTGCCAAGCAAACTTACGATAACGCCCAGCTATTTGGTATGTATGATCGAGGCAGTCTCGAAGTCGGTATGCGCGCCGATATCAATTTGATCGACCTTGAACATCTTGGCCTTGGCAAACTCGAGGTTGTGCATGATTTGCCCGCTGGTGGCAGCCGTATTCTGCAGTCCGCAGAAGGCTATCTTGCGACGTTCGTCAATGGTGTGAAGACACGTGAGAATGACCGGGATACCGGCGCAAGACCGGGGCGAGTCATTAGAGCCTGATCGTTCAATAGTTCAGATCATCCCATCACTATATGCGTTGAGCAGGTGCTCATCCGGCAACTAAATTTGATAGGAAAAGCTCTTGAAACTTTATGACTACAAAGGCGCGCCGAACCCGCGCCGCGTACAGATATTTCTTGCCGAAAAAGGCATTGAAGTGCCTTTGGAGCAGGTCGACATCACTAAAGGGATCAACCGTCAGCCGCCATTTTTGGTGAAGAACCCGGTCGGGTCAGTCCCAGTGCTTGAGCTTGACGATGGCACCTGCATCGCTGAATCAGTTTCTATCTGCCGTTATTTTGAAAGTTTGCACCCAAACCCACCGTTGTTTGGCAGCACCCCGTTTGAAATCGCGACCATAGACATGTGGTTACGGCGTGTAGAACTTAACGTTATGTCGATGGTCGGCATGGTATGGATTAATGATCACCCGCTAACAGCTGCACTGTTTGCGCAAAATAAACCAGCGGCGGAGCAGGGCCGCGTGCGTGCGGCTATGGGGTACAAGGTCCTCGATGACCAATTGG
Organism: Candidatus Azotimanducaceae bacterium; assembly: GCA_051278195.1. Classification (GTDB taxonomy): domain Bacteria; phylum Pseudomonadota; class Gammaproteobacteria; order Pseudomonadales; family Azotimanducaceae; genus JAHRVQ01. Next base: position 36,102 of record JBNMQM010000022.1, read on the forward strand.
TCAGCAACACATTCATTGCGGGTGAAGGCTATTCGGTGGTTGATGCCGTAGCGCTTGCCACCATCGACTTCGCCGTCGACCTTGTGGGCGTTCCTTATGGTGATGATCTCGTCAACCTGAAGCGATGGCACGAGCTTGTGTCATCACGCCCGAGTGCGGGCCCCAAACTTGGGGCTGACTTTTCAGTAGGCTAAAATTGATTGGAATCAGGAACAACAGCATGTTTGTAGAAATTAGAAGTTATCACTACGACCCAACACAATTCTATGCATACAAAAAGTGGGCGCTAGATGAGGCCGTACCCTACCTCAAGAGTGCGCTCGATATCGTGGGCTTCTGGATGGATAACGGCGATGCACCCGAGTTTTCCGGGGCTGAACCAATGGAACTTAAGCTTGGCTCGGCGAATGTCACCTGGATCATTCGCTGGCAGTCAAAGGAAGACCGAGCGAAAGGACATAAAGAAATTTTCGGCGGCGATGCATGGACAAAAATTTGGGCCAACCATCCCGACAGCGATGGTTACCTGCAAATGGAAGCAAGGTTCGCAGAAGAAGTGTAGCTGAGATGGCTATGCGGTTTATAGGTCACCTGGCAGTAAGCCATTTCACGCATCAGGTTTGGGTTTACTCTGTCAATTCACTCTGAGCCCAATGCGGTTAAACCGCATTAACCTCAACATTCTATTCTCAATTGGCTGTCTAGTCGTCTGTCTCATACCGGCCGATATCTTTGGCAGCCAAACTTCCTTAGTTGCCAATCAGGAAAGTATTTGCTGGATGGGAGGAATCAGAGAGTGGTTGCGATACTAGAAGACGCATACTTCGTGTGTTGCGTCGCAGGTCATTTTGCTTACCCGGTTGTAAAATTCCTACTGGTCTTCCTTCGCTGCCTATTTGTAATAAAACAGTCAGTTCTGACTGTTTATTGATCTAGATCAATTTCCGGTCAGGGAAAGTGTCCCATTATGGTTTCATAATAGTTTCCGCATAGAAATAGCCAATAACGCTAGCTTCTGATCGAAACTGAAATGGCAATCAATCTGTAGGGACCATCGTGACAAATAAAACCGAAAGACAGCAGGGTGACGATCTTAGATCGAGTGGGACAAGTTATCAGGCGCTGCTTGACCTTGAAAATGTAGAGGTACCCGATTCATTGCGAGCCAATTCCCTAAAATATATGGGTTCTGCTAATTTGTCGGTAGATCGCTACCTCTCCAGAGATTTTCACGAACTTGAGAAACAAAAAGTCTGGCCAAAGGTCTGGCAGATGGTTTGTCGTGAGGAAGAAATCCCCAATGTCGGCGACCATATCGTTTACGACATCGTCGACTATTCTTTCATCATCGTCAGAAGCGCTGAAAACGAAATCAAGAGCTTTTATAACTCCTGCTTGCACCGGGGTCGATCACTGTGTGATAAAAATGGTACGGCACAATATTTTCGCTGCCCGTACCATGCGTTTACCTGGGGGCTTGATGGTAATCCGAAGTTTATACCCAGCGGCTGGGATTTCGGCCATTTTACGCAAGGAAACTCCAGTCTTGACCAGACCAAGGTCGACACCTGGGGCGGTTTCGTTTTTATCAACATGGACGATAATTGTATCCCGCTTGCAGAATATTTAGATGTGTTGCCAGAGCACTTTGAACGCTGGCCTTTAGCACAATATTACAAGGGTGCGCATGTGAAACGGATTGTGCGGGCCAACTGGAAGATTGCCCAGGAGGCGTTTCAGGAATCGTTTCATGTTATTGCAACGCACCCTCAAATCATGAAGTTCACCGCTGATGAGAACTCCCAGTATGACTCTTTCGGGGATCACATTAATCGAACAATCACCGCAACGGCGGTAATGAGCCCGCATATAAAGAACAAACTGAGTGAGAGTGAAATCGTTGCTGAACTCTTGAGCTTGGGTGGTAGGAACAAAAATGCAACAAACACTGTCGAGTTGCCGGAGGGCATGACCGCCAGAGATTTCATGGCAAACCTGACCCGCAGTAATGTGGCGAAGATAACGGGTGAAGATCAGTCGCATTACACCGCCAGTGAATGCATCGACAGCATTTTGTACAACGTCTTTCCAAATTTTGCACCCTGGGCAGGGTTGAACAACAATGTTGTGTATCGGTTTCGACCCAACGGAGACGATCATACCTCTTGCATTATGGAGGCGATGTTACTCACGCGATATGACGCGACCGGGCCAAGGCCTTCCCCTTGCGACGTGCATGAACTGGAAGAACACGAAGACTTTAGTAGCGCACAAGAACTAGGTGGGCTCGGCGCTGTTTTTGACCAGGACATGGCCAACATCCCATTTATCATGAAAGGCATGAAAGCGGGCAAACGTCGCGAAGTTGTACTTGGAAATTACCAGGAAAGTCGTATTCGCCACATTCACCAAACCCTCGATAAGTACATCAATGCCTGATATTGGCTAAGGAGCACACTATGGTTGAGTTATCGCAGCAGGATCCATTTGACCCGGCTATCCTCACCTGTCCGCATCAGTATAACCAGCAACTGCGCGAACAGGCTCCCGTTTACCATTGCCCCAAAACTGGGATCTACTTCATTTCGAATTACGAGCTGGTAACTGAAGTTGCGAAAAACCATAAGGTCTTTTCCAGCAAGTTTTCCAACCTGATGACTGCATTTAAGGGCACAGAGCAGAGCGAGAAAGAAAAGCGACAACAACAAGAGTTAGCAGATGTCCGTCGTCGGGGGTTCCCCAGAATTGACACGATGTTAACCCAAGACCTGCCTGAACAAAGACGTTATCGGTCACTGTGCCAAAAGCCTTTTTCCATCAAAAGCGTCTCAAAGCTCATACCCTATCTGACGGATTTATCGAACCAGCTGATTGATGAATTTATCGATGATGGCGAATGCAATTGGATGGACAGTTTTTGTATTCCTTTACCGGTCAACATGATCGCGAAAGTTCTCGGTGTACCGATAGAAGATATGGACCTATTCAAACAATGGTCAGACGCTAACGTTTATCAGTTTGCCGCCGGACAAACGCACGAAGAACTGCTTCATTCCTCGCAGCTAGTTGTGGATTTCCAACACTATTTTGCTAAGAAAATTGAGGACAGACAGCACCAGCCAACCGATGATGTCTTGTCCGATATCGTTAACTCAACAGTAGATGGGGAAAGTGCGATGAACGTTGCCGAATGTATTTCGGTTATTGCGCAAATACTAGTCGCTGGTAACGAAACGACAACAGCGACTTTTGCTGAAGGTATGTCGATGCTGATCAATCACCCTGATCAGCTTAAAAAAGTTCAACAAAACTCTGAACTCATTCCGAATATGGTGGAAGAAATGTTGCGTCTGACAACACCATCAGCACAGATGTGGCGAATCGTCACAGAAGACACCACTATTGGTAGCGTTGACATTCCCGCCGGGGCAACCGTAATGATTAAGTGGATCTCTGCCAATCGAGATGATGCTTACTACGCTGAAGGTGATCGGTTTGATGTGGAACGTCACAATAGCAAACGCCATCTCGCGTTTGGCCAGGGTATCCATCACTGTCCTGGGGCACCATTGGCGCGGCAGGAACTGGAAGTAGGCTGGCGAGTCATTCTAAGCAGAATGACCAATTTCAGCACTGAGACTGAATTGGAATTTCACCCGTCGTTGCTGTTGCATGCGCCGGTGGGCATTGAGATCAAATTTGATCGTCTAATCTGATCCCCATCGCCTCAGAAATTTTTCGTAGTGCTTTCGCAGGACACTCTTGGCCTTTTCTGGGGGCAATGGAAAGAAATAGGAAACTTCGCGAGTCGATAGAGTCGACAGTCGGGTTTCTTCATCTGTTCCTCGCAACAATTCGAGCTGAGCAGACGCTATTCTAGAAGTGTTTATTAGCAGGCCATCTCTCGTTTTGATTTGGCGAGACTGGTTGTAGATGTTAGCGGCAACTGCGGTGAGTTTGGCATTTCCAGCTTTGGGGTACTGACTCTTGGCAATTGAGGCGATTCTAAGTAGAAATGGGTCTTGAGTGCTATCCGCCAATGCCGATAGCTCGTCGCGGGCGCTAGTGGCCCGTTCAGTCATCGCATCGCCAAAACGACCGCCGGGTTCAGCTTCGGCTAGGCTCGCATACGTTACTTCCAGCGTGGCAATCAAGCCTGCAATCTTGAACTGATACTGCCGCGCATCATCTGCCTCTGGATAGTGTTTGATGTTGCCTTGACTTCGTTCAAGTAGATAAAAGTCACTGCCGATTGAATGATCAGTGTTATTGACAATCCATTCGCTGCTCACTAGGTGACAACTCGTACAGTTCCTTGCCAAACCATAAAGATCGGCTGGATGAATCATTCCAGAATCCGTCATTCTTTGCAGACGATCTTGGCGATGCTCCAGTGACTCGGTTTCTTTCGTGACGCCTAAGCCATACTCATCGTGAAATTCTATCCAATCAGCAGCAGGTCCATGGCAGCTCTGGCAGGAAACGCCGGCCAAGATGCGGGCTCGATTATTACGCATTCCCGGCGTGAAATGACAGGACGCACACTCACTTTCCGGTTTTTTAACGGCGGAAGCCTTCATCCCTAGGGCCGTTACATACTTTTTGGCCAGTGGGTTCCGTTTCATGTCTTTACTGGCTTCGTGTTTTGTCTCTAACCAAACCGACGTGGCCTCAAAGTGGCAGCTTTCACAATTCACGCCATCAACGTACTTTTCCGGCGCTGGGGACGCGATAAGCGGGAGGATAACCAGACAAGATAGTACTGCGAGAAATAGATGTGACGCTCTAGGCATTTGTGCTGGTATTCCTTTAAGGCAAGAATTTTCAAGAGAGACATACTACATTACCTTAAAAATGGCGCAAGAACAGGGTCGGAGTAAAGAGCCGCAGCAGGCCTGGGTAGCTGATATGCCGATCAAAATATGCGAGGCTAACGCACGTAAGTCTGTCATCACGAGAATTTTGATGCTAAATACTCACAAACTGACGCCTTCAATCGGTGCTGAGATATCAGGGCTCGATCTAACCAAACCGTTAAGTCAGGGCGAGATCGCTGCGCTTAACGACAGTTTGGTCGAACACAAAGTTATCTTTTTTCGCGATCAGCCCATTACGACCTCTCAACATCTCACTTTTGCGCGTCAGTTTGGCGAACTTGAAGTACATCCCGTTACCCCTAAAGAGGGCTTTCCTGAGGTGTTAGTTTTGCACAACGATGCCGACCGGCCACCGTTGGGTACTGCGCATTGGCATTCTGATGTGACATGGAGAGCGGAACCCTCTCTCGGCTCTATTCTGATCGCTCGCACAGTCCCGGACCTTGGCGGAGATACGATGTTTGCCAATATGGAAGCTGCATACGAAGGGTTAGATAGCGAAACTAAGGCGCTTATTGAGGGTGAAAATGCGATTCATGCTTTCGAACCACTAAGGCGGAGCTTAATACAGCAGGGTGCCAGTTCTGAGCGTCTCGCTCGGCATGATGCTGATTTCCCACCCGTTAGCCATCCTATTGTTCGCACGCACCCCGCGACAGGGCGCAAGTCATTGTATGTCAACATACTCTTCACGCTTGGAATAGACGGTTTTACCAATGAAGCCTCCCGTCCTTTGCTGAAGAAGTTGTTTGCGACAGCAAACAAACCTGAATACCAGTGTAGATTTAGGTGGAGAAAAAACTCGATGGCATTCTGGGATAATAGAGCCGCCCAGCACTATGCCGTTGCGGATTACTATCCGAACGAGCGCATTATGGAACGTGTGACCGTCAAAGGTGATCGACCTTTCTGAATCCTCACACGGTAACGAGTCAGGTGTCGGCTTTCATTTGAAACCATTGAACAGAACCTTCGCTTTGACTCATTCCGGTGCGTTCACTTTTTTCTGTTCGTGACTGCCCCGACCAGTCGACTGGGAATAGAAGATGCATTGGAAGAGCACAATTAGGGCGTGTGACAAAGGAAAATCGGACGAATGTGGAGGTTTGTCCGACAAAAGTTCATTTTTTCTTCAATTTCTTTCAAATATTTGTTAGAAAGAGGTTTGGCGACCTTCATGCCCACATCTGGTGCACTCTCCCTGCGTTTTGCACCGTCATCGTTCTCCGGAACGTGTCACAATTTCAATGAATGGAAAGGAATATGAGAAACAATCCTCGCAAGCGAAATGTCACCTGCTCAATTGCTGCAATCGCAACCGCGTTTGCAGGTATGGCCGCTACGCTGCCTGCAATTGCTGAAGAAAACGATGCGGATCTCCTCGAAGAGGTCGTGGTTATCGGTTCTCGACGTGCCGGCCGCTCATCGGGCGACTCTCCCGCACCAGTAGACGTCATCGCCGGTGAAGAATTTACCCGTAATGCGGGAACAGACGTACAGGATCTGTTGCGCGCAGCAGTACCGTCTTATAACGTCAATGCGCAGCCTATCAGCGACGCCGCAACCATCTCTCGGCCCGCTAACTTGCGTGGCCTTTCGCCAGACAATACGTTGGTTCTGGTCAATGGCAAACGCCGTCACCGTGGCTCCGTCATAAGTTTCTTGGGCGGCGGTATTTCTGATGGTGCCCAGGGCGTTGATGTTGCAACGTTTCCATCACTTGCACTGAAACGCGTTGAAGTTCTCAGAGACGGCGCATCTTCTCAATATGGTTCGGACGCAATTGCAGGGGTTATTAACTTTGTCTTGCGTGACGCTGCTGAAGGTGGCTTTCTCGAAGTATCAAGTGGCTCAACCTTCGAAGGTGACGGCGACAACTACCGCATCGCAGGTAACATTGGATTGCCTCTTGGTGATGATGGTTTCGTCAACATCACTGCTGAATACGGCGAAGTCGACGGCACAGTTCGAAGTAGTGTTCGCAGTGACTCACTGGCGCTAATTGCTGCAGGTAACACCGCTGCAGGGGACTTTAAAACCATTAACACTTTCACTGGCGACGTCCCACAGTACTGGGGTCAGCCAGACGTCGAAGATGACATCAAGGTCTTCATTAATGCGGGTTATGAAATCAATGAGCACGTCGAAATTTACGCCTTTGGTAACATTGCAGAGCGCGAAGTAACCGGCGGTTTCTTTTATCGCAACCCAACAAACCGTGGCGGTGTCTATGAAGGTCCTGTAGTCGACGCAATTACTGGCGCACTGGATCCAACCGGCGTAGCTTCGGTTTTAGTCGGCGACCTTGACGGTCTTGGTGTTGGCGGAGCTTGCCCTGCAGGTATCCCACTTACTGGCAATGCAGGTCTGATCCCTGACGCGACGGTTCTGGCCCAAGTGACGGCTGATGCAAACTGCTTTTCATTCGTTGAGACCATTCCAGGCGGGTTCGTTCCACGCTTTGGTGGTGTAAACGAAGATCAAAGTATTGCTATCGGTGTTCGTGGTTTGCTAGACATGGGACTGAGTTACGATTTGAGCGCCTACACCGGTTCAAACGAGACTAGGTTCTCTATTATGAACACAGTTAATGCATCTTTGGGTCCCAATACGCCTCGGAACTTTACCCCGGGTGGCCAAGAGCAAACTGAAACGGTTTTGAATGCAGACTTCTCTTATCCAATTGAAGTTGGTTTTGCTTCCGACTTAAACATTGCCTTCGGTTTTGAAAATCGCAAAGAAGAGTTTGACCTGTTCGCAGGGGATGCGGCGTCTTTCGCTCTAGGACCATTGGCAAACCAGGGCTTCTCATCAAGCTCTAACGGCTTTGGTGGGTTTCCAAACAGCACTTCTAGCGAACAGAAAAGCTGGGCGAGCTATGTTGAACTCGAAGCAGACGTTACTGAAGAGCTAACGCTTCAAGGTGCATTGCGCTACGAAGATTATGATGACTTTGGTGACACAACTGACTTTAAGATAGCTGGTATTTATCGTGTAAACGAAAGCTTCAAAATCCGTGGTGCTATTTCAACGGGATTCCACGCCCCAACGGCTGGCCAGGCAAACATCACCAATGTAACAACTCAAAATGTGAACGGCGTATTGGTTGACCAGGGTACATTACCCCTGAGTTCTGCAGCTGGTCAGTTAGCTTCTGCCTTTATTGCAAACCAAGGTAACGGTAGCCCAACTCTTGGGCCAGAAGATGCTGAAAACATCTCATTCGGTGTTGCTTTCGACTTAGGTGAATCTGAGTGGACAGTTGACGTCTACAACATCGAAGTGGAAGATCGCGTCGCTCTTGGCGCCGACATCGACTTCTTAGATGCTCTGAATTTCGCAGGTAGTGGTACAACCTTCACCAGTGTTTCAGCTGCTCTAACAGGCCTCGATGCTTCTGGTGTGCTCGATCGTCAGCAGTTCATTGGTCTAGACGACTTAGCTCAGTTCCGTTTCTTCGCCAATAGCTTCGATACCCGAACCAGAGGTATAGACGTGGTTGGTCGAATGGGCTTTGACGCATGGGAAGGTTACTCTAACCTTACTCTAGCAATGAACTACAACACGACTAAGGTGACTAGCCGCGGTATTGTGAATCCAATTAGCGCAGGTCGTGAACAGTCTCTTGAAGACCTACTACCCAGAGTCAAGGGCAACCTGGCTTGGACGCATTCGCAAGGCCCACTACGTGGTTTGGTACGTTTAAGCTACTACGGCGAATGGGACGACACAGGCAATGGTGTTGATGACATCGGCGCTGAAGTACTCGTTGACGTCGAAGCAGCCTACACAATGGACAATGGTTTGGAATTCGTTGCTGGTGTAAGCAACTTGTTTGACACCTTCAATGACAGAAATCCATCTGAACTCTCCTCGGGTCAGAAGTATTCAGAAGCCGGTCCTTTCGGTACTAACGGTGGCCAGTGGTACCTAAAAGCTAAGTACTCTTTCGAATAACTTAGTTATAAAATCTTTGCCGGACCAGAACTAACGGTTCGATAAAGGAGAAAAGCCTCGCAAATGCGGGGCTTTTTTTTGCCTTACGGTTTCATTTTTAGTGGCGTTTTTAGGGCGCAGGGTAGGTGATGTTGCCGCCGACGATGGTCATCATATTCTCAGCAGTCAAAATCTCCTGCTCCGGTACTGTCATCAGGTCCTTGTTGAACACGGTGAAGTCGGCGTATTTACCAACTTCAATCGAACCACGTAGGTTTTCCTGAAAAGCGCCATGGGCAGGCCAGAGCGTTAACATCTTCAGTGCAACCTCGCGCGATACGGCCTCTTTTGTGTGCCAACCAGCACCGGAGGTACCGTCCAGGCGTTTGCGGGCGACAGCAGCATAGAACTCGATCCGTGGGTCACCGGCTTCCACTGGTGCATCGGACCCGGCCAGGATCATCAGACCGCGATCTATCAACTGCTGCCAGGGATACGCGTAGGCGAGACGGTCATAACCCAAGCGGTCTGGCGCGAAGTTAAGATCGCCAATCGCGTGGCTCGGTTGCATGGAAGGTATCACCCCCAATTCTACGAAGCGTTGCTGATCTGACGGCGGGATAATCTGTGCATGTTCCATACGCCAGCGCAGGTCTTCGCTGGCCCATTCTTCACGGGGTACATGACCATAGGCTTCGTCATACCAGTCCAGCAGCGATCGCACAGCACGGTCGCCGATCACATGAGTCTCGATTTGGATGCCCTGGCGCAGCGAGGCGTACAGGACCGGCATCAGTTCTTCCTTGGTGGTGCGATTCATGAAGCCGTTGTGGCTCGCGTCGCTGTAGTTGCTGATCAGTGCCGCGCCTCGAGAACCTAGTGTGCCGTCAATGAATACTTTGATGCCACGCACCTCGAACAGATCGTCTTCGGTCTTCTCTCGACCACGCTGCAGCATAGTGCTGGCTTCCTTCACCGGTACTGCTGCGTAAACGCGGTGAGCCATATCACCTTCGGCATGCACTTCTTTCATCAGGTCTACAAGGCGGTAGGACATACCTGCGTCCTGGGTCTGGGTCCAGCCCATAGCAGCGTTGGCCCGCAGGCCACGCAGCAGATTGTCCTTCAGGTAGGCATCGGTCTCCGGCGGCAGAAGCGCACGGAACACGTTCATGGCATTGGCCAGCACATAGCCAGTAGGTGTGCCGTCCAAGCCGCGTTCGAAGCGACCGCCTTCTGGGTCGGGCGTGTCTCGGGTCACGCCCGCCAAAGCCAGCGCCCGGGAGTTCACCAGGGCAGAGACACCATCTGCACGGGGCATGAACAGGGGCTTGTCCTGAGTGAACGGGTCGACATCATGCTTGTTGAGAAAGCGTTGCTCGTCGGTCCATTCCCGCTCGATCCAACCGCGGCCTTGCACCCACTCGCCGGTCGGGACATGGGCAGCCCAATTCTGGATTGCATCCAATGTTCCACCAAGCGTGGCGATGCCGAATAGGCTCAGGGTCTTGGTGCGACGGCCCACACCTTCAAGATGTTGATGGCTGTCTGTGAAACCAGCGAAAACAGTTTTGCCATTCATGTCGATGGCATTAACAGAACCACAGCGATAGTACTTAGCCTCGGCGTTGGAGCCGACGAAGACAATTCGCCCGTTAAGGCTTGCGACCGCTTCGGCAGTCCACTGTGCCTCGTTGGCGGTATAGACGGTGGTGTTGTAAAGCAGGAGGTCCGCGGCGCGGCAATTCTCACTGGCCACATCCCCGGACGCGACTGCGGTGCTTGGCGTGTCGTCGGTACAAGCGACTAGGCCGAGCATGAGCGGCAGGGAAAGTGTCAGAGCAATGGCAATACGCATCAGGTTTTCCAATTTATTTGTAGTTAAAAAGTAGTTAAAAAGTAGTTAAAAAGTTGGTTAAGAAATGGCAAAAACCCCCCGGCCTTCCTGGCCGGCTTCAAGTATAGAGATACTCTTTCTTCACGCAAACGGCGGGATTCTTATCAATGGCTGATCAATGGCTCACCAATGACTGATTAAGTGGCCGAATGGCGTGGGTATTACTAGTCTGCCGCGCCACTAGCAGCCGATTGTGGCACGTAAGTTTACGGCATTGGTGGTGGGTTGGCGGGGCTGTCAACTGGGTTAGGGCTTGCCGCTGGTATTCAAACCGGTTGACGAATCTGGTGGAGCAGATCAGATTAGGAATTTGAAGGGTGTGTTTGAATTCGATTTAGAACTTGTCGTCGGCGAATCCGTAGCCGATCATGTCAATATCAGTAATGAGGTCGTGCATGTTTTGCTCGCTGCAAAGACCCGCGCTGCCGTATTGGAAAAACTTGAGTTTATCGAGTCTGTCTCGGAGATAACCCACGCAGTAGATGAAAATCCGAGCTAGTCCACGCTGACCCTGTACTTTAAGCAGATCCCATTTTTTCAAGAGACCGTTACCAATGTCCAACACCTTGTTAGCCCAACACGTAAACAAACTCACCGTATTATGCCTATTCGTGATCGCTGGTCTGTTGATGTTAACCACCTATGTTTGGGCGCAGGCTAAAGCGGCTGATGAACGATTGGTTGAGCGGCAATTTAGTCTTTCACTGGTGAATCTCAGTCAAAAAATCGACGCCCGTATCGAGAGCATGAAGCTAATTGCCAAAACGATTGCCAGCGATAAGCATATTCACGATTGGGTAGAGAATGGATTTGCGGCTGATCAAGAATCACTTTTGGTCGACAAGCTCGGGTATTTGGTCAATGAATACGGGCTGACGAGCGCTTCGTTTGCGGACAAAAACACGCACAAATACTGGAATCACGAAGGCTTCTTAAGAGTCTTACAGCCTGAAACCGACACCTGGTATTTTGCTTATTTGGCCAGTGGCGAAGCAGACCTGATAAGTGTGTATCACGATAAGAACAAAAATCGTGTTGATGTTTATGTTAACCATCAACAAACCGCTGGCAATGGACTGTCGGGCATCGCGACTTCGTTTGATGGCGTGCTCGATATGCTCAACACATCGATATTCGCCAAACATGGCGACATTTATTTAGTGGATAGTTTGGGCGAAGTTCAAATTCAGGCGGAATCTGATAACTCAGGTAGCACAACAGGTAGCACAACAGGCAGCACAACAGAAAGTATAAACCTGCAAGACCTGTTTTCTGAGCAAGTTGTTGGTGGCTTATTGCAGCCAAGTTCAACGGATTCTGTTGAGTTCAAACTAGTTGGAAACAGTTTGGTTGGTGCCAGGTACATTCCCAATATGAATTGGTATGTTGTGGTTAATCTTGCCAATGAAGGTTAGGGGATAGAGTAGCGGGGTAGGGTAGCTTTACTCCACAATTAGAGATTTATTGATCTCCATCAACTCCATTAATATCGGCGGGTGCTACGATATTGACACTTGAAATGGAGCTAAGGATCATGAAAAACATATTTGTGACTTTGGTCTTGGCTGTAGGATTAATGGCATGTCAGGGTTACAACCCGATGGACGAGTACGATCTTAAACAGCCGACAACTGACCATAGCTTGTCCACAATCAGCAGCGCATACCCGATAGCCGATGTGAAGCGCGGCAAATATCTGGCAGAACTACTGGCCTGTGGTACCTGCCATACAGACGGTGCTCTCATCGGCGAGCCGAATCCGGCTTATCAACTTGCTGGTTCGCGGGTTGGCATAGCGTACTCCAACCCGTTTATAGAAAAGCACCCGGGTATTCTTTATCCATCCAACATCACGCCTGATGTCGAAACTGGCATCGGTGCCTGGCGCGATGACGATATCATCCGTTTTTTGCGAACGGGTATGGATGTTCAAGGCAAGCGGCATATTCCTGTGATGCCATGGCCAGCTTATAAGCGGCTGACGGATCAAGACGCCCTTGCAATGGTCGCGTTCCTTAGGAGCTTAAAGCCCGTTACTCACCAGACGCCCGATGCAGTTTCGCCTGGCAATAAAGCCGCTGAGCCATTCGTGCATTTTGGTGTTTACCAGAGCAAAAAACTGTGAGGGCTGTGTCGCATGTGAGGAGGCTGTAAAAGCATCTTTTCAGTTCTTATTCTGACACCAAATTGTCGGCCGTTTATCCGCGGAGGAATAACGTCTCCAGCGGTTCGTCGCCAACCTGACGGCTCTGATGGCCGTGAATGGTCGGGTCGAAAGTTTCACCTTCAGGTAGCAGATCGCTGGAATAGAAATGTTGGCCAGGCGTGAAAGTTTTTGAAGAACCGTCCTGCAAGCTGATTTCCATCACGCCGGATAGAATAAAGACGTACTGCGGATCTCGGGTGCAATGAAACTCTTTGCTGAACCCGGTGGGGCTGTGGCGTAGTTGATAGCCACCGGATGGTTGTAACTCAGAGAGCATCGAGCGGGGGCTACCTGTCGACAAAGCGACTTCCTCTTCACGGAATTGGGCGAAGCCTTTGTCGTCTGTATAAAGAATGACTTTGGTAAATGTCTGCATGGTGAAGCACCGTTTCAAATTTTTTTTTGGTCGTCGATGAAGTTGGGCTAGTCGACTGTGTTTGCAAAATTCAGGCGATGCCGATCTTCTGTTTGATCTCTGCGATAAAGGGTTGTGCTCGTGCGCGTGCGCGTTTGGCACCCTTGTCGAGTTCCGCGGCAACGTCATCCGGGTGCGCCAATAGTGTGTTGTATCGATCTCGGGCCTCGGCAACCTCTTGATTAATGAGTATGAACAACTTGTTTTTACACTCACCCCAAGCAATGCCTTCCTGAAAGGCCTGACGCATTTCTGCGCTTTGGTCTGATGTGGCAAAGGCCTGCCAAATTTGGAACACGGTAGAGTCATCGGGGTCTTTTGGTTCGCCCGGTTCGAGCAGGTTGGTTTTGATTTTGTTGATGTGTTTTTTGAGCTGCTTTTCGGCAGCAAACAATGGAATTGTGTTGTTGTAACTCTTGCTCATTTTTCGCCCATCCAATCCCTGCAAGACAGCAACAGAATCGTCGACTACGGCCTCCGGCAGGGTGAAGGTATCGCCAAAATGATGATTGAATCGCGCCGCAATATCGCGGGCCATTTCGATGTGCTGAACCTGATCTTTGCCGACGGGCACCTTGCTGCCGTTAAACATCAGAATGTCGGCGGCCATCAACACGGGGTATCCGAACAGCCCCATACTCACGCCAAAATCTGGGTCTTGATCGTCCGATTCATTTTGCGCAACGGCGGCTTTGTAAGCGTGGGCTCGATTCATCAAACCCTTCGCAGCATTGCAGGTCAATATCCAATTAAGCTCGCAAATTTCCGGGACATCCGATTGCCGATAGAACACCGCTTTATCGGTATCTAAACCCAGTGCTAACCAGGTTGCGGCAATCTCCAGCGAAGACTGACGAATGCGCTGCGGCTCCTGGCTTTTGATCAAGGCATGTAAGTCGGCTAAGAAGAAAAAGCTTTCTGAACTGCTGGCCACACTCTGTATCGCTGGGCGTATAGCGCCGACATAGTTTCCTAGGTGTGGCGTGCCTGTGGTGGTGATGCCGGTCAAGAAGCGATCTGCGCTCATGTGATTCTCTGTGCTGGCGAAAGGCGGCCATGATACCGCTCACGCAGCGTCTAAGGAATTGCTAAGTCACTATGGGATCAGTGTCCCCTATGTTTGTTTCGCCTTGAACAGACGATTACGAAACTTACGCATGCCGTTCAGCCAGCGTTCGTAATCGTTCGCTTTGTTGCGAAAGTACTTGGCAACCTCTGGGTGGGGCAGTACTAAAAACTCTTCATTCTTGATTGCCTTTATGCAGCAGTCAGCCACAAAGTCAGGTTCTAAAATGCCATCGTTGGCCGCTTGATTCGATTCTGGTTTTTTTGTGCTCTTGCTACTTTTTCCTAAAATCTTTGTTCTTACCGCTTGTGGGCATAACACTGACACACCAATGCCGCGCTCTTGATAGTTGATCGCCAACCATTCCGCGAAGGCGACTGACGCGTGCTTGGATACAGCATAAGCACCGGAATCAATTTGGGTGAGCAAACCAGCTGCCGAGGAAGTATTGAGAATGTATCCATAGCCTCGTTCAATCATTTTTGGTATCACGGCTTGTGCCGCATACAAATGCGACCACATGTGAACATCCATCATCTGTTGCCAGTCAGCAGCCTCAAGTGACAAGCCGCCACCTTTTGCATACCCTGCGTTTGACACAAAGATATCTATCCCGCCCTGAGCTTCCTCATCGATCACCAATTGATTAATAGCCGCTTGAGCAGCGACATTCAGTCTTAACGCGGTGGCGACATCACCAATGTTAGCTGCGGTTTTTTGTGCGCCCTCTAAGTCTAGATCTACGCAAACCACACGTCGCGCGCCTTCCTCTGCAAACTTTTGAGCCAAAGACCGACCGATGCCCGAGCCTGCGCCAGTCACCACGACTGATTTGCCTTGAATGTTCATCAGCGTTCTCCGTCAGAAAAAGAGAATAGAAGTATACAGTTACAGGCAGGTGAAGTACCGCACGGTAGGCAGCGCAGGTGTGCGACTAGATACGACAAAATCAGCCAGCGTAAGCAGTTCGGCGGGGTTATTTATGCTCTTGTTTGGCCATTCGCATACTCGCATGTTTCGGATGACACTTTCTGATATCAGCACTGGGCGCGGTATCAGTGTCCCCTAGATTCAGGCCTTTGATCGGCCACGCAACTCTCGCAATCGCCAGTGCACAAGCGGAAGCATTTTGATTACAACAGCCGGGATAAAATAGACTATCGCATCCTGTGCCGCGGTAAAGGAAATACTTTTCGGCTCGGGGCTGGTTAGATTCTCTTCACCGAAATGGTCTCCAGCGGAAAATAGCGATGCCGGCGAGCCATCATTATGCGCGATACTAAGCTCCCCGTGATCTACGAGATAGAGTCCAGACTCGGCTCTCGGCGTCACCGTATCGCCTTTGGCTACAACAATTTCAATCATTCCACGGGCAATACGGTTCTTGATCAAAGTGCTAATGCCGTCATCAAACAGCCAACTTTGTTTCAACGCGGATATCGGTTTTTGTAATGCTGTAATCAATGCACCTATGCCACTATTCTCCAAAAATATGCGGCAGATTTCATGCGAGAATTGAAACAACACCACATGTGAAATGCAGCGAAAGGTAGCCGAAGACGCTTCACCGGTAAACAAACTTTCCTCGCCTACAAATGACCCACTCGATATGTGGGAGGTTTTGCCTTTCTCAATTTTCTCCACACTACCGGTGACCAGCAAAAATAGTATCGAAGTGCTTTCTCCTGTTGCCAAGATAGTTTCTCCCGGATTGCAGGCCTGCATTTCGCTATTTAAGAAAGCCCTCAGATGGGCAGGTGTTACTTCAGGAAAATATCCGATAAGACTTTGCATAGCCTTGTCACGAAAATAATTTTCTTGGCTTTCTATGAGCACATCAACCGCGGCAAAGGCGGCAGTGTCACCGATTTCTTTCTCGCTAACCGTTAAGGTTCGAGCAGTATGAGCCAGCACAATCTCGTTTGATGGATCTTCCTTAAAGTCTTCTGCGGCGCCATGGATAAGCCCTCCACCTATGTCTATTTTCTTCAAATCTAATTTGGTCAAGTATGTCTCCTGAATCTGACGGTTCCACTCAGCAGATATGCCTGGTGCAAGGCTATCCTCAGTGACCATCGAATCAAGAACTTTGCGGGAGCTTAAGTCAGCCCAATGCCCATAAGTTTTGTAGCCTTTACCGCCAACCGCCCTGAAAACAAAGAGACTGTTTTCAACTGGGTGGGGTGAAAATATGGGTTTCACTTCCAGACCATCAATATCGTTCCACTCATCGAACTTGAGATCATGTTCCTCGAAATAATCTGAGAAACATGACTCTGGCATAGACATCAGCGCAGAGAGTTTTTTACGAATGGAAGCACGTACCAAAGGCGTCGCATAGTGCCGAATTCGATGGTCCGCTTGCATCAGTGCCGGTAGCCCCGCAAAATGATCGTCGTGACAATGGGTATGAAAGATGCCTTTAATTTCGCTGATATCAATACCTACTGATAATAGAATATTGAATATATTTGGCCCGGCATCGATGAGAAACACATCGCCCTGGTGCAGCACAATACTGGACATAGCAGGTCGTTTAGTGTCCCAACCATCGCCTTCACCGACATGCAATATGGCAAAATACTCACGGGCAATCGGATGAAAGCCTAGTTGGTACGGAGACTCATATAGCTCATCTTTAGCCAGATTCAGATTAACTTCAATGCAACGGTCGTTGTATTTGAATTCATATCGATTAAAGCCTTTGCGCCGAATTTTGACGCCGTTTCGGATTGACGTCCATGAGTCTCCATTAGCAACAGGGCAAGTATCCAACAAGGTATCTGATGTCTTGATTTCGCCAAATGCGAAGGCCAACTTGAGCCGCATTAAACGTGACGCTTCTTCTTCGGTAAGACCTGTCTGCATAATTTCTTCGACGCTAGTCAAGCCGTAATTACCACGATAAATGTATTCCAGCTGAGCGTTGACCTGATCTTCGCGACCAATTAGAACTGGCTTGATGCCAAGGTTGCCCGGGTGAGCAGGTATTATCATGCCTTGCAGATAGAGCATTTGCAGAATGGGGAATTCTGCAAGATTCGAAAACTCTCCCTGCTGAATCAGACTATCTGACAAAAGAATCGCATTGGGCCCAGTTTCACCTTTATCGGTTTCAGCAATGTATTGCTTCTGTTTTAGATGTTTAACCACATCAGCGGGACAACCACATAAGATGTAAAGATTGGCTTCGGGAATTTGTAACCAGTAAACACCCGCGCAAACCTTAAATAATTGCAGGTTATTGATAGCCTCACCTAGGATCTGGTTGGTCTTGTATAACTGCTGATTCTTTTGTTCGAGTGCCTGAATTATGCTGACGCTTTCTTTCTGCTCTTGAAAAAGACCAAATTCGCGGCGTACTCGGTGTTCTATGCCTTCAGCATCCGCTGACTCTATAAAGTAGGCGTCAATGGAAGACGCTTTGGTCAACGCCCTGAAGGCATCAGCGTCGTTGGATGACGAGATCAACATCCTCATCGCCCCTGGTACAGCAGTCTTTAGATCATCAAGCAACTGCAAACCCTGACCTGTCCCACCAGACAAGTGAAACTGAGCTAGGATCAGTTGTACATCACCTGGGATCGGCAAGGCACGGACTATCGACAGTGCCTCTGTAGTCCCGCTGGCGCTGAGTAATTCGTAATCGCCACCTAGCGCATGTTGGATCAAACTCAATCGCTTGTGATCGTCATCAACCAGAAGCATGCAAGGCTTCTTAGACAATATTGGCGTTTCGACATCCGAATTTTGATTTTCCAAGGTCATAAACAGTCCTTTTACCCGATCTTAGGTCTTTTTCTACAACTTGACATTAATTCAATTTGTAGAAGGTGAAGCGGACCAGAGAAAAAGGAAAATAAACCACATTTTCCGAAGAACGGTCAAATATGGTGATTCTTGACTTAGTGATTTTGATAGGTTCGCAGTCCTCTAGCCAGAATATATCTACCTTCGGATTGACAAAATTAACCAGAGTAGCCAGTTGGATGTTGCTGTGTATACACTCGTCTGCACACTCTCATATTCGAGGTGACACTTCCAATATCAGCACTGGGCGCGGTATCAGCCGCGCAATAGTAGGAAGGATTACCCCAAATTAGCTTAGCAGGAATTGCTCATTCAATAAGTCATCAGTGTCTCTCGTGTTCTCGTTGTATCTCCAGGAATATTGGGGATATGATCACTGGGCAAAGACTTGCGAATAACAACAAGAATGTAAATAGGCGAGAGAGGGGCAACCATGCAGTGGAGTGAAATTGAGCAATTAGACAGTAGGGCCGAGGTTGATCCGTTTGATGTACCTCTGGATAAGATTGATATGAGTCGTCCAGAGCTTTATGAATCGAATGTGCATGAAAAATGGTTCGCCAGACTTCGAGTCGAAGATCCCGTCCATTATTGCGCCGAGAGTAAAGCTGGTCCGTTTTGGTCGATTACCCGCTTTCAGGACATCAAAACGGTCGATTCGAACCACCAGATTTTTTCTTCCGATAAATCTATCGCCATCGGCCCCATTCCTGAGGACTTCAATCCGCCTAATTTCATCGCCATGGACCAGCCCGAGCATGACGTACAAAGAAAAGTCGTGTCGCCGGCTTCGTCGCCGAAAAACCTGAGTGCACTAGAAAGCGTCATTCGAGATAAGGCATGTCTGATTCTGGATAACCTGCCGGTGGGTGAGACATTTGATTGGGTCGACAAGGTGTCGATCGAAATGACCACCTACATGCTCGCCATTTTGTTTGATTTCCCTTTGGAAGACCGGCACAAGTTAACCCATTGGTCTGATGTCACCACCTCCACTGAGGCTGTTGGTAACTTTTCGATTACGGCGGAGGAACGAGAGCAGGAACTGATGGAGTGTTTGGCCTATTTTCAAAAGCTCTGGCATGAGCGCGAAGGCAAAAGTGAAGGTTTCGATTTTGTCACGATGCTGTCGAACCACCCGGATACAAAAGACATGATCAATGACCCCATGACATTCCTGGGTAACCTGATGCTCTTGATCGTGGGGGGTAATGACACGACCAGAAATTCCATGAGCGGTGGCGTGCTCGCGCTAAATGACTTTCCTGAGCAGTATGAGCTGCTGAGAAAAGATCCAAGCCTGATACCGAATATGGTCTCAGAAATTATTCGTTGGCAGACGCCACTACCCCACATGAGAAGAACGGCTCTGGAAGACTATGAACTGAACGGTAAGCTGATCAAAAAAGGTGACCAAGTCATTATGTGGTATGTGTCCGGTAACCGTGATGAGGCCGCGATCGATAAGCCGAATGAATTTATCATCGACAGACCGAAAGCGCGACAGCACCTGTCCTTTGGGTTTGGTATTCACCGCTGTATGGGTAACCGTGTTGCAGAGATGCAGCTTCGAATCATGTGGGAAGAGATTGTTAAGCGCTTCTCAAATGTCGAAGTGGTTGGTGACGTGAAGCGCTTGCCATCGAACTTTGTGCTGGGGATTACGGAGATGCCCGTTAGACTTCATGCTTGGTAGTAAGAACGAGATGTTGAAGTAGCGTGACAGAGTATGAAAGTTTTGGGGTCAGAGAAAAGTTCAAGGTCTGAGTAAAAATATCCTTTCTATTTTTACTCAGACCCAGACCTCAGACCGCTAAGTCACTATGGGATAAGTGTCTCCTAACTGTCTTACAGACCGCCGGAGTAATCACTTAGGAAATTTAAAGGTCGGGCAGAGATGATACGGCTGTTTATCCAGGTATGACTTTATTCACCCACTAAATCGACCATTATGGATTCTGTAGACAAGCAACAGACCGCGACATGGCAGCCAAGAATTCAAGCTGTATACGTTGAAAGCTCACCCTTGCAGATGCTTCTCGATCGACCTAGTAGATTTTGGGAATCACTCGTGATGTTCTTTGTTGGTAGGCTACGTAATCCTCACCAAGTGTCTCAGCCAGACCTTTCTCCTCAAAGTGGATGCCAAGCAGAGTGTAGGCAGTCATGCCGACAGAGAAAACCAGATGTCCTGTGCTCATAACGGGGACCGCCCAGAAAGCCATTAGCAACCCAAGCATCATAGGGTGACGAATCCATCGATAGAATAGGCGCTCAGTAAAGCCCACCGAACTGTAAGTCTTTCCGATGAAATGCAGCCAGGTGTGGCGTAAGCCAAATAGATCGAAATGGTCTGTGAGGAAGGTTGAAATCAGCACCAGTGTCCAGCCCAGACCGAACACGAGCCATAGAACATACGTTAGTATAAGGTTGTCCACCTGCCATACGACACCCTCGATTGGCTGCCAGGCGTACATTAAAAAAGCCAGCACGACAGACGACGCCAGAACATAGGTGCTGCGTTCGGTATGGTGCGGAATGAGGCTGGCAATCGCCTCTTTAAACCAGCCTCGGGCCATGACCGTGTGTTGAACGCCCCAAAGGAGCAGGAGCGCAAGGTTTATAAGCAGTGCTATGGCGACATTTGTGCCGGCTGCAGACGACAGAGTTTTCGGGACTAAAACTTCGGCATTAAAAGCAATCAGGTAGAGAAAAACGCCAAAAAAGATAAAATAGCTTGCCGCACCGTACAACATCACGAGTGCTTTCATAAAAGAATTCTCCACATTTATTTTTATTATTCATGCCTGTTTTAGCATGCGGAATTTCTATGTTATCTAAGGTTATACTCTCAATATCATCGATATAATATGTATTTTTTGCGATATTTAAGTACCGGCAGGTTCAACTACATGTTCAGTTTCGGCAACTTTGGTGCTCCGCAGATGGGGGTAGCACCTTAGCTGTGTTGATTGTATTACTGGTCAACGTGGGCTTCGCTTTCAAGTTCGCCCTGGTGAATGGTTTTCTGCAAGGACTGCCAGAGACAAAACATATCAGAACCATTCTGAAAGTCGCTTATCCTGAAAGCCTACGATAACCGCTCTTTTCGGTAGGAATAGTGTTGCTTTATGTGTTGGTGGGTCAAATTGGCACGCAGGAACTTGCAGCGTTTCATGTGGTAGTTAGTATTTTTCTGATCGCGTATATTCCACATATCGGCATCGGTGGCGCGGCGACAACACTAGTAGGCGAAGCGTTGGGTAGGAATGACGCTCGAGACGCTAAGGTTTGGGGATGGCAGGTGTCCAACCATTGCCGCCGGTTGGGCGATCTTTTTGCCGAGTGAGGCCCGTGCGCTGAATTTGGAGCGTTAGATATGGAAGCCATCAAGAATAAAGCCAGACAAGCAGTGGGGTGTGATGCTCCCTGATGCCGAGAGTCTTCCAGTGGCGCCATACAAATCTGGATTTAATGCAGACCTGGCTGCATATCTGCAATGGAGGGTCTCAACCACAGAACCCTCGTTATTTGCGGCGAAATTGTTACTAACGCCCTGTGAAGTGTGGTTTTCGCTTCTCCACGAACGCTTGCATACCTTCCTTACCATCCGCAGTTGCCGACGAGTCGGATATTGCCCGTGACTCTAATTCCATCTGCGTTTCAAGACCATTGTCGAACGATTGATTCAGTAGAGCTTTCACCTTACCAAACGCAAGGGTTGGACCAGCGGCAATCGAGCTTGCCATCTTTGCGACGACCTCATCCAATTCCTCTGTGGCGACTGACTGATTAAGAATGCCCCATTCAACCGCTTCTGCTGCAGACAATACTCTATTTGTTAGCATCATCTCACGCGCACGCCTATCACCGATTCTTCTTGGCAGGAAATATGTTGAGCTGCCGTCAGGAGACAAACCCGCATTCGTATAGGCCATAACAAACTTCGCACTATCAACTGATATCGCCAGATCACATGCAGCGACCAGAGATAAACCCGCACCTGCTGCAGTACCGTTTACCTTGGCGATAACCGGTGCGTTCATCCGCGTCAGACGTGAAATACCCAAGTGAAGGTCACCTGCCATCTGAGCAAGCAGATTTGGCGCACGCTCTCCAGCCTTAACAAACTCGCCAAGGTCACCACCCGCAGAAAACATCTTACCGTTCGCTGCAATCACCACCACCCGCACAGCCGGGTTTCGATCACATTCAATCGAAACCAAATTCAGCTCCCTTGCCATCGTCGGGTTCATGGCATTTGCCGAGTCCGGTCGATTCAGCGTGATCGTTGCCACGCCATCATCCAATGTGTATTTGAGCGTTTCGTAATTCATCTTTTTCCTTTAGTGGTTTCTAATTCGGTATTTTTTGCAGATATGGTTCCGCTAAAAAGCGTGAACTCTATGTGAATAACCAACAGTCTTCTTCATCACTAGATTAGAGGCTGCCGATACCATGCCACATAAGCGGTTCGGCACCGCCTCAAGCATTAAAGCGCTGAGCCAGCTCTGCATATTTCTCGACCAACGGCAGCACAGTCACTGCGTCCTCCGATGGCAAGGCGAAGATCACACGATCAAAGCCAACGTCTATCAATTGTTCAACAACCTCAGGATCTGGTCCTACGCCAAAAATGCTGAATTGCGGCTGGCCTTCACGGCCAGCCGCAGCCCAGGCCTCTCGAGTCTTTGCAATGCCATCCGCATAGTTCACCGCACCGCTTGCTTTGGTACGGGCAGGATCTTGATAAATAGGGAACCAACCATCGCAGTATTCAGCGATGCGTTTGTAAACATACTTGGAAGATGCACCCAGAAGCACCGGCGGGCCGCCCGCTTGCCTGGGTTTTGGGTATGCCCAGAGTTTCTCGAACTCCACAAACTCGCCATGAAATTCTGCTTCTTGTTCAGTCCAAATCTGGCGCATCGCTAGAACACGCTCACGTAGTACTTTCCAGCGGTCAGCATAGCGCGTGCCATGATGCTCCATTTCCTCGGCATTCCAGCCTGCCCCAACACCCAAAATTAAGCGCCCTCCCGATAAAAAATCCAAACTTGCCGCTTGTTTTGCCATCAATATCGGGTCTCGCTCGGTCACCAGGGCAATGCCAGTACCTACCTTAATGGTCTTCGTCACGCTCGCCGCCATGGTCAATGCGACAAACGGATCATGCGCGTGCCAATACTGCTTCGGCAGATCGGCCCCACCCGGCCAGGGCGATTTACGACTCACTGGTATATGTGTGTGTTCCGGAAAAAATAGCGATTCGAAACCGTGTGCTTCCGCCTCTCGAGCGAGAACATCAGGCCCGAGGGCGTAATCGGTGGCGAAAATGAGAAGTCCAAAATTAGTCATGAAATTAGCCTCGCAGATTTGATTTGAGTTTTACCCGATGGTTTATGTCGCCTGTATCTGCTTTTGGCTCTGCAAACTGGCCATCGTTACTGCCATTCCCAGACACTCGGCCCGCATCGGCCAAATTAATTTGCTTTGTCCGTTACCCGGAGTGTCTTGCAGCGGGTTCGATAAATAATCAGCGGCAAAAAAGGGATGTTAATTATCCAATACCCACAGAGAGCAGCATTCACGCTTTGACCACGGGATTTCGTAGCGTCCCGATCTTGTCCGCCGTGAGCTCGACCACATCCCCGTCCTTGAGGAACAGGTTCTGGAAGTGCCCGACGCCGGACGGTGAGCCGGTGATGATGACGTCGCCCGGGTCGAGGCGCATGAAGCGTGACACGTAGGCGATGCAACTCGGCAGGGAGTGCACAAACTCCGTTGTCCGGGCGTCCTGACGGAGCTCGCCATTCACTCGGGTTTCGAGGTGAATGTTCAGCGGTAGCTCAAACTCGTCCGCGGTCACAAGGGCAGGGCCCATGGGTTTAAAGCTATCCATGCCTTTAGCGTGACTCAGCTCGAACTGCGGACCTGTCATAGCCTGAGACTGGATGTCACGCGCGGAAACGTCGTTCGCCAGCGTATAACCGGCAACGTGGGAGAGCGCCTCGGCCGCCGTTATAGCTGTGCCACCTTGGCCGATAACGACGGCGAGTTCGATCTCGTAATCGACCCGCTCTGGCGCGATCTTAGGAAGGACGATCGGGTCCTCCGGGCCAATTACAGCGCTGCCAGGGGCGAGGAAAAAGATGGGGTCCGTGGGCACCTCAATACCCATGCGCGCTAGCGCCTCCTTGGTTTCCGCCACATGGCTTGTGTAGTTGATGCCGATACCGATTACCTTACCGGGCTTTAAGACAGGCGCGAGGAGCACAATGTCTTCAAGTGTTGTTCGCCTGAGCACGCTGGCGCTTCGGGCCCGCGTGAGTTGGGGGTCGACAGCGAGCAGCGCACCGAGGTCCTGCTCTGCAAGGTCAAGGATCTCTAATGTGCCATCGGCCGCCTCGCGAGCGATGCCCTGATTTGTAGTGAAAAGCTTCATAGTCATGTCCTCTTATTTGTAAAAAATCGGATGTTTGGCTATAGAATTAAACGGCCGCCGTCTGGGCTCAACTGTTGCCCTGTGGCAGAATTTGCTCAAGGGCCGAGTGCAGTTCTGCGGTTGCATCTGCAGACGGCCCCATCGCGCGCCAGCCCACGTGTCCGTCGGGGCGCACCAGCAAGGCGCCATTGTCTGCAATTTCACGCACGGCGGCCCAGGCGCCCTCGGGATCTCGGACCGCCGCATGAGCGCCGATCATCGTAACCGGGATACCCATACCTTCTGCGGCGTCGCGCCATGCGGCTCCACCGTCACCGGTGAGCAGGGTAGGGGCGCGGCGATCGATCAGGTCGAGGGTTGAAATCAGCGCTTCACCCTTGTGTACCCACG
Source organism: Candidatus Azotimanducaceae bacterium (assembly GCA_051278195.1). Classification (GTDB taxonomy): domain Bacteria; phylum Pseudomonadota; class Gammaproteobacteria; order Pseudomonadales; family Azotimanducaceae; genus JAHRVQ01. Next base: position 61,144 of record JBNMQM010000022.1, read on the forward strand.
CATGCGGTAAGCGGGAACCCGGTCTCGTGCAGGGTACGTAGTCCGTCACAATGTTTGCGGGTTCTTGGTGCGTGGTGCCGTCCGAGACAATGGCACCGCGCTCATAGCTGTAACCAAAGTCGAGGCCAAACGTGTCGAAGTGCTCGGCCTGATTTTCGATGGCTGCCTGCACACGTGCCGCGCGTTCCGGCGCCGCTGCGAGCGTGCGGATTTGTTCTCGTGCCGCCACCATGTCGAGTTCAGCGGGTACGTCTAGCGCGGCTACCACCTCTGTCATCTTGTGGTGATTGGCGAGGCTGACGCGCGTGTTGGCTATAGCAATATCGCGTCGTTCCAACTCATAGGTCGCAAGCAGATTTATGCCCGCTCGTTTGTCGCAAACGGCTGCAACCTTCCAGGCGAGATTAAATGCATCGGCCAGCCCAGTATTCAACCCCAGACCACCTGACGGCGGAAAACGGTGCGCTGCATCACCAAGCAGCCATGTGGAGCCGTCGCCGTAGCGCTCGGCCACCTCGGCGGATAAAGCCCAGGTGGCGCGTGATACGAACTCGAAGGGATGGTCTGTGCCAATCGCACGTTCAATCATGCCGCGGCAGGTTGCTTCATCGAAATGCTCGGGTGTCAGCGCGTTTTGATTGTAGGGCGCCATGTAAACCCAGTTCGAGTCGATGTCATGGGCAATAAAGATGCCTGGCTCCTCAGGATCAAGGTGCCAGTAGAGCACGGCTGGTCGATCGCCAACAACATCTCGCAGGTTAGCTTTGAAGTGCACGTTGACCCAGGTTTCCAAGCAAGCGGGCCCCTGCAGATCGATCCCACGCGCGCGCCGGACGCTGCTTCCGGCGCCATCACAGCCAAGCAGGAAGCGGCTGTGTATCTCTTCAACCGCGCCGCTGGCTCGGTCCAGCACCCGCGAGGTAACACCGTCGGCGGCCGACTCCATAGATTGCCAGTCGTGGCAAAAATCAACGGGTGCACCGGCTTTCTCGGCATGTTGCAGTAAGATCGGCTCCAAACGATGCTGCGAGATGTTGGTGAACGGCGCTGGGCCGAGGGTAAATATTTTGACAGTGCGCTCGGGCGTAGCAAGGTTAAGTCGACCGAGCGACGGACCCGCAAGCGTATGGGTCCACTCGATGCCCATGATATCTGTGGGTGCGCTTGAGACTGCACGCAAACTCACCTCATCGACACCGGCGGCACGAAAGATCTCCATGCTTCGGCCACTAATCACGTGCGCCTGAGGCGACAGATGGAGACCCTCGCGCCGTTCGATGACGCGGTTGGCCACACCGAGTTGGCTAAGCAGAATTGAGCAAGTAAGCCCAACCGGTCCTGCGCCGACGATGAGGACCTCGGTGCTAGACGTATTCATAGTAAAACCACGAAAGGTACTTTAGTCAGCTGTATGTTCATTTTTTATCCTTGCTAATACCGTGCAGCACAATGTCCATCACGGCATCAGCCATGGCAAGTGCACGCGACTGCTCAGTGGGGTCAAAGTTATGTACGCGCTGAACTAACGGCGCAGCGACAATAAACGACAGAACGGCCCCGTTCATCATGCTCATCAAGTACAACGGATCCGGTGAATTTTCGATTTCTGTGGCGTCTTCGATCATGCTCAACATTGTCGCCTCGAAGGGTGCGTAATAATGTTGGGCCAAACGGTCCAGTCGAGGGCCAGGCGAGAAGGATTCAATCGCTACCAATCGATGAAGTTCCGGGCGCTCCGCAGAAAACAGAGCGTACCGCCGATATAACAGACGCAATCGTTGCGCGGGTTCTATGCCCTGAAGCTCCACGGCTGCATCCTTAAATGTGCGCCAAAAACCACTCCATAACTCTTCCACCACTGCATCCCATAACGACCCCTTGTTGCCAAAGTAATAGCTCACGAGTGGGTGGCGAACGCCTGCAAGATCTGCAATTTTCGCAATTCTTGCGCCTTCAAACCCATGTTCAGTAAAATTTTTAATCGCTGCACGGAGGATATCTTCGCGCGCAGGACCTTGTTCGGCCGGGCGACGGCCCCTGGTGCTTTTGGTGCTTTTGGTGCTTTTTGAATCTGTCATTTGACAGTAAGTTAAATATAATTTACGCTTTTGTCAAATATTAAACGGCGCGTTTGGTGAAATTCTACCCATGCGACTCCCAGAGCGGATTGCATCTGGATACGCCGTGTTGTGACACAGCCGGGTGAATAGTCAGGTGGATAGTCACGCTCGGATTTTTCGGCGAACAAACACAGGAGCTCAGCATGCAAAAACACGGCCGACTGCCAGAAACAGCTGTTTCACGAGGTAAAATCGCACCCGTAAAATTTGCACATGTGGTCCTTCGAACGGGTCGTTACGAAAAAATGATCAGCTGGTACAAGACAGTGCTGGAAGCACAAGCAATGTATGCCAACGATTTTGTGACCTTTCTCACCTACGACGATGAGCATCATCGCATTGCCATCGCCAAAGCGCCGGCGCTTTTGCCGAAGTTGCGCACGCAATCAGGCGTTGATCATATGGCCTTCACCTATGCGACATTAGAAGATTTGCTGGCCACCTACGAAAGAATCCGCGCCCTGGACATCCACCCTTATTGGTGCATCATTCACGGCGGGACTACTTCCATGTACTACAAGGATCCCGACGACAATCATGTGGAATTACAAATAGACAACTTTAGTACGCCCGAGGAAATAAACGCGTTTCTCGACGGACCACAATTTTCAGAAAACCCCATCGGTGAAGACTTCGACCCGCACGAGATGGTTGATCGATTTAACGCCGGCGTATCACCAAACGAGCTAATTAAGCTGCGTAAAACTGGTCCCCGTGGACCAGAAACGATACCCATCAGTAATATCGGACTGATTCAGGGTACGTTGATCAGGATCGCTGCGAAGCTAGGGCTTTTGCCCTGAACTGACTCGAGGATAGGGGCGCGCGCGGCGATGATGGGTGGGACACCGACGCCATAATGTCTTAGCGACACAAACCCGTGCCAAGACTCGGTCGATGACACATTACAGGTGGTTGCTACCATGTGATTGGGCGTGGACTGGAATGCCGCAACATCTTTGATCAAGACATTGCTAAACGTGACTTTCGTAACGCTTAGGTGTTGGTCTGGAAAACACTGAGGCTTTATGTTTCGCCTGCGCAGTGATGTCGAATCATTATCACCTGCTTGTAAGAGTTCGGCAGAAACCTTTGGGCAAGATGAAGTTTGGGCCGGTGACGTGACCTACCTAAGAACAGCCGGAGGCTGGATGTACTTAGCGAAATTGATGGCTTTATATGCGCGGCGAATATTAGGGTGCATATCGATAAACGTATGACGACTGATTGAATTAGCAAAGCACTGGTGAAAGCGTACAACCTAGGACATCCGGCGAAAGGGTTGGTCTTTCATAGTGATCGCGGTTCCCAATACACCCGTAAGGTAAGCGCCTAATTATCCGTATCTTCACTTGATCTAAAAAATCTGCGACCTTGCAGCCTTCCATTATCCCGAAGCATTACAAGATCAAACGATTACCTCGCAAGACCAAGCCATTGAAGAGATCCGGGCGGATCGAGACAATATCATCGAGCAACTCACGCTTGCGCTGAAGCGCGAGTTTGGTCGTTCTTGTGAAGCGTCGCCAGGCCAGCAAGACTTGTTTAATGAAGCCGAGACCGAGGTAGACCCTGATGAAGATGCAGGCGCTGGGCAAAAGCTCGTGCCCTTGATGGATCAGATGCGTCTCGATGCATTAACCGAGGATGTATTGCATGCCGATGAGACCACGGTTCAAGTGCTCAAAGAGCCGGACCGGCGAGTGGATCAAACATCTTATATGTGGGTGTAAAGCACCGGCACACCCATCGTTCCAATAGTTTGTTCGTGCAGCGCGTTGTGAACTTCTACCGCGTAGAACGTGGCCCGTAAGATAACGTAAAGAAAACAACCTAATATTTTTGTTGAGATCAATCGGTTGGCGTTGGAATGATGAGCGATCGATCGGCGATTGCGCTTGTTACTGGAAAAAGTGAACATGAACGAAAGGTGCTGACAGAGGCCAAAATTAATCGGCTACAGTAAAATGAATTCGATAAGAGGAGAGCAAGTCTATGACAATGAATGCCCAGCAAGCTATCGAGAAGTTTTGGGAAATACAGGATAAGGGCGACTACACCGCAGTGGTTGAGTTGTTTTCGAATGATGCTGTACTTGTGGATCCATTTTTTGGCACGTTTGAGGGCATTGATGCGATTCGTGGCTTCATGCAAAAGATGAATGAAGAAATGAAGAACCGAGACACCGACTTTATAGTTCGCGAAATAGCCGGCGATGGAGATGTGGCGTGGGCACAGTGGGCGGCGAGAACACCGGCGGGTGTGATTGAAGGTTGTGGCTTGTATCGAGTGAGCGAGGGGAAGCTCACCTACTATAAGGACTACATGAATGCCCCGAGTGAAGACGTCTGATGGACGTTCGAACACTGTGCAGTAAGCGGTGATTAATCACGCTGATCGTGAATGTATTGTCCACGGAGACCGGCGATTGATCTTCAAGCAAGCCTGGCATCGAGGCGCACGGTTGGCGAACGCCCTGCTGGATTTAGACCTTGTGCCCCGTGATCGTGTCGGGGGAAAAAGGGGACACTGATCCCATAGTGACTTAGTTAGGTTCGCCTTCCTCTAATCAGAATATATCTAACTTTAGAACGATAAAACCAACCAGATTAACCAGTTAGGCGGTGCTATTTATACACTCGTTTGGCCATTTGCATATTCAGTGTGACATTTCCTGATATCTGCAATGGGAGTGGGAGTGGTATCAGTTGAGGTGGTAAACGGCAGCAATTCTCGATAGTTAGTGGGATTACCCAGGATGAGCTGAGCAGTAATTGCTAAGTCACTATGGGGTCAATGTCCCCTAGGTGTCGGTTGAGGTCGCAACCAAAGGGCTGTAGTGTCAGCCGAATGATGGATTTAATAAATTTCATATTGCTTGTCTTGCTTGCCGTTGTTGGCATGCTCGTGCTGTGGTTGGCACTGAACTGGCTAGGGCTGTACATACGTCAAAATTTCGTCGGTAAAGCGCGTGCACGGGAACTGAGCGCAGACTTTCCAGATGAGGATTTCCAAGCCGTCGCCTCTAACGATGAGGTCATGGGGCTGAT
>JBNMQM010000023.1:0-63503 GCA_051278195.1 Candidatus Azotimanducaceae bacterium
TCAGGTATTGTTCCGCTACCAATGCATGCAGTAGCTTATGAAGCTCTATATTGCCGAAAAGCCCAGTCTTGGCCGTGCCATTGCCGATGTCTTGCCCAAACCTCACAAGAAGGGCGACGGTTTTATCGCAGTAGGCAATGGCGATTGTGTCAGCTGGTGTGTGGGCCACCTGCTCGAGCAGGCGGAGCCTGACGCCTATGATGCAAAATTCAAACAATGGCAATTGGGCCATCTGCCTATCGTGCCTGAAAAGTGGCAGCTGAAACCCAAGCCTACCAGTCGCAAACAACTATCGGTGCTGAAGCGTCTGGTCAAGGATGCCGATGAGCTCGTCCACGCCGGTGACCCGGATCGAGAAGGGCAGCTGCTCGTTGACCAGGTCATCGATTACCTTGGCGTCAAAGGTGCCAAGCGCAGTTCCATTCAACGCTGCCTGATTAACGACCTCAATCCGGCGGCAGTTACCCGCGCACTGTCCCAGCTTCGAGATAACCGGGAATTCATACCGCTGTCCACTTCTGCGCTGGCCCGGTCAAGGGCGGACTGGTTGTACGGCATTAATATGACCCGGGCCTTTACTCTGCAAGGTCGCAAAGTTGGTTATCAAGGCGTCCTGTCTGTCGGTCGCGTCCAAACGCCGCTGCTAGGACTGGTGGTTGCGCGTGATATTGAAATCGAACACTTTGTCTCAAAACCTTTTTTTCAGGTTATAGCGAACCTACTGACAAAAAGTGGTGACCGATTTAAGGCACGCTGGCAACCCAGTGAAGAGTGCTTGCCCTGGCAAGACGAAGAAGGCCGAGTACTGTCACGAAAACTCGCCGAGAACGTCGCTGCGCGTATCACTGATCAGCCGGCCACGGTAACCAGCAGTAGCAGAAAGAAACGGTTGCAGGCAGCACCTCTGCCTTACAATTTATCCAGTCTCCAGATTGACGGTGCCAAACGATTTGGCATGAGTGCCAAGGCAGTATTGGATACCTGTCAGAGTCTTTATGAACGGCATAAGCTGCTGACGTATCCCCGCTCTGATTCACGTTATCTGCCGGTTGAACATCTCAACGAACGTGGTGCGGTATTGGACGCCATTAAAAACAATAGCAGCTCCCTGTCGAGCGCTGTCTCCGATGCTGACACGAGCCTGGTTAGCAAAGCTTGGAACGACAAAAAGCTCGACGCCCACCATGCCATCATCCCAACGGCGAGAAAGATGGATGCCGGTAAGCTGAGCAAAGCGGAGCGTGACATTTACGAGTTGGCCGCCCGGCAATATCTGATTCAGTTTTATCCGCCTCATGAATCGCAAGAGAGTCACATCGAATTATTGATTGCAGGCGGAATGTTTGTCGCCAAAGCCTCTGAAACACTTAAGCCGGGCTGGAAACAGTTGTTTCCTTCGCGTGCTCCCAGCAAGCAACCGCATCAGGAAGCGGCACTTAATGGCCATTTACCGGCACTGCGAAAAGGTGATGTCTGCAACAGTGAAGACGGAGAGCTCCTGACGAAGGAAACCTCGCCACCTAAGCCCTTTGACGATGCCAGCTTGCTCGCCGCGATGACGGGCATCGCGCGCTACGTCAATAACCCTGAGATTCGACGAGTACTAAAAGAAACCGATGGCCTTGGCACGGAAGCGACCCGGGCCAGCATCATTGAGTTGCTATTCACCCGCGGCTTCCTGCAACGTCTAGGCAAAACGATTCGGTCAACGGCGGCAGGCAAAGGCCTAATCGCTAGTCTGCCGACAATGGCGACGACACCCGATATGACCGCTGAGTGGGAGACCGTATTGGGCGCAATCAGCCGCAAAGAAATGACTTATCAGGCATTTATGTCACCCTTGGAAAGCTCACTACGTGACCTCATTAACCAGAGCCTGGTGCAGTTGCCGACAGGTTTGAAGGATGTTCAGGCGAAAAAATCAGCTTTTAAGAAGGGCTCAAAAAAGTCGAAGTCCAGGTGACTAGTGACGAGTGACTGCTGGCTATGCCTCATGCTCAGCATATAGACGGGGCTATTGGCTCACGCTAATTAATTGACTGCCACGAGCTGTGCTTGTTAGCAGATGTCGTGTGAATGATTGCACTGCCCCCTGCGTCACAATGCTTTTCTGGTCGGCATCACTACGTTGGCGAATATTAACCCTGCCACCAACGACATCAAGATCATGAAGGTTTCCTGACCAATATGATCGATTTTGATAATGTCCTGGCCGGAGATAAACGAATTGAGTCCAATATAGGTTTTTGATCCCGGCACTAGCACGATTAAACCGTGCATTGCGACAATGGTAGAGGGCGCATTAGCAATGCGTGAAAACACGTTGGCAAACATGCCGAGTGCAAATGCGCCGACAAAGGCGCCCAGTCCGTTTTCAAGATAAACGGAGCTCCAGCTCGATGCCGCATAGGCAATAAAAGCCGACGCTATTGCCCAGGGCGCGTGTTTCAGACGAGTGCGAAATATGGCGACCAGGCCCGCGCTAAATATGAACACGCCTAACCAGTTGACCCAAAAAGGTAGGGCGACTGCCAGTGCCAACTCTTGTTGACCAAACAATTGGTAACCCAGACTAACCCCTAAAAAAGCCCCAAAATACAGTTTGAATAGCTGCATGGTGGCATCCATTACCCGAGCAGTACCCGATAGCATGTTGCGAGACGATAGTTCAGCTAAGCCCATGGTCAACGACAAACCGGGAACTAATATGATCAAAGAGGAAAGGATAATCAGCCAGATATTGAATCCCGATGATGAATAATGGTTAATGGCACAGGCCACTAAACCGACTGAAAACGAGGCAACGGGTTCAAGCATCAAGTCAACCCGTTTGGAACGTTGCGCCAAGAGAGTCCACAAATATACCGTCAAACCCAACAATCCTGAATACAGGATTTCTGACCAGCCAGCGCCCATCAGCATCGCAAATGCGCTGGTAGACATGCCAAAAGCCATACCCGTTAGGCTCGTGCCGTATGGGCTGGGCATCGCGTCAATCTCGTCCAAGCGCTTATCAGCGTCTGCAAGAGATATGTCTCCAGACAGGACCTCGGATGCTAGTTCATCCGTCAGAGATAAGGAGTTCATATCCAGGTCTCCAGGCTGCATGCGAGCAGAATGGTTGTATTCATCTTCATGATGATCACTCCACAGCACGATCGTTAAATAGGTAGGTGTAGAGTTAAAGGATGCATGGAGGCCGAAATGCGTCGCGACTTCGGTCAAATAGGCTTCCAGTCGAAACGATGGTGAGCCGTATTTATGGAGCATTTTACCCAGTTTAAGGATAAAGCGACGTATGCGGATAAATTCTATCTTGTCCATTTCTCTACTACTTCAAAAATTAACGTAATGCTGGGCGTTCTAAAAATGCCAGCGACTATAAAGCCACATTTATATATAGAACGACGATTAACAGGGCGCGCACTCTAGTGATAGATCAAGCAAGATGCAACGACCATTTTTTTAGGCGGTTAGGATTTGAAAAACTCATGGTGAGCTTTAGGAATCAAAGGGTATTTTTGGCGACATAAATTCATAGGAGGCGGTGGCGGAAGACCAAAATCAAAGTCAGATGCTGAGGTGAAGTCATTCTGTGGCGCTCGCCTAGGCCTGCCTCTCTAGGTGTGCAGATGTTTTCTCGGTATTCATAAGCTGGAGTCGGTGGTTCAAGTCCACCCGTAGCAACCAAACTTTAAGCGTCTAAACGACTTTCTTTCATCTTTTTATGTTTCGTACCTCGCTGGTGCCTCGTTCAGGTGCGAGTTGGAGAAGCATGCTATAAATCTAAAATGCATGTGTACAACTGATTGAAAATTAACACGCGGTGCGTCGTGTTTAGAGTGTGAGCCCGGCCTCAAATTTAAGAAGAAGGGTTTGTCTTTACATCGATCAGTACTGCGAGTAGAGCGAACATTGCATTGATAGGATTCAAGACTTACGCTTCCAGGCACTATGAGTCGAGCTTTGGAACATGGAAGACAAAATTGTCTTTGTAATGGAAGGCGCCGATAGCCACGATGGGCATGTTGAGTTCGGGAGTTTTTTAAGAGAGCTTGATGTACTCAAGTCTACTCTTGGCTATCTCCGAAAAAAACATGGTGGCTCTCGTGATTTGACCTTTTTGGTCTCCTATCTTTCTCATTCCAGTCCAACCGCTGTGACAGTCGAACCAAGTTACTTAGGGAGCGACAAAGTAAACGATCCTTCTCTTGTGATTTTGCGAGATCTTCGAGCTTCGCTAGAGGCGATTCAAAAGAATGAGATTCCCCAAGACACAGATTATGGGTTGCTAGAGTGTCTCAACTCGCTGGGTTGGAATAACCTGACTCGATCGACTATCGCTGTGAACGACGATGCGTACATCGTCGACTCTAAATTTTCTAGAAGCATAAAAGAAGTCCTTAACCGCGGCGAAACAAGCATTGGCAGTGTTGAGGGTGCTCCGGAGCAAATTAATATTCACGGCAAGATAAAACATTTTACGATTTGTCCGGATATCGGGCACTCGAGAGAAAAATGTATTTTGACCAAGACCGTACAACACGAAGCGACTGGAACCGTTGGGAAGTATGTAACTGTTTCTGGAGAGATGAGCTACCGCCCCAATTCTAGTTTCCCCCATGAAATATCTGTTCATTCAATTGAGCTTGCGCGATCGGCTGAGGACTTGACCACTTTCGAAGAGCTAAAAGGAATTATTTCAGGCAATTCTCGCGCGGCGGAGCTAATTGTACGGGAGGTGAGAGATGTCTGGGAATGACGCTCCTCTGCACTATTGGAACACCTGTTTGTTTCTGGCTTGGATGAACGATGAGCAACGGGGTGATGGTTGGGTTGAGATTTTGGTGGGCACGCGCTTAGAATATGTATACCGAGAGCAAAGCAGATTCCGTTGAATCTATGAAACTCAGGGTTCTTGTTAGCAAAGGCTAACTAGGTGCGCACTTAAAAAACCGGGTTTTATTAGGAAATCTAAAAATATTCCTACTGCAACGCTAGTCAAGCTATCCTTTATATCTGCGAGCTCTTTTTGCTGAAAGCCACCGCATAAACTCGGGGGCAACGAGGTGATAATCTCATATTAAGGCGACGGCCATAATGGATCAACCTAGACCAAGGCGATTCGGGACTACGATTGATTTGGCAGGATGGAGAAAGGCTTACAGATGGTTGGGCGAATGTCTTTTACTAGCTGTTCCCGATTTTGATAGAGTTGTCATATGGGCTATGCGTTAACTCGCTTGTTCTATGCGACCCTTTCAGGCTCGCCTTTTTCTGCGGTCGTCGCGATGGTCAGTTCTATAATCTGATTCCATACAGAAGGAACCATGCGTCACATGAGGGGCGATAAGGAAGTCACTCTATTAATCTCGTTTTTTGTTGCAGACATTTATAAGTCTCGCTGGCAGGTTGAGTTGTTCTTCAAATGGATAAAGCAAAACCTAAAAATAAAATCAGTTGTAGGCACAAGTAGAAATGCGGTGATGACTCAAGTCTGGATAGCAATGTGCATGTATTTACTGATCGCTTTCATCAAGTTCCAATCTCGATTAACAAAGAGCCCGCAGCGAATACTAAGGTTACTGCAGCTCAATTTTTTTGAAAAACGTGAGCTATTGGCGCTATTGAGATGCGATCCAGTGAACGACGGATTACCGAACGTGAATCAGATGGCGCTGCTATAAAAGTTAACGGGACAGCAGTGATTCAGTTTACAAAAAAATTTCCCAACTTCGGATGTAAGACATCGCCCCGCTTCAGTTCCGGCCTCGCAATTTTTACTCTGACCCAAAACTTCAGTTGCCACAGGTAACTGAAGTTTTCAGACCAATTCTTCATAGGGTCGAAAGAAGAGTAGCTGTCGATGCAAGGTACGCCGCGGGCACCGTCGAATCAGCTTAAGAATGTTTGGTTCATGATCGGCGCATGCGCAGCAGCATTGATGCAAATAGCCCGGAAAGCATCAGCATCAAAGTTCCAGGTGCAGGTACAGGTGTCCCAATATAGGTGAGCCCATTTATCGAATCCGAACCCGTTAGATTTGCACCTAGCAGGTTGGCTAGTCCAGTATCAGTATTCACAGAATAGAGCGATCGCGTCGACTGGGAGTTCAGATAAAGCGTTCCAGTGTCGTAGTCGTAAGCGAGGCCAACATTAAAAGCGTTGACTCCAAGTGCACCGATCATCGTAAGCGCGCCAGTGCCCATGTCGATGTCATACAGATTATTATCGCCACCGGCGCCATACAGGGTGTCACTGATCGCGTCATAAGCCAACCCTGAGATCCTTTGGGATGTTGAGCCTATCGATGTTCTTTGCCCAGTCAGCGGATCGATGGAGAACAATTCTTGCGGGCCATGCTCAGCGCCATAGAGCGTTTCATCATTGATGTTGTATGTTAGTGCTGGAAAAGTTGGCGAGCTGAAATTGCCGCCGACTTCCGTCCAAGCGCCCGACGTAATATCCACCGTGTACAAATCGGTCAGACTCGTTGATATTCCGAAAAGCACATCATTCTTGGCATCGTAGGCGAGGCCTTTTCCGTTACCGTTTACGAGGTTATTCCCTATAAAGGTAGCTTGACCTGTAGTTGGGTCGATCGAGTACATACGGTCTTCAAAACCACTACCAATAAGCATGCCGCCTAACGCGTGAACCGGTACAAGCAACATTACCCATAACAGTGTTGTCGTTCTGATTAACGCAATCAGTGAATTGTTTGTCATAAACTTGATCATTTGTTTTCTCTCGAAACCGGGCCACTACTTTAAGGCAAAAAACATGCCGATATTATAAAGATGTTATAGAACAATAGGTTGTTCAGTTCTGGTACTGATTCACGCCAGTATCATAATGATAGTGTAAAGTTGATCGACAAAAACACCTCGCATTTCCTTCTATATTAAGGAGGTAGATTCGTGTGCAATTTGGGGCCAGAGTAAAAATGATACGGCCTGAGTTTGCTCGACACTTCGTTATTGCACCGAATGTTGCTGTTCGTAGATCGTTGGCGCTACTCGATTGTTGTGAGTATGACGCCGTTTTGGATTGTAGAACAACTCAATATATTCAAAAATTGACTGCCGCGCGTCCTCGCGCGTTTGATACTTCCTCCTTCTGATCTTTTCTTTCTTCAAGTTCGCAAAGAAACTTTCTGCTACCGCATTGCTTGATCTGCGCTGTTAACTGCTGGCCTTCTTTACCGCGCCCAGCCTGCGGCCTCTTTTAATATCTGCCTCTCTTGCTCCGCACGTTTGAGTTCACGTTTTAGACAAGCAATCTCTGCGCGAAGATCACTTTCTTCTGCGCGTTGTTTGGTTGGCTGCTTCTTACTTGAACTCATCTGTGTAACGAGGGCGCTTACCCATTTTATACCTCTTGTGATTAACTATAATTTGGCCACAAAAAGTGCCGTGGGTTCTCAGAGCGTATCGGTAAAAAATACTCAGCGCAAAAGCTACACCCGCTTAGGTCGATCAGGGGGTGCTACTCATTGTGCGAGGCTGTTATGCAAAGCTATTGGTCAAGACGAATGGGCAAGACTATGGTTTGCGGAACTTCAGAGTCCACCGATCAGTGTTGCCAGCAACGCTGCGGCGACTGACCTCATAGTTCAGTTCGTCGTCCAGCCTATGGTGCAGCGTTGAAAAATCGACAAACTCAAAACCAGCAGCCTGGATCTCCTTGATTGCTAAGACCGGATCGAAGCGGCGACGGTTTTCACTATTAGGCGCTTCCATGTGTCGAGCCGTGTGGTCAACCACCGCGTATATGCCGCCTTTCTTCAATGCATCGAATGCGAGTTCATTCATACCGGCTCGACCTTGCTCGCCAAAATTATGGTAGTTACGAAAGGTCAAAACCATGTCGGCTCGCTTTACGCCAAGCCCGTCCTTAGGTAGTTCAAGGCTATAAAAGCGTGAACCTTCTGGGCGAAACAAACGACCATCCTCTGCGACGATGTTCATGTTTTCAAAGCCAGGTGTGTCGCCTAGTCGCTCTTTAATTCGGCTGGTGCCAAATGCAGCGTAGTATTTTCCGTTCTCAGCAACAGTGGGTGCGAGAAGTTTTGTGTACCAACCTCCACCCGGGACCAGTTCAACAATCGTCATATCGTCCCGTAGACCAAAAAAAGCTAGAGTTTCGACAGGTTGCCGGTTTTTGTCCCGAGCAACTTCTGCTTCGGTGCGGATATCACTTGTTAGAGCAGCTTCAAGTTTAGCTTTGGTCGCAGCGAACTTATCGCCATGGCCGTCCGCGTGACTGATAGAAGTGATGGTGAGTAACGCGAATAGTCCTGTGATTAACAGTCGGTTCATCAGTGATCTCTTAAGTTGGGTGGTGAGAGAAAAGTGCAACCTACATTGTACGTGTTTATCGGGCGCTCGGTTCTCAGATTTTGTCTAACCAATGTCTGCCTCAGCTACTTCGTGCTATCCCTAATCGAAACACTTATTGTATTCCCCATGCCTAAATTTAAAGAGAAAGACCCTTTCATGGAGGCCGCGATCGAAGAGGCCCGTACCGGCCTGTCAGAAGGCGGCATTCCTATTGGCTCGGTGCTAGTCCACCAGGGCAAGATTATCGGCCGAGGCCATAATCAGCGCATTCAACAGGGTAGCGTGATCCGTCACGGAGAAATGGACGCCTTTGAAAATGCGGGTCGCCAGCCAGCCTCGGTTTACCGCCAATGTGTGCTCTACACCACGCTCTCGCCCTGTCCGATGTGTAGTGGCGCGTCGCTGCTGTATGGCATCCCGAAAATTGTGATCGGCGAGAATCAAACCTTCATGGGCGCCGAACAAACCCTGCGTGCTAATGCAGTCGAACTGATTGTTTTACAGGATCCCGAATGCCTAGAGATGATGCGCAGCTTTATCGCGGCCTACCCAGACTTGTGGAATGAGGACATAGGGGCGTGAAAAAGATGGATTCTGAACCGGTCGCCTGGTTAGGCTTTCGCGCAGGACGATCCATAAGATGACAGCAGTTTATCGACATTCTTTTTTGGTGTTTTAGTCAGCTTCTTGATCAGATCAAACGAAACATCAAAAATGTTATAGCGCTTGCGGATGCTGTCCAGCATCGCCATCCACACCTTAGCGGTCATTTCAGAATCGTATAACGCACGGTGAAAGTTGCCGTCGCTTGTAATATTGCAGAAGCGCACGAGTTCGCCCAGTTTGTGATTATAAGAATCTGGAAAAATGCGTCTAGAGAGTAATAGCGAACACGAAAACTCCCCGGCATAACCACGACCAATACGGTCGAACTCGGCATCTAGAAACCGTTGATCAAACGATGCGTTATGGGCTATTAAGTTATCGTCTGCAATAAAGTCAGCAAAACGGTGCATTACCACTGCACATGAATCCGCGTCTTTCAGCATACTGTTGGTGATGCCCGTATAACCTTCAATAAAGCCACTCACCCGCTGGCCTGGATTCATGAGTTCTTGAAAGCGTTCAGTCACCTCGCCATTGACTAAACGCACAGCGCCAATTTCAATCGCGCGATCGCCCATATCTGGCGATAAGCCCGTGGTCTCGAAATCGAGAATGACCAAACTGTTTGCGCCCATATCCAAATAATTACCTATCCACATAACATTCTTAACAAGAAAAGCTAACGACTCCGCAGGTCCTATAAAGCCACTTGGAGACCTCGCGTCCTGACACCTCCAATACTGCAGCAATAAGGTCAGGGTGTCAGGTTTTCAATCCGAATGGGTTCAATGTCATCTGCCGGTGTGAAGCCAAACACACTCGCGTAGAAAAAATACTCCAGCTCAAGGCTTCTCTTAATGTTCTTTGCCTGACGAAAACCGTGCTGCTCTCCCTCGAACGGCACATAAGCAACAGGCAGACCTTTGTTGCGCAAAACCTCGACCATCATCTCGGCTTGATTCGGCGGTACAACCTGATCTTCCAAGCCCTGAAAAAAGATGCAGGCAGCGTTCAGTTGGTCCGTGTGATGGATGGGTGAACGCGCTTTGTATATGGCGATATCCTGGGGGTAACGTCCGATCATACTGTCGGTGTATCTGGACTCAAACTTGTGTGTATCTTTCACCAGCGCTTCAAGGTCACTGATGCCGTAGTGTGATGCGCCGGCGCTGAAGACATCCGTGAACGTCACTGCGGCAAGTGCGGTGTAGCCACCGGCGCTGCCGCCTCGAATGGCCAGTTGCGCGGCGTCTGCCTTGCCCTGACTGACAAGATATTGAGCACCCGCCACGGCATCTTCAACATCCACAATGCCCCAGCCCCCAAGTAACTTGTCGCGATAGGCGCGACCGTACCCCGTAGAGCCACGATAGTTGACGTCCAGCACCGCAAAGCCTCGTGTCGTCCAGTATTGCGTGCGCAAAGACAGAATATTAGACGTTGCGCCGGTCGGACCGCCATGAAACATGACCACCAGTGGTGGGCTTGCGTCAGCCGGCGCTGCGTAATCGGGGTTGTGGGGTGGATAATAGAATGCGTGCGCCTCGTCATTGTCTGCTGTTGGGTAAACAATCGTTTGCGGCACTGAATAGTAGTGGCTGTCGACGTCCACTACGGTGGCCTGTGCAATTGACTCTCTGATAGCGCCCGAACTCGCGTCGACCAGTACAATCTCGGCGAAACTTTGTTCTGAGGCGGCAATCATGGCAAAACAATTGTCGTCGTTTTTTGACAAGCCGCCAAGACTGGAACGGGGCACAGGTATATGTGCCAGCTCTCCAGAGGCAAGATCAAGCCTAACCAGTTTTGAAGCATTGTTTTCGAGATAGAATGTAACAATAGTGTCGTTGTCCTCAAACCGGTATGAACACAACCCGAAGCGCCAGTGTGGGGAGCCAAACTCCGCGCTCATTGCCAGCACAGGCTTTGACGCGCTCTCGCGGTAGATGTTCCACCAGCCAGATTCATCGGAGATATAGAACAGTGTTCCGTCCGGCGAAAAGCGGGGTTGTTGGACGGAAATTTTTTGCCCTGCAGCCCTGCCGCCTGCAACTTTTGCGCTTTCACCGAGGGTGCCATCATCAAGAACATCAGTTTTCCAGATCACAGATTCATCCCAAGGCATATCAGGATGATCCCAGGACATGAATGCCAGTTGATTGCCGTCGTCACTTAAAACTGGTGAGCTGAAAAAATCGTGACCTTCAACCAGACGAGTGAGAGAGCCGTCGATGAGGCTGACAGCGCCGATAAAGTTAACGGCTTCGCCTTGTTCAGAGTGGTCTTCAACAACATAAATAATCCGATTGCGGTCTGCGTCTACCGCACCGTTCGCAAACCTCGAATGTTCGAGGTGTGTTAGCTGGACGGGTTCTGCTCCAGCCTGCAATGCCACCTTATAAACCTGTTGGTCTGAAAAATTGACAAAATAGGCAGCAGTATCGTGCAATAACCAGTCGTCACCACCATATTCGTGAACCCGTGTGCGAATATTAAACGGCGCTGGGTTTACATCCCTGAGCTGGCCTGTTGCATCCCGTTGTACTAACACATTACGACCTGCTTCCTGTGGGCGTGCCTCTACCCAATACAAGAGGCCGTCATGGAAAGTTGGTGTGCCAAGGCCAACGCTGCCTGCAACGATAAGGTCAGTCGTGATTGGGGATTGCCATGCGCCGTAGAGAGCTGTTTTCATACGTAAAGCCGGTTAGAGGAATGGGGTTAGCGTAAGGTGCCAGTGTAATGTGCTGGAGTAAATCTGCACCGCCTATTGCGGAGTAACTGGGCGATCACCGACAACCAAAAATAGTTATATTGAGCGGCTTTTATGCTAGATTTTAAAAGTATTCTGAACCCGAGCTTCCTTATCATGACACATCTTCCCGATTCCTTTGACCCTGGTCGTACCGTTGAGGGTGACAAAGGACAACTGGCTCATCCTGATGCCATCAAGCATTCGGAGTGTCTGGTGAACAAGCTCTACAAGGTGGGCGACAAGGCTTGGAGTCTGGTTGGTAACGGTTTGTCGAATCAAAGCTTTGTAGAAGGTCCGGAAGGGCTCATCGTTATTGATACAGGTGAGTGCAATGAAGAGATGGCATCTGCGCTGGTTGAAATTAGGAAGGTGACCGATGCGCCGATTGCAGCCTGTCTCTATACGCACTTTCACTATGTCGGCGGTACGCAAACTATTCTAAATGAGACGCCGGATATACCCATCTGGGGTCATGCCGGTATCGAAGCGAATCTAAAGCGGTTCGGTGGTGAGGTGGGCCCCCGGGGTTCTCGAGGTTTAGTTCATCAATTCGCGATCATGATGCCCGAAGAGGGCCCCGATGGTGTTGTAAATGTTGGTTTGGGTAGATTCTTTCGCAACTCTGACCACGCCCCTTTTACAAATGGTTACGTGCCAGCCAGCAATACCTTTACTGATCCGGTTGTTACGTCAATCGCCGGACTGGAGGTCCATTTTTACCCCGCACCTTCGGACGCGACGGATTCAGCGACCATTTGGTTTCCCGAGCTGCAATTGGCTGTCAACAATCTACTTTGGCCAGCATTGTTT
This sequence comes from Candidatus Azotimanducaceae bacterium, assembly GCA_051278195.1. Taxonomy (GTDB): domain Bacteria; phylum Pseudomonadota; class Gammaproteobacteria; order Pseudomonadales; family Azotimanducaceae; genus JAHRVQ01. Next base: position 12,514 of record JBNMQM010000023.1, read on the forward strand.
AATGTGTTTGCCATTCGGGGTGAGGAATATCGGGATCCACGGATATTACTGAAAGGTCTCGATCAGCTTGCTGAACTAGGGGCGACTAACTTGATTGGGGCGCACGGGCCACCTATCGAAGGTGGTTCATTGGTTGCGGAATGTATTCAGGGGTACAGAGACTCCATTCAATTTCTTTGGGATCAAACGGTGCGCTGCGCTAATCGTGGACTCACACTGAACGAAGCTATTGTAGCGGTTCAATTGCCTGTTGATTTCAAAAAGCACTTCACGACACGTCAATTCTATGGGGTTGTTGAACATCATGTCAGGCAGATTTACACGGGGCTTTTTGGCTGGTTCGATGAAGATGAGGCGCACCTATTCCCGGTACCTGGACCTGAACGTGCACTAAAATTGATTGATGGTTTTGGCGGTATTGAAAATGTTAGAAACGCGATTGATAAGGCGATGGCAGAGCAGGATTATCGTTGGGCAATTGAACTTGCATCCTGGCTGGTTCGATCCGAGCTGAACGACAAGGGCCGTGCAGATGGCGGTGAGGCAGAGGATCGATTGCGGCTTGCATCAGCGCTGCGCGGCGTTGCTCAGTCGACCACGTCAGCAAATATACGTAATTGGTGTATTACCCGGGCACTTGAGCTTGATGGTTCAATCAATCTAGAACGCTTTCGTCAGCATAGATTCTCTAAGCATGATTTGCTGAGCAAACCCGTTGCTGAGTCTCTGCCGCTGTTGCGCGTACTATTGGTTCCGGAAAAGGCCGCCAAGCTACAAACAGAAATCGTCGTAAAGTTTGATGATGGAACTCAAGCGGGATTGATTCTAAGACATTCAGTTGCAGTACCTTGCTCCGGTGATAATGCGTCCGTTGTTATTGAAACGACGCAGCAAGCTTGGGCCGAAGTACTTGGCGGTAAGCTAAATCTGAGTCAGGCAATTGCAGACGGTTCATTTAAGGTCAGTGATGCCGATGAAGTCGTGGCAATTATGCGCTGCTTTGATCTTCAAACATTACAAGCGTGAACGACAGTGAGTGATATTCCAAAACCTACACCGCCTTTTGATGGTCGAGTCGAACGGCTCTTTGATGATGCCGAACCGAGGAAATTACCCCTCGATAAGAAGGCCAAGGGCTCGCCCAATATTCTATTGGTGATGCTCGATGATGTCGGCTTTGGTACCTGTAGTACTTTTGGCGGGCCAATACCGACGCCCGGCGTCGATAAGGTGGCCGCAGCCGGTTTGAGGTACAACCAATTTCACACAACCGCGCTATGTTCGCCAACCAGAGCATCCCTGCTGACAGGGCGAAATCATCACAGTGTTCATATGGGCGGCATTACCGAGATTGCGAATAGTTTCCCTGCCTATGACAGTGCAATACCGCCGGAAACAGCGACGATAGCTGAGATTCTGAAGCAGAACGGCTATTCGACCGGGTGTTTCGGTAAATGGCACCTAACGCCCTCATGGGAACAGAACCCAGCCGGCCCTTTCGATCGTTGGCCAACGGGGCTTGGGTTCGAACGTTTCTACGGCATTATTGGTGCCGAAGCTTCACATTGGGAGCCGCCAGTTTACGACCAAACCACTCCTGTTGAGCCGCACCTAGGGAAACCTGGTTATCACCTCACCGAAGATCTCGCCGACAAGGCGATTGAGTGGATTGCTAAACAAAAAGTTTCTGCACCTGACAAACCTTTCTTCTGTTACTTCGCGCCGGCAGCAGTGCATGCGCCTCACCATGTTGCTCCGGAATGGAGTAGTCGATTTAAAGGCAAGTTTGATCAAGGTTGGGATGGGCTGCGCCAGCAAATATACGAGCGACAGCTTGAGCTTGGCGTGATCCCCGACGGGACTGCGTTGACGGAACGACCTGTCGAGGTGCCCGCTTGGGATGAGTATCCCGATCGCTACAAGCCTGTGGCCTCTCGATTAATGGAAGTTTTTGCGGGTTTTATGGCACACACGGATGCCCAGGTAGAGCGGGTTATCGACCATCTAGTTGAGCAGGATATTTTTGACAACACGCTCGTGATCTATCTTACCGGCGACAACGGTGCTTCAGCGGAAGGAACCGTCCACGGCGCATGGAGCGCGCCATCATTTCAAAATGGTGTGCATGAGGAGCCGGAATGGTTGCTTGAACGAATGGCAGACTTCGGCACTGATAAATGCGAGAACCACTTCAATGTAGGATGGGCATGGGCTTTGGATTCGCCTTTTCAATGGATGAAACAGGTTGCATCTCATTTTGGTGGTACTCGAAATGCTCTGGCGGTTTCTTGGCCCGCAGGCATTGAAGCCTCCGGTGAACTCCGGTCACAGTTTCACCATGTGATTGACGTGTTTCCAACAATTCTCGAGATAGTTGGGCTGCAAGCACCTTCAAAGGTGAATGGCATCGAGCAGGATGAGATTCACGGTACGAGCATGGCGTACAGTTTCGATGACGCCAAATTGGCGAGCACCCATACAACCCAGTATTTCGAAATTCTTGGCAATCGAGCGATTTATCATGAAGGTTGGATGGCATCTTGTTTTCACGGTCGTTTACCGTGGATACGATTTGCAGGGTTTGACTTCGATGGTGAGCAAGAGGTCTGGGAACTTTATGATATTGCTAATGATTTTTCACAGGGGTATGACCTTGCTTCGACGCATCCAGAAAAACTGGGTGAATTGAGAGCGCTTTTTGAAGTTGAGGCACAACGGTACGGCATCTATCCTCTAAGAGATGCTTCTGCCAGACGAGGCGGGGAGTACGCTGTGCCTCACTCCCTGGAAGGGCATGAGCAGATGACCTATGGTTCAATGCATGTGCGCTTGCCGGAACACGGCGTGATAAATCTAAAGAACACGTCTTATCGCATCAGTGCAGTTGTTGACGTCATTGCCGGTGCAACAGGGGTTATTGCCTGTCAGGGCGGCAATATGGCGGGCTGGAGCCTCTATCTAGATGAGTCTTCACAGCCCAGTTTTGTCTATAACTGGTTTGGGCATGAATTCACGACCCTGGTTGGACCGGTACTAACAGCTGGGCGTCACGAAATCCTAGCGGACTATCTGCACGATGGTGGCTTTGCCGCAGGCGGGCAGGCAACATTGGTAATAGATGGCGACGCGGTTGCAACAGCACGTATCGATAAAACGGTCCCGGTTATTTTTTCAATGAGTGGTGAAACATTCGATGTTGGTCGCGACACGGGTTCGCCCGTTGGCAAGTATCCACACAATTTCCCCTTCTCCGGTGCTATTCAAGGCGTGACCTTGCATCGCCTATCAAACGCCAGTGACGAAGTTAAGGCGTTAGAAAAGCGCGGCAGGTTTCTGGCGGGGTTGAGTGCGCAATAAGCAAAGCTAACTGAAGCCCAGACCGCGTGTCGAGTTTATGTTTATCCGTCACAGAGCATCCGAGGTATGCCGCTCACCATAAATCAGCGATCAGGTAGTTAATTTTTTTGCCTGCGATTTCAGTCACCACATCATCACCTATCGCCCGCTTCATTAGAGACTGACCTAGCGGCGAACTCGCAGTAATCACCGTGATGTTGATCTCTTCAAAGGTGACCATGTGGCCACCTGCAGAGGGGCCAATGAATACATGTCGAGCAGACCCCGCATCATCTTCAAGGGCGACCAGCGATCCGATCTCAATTTCATTATGGGGTTTAACGGTCTTTTGCAGTTCTCTGAAATCCCCCATCGCTTTCGCTAACTGAACGACGCGCTCTGATTGGCCATGCGCCAGGTAAGCTGCCTCAAGGCCCAGTGTGTCATATTTGTTTTCTGCAATATTTTGCTTGTCAGTCGCTGTCGCACGGGCTTGTTCCGCAGCAGTTGATGCGGAATTCACTGCGGCCTCTAATTGGCTGACAATCACCGCGCAAAGAACTGGTTTATCCATCGAATGTCTAACTCTAATTTTTTTGAACCAAAGGTATGAGAGGCGCGATACTTTCTGAAGATTGATCGCCCCCACTTGTTGCTTACTAATTCTCTCACATCTCCTCCCCCCAAACGGAGGTACAGCTAGCGAGGCATGACCCCGATAATCTTATCTATGATTCATCATGTCTTCTGGAGAAGAAATGATCGCTAACTTAAAAAGAGTTAGCATTCTTTGTGGTCTAATCGCCATAGTTGCCTGTAGCGACAACGACAATATCCCCCAACAATTGATCGATGGCGGCCTAGTATTGCCTACCACTGTTACTGATAACATCTCCGTCGGCGGCGGTATAGGCGGCGGCTCTACTGGAGATAACTTCTGTATCTCTGGGGATGCTGTGTCTGCGACCATTCCTGAGTTGCTCACCTCTTCAGTCCGTACCTTAACATTTACGAGCGCCCAACCAGATGCACCATTCAATGCAGGCGATCAGAAAGAATTCACATTCAGCTCGAGTGGACGACTGTTTATAGACAACATCGAAGTTGTGAGTAACCCTGTTCTCACCTAGCCGCTCAAACATTTTTGGTGTCTATCAGCGGTAAGGCATCCTGGTATTAGACGATGGCGATATGGGTTAATGGTTCTGCACTGGCGCGACTCTTGGGCAACCAGTTCGGCTGGCTTTGGCGCGCGCTGAACCGATTCACAGGTGGGACACGCATAGGTCTTGCGGATCGTGCGGCGAAAGCGGATCTGGGCCGGGATGATATCCAGCTGTTAAGGGTGCTGCTGTCTTCAACGCAACGCGTCTCATCTTCGGCTAGTTCAACAATCACGTCGACGTGCTGGGGGTGCAGCAGGACCTGCTCAATCGTGTAGACTGGTCTAATCATGACAGCACGGCAACGGCCAGTTGCAAGGCTGCCAGACTGCTGTGTTCTTGCGCTTCAAGTATCGCGTTATTGCTAAAGCAAACTCGAACAGGGTTTGCGCGTTGCTCGATCACAACGGCTAAGAGCCGACCCGGTTGATCAGCAGCCAGCTTCTTCCGCCATTGATAAAACGGGGCGGGATTTATATGGTGGCGTCGGCAATACTCGCTGATGGAACTGTCGCACTGTTCATCCTCGGCAAGTATGGCTCGCCACTGTTGTCTGACTTCTGTTCTGGACATGAATGCCTCCGGATAATGGAAGACTGCAAGGTCGCAGATTTTTGAGATCAGGTGAAGGTACTGATAATTAGCCGCTTTATCGATAGGAGCGCTCGCCTCTGACTCGCGGAGTCGAGCGAACCGGTGTAAAGCAGGCAAGCAAATGATTTCTGAATATTAATTCGACGCGGACCCTAACTTTCCACTAACCTCGCTGCTCTACCAATTACTCGAGCGCAATAGCAATGGCAATGAATGAGTTTGATCTAACGGGAAAAGTAGTCGTCGTAACGGGTGCAGGGCAGGGCATTGGTGAAGGTATCGCTAAAAGTATGGCCAGAGCAGGTGCCGCGGTGGTTGTGGCAGCCCGGTCAGTCGACAAGATTGAACGCGTTGCTCGCGAGATCCAAAGTGCTGGCGGGAGGTCAATAGCAGTGCCGACTGATGTTACTGATCGGGCTGCATTGGTTAACCTCGCCGAGGTCGCCATTAGTGAGTTCGGTGGACTCCATTCCTGGGTGAACAATGCGGGAGGTTCTCCGGTGAGGTCTGCGTTGAATGATCTTCCCGATGATGAGTGGCAAAAATGCATTGATCTCAATTTGACATCGGTATGGAAGGGATCGGTGATAGCATTTGAATACATGAAGGAAGGTGGCAGCATTATCCAGATTTCGTCTCCTGCAGGTGACCGGGGTGTCCCAGGAAGCGGGCACTATGGTGCGGCGAAAGCCGCTGTGAATTCCCTGACAAAAACTTTGTCGTTGGAATATGCGCCAACCGTTACGGTCAATGGCATTTCACCGGGGTACGTTCCGACTGAGGTTATGATGACGGCGCTGCAAACCGACGAAGCAGCATTGGCTGAAATGGCCGATGCGCGAATACCTCTCAAGCGCCTCGGTACACCTAAAGATATTGGCTCTGCTGCTGTTTATCTGGCGAGCGAAGCTGGCAGTTGGGTAACAGGGCAAACGTTAATAGTTGCTGGTGGCATGTGACCTCGTCACGAGAGCGTCTGCCCAAACAGCAGAAGGTGCTGGTTGCGATTGGCTTGAACCTGGAATTTTTTCCAGGTCCCGCCGGTGACGACGCGAGCGAAATAGGTACGGATAAGAAAAGGCCGACGCCATGACCCTGAACGTAGTTAATCACACTGACGCTGACGTCTGCATTACCAACTATTCGAAAGATCGGTATCTCTCGAAAGACTATATGGAGAAAGAATGGTCTGAGCTCTGGCGTAAACAGTGGCTCGTTGCTGGTCTTGAAAGCGATGTCGAGCAAACTGGTCAATTTTTCGTGTTTGATTTAGGTAGAGAACAGATTCTGGTCACACGAAAGACCGATGGCGAGGTACAAGGGTTTTATAACGTTTGTCAGCACCGCGGTAATCGTTTGGTGACAGAGCATTGTGGGCAGACCAATAATTTTCGATGCGCGTATCACGCCTGGACCTACGATATAGATGGACGGCTTAAAGCGGTGCCTTATGAAAACCGTTTCACAGATGGTTTGAACAAAGACGAGTTGCAACTTAAGCAGGTCAAAACAGCCTGTTGGAATGGTCTCGTGTTTATCAATATGGACCCGGAGTGCGATTCGCTGGCGTCATTCCTCAACGAGACCATCACGCATCTAGCGCCTTATCAGTTCGATCGTATGACTTTGGTCGAAGATCAAACAGTACAACTTGAGTGCAACTGGAAAGCCGTGATGGACAATTTTAGTGAGTTGTATCACGTGGATTTCCTGCACCCTCAGCACAAACGAATGGTGGATTGCTGTAACGATACTGTGCACCTGTTTAAACATGGCCATACTGGTTTGTCTGTACCTGGCGGTACGGTGAATCCTCGCTTTCCGATCCCGAACGAACCCACCGATTTGCAGTCCATGCAACTTAAGAGCCTCGGGCTTGATCCGTTGGACTTCCACGGTCGTGTGATGGACGTGCGAGGCGCGATCCAGAAGCGTAAGCGCGAAGTGGGCGCCGAGATGGGTATGCACTACGAAAGCTTCGATGAGGATCAGTTGTCTGATGTCTGGCAATACAATTTGTTTCCCAATACAATTTTGTCTTTTACTCCAGAGCATTGTTGGGTGTTGAGGCCCCGGCCGCACCCCACTGACCCCAATCGTTGCGAATTCGACAAGATGTCTCTCGTCATGTTCGCGGATCCTGCGCTTGGTAACAGTGTCAAGGCGGTGAATAGTCCCGGTCGAACGGCAATCAGTGCACAAAAACCAGCTGATTACGTGCGACCAGATATAGATGTGTTCGACTATCAGTTGGTGATCGACAAACAAAAAACGATGACCGATACGATCAATCAGGATGTGGAGTTACTCGGTAGTGTTCAGGCAGGTATGCAGTCCGCTGGATTTGACATGGTATTCCTGAATGCAGACGAATTGAGGGTGCAGCATTTTCATAATCAAATGGATCGAATGGTCCGGCCGACTTAATGGATACCATAGTGTTTTGTAAGGCCGCGCGCCGCCCGCATCGTTTATGATCCAAATGCTCTCGCCTCAATCATTAGCGGTTTCCGCTCCGTGAGCTATCTATCTAACCCGGGTTTGATTGAGTCTAATGACGCGACCCAGCCGGGGTATCACGACCAACAAATGCCGACTCGTTTTAGACCAGCATTGTCATTTAATTTCTAACGGCTTTAAGTGCACGATCGCCACTCGAGACGGTCAGATAAAAAGCTATGTCGGGATTTTCACTCCAATCCTATACAACTCATTCGAAATGGCAGGCGCTGTGTCTGTCATCGTTCTTGCCAGACTAGAATTTCACCATTGTATGATTGTTGGTAAATTCTAATTAGGCCGTGTCTTTTTAACTTCTGGAAAACTAAGCCCTAACGCGTAGTTCGTCTAAACGCCTTCCAGCAACGTTACCATCTGATTTCCATTTTCCCGACTCGCTAGGTTTCTGCAGCGGCTTCGAGCCCGGCTAATGACGCGATCGAAATGTTGGCTGGTTAGGTTTTTCTCTTGGCAGATTTCCATTTTATCCTCATCTCGAAGATAATGACGAACTAAGACTTCTCGATCTCTCGCCACCAGCATCGATCCCATTAGCGTAGCTACAATTTCACGGCGTTCCCCATCAAAGACGATATCTTCTGCGCCTCGGCATTTGTCATGTACCGGAATATCATCTATCGATGCGTGGGATTGATTGGCTTTCCTGCGATACCAGGCGATTACCGTATACTTAGCAGTTTGCATCATGTATCGATTTAGGAACTCAGGTTGCTTCACTTTTCCTTCGCGTAGTCTTAGAAGTACAGCCAGCACTGTTTCCTGCGTAAGATCTTCTGCTAGTAGCGGGTCTCGAACTAACTTTCTAATCAATGCGAGTGTGGAATTATAGTAAGCCAGGCAAAATTGCTGTTCTGCGTTGCTATCCGTGTTCTTGATTCGATCTACCAGTTGTTCTATTTTTTTATCGGTGATCATTATTTCGGCCGCTCGAAAATTGAACACTGACAGTAGAACTTGGTTAATAAACGGGCAATTGGGCGATGGCTTAAACTCACTAAACTAAAGTTTAGTCCGCTCAGGTCGTTCTGCAGTCGCTTTGAGTAGCAAAGCCAATCGAAGCGCCGAATTGGCTTAAAATGCAGCGTTTCTATTGTTAGTGCATTGCTGCAAACTATTACTGTTGCCAATCAGTAAGTTAGAGGACATATTATGCTGGACTCGGATCTATCTGAATCATCTGTGCTTCAATCGGAAAAAGCGCTACCTCAAATAGTATGTCCAGTAATACGCGCGATGGTTCACGAGAGAGAATTAACTCTCGATGTCAACGGTCGTGCTGCTGTTAAACAACTGGGTGTCTTGCTTCATCAACTCTCGATGCCATTTTATTCGTCCTGGGTTGCTTATATTTGCAACCGTTTTCAAGGCATTGTGGTCAATCGATGGTACGGCCATTTCAACGTCATGGAGATGCATCAAGGTTTAATCAAGCACAGTTGTACTAGTACTGTTCTAACCGAAGGCGAACCTGGTGTGTTTAACGAAGCACGCTTCCAAGAAATGATTGCCGCGAGCGCAGACGGCGAGCGCATGACCTCGAGTGATTTTCTCCGCTATCATAAGAAGCTCAAAAGTGAGCCTGGAAGTACTTTTGCGGGGGGCTTGTTGAATCGGTTAGAGTTTTCGATTCTATTGATATTTCTGGGTGACATTGACGGCTTGGGTTCCAAGTTTATGACGATCGATAGCTTGCGCAATCTCTATCAAAACGCCAGATTGCCTCACCATACCAAGGCTAAATTCGAGCGTCATGCGAAAGCTGTTATCAGTGGTCGTGTGATTAGGCAGGAGTCCAACAAAGAACAATACCTTGCAGGTCTTAACGTTCAGTTATGGCATAACCCTATGATCGGCCGTAGTACGTTGCTTGCAACAACCGAAACCAAAGGTGATGAGGGAACATTTAGTTTTCAAGTAGTTCTGCCAACCAAAGGACTGCCGCTGCAGGTAAGGTTTATCGACCCAAGACCGAGTATGGAACGAGATCGAGCATTTTATGAGATAGCTTGTCCTGGCAGGGTCAGTGGTCACCTAAATCTCGGTCTGCTCAGGGTGCCGCACTGGCAATACGATTCATCATTCCCATTTCCTGTCGCTAGGAAAAATGATCACACGGGACGTGTGCCCCAGCGCTTCCGTTTTCTAATGTCATGGCGCTTCGGTTTGTCAAAGATTTGGTTGGGGAGCAAATTGCTACTTGTCTCAATACTCAGCGCCTTATTGAGTCTAAAGGCGTTGCACCATATCTTTCGTCCCGTGAGAAGTCAGAGGCAGCTCCAGGAGAAGGATTCCGACAGTTATTTTATGTATCGCGTCTTGAATGGGTTTTATCCGTCGCCTGTTTATTTGACCCCGGAAAGTGATTCGGAATTTCCTGAATCAAAGTACTTTTTGGACTGCAACTTCAATGGTTACGAGAGTGACGGGAGTCATAACCTGATCACTGGTCAATTATATTTTGATATCAACGACTACGAATCAGAGCCGATTCCACGCAGTATCCATCTGCAAATACGAGCCACATTTGCGACAGATCCCGCGTCGGTTCCGGAAACTAAAAAAGTAGTGCCTTGTGATGGTAGCCCTGAGTGGGCTTTGGCTAAACGGGCTTTTCGTTCCGCCTGGGCAGCGGCCGGAGAGCTGGATGCTCACTTGAGCGCCGGACATTTGAATGTCGGTCAATACGCTCTTGCTGCCTATCGAAACTTTTTCGCATCGCCAATTGCGCAATTACTACTTCCAGTCCTTGGGGGAGTTACAGAGATCAACGAGCGAGGAAAGGGAGCGATATTTGGCGTGTCCGGGGTGCTTAGTACGAACACACCATTAACTGCCGGTGCTATGTGGGCAAGACTCGGTAATCACTTGGGTACTCTCGACTGGTATGATTGGAAGCCACCCCATGCCTTGTATGCAGGTCACGCGTATCCTCTTGCGGCAAACTTATTTTGGGGTGTCGTCAAGCAATTGGTGGAGGAGTTTTTTGAGCAGCATGAAGAAGCGATTAGCGAACATCGTGACGAAATCGAACAGTTTTCATTCGATATCGTTGAAAATTGCGTTCCTTTCTTTCAGGCCAATCAATTTCAGCTAGCTAACGAGGCTTCGAAATCAGCGGGGAGAACGCGCCCATCCGGTCTCTCAACCCGTCAGCTGAGCTATCAAAAATATGAAGGACTCGGCAACTTTAAATCTTCTGAAGAAGATGAAGAAGAAGGGGATCATCCTGTTGCTATTCATAAAATTCAACCGGAAGACATGAAACAATGCTGCCAGTACATCATTTTCCATGCGACCTTTTTTCATTGGTGGTCCAACGATCTTCAATCGACGGATCTGTCGAATATCTTCTACACCAGTTTGGGACTTAGAGGCGGTGCACTCGGTACAGAGGAAAAGGTGCTTCCACCAGTTCGCGAGGCAGTGGGACAACTCTCTTTCGCAAAACTCCTGACGGGTGTGAAAGTCGGCAAATTGAGCGATAAAAAACAAGGTTCTGTAATGAATCGTTTTGCCGAGCTTTTGAACGAAAAACGGTCCGACTTCGAAGCATTACGAAATCCATTTGAGCGGGATCAGACTTTTAACGTGGATAATATTCGCTCAAGAACAAACATTTAGGTGTTCAAAAACATGTTAATGTTTTTGAGTTATAGCTCAGAGGTGTCATTCTCAGTTACAGTAATTTAAAAGCTCCGAAACGTTAGGGATAATCCATGCCTTTGAACGAGTTTGTTTCAACGAGAACGCGAATTCCCTTGTTGTTTCTCAATATGTTCGACTGTCCAGGCAGTGATGAACAAGCTCACTTTTACGCTCGGAAGCTGCCATCGGACATTGGCAGGTGGAGCGTTACCGCGCCATACCACATCACTCTAGGAAACCCCTCGGATACTTCACTCCGAGTACAAGAAATCGGCGAACAATATCAGGCTGATTATGTCCTGAGCGGTGATCTCATGTGTTTAGAAGGTGGGATCCGCGCTTCGGTAATGATATTCGAAACGAAAGAGGGCCGTCAGATGTGGGCGAAAACCTACAATCTGAGTGGTGACGACACGGCCACGCTGGTAGATAGGCTCGCTGGCAATATTGCGGCAGCAATCTCCATGAGTTTTTATCAATTTGAGGTAGAACGACTCAAAGATGTCCCGGAGGATGAGCTGGACGCTTGGGGTTTGGCTGTCACCTCAATGGGCTTCTCGATGCGCAACAACGAAGAGGCGCGAGAATGGCTACGTATTTGTAGGCTAGCCATTCAACGAGATGAAAATTACGCAGAAGCCCATGCCAATCTTGCTGATGGTATCGTTTCCATACTGCTGGCTGGATTTGACTGCTGTAGTAGCAACGAAGAACTGGTGAATGAAGCTTTGCACCATTGCGATCGCGCGATCATCCTCGACAAGGATAGTGTTTACAATTTGAATCGGTGTTCGCGGGTTCATCGAGTACTGGGTAGTCTCATGTTGTCATTACAGTTGGCTGAGCGAGTCAACGAGCTAACCCAGGGACTCTTCACATATACCTTGTATCCGGCGCTTATCGCCAACGGTAAATCTCAGGAAGTGGTGGAGCACGCTCGGGACAACCTGAAAGCAACTCTATCCTGGGCAAGCGACGCTGGAGTAATTGTTGGGAACTATGAGGAAGCAGAGGCGATCATTCGTCATTCTGTGACACGTTCCCCGTCGGCTTATCTAGGTTGGATGCGACTAGCCAATGTATTGGGTTTGTTGGGAAGGAGCGAAGGCGCTCGGGAAGCATTAGCTGAGGCTGAGCGTATTGGCCCGCCAGGTTGGAACCTTGAGAATTATTTACACAGTTTGAGGACCAGTTGGCGGAACAACGCAGATATTTTACACCCGCTAACCTCAGGGTTGAGAGCCATTGAGGAAGAGCAAGTACCTCTGTTCGAACCTACCAATTCCACTCATGGGAGAATGTCAGCGGAAGCCGCATTGCTTGTCCGGTTGTCTATACGTCAGCGAACGGTGCTCAACTTGGCGCTCAAGGGAAACTTAAATAAAGTCATCGCCGCCGAGCTTAATATTGCTGAAGGTACAGTCAAAGCTCATCTTTCTGCCGTTTTTAAGGTGTTAGGTGTCAAAAATCGTACTGAAGCGGTTTACCTGTTATCACGAAAAAACATGGCATTAGACCTCTAAAGTGGCTGAGTCAGACTCTGTATAACCTGACTTCTAGTATTGAGTCGCCGAATAACATCAGCCACTTGCATCCAACTACGATGATCTTTTCGTCGAGGCATCTTAGTTTCATAAGTTTCGGCTGTAAGGCTCAACTCGATCCAACAAAATAGTTAAGCGCAAGGCTTCTCAACGAATAGAAGGTATCTGCTGTTTGCAAAGATTTTGATATCTCCAGAAATACAGGATATAAAATCTTCAACCGATACAAATGTGTCGAACTAGACAGGCTGAAAGATCGAAGTAGCTTAGCAGCAATTTCTATACTTCATTTTTTGAAGAACAGGGGCTGCCAATGAGCTTGAATTTTCGCTACATTAGAACGCTGACCTACTTTACGGATGCGTGATGCAACTCGACTACAACAAAATCGATTCAGAACTACTACCAGCGTTAGACAGTTTTCCGGCGTTAGAGCTTAATCGAGAGAATATTGCGCAGATGCGCGAGCTCTTAAATTCTCAACCCAACCCACCTTCTGCTGTAGATGTGCGGTCAGAGAAAGTATCGATTGCGTCGGGCGATACCGAAATCGACATTTACATTTATAAAAGCTCGGATCGCGATAATCAACCTGGGGTTTTGTGGATTCATGGCGGAGGTTTTCTCATTGGCAGCGCAGATGATGAGCGAGCAAGAGTGATTGCGGACCATTGTGATTGCACCGTTTTTTCTGTCGAATATCGGTTAGCACCCGAGCATCCATTTCCCGCCGGTCCCAATGATTGCTACGCGGCGTTACGATGGATGGTGTCTAATGCCGAAAATTTAGGGATTGATGTCGATAATATTGTGATTGGTGGCGCAAGTGCGGGTTCGGGTATGGCCGCAGGCGTGGCATTGATGAACCGAGACCAAAACAACATCCCGCTTCGACTTCAGCTACTGCTGTACCCGATGATTGACAACATGCATGCCACAGATTCTGGTCAATTTGAAAATCACCCTGTCTGGAAGCAGCAGACCTCTTTCAATGCCTGGGAAATGTACTTAGATGGATCACCCGGTGAAGATGCGTCTCCTTACGCCGCGGCCAGTCGCGCGAAAGATTTATCTGGATTGCCTCCCACCTATATCTGTGTCGGCTCTGAAGACCTGTTTCGCGATGAAGATATCGCCTATGCGCAACGATTGATGGCAGCTGATGTGCCAACTGAGCTCTCAGTGTTTCCAGGTGTGTATCATGCCGCTGAATCTTTTGTACCGGGGGCTAAGGTCAGCCAACGTTTAACACAAAGCTTCTTGAGGGCGCTAAAAGACGCTCAGAAATAGCCTTTACTTGCTTATTGTAATTGTCTGGTCGCGACAAGCTCCGTTAAGAAATTGATAACAGCCCGAATGCGCGCGTGGTCGGCAATATCTTCATGTACGGCCAGCCAGAATGAGCGGGTTACCGTAACGTCGTCGGCTAGCACCAGCTGCAGATCTGGTTCCTGTTCGGCAACGAAGCGCGGCAGCATCGCAATGCCACAACCTGTGCAGGCCAATTGTTTTTGCGCCAGCAGGCTAGAGCTGGTGAGACTTGGAACCAAACCGGCATCAACTTCATCATAGTAACGAAGCCTGGGCGAATAAATTAGGTCATCCACGTAGCCGATCAGGGTTTGTTGGTGCAGATCGGCAATGTTGTTAACCGCGGCATGGTTCTTTAGGTATTCAGGGTTGGCGTAAAGTTTCAGAGTGTAGTCAGTCAACTTGCTCACTTTCAATCGACCGCGGGTAGGGCGCGATAGCATAACCGCCATATCAGCCTCACGTTTATTGACGCTGAGAAAACCGCTGGTCGCGACCAACTCCAACTTAAGTGCCGGGAACTCTGTCAGAAGGTTCACCAGAGCTGGTGCAATCACGACATTACCAAAAGCTTCAGTCACGCTGAGTCGAACCGTCCCCGTGATTCGCTGCACTTCGCCAGAAATAGCTTCCCCAACCCGAGATACAACCTGTTCTATTTCTTCAACCTGGTTCAGCAACCATTCGCCGGTGTTGGTTGGCACATGGCCTTTGCGGGAACGCTCGAACAGTCTTGCACCAATCGCTGATTCCAGACGGCGAATACGGCGGCCGAGGGTTGTCGGGTCAAGACGAAGATAAGCCGCTGCGGCATCCAGGTTATTGCGCCGAGCCACGGTCAAGAAAATCCGCAAATCATCCCAATTGACCGAGTCTTGAATAGAGCCTGTATTTACCTTGCTTTTTTGCAGCATAAGCCTGCGTTTACACCATTTAACTGCGCATATGTATTCTATATGATACTTTGCTCTGAAACGAACCTCTTTAGTGGAGGCTCCTTTCTTTTACCCAGATAGCATCGGTGCAGTAATCATGGACTTTGACCTAAACGAGGACCAAGTAGCATTTCAGGATGCTGCGCGCGCGTTCGCCGATAAAGAGCTGGCACCTAATGCTGCTGAGTGGGATGCAGGGAAAATATTTCCTAAAGATGTCATCTCTGCTGCTGGTGACCTCGGCTTCTGTGGGCTTTACTGCCCCGAAGAGGTCGGTGGGCTAGGGCTCAGTCGTCTCGACTCCAGCATTATCCTCGAGCAACTCGCCACTGGTTGCACATCTACTACCGCTTTTATCTCTATCCACAACATGGCGACCTGGATGATCGCCAGTTTTGGTGACGAATCGACGATAGATCGCTTTTGCCCTGACCTGATTGCTGGAAAAACACTTGCAAGCTACTGTCTGACGGAACCGGGTGCCGGTTCAGACGCAGCATCTCTGAGCACCCGTGCAGAATTGTCGGGTGATCACTACATCGTTAACGGCAGCAAAATGTTTATTTCTGGCGCCGGCAGTACCGACGTCCTGGTCGTCATGCTCAGAACATCAGATGACGGCTCCCGAGGTATTACAACACTCGTGATACCGGCCGACTCGCCAGGTATTCAGTACGGTTCAAACATGGACAAAATGGGTTGGAACAGCCAGCCGACACGTGAAATTTCTTTCGAGAACGTTAAAGTGCCGGTGGCTAATCGCCTGGGTAAAGAGGGTGATGGCTTTAAAATCGCAATGAAAGGTCTGGATGGCGGGCGCATCAACATTGCCACCTGCTCACTCGGCACCGCGCAGGCTGCCATCAATCGTGCTCAGGCTTACATGTTGGAGCGCGAGCAGTTTGGTCAGTCCATCAGTAATTTTCAGGCACTGCAATTTAAGCTCGCAGACATGGTGACGGAACTGGTTGCCGCCCGCCAAATGGTCCGACTTGCGGCTTTCAAGGTAGACAAAGAACATTCCGAAGCCGCTGTTTACTCAGCCATGGCCAAACGCTTTGCCACCGACGTTGGCTTCGAAGTGTGTAATCAGGCGCTCCAACTACATGGCGGCTACGGTTACATGCGAGAGTATCCGCTGGAGCGTTATGTTCGCGATACTCGGGTCCATCAGATTCTGGAAGGAACCAATGAGATTATGCGTTTGATCGTCTCAAGGCGTCTATTGACGATGGCAGACATTGAACACATTCAATAACGACAACAAGTGAGGCACCTATGACTGATAAATTACTTCACGAGATGCGCGGCAACACCGCGTTGATCACCATCAACAATCCCGCAGCGAACACCTGGGACGAAGAGAGCCTCACCGCGCTCAAGTTATTGGTCGAGGACCTTAATAATGATGCCAACTGCTACAGTTTGGTGATCACAGGTCAGGGAGAGAAGTTCTTTTCGGCCGGTGCTGACCTGAATTTATTCGCGAGTGGCGATACTGACGTTGCCCGCCAGATGGCTGAGAAATTTCATGGCGCTTTTCAAGCTTTGTCAGAATTTCGTGGCGTCTCTATTGCCGCTATCAACGGTTATGCAATGGGTGGTGGTCTTGAGTGCGCGTTAGCTTGCGATATTCGTATTGCCGAAGAGCAGGCCCAAATGGCGCTGCCGGAAGCCACAGTCGGTCTGCTGCCATGCGGACTTGGTACCCAAAATCTACCGTGGTTGGTGGGAGAAGGCTGGGCCAAGCGCATTATCCTGTGTGGTGAACGTATTGGTGCTGAGAAGGCAAAAGAAATTGGTCTGGTTGAAGAAGTCGTTGGCAAGGGTGAAGCACTCGAGAAAGCCCTTAGCCTAGCAGCCTCTGCAGGTAAGCAGAGCCCGTCGAGTGTCACCGCTTGCAAACGACTCATCATGGCTGCGCGTTCTGGCAACATGAATGATAGTTTCGCGGCTGAAAGAGATGAATTTGTCGGCATTTTTTCAACAGCTGATCAGAAAGAAGGCGTTAACGCATTCCTTGAGAAACGCAAGCCAGAGTGGAAGAACGCTTGATGTCAGACGTTGTCCTGTTTGAAACAAGAGCACTAACGGACGGTAAACAAGTTGCCGTGGTCACCTTGAACGCGCCGAAAACTCTGAACAGCCTTAGTCTGGAAATGATTGATTTGATGTTGCCACAGTTGATCGCGTGGCAGGATGATCCACAAATTGCCTTAGTACTTTTTCTGAGTGAAGGTGATCGCGCGTTCTCTGCTGGCGGTGATATTCAGAACCTGTATCACGATATGGTGGAGCACCCCGGCGGACCCTGCCCCTATTGTGATGCATTTTTCGAGCGGGAATACCGGCTCGACTACCTGATACAAACTTACAGCAAACCCACCGTTGTTTGGGGACATGGCATTGTGATGGGCGGCGGACTGGGCGTTATGTCTGCTTGTAGTCATAGAGTTGGTACAGAGACCACGCGCATCGCAATGCCCGAAATTACCATTGGTCTTTTTCCGGATGCGGGTGCCACCTATTCATTTTCACAGATGCCTGAACACTATGCTTATTTCCTGGCATGGACAGGCATCAACATTAACGGTGAGGATGCCAAACTTGTTGGTCTCGTTGATTATCTGGTGAACAACGGGCAACAGGATGACGTGATCAACGCCATCACATCACATGAGTGGGACGGTGATACTGCCACCAATCTTGATCAACTGCTTAATACGTTCGCTACAGCAAGCAGCGACTTTCCGCCAAGCCAGTTGGCTGCATACGATGAAATTATCAGCGAAACCGTCAACGCGGCACTGGAGGCGAACAACCCGGTTGGAGAATTCCTCGAGCAGTGCGAAAAATTGAGCGGTGACAAATGGCTGGACAAGGCAGCAGCGACATTTAAAGCAGGTACGCCAACCACCGCCGCCATCATTTACGAGCAGTTCCAGCGTGCGAAAACGATGACCCGTGAGGAAATGTTTGCGATGGAACTTACCATTGCTGTTCAGTGCAGCCGTCACCCTGACTTTAAGGAAGGCGTCAGGGCACTGCTCATTGAGAAAGATAATTCACCGGATTGGCAATACACGATGGGTACGGTACCCGGCGAATGGGTAGCAGAACATTTTGTTGAGCCTTGGCCCGTGAACCCGCTCAACGACCTAAATTAATCGGAGTATAAAATGGCAAATATTGGCTTTATTGGTCTCGGTAACATGGGTGGCCCAATGGCATCCAATCTACTCAAAGCTGGCCACAATGTCCGCGTCTTCGACCTTGTCGAAGCATCGCTCCAGGCAATTGCGAAAGAAGGCGGTGAGTCCTGTGACAGTGCTGCAGCCGTGGTCGTTGGTGTCGATGTGGTGATTTCAATGTTACCGGCATCGGTACATGTGGAGAATTTGTATTTGGGTGATGATGGACTGCTAACGGCGATTGCCCCAGGCACCTTGGTCATTGATTGCAGCACCATTGCACCGGCGTCATCGCGCAAAGTGTCGGCAGCAGCCGCAGCAAGAAACATCCCCATGATTGATGCGCCGGTGTCGGGTGGCGTTGGCGGTGCTGTCGGAGGCACGCTAACGTTCATTGTGGGCGGTGAGGCCGAAGCGTTTAATCAGGCCAGACCAGTGCTGGAGGATATGGGCAAGAACATCTTCCATGCTGGTGCACCTGGGGCCGGCCAGGTTGCCAAGATCTGTAACAACATGCTGCTGTCCGTGTTGATGACGGGTACCGCAGAAGCCCTGCAGTTAGGTGTCGACAACGGCATGGATCCGGCGGTGTTATCCGAAATCATGCGCACCAGCTCTGGCGGCAACTGGGCACTTGAGGTTTACAATCCGTATCCAGGTGTCATGGAAGGCGTACCCTCGTCAAATAACTATGAAGGCGGCTTTTTGGTGGACTTGATGATCAAAGATCTTGGTTTAGCGATGGAAGCAGCACTCGATACCGGGTCATCCACGCCGATGGGTACACTGGCGAGAAATCTATACGTTAATCACCGTAAGCTTGGCAACGGTCGCAAAGATTTTTCGAGTATTCAGCAGAGCTTCCTTGAAAAAGAGAGTTGAAAAAGAGAGTTGAAAAGTAGTTTTGAAAGGTAACTTTCAGGAAAAGGTACAGGTGTGTCGCCGATCTAGGTTGCGTTACTAACGGGTGATACAATTTTTAACAAGTTTCAGAAACAAAAAAACGAGGTGTCACATGTCCGCACAACCGGTGGTTGAAACAAACGAAGATGCAATTGAGATTTCAAGCATTATTGCTCGCGCACGTGCTGCGCAGGCACAAATAGAAAACTACACTCAAGAGCAGGTAGACCAGCTGATTCGCGCCATGGTGTGGTCCTGCGCTCAGCCAGGTGTGGCAGAAGAAATTGCCCAACATACGTTGGACGAAACAGAACTTGGTGACTACAACGGCAAGTTTCTGAAAATATCGGTCAAAACTCGAGCCGCTCTGATGGACATCATTGATGACAAGTCAGTGGGCATTATCGAAGAAGACTTCGAACGCAACATCGTCAAGATTGCGAAACCCGTTGGTGTAATTGGTGCACTGTCACCCTCAACCAACCCTGAGGCGACGCCAGTAATTAAAGCCATTAATGCGGTTAAGGGTCGCAATGCCATAGTGATCGCGCCACACCCAAGGGCAAAACTCACCAACAAACTGATCGTTGACAAGATGCGTGCAGCGCTTGAAAAAATGGGCGCACCCGCTGATCTGGTTCAAGACGTCGGCACCGTTTCTATTGAAAAAACCAACGAACTCATGAAGCAGTGTGACCTGATTCTGGCCACAGGAGGCGCAGCGATGGTAGGCGCAGCCTACTCAAGTGGTACCCCAGCACTGGGTGTGGGCGCCGGTAATGCCGTGATTACAGTTGACGAAACCGCGAACCTTGCGGATGCCGCCGAGAAGATTCGCATTTCAAAAACGCTGGATCTCGCAGCATCTTGTTCCTCTGACAATTCAGTCATTGCCATCGAAGCTATTGCTGACGAGCTGGTAGAAAAACTCATTGCCGAAGGCGGTTACATGGCAAGAGAGGGTGACTATGAAAAGATAGCTGCGGTACTCTGGGAAAATGGACATCTGAACACCAAGGCTGTGGTATTAAAGCCGCAGGTGCTGTGTGAAATGGCCGGCGTTGAGATTCCTGCTGATGCCAAGTTCATCATCATGCCTGAAACCGGAACGGGCTCAGAGCATCCCTATTCTGGCGAAAAACTTTCCGTAATCATGGCCTTCTACAAAGTGAAAGATATTGATGAAGCCATTGCACTCACTAACCAAATCCAGGAATACCAGGGTATGGGTCACTCGTGTGGCATCTACTCAACCAGCGATGAGAACATTCTAAAAATGGGCATGCGCACCAAGACGTCTCGCGTCATGGTGAACCAACCACAGGCCGCTTCTAACAGCGGAAACTTGTGGAACGGCATGCGTCAGACATTTTCTCTGGGCTGCGGTACCTGGGGTGGCAACTCTACTAACGAAAATATCAACTGGAAGCATTTAATCAATATCACCTGGATCTCCAGACCATTGGCGATACCTAAGGTGCTGCCCGCTGATGATCAACTGTTCGGTGATGTGATTCAAAGGCTGGCATAGACGACGTTACCACTAAACAAACCCACAACAGATAACGTCTGTTGCGGGTTTGTTGTCTATGGGCGACGAGTGACTGTGCGTAAGCGAGTGTACATAAGTGACTATCCATAAGTGACTATAGATGAGGGGCTATAAGTGGGTGAAAACGCATGACTGACCAACCGGAATACAGGCCACCTACTGCCAGTCTTGAAGACTGGCGCAAACTTGCGACCGTGCAAAGCCGCGGCAAGACACCGGCAGATTTAACGTCTTCAACGGCCGAAGGTATTGATATTAAGCCGCTCTATACTGCTGCGGACACTGCAGACCTGCCCTATGCCGATACGCTACCAGGCATAGAGCCCTTCATCCGTGGACCTCAGGCAACCATGTACGCGGGCCGACCGTGGACCATTCGTCAATATGCCGGGTTTTCCACCGCTGAGGAATCAAACGCCTTTTATCGGCAAGCGTTGGCGGCGGGTGGTCAGGGCATTTCCGTTGCTTTTGACCTTGCGACTCACCGGGGCTATGACTCTGATCACGAGCGAGTGTCCGGCGATGTGGGTAAAGCAGGCGTTGCCATTGATTCTGTCGAAGACATGAAAATTTTGTTCGACGGCATTCCGCTCGACAAGGTCTCCGTGTCCATGACCATGAACGGTGCAGTGCTGCCGATACTCGCTGGTTACATTGTTGCAGCAGAGGAGCAGGGCGTCAGTGCCGCTGATCTCGCTGGCACCATTCAGAACGATATTCTAAAAGAATTTATGGTGCGCAATACCTATATCTATCCTCCAGCACCATCTATGCGAATCGTCGGTGACATCATTGCCTACGCCACTGAGCACATGCCCAAGTTTAATACTATTTCAATATCGGGCTATCACATCCAAGAAGCCGGTGCGGATGCAACGCTGGAATTGGCGTATACGCTGGCAGACGGCAAGGAATACATTAAGACCGCGTTAGCCGCTGGTTTGGATATTGATCAGTTTGCTCCAAGACTTTCCTTCTTTTGGGGCATTGGCATGAACTTCTATATGGAGATTGCCAAAATGCGTGCAGCACGACTATTGTGGGCACGTATTGTCAGTGAATTTGAACCCAAAAACGTCAAGTCTAAGATGTTGCGAACCCACAGCCAAACCTCTGGCTGGTCGTTGACTGAACAGGATCCTTACAACAATGTGGTTCGCACCACCATCGAAGCAATGGCAGCAGTGTTTGGCGGTACTCAGTCCCTGCACACCAACTCGCTAGATGAGGCGATTGCGCTGCCTACTGAGTTCTCATCAAGAATAGCGCGTAACACTCAGCTGGTTATCCAAGAAGAAACAGGAATTACAAGCGTGGTTGATCCCTGGGGTGGCTCCTACATGATGGAAAGCCTAACCCAGGAAATGGCAGACAAGGCCTGGGCGCTGATTATGGAAATTGATGAGTTAGGCGGCATGGCAAAGGCCATTGAATCCGGCTTGCCTAAACTCAAAATCGAAGAGGCGGCTGCCCGTAAGCAAGCAAGGATCGACCGCGGTGAAGATGTGATTGTCGGAGTAAATAAATATCAACTGGACACAGAAGATGCTGTCGAGATACTGGAAATTGATGACAAGGCTGTTAGAGAATCCCAGATTAAGCGTCTGCGTGAAGTTCGTGCCGCGCGAGACGAAGCAAAAGTACAAGCGGCTCTAGCGGCCTTAACGGAATGTGCAAAGTCACGTAGCGGTAACTTATTGGCGCTCAGCGTCGAAGCAGTCCGGGAAAGGGCAACAGGAGGCGAGATCTCAGACGCTTTAGAAGTCGAATTCGGTCGGTTTAAGGCGCAGGCACAGACGGTCTCAGGTGTCTACGGTGGCGCCTATGTTGAAGATGAAAACTGGCAACTCATCCAAAGTGATATCAATGCGTTTGTGACGCAACATGGCCGCAGGCCCAGAATGCTCGTATGCAAGATGGGTCAGGATGGACATGATCGTGGTGCCAAGGTGATTGCAACGGCATTCGCCGATGTCGGTTTTGATATTGATTTGTCACCTATGTTTGCAACACCGGCTGAAGTTGCCCGCCAGGCCATCGAAAACGACGTGCACGTTGTGGGTGTGTCATCCCAAGCGGCAGGTCACAAGACGCTAATACCTGATCTGATCAGCGCCTTAAAAGCCGAGGGAGCAGACGACATTGTCGTTGTTGCTGGTGGCGTAATACCGCGTCAGGACTATGAATTCCTGCAAAAGGCCGGTGTAAAAGGTATTTTTGGGCCCGGTACAAAAATACCTGAATCTGCCCGTGACGTGCTAACAGCGATCAACGCTTCACATGGCGGTTGAAGCAGACCTCCAGTTGCAACTACAACAACTGTTGGCTGGCAATCGGCGTAGCCTTGCCAAGGCGATCACGCTGGTAGAAAGCAAGAAGCCAGAAGATCAGATTGCTGCCCAACAGTTTCTTGAAGCCGCGCTACCTTATAGTGGCAACAGCATTCGCATCGGTATATCAGGATCTCCTGGCGTCGGGAAATCGACCTTTATCGAAGCTTTTGGGCTGCATCTTATCAATCAAGGTAAAAAGGTCGCGGTACTCGCTGTAGACCCTTCATCACCTGTAGCAGGTGGGTCAATTTTAGGCGATAAAACCCGCATGAGCGATTTGTCGCGACACGATGATGCGTTCATCCGTCCTTCCCCGGCTGGAATAACCCTGGGCGGCGTAGCGCAGAAGACCAGAGAAACAAAATTATTCTGCGAGGCTGCAGGTTACGACGTCGTGCTGGTTGAAACGGTCGGTGTTGGTCAATCGGAATACCAGGTTGCGCAAATGGTTGACTTCTTTCTGGTGTTGATGCTGCCAAGTGCCGGCGATGAGTTGCAAGGTATAAAGAAAGGCATCATAGAGTTGGCAGATGCCTTGGTGATCAATAAGGCAGATGGCGATTTGTTGCAGCAAGCAAAGCGAACCCAGGGGCACTACCAATCAGCGGTTCACCTGTTCAGCGGCGACTCACAGTGGACCCCACCGGTGCTCACCTGCTCGGCCCTTGAAGGTCAAGGTATCAGTGAAGTCTGGCAGACGATCATCAGGTACGAAACCCAATCGCTAAACAGCGGCCTTAAGCAATCAAAAAGAGCAGAACAAAATTTGTCGTGGATGAATAATCTCGTACATGAAATGTTCGAAGCGAAGTTAGCTGGGAATCCGCAACTCAAGAACGTTAAAAAGAAACTGGAGCAGCAGGTTAGACAAGGCGCGGTGTCAGCATTTGCGGCGGCAAAAGAAATTATCGACAGCATGTGAAAGGTCGTTGCCCAGCACGAAATACATTTGTAGTCCGGGACGCGTAGTCCGGGACGCGCCCCAAATCGGTGCGATTTTTGGGTGGTACGATCACTGTAGATGATATTGAAGTCAACCCAACATTGATAAGCTATCAGTGACTCACGCCGCTCAGATCATTAACGAATTCTAGGGTATTACTCTGACGCCAAACTGCCATTGTATGAGTGTTCGTCGGCCAAACGACTGACCCTTCCAATCAGTTCCATAAAAAAACAAGACGTCCTGATTGTTTTTCTTGCGACCCCCTTTTTTTCTATGCATTATCACGCAGTCCAACATGATCGATGTTGGGAAACCATCCGATATGTAGTGGACGAGTATGGAACAGAACTACAGATTAGAACTACAGATTAGAGCTACAGATTAGAGCCAAGGAGTCGAATCCAAAACTTAAAGCTACCAGCAAATGAGGATCGACCAGATTAAAATAGAGGGAGAATATGAAATATTTAGGTCTTAGAGAACTACTGATTGGCAACAGATCTATGCATCGCGCATTGATCATTACCTTCACAACGACAACACTTGCACTACCCACATTATCGTTCGCCGAAACCGAGCGTGTGAAAGATAATATGGAAGTCGTCACAGTGGTTGCTCGAAATACGGAGGAATCGTTGCAAGATGTACCTGTCGCCGTAACCACCATTAGCAGGGATGCAATGGATGTCTTTCGCATAGACGAGGCATCCGACCTGGTCAGCCGGATTCCGGCGCTTAATGTTTCTATTGGGGGCTCCGGCTCCGGTGCGCAAATTACCCTACGTGGTGTTGGATCATCTTCGATATCTAATGCGTTTGATTCCGCGGTTGCGCTCAACTTTGACGGTATTTCAGTCAGCACGCAGCGATTGTTACAAAGCGCCTTCTTTGACGTTGAACAGATCGCGGTGTTGAAAGGGCCACAATCCCTATATTTCGGCAAGGCGGCATCTGCCGGTGTGCTCTCACTGCGTTCCGCTAATCCGACTGCCGAGTGGGACTATGGCGCAAAAACCTCCTATGAACGTGAGGAAGAAGGTACCACCTTCGGCGGTTACGTATCTGGGCCGATCAACGACACGCTAGGCGTGAGATTTGCCGCAGAAGTTCAAGACATTGATAAATTCGTCGAAATCGCAGCCGGTAATCCAACGGCTCAACCCGTGCGAGGATTGGAAAACCTTATCTCCAGGGTGACGTTACATTGGGAGCCCTCCGAGGACCTGGTCGCTAACTTTAAACTGAACTACAACCGCCAGCGCTCAGATGCTCTAAACAGCAATCTGGATATTTTTTGCGCCGATGGTATACCCGATCCTTCCTCTATACTGGGCGGCGCCGCAGTGTTTGCTCCAACACACGACTGTGATATCGGAGATGGTAAATTCGTAGGTCCAGATGGTGATGCGCTGCTCGATACTGTGCCCACAGGTTCGCCCGGAGAAGGCCGTAACATCTCCCAGGCCTACAATGAGACAGATACGTATTTTGCTCGTTTGCAGGTGGACTACTCACTTAGCGACACTTTGGGTCTCACCGCACTGGTTGGTTATGTGGATTTAGATAACGAGTATAACGATACTTTCAATTCCACTGGTCAAAACCCCGACGGCACTGCAGCAGGATTGCCTGCGCCGTTTCTGAATACACTCAAGCAAAAAACATTTGAACTCAGGCTAGCGAGTAATTACAGCGGCCCATTCAATTTCCAAATTGGCGGTTTCTGGGAAGATAGAGATATTGGTCATAAGACCTCACAAAATGCCTTCAACCTCTCTCTACTAGGTGCGATTGGCTTCGGACCTGATCCAGCCACTGGATTCACCTTCGACTGGCTAGCTAACCGGCCCATCAAGGCTGAGGCTCTGTCTATCTTTACTAGCATGCAATACCAATTGTCGGATCGGCTTGAACTGTCAGGCGGTGTGCGATGGACTGATGAAGAAAAAAGCACCTCGGTTGGGTTCCCCTTTATTCACCCTGGGATTGCACTGATAGGTCTAACGAATATTGCATCTGGATTCCAATCAAGTGATGTCGACTTCCAAGACGATAACGTATCGCCAGAGGTCGTCTTGTCCTATTTGCTGAATGACGACATGTCCATTTATGGTGCTTATAAGACCGGCTTCAAGTCTGGTGGCATAGACAACAACACCCTGCCAACGGGTAGTCTTGTGCCTAACCTAAATGACCCGGATCCGGCTGTCCGAGAGGCATCTGGAGACGTATTGCGTTTTGCATCGGAAGAATCTAAGGGCGGGGAAATTGGTTTTAGATCTTTGCTACTCGATCGCAGCTTGATGCTAAACCTTACAGCTTATCGCTACGTGTTTAAAAATCAGCAGATACAGAACTTTGACCCAGCCATATTTGCTTTTGACACTACAAACGCAGGTGAGCTCACTACCTCTGGATTGGATGTTGACTTTATGTGGACGACATCTTTGCCCGGACTCTCAGTGTCAGGTTCCTGGGCGTTCCTCCGTACTGAGCTGACTGGTGATCTAATCATCGCATCCGGTGCAAACTTGAAAGGCCGTGACGCAGGTTTCTCTCCGGATCTCTCAGGCAACATCGCTATCAATTGGGAAACGGCCATCAACGATTCGTTAATGTTACGAATCAGCCCGAATTTCGCTTACAAGAGTGAATTCATTGTCGGTGGCACAGCAACCGAATATGATCGCGTGAGCAACCTGACAGGATACCTGGTGCAAGACAGCTACACTCAAGTTGATCTGAATGTGTCGCTTTACATGCCCGGTGAAAAGTGGCGCCTTTCGCTCATAGCCAGAAACCTCACCGACGAACAGTATTTAACGTTCGCCGGACCGGCACCATTCCGGCCAGCTAATGGCAATGATCAGCTCGTTGGCCTCGGCCGCGGTCGTCAGATCTTTGCCGAGGTGGGATATAACTTCTAAGCTAAATGATTAAATGAGTAAACGATTAAAGGGCTCGGCGATTATTCATCGCCGAGCCCTTTTTTTTGGTAACGGAAAAGGTCAGGCTGGGAAATGTAGTGGGGGGCATACTAGGAGGCAGAGTCCTTCGCTTCTGTAGAAGGCATCCGAGTCGACCACCAGATCAGCAGCAACAAGATTATCTGCACTATCAGGCGAATGGATAGAGCTGTTTCTGAAGCCTCAGGAAATTGATCAGGGTTTAACCACATGTGAATGTTTGCTGGTGTTACTGCCAAGGTCAGCAGGATCAGCCCCCAACCGGCGAGTGACCGAGCTGCCGGCCATACGATCAGCAACGCCAGTATGATTTCGCTAACACCCGATATATAGACCACAGCGAGCGCGTAGGGCACCCATGGTGGCACAATGGCAACAAAGAACTCGGTACTGGTAAAATGCGCGATACCCCCCGCAAAAAACCACACAAACACCATCGTCAGTCCGGCATAACGAAAATAAGTCTTCATTTCGAATTCCTCGTGCCCAACAGAGCGGAATTGTGAACACTCAACGTGTCACTCTGAGGCGCTCCCTTGGCCTGGCAGCTTAACTTGGAATGCTCTATGTGAGAAATTGTCCGCTACAGAAAGGATTGCCTTAAGCGGAAACCCTTGAATTCGTAGTTGGTCGGTAGCACTGATTTTACCTTAGCCCTCACTGAGCTCAAAAACGAATTTGTTGCGCACGCCTTTTACAGTGACAGGCTTGCCATCGATAACTTTGGGTCTGTATTTATACTTCGCGATGGTTTTGAGCGAAGTCGCGTTAAATATTTCGCTCGGGATGGCCTCTATGACTCTGGGGTTCTGAACAAACCCTTGCTCTGAAATGTCAAACTCGACAATCGTATATCCCGATATGCCTCGGGCCAGTGCTCTTCTCGGATAAGCAGGCTGAACTTTGACAAGGGGTAAGTATTCGCCGTCTGAAAAAAAATCTAGTTTGGCTGTCGTGGTCAGTGGCAATAGTGTGACGTCGTTAGCTGTTTTCAATACACTCTGGTTG
This sequence comes from Candidatus Azotimanducaceae bacterium, assembly GCA_051278195.1. GTDB lineage: Bacteria > Pseudomonadota > Gammaproteobacteria > Pseudomonadales > Azotimanducaceae > JAHRVQ01. The sequence continues at coordinate 40,461 of JBNMQM010000023.1, forward strand.
AAACGACTCGGTGCCGGCTTGGGTGGTGGTTCAATGACTGGTTCTGGCTTAAGTACTCTGTCAATTTCTTTGACCGGCTCCATTTCTTTAACTCGAACCAGGTCAACGATTACCCCGACAGATTTCTCTAGCCGAATACCGTCGGACTGAATTAGATAGTTCATGAGGTAGAATAGGCTTGTGGTGATCAGAGCGGCCATCGCTAGCGCGCCCGTCATTCGTTGTAGGTATCGCATGTTGATGCTCCGTTAATTGATGACTACCTAAGTTAACGGTGCGCTGGCAAGTTTCGGGTTAGAGTGAAAGCCAAACCATCGCGATAGAAAAAAAGAGCAGAACAACAAGACTAAGGCGTGCGGCGTTCCCCATGATCCAACTTTTCTCCAATTCGTCAGTCGCAGAACTGTGAGCCAGCCTTTTGATTTTACGATCGAGTTTTGGCGGTACAGATTCTTCGTGGCGTGTTTGGTTCACCTTTGAGATAACCTCGGTGAACGCTTGCTCGATCTCCTTGTCGTCCGCTGACCGATTAGGCGTGGTCATTAGATTTCATCCTCGAGTTGAATTTTGATTTTTGAATAGGCATAGCGTAAACGACTTTTTGCGGCTTCAGGATTACACGCCTGTATTTCTGCGATTTCTGCGATAGAACACTCTAACTCGTGGCGCAAGTAAAACGCCTGGCGTTGTTCATTCGGCAATAGATCTAGCACCATGTCTATTTTACGCTGCAGATTTGTTTTTGATTCATTTGCAGTGTTGTTTGTCACCTTAGCTTTGTCGCTAAATGGTACTTCGTCTACCTTGCTGGCACGCCGGTACTCGTCCACGATCAGATGGTGCGCGCAGGTGAACAGCCATTGGCGAAATCGACCGTTGTCCTTATATCGAGTCTTCGACGCGATGACCTTAAGCCATACGTCTTGAAACAGCTCTTCAACCCGGTGGCTCGGTACGCTCTTTCGTACATAGTTGTATATGGGCTGCTTGAAACGCACGTAGAGCTGATCAAAGGCCCGGTCATTGCCGGAGCAGTAACGTCGATACAGATCATCATCAGTAATGGGTGTCACGACGAGCTACCTTATTCATTGAGATGGGCAGTATGCGCTGGACAGCTTGAGGCGATTAGGTAAACGCTGCAACACCAAAAACGGGTTTTAGGCACAAGTTCAGTACTGGTGCGGCTACTCGAAAATGTAGTTTATGACATATGCACCTAATCCTAGAGGGCAGAATCTCCCAAGATAGGAGAGTAAGAATGATAGGGCGTATTTTCGACATCCTGCCTAAGTCATTCAGGCAGTTGAGAAATGCGCTCTACCAGCAGTATAAACTCGCCGGGATTGCTATCGGCAAGCACTATGCCTACCTGTTCTATATCGGCAAAATCTAGGGCAGGGGCGTCTCTCAGGATGCGTCCTCTAAACTGCGACACAAATTCAGACTGACTAAACTGGAACACACCCGGCTCACCAGCTTTAGTTTTGAATCTAACGACATAGTGAGCGCCGTCTACCTGGCGATTGGTTCTGAATCTAAGCTGGTATTCGCGACCATCGCCTTTCACTTGAAGTTGTATGGGTTTATCGCTTAGCCAAGCTTTGCCATTGTAGACCCTACGAATAGAGGCAAAACCGCCGTTATTTTCGAGGGACAAAATGCCTGAAAATGACAGATAGTTGTCGTTGATATCAAGCCGAGAACGAGAGCGCCCGCCCATGACGGTATCGTTTACAACCACCCAGTTGTCTAGCTCTTGGCTTTGCTGAAAATCAATAACGGCCATGGCCGAATTATTAGACTGTGCCATACCCATGTAACTAACACTCCCTAGTAACAGCAGTAATATGCATGCAAATTTGGACTTTGATTTTGGTATAAAGTGCATTGAACACCGATCGGAGAAGCTGCAAATTGTACGTGATTTGCACATTTTGAGTTCAGTCTGAGCCCTTACGTTTGTTTTGCTCGCGAATAAATGGGGCAAGACCCGAGTAGAGCTTTCAAACAGATCTTGTTTCGTCACTAACTTCGTCACTACCACCATATTCCGTATCGAATTTTGTGAGTCGAAACCCCAATTTCATTCCAAGCCGAAAACTTTGTGGCCGCTGCAGGCAGCGGTCCGAAGGAATGATTCGCGACGCGTCGTCCGGGACGCCTAAATGACCATGGAATTAGGGTGGGAATAGACAAGTCTCATTGACCTTTCTTATGATGATTTGGCGCTGAAGGTGCTTCAACTACCGATTCTTGGAAGGTGCGCATAATGCCGCTTACCCTTTCGTCGAGTTCGTTAGCATCAATATCAAGCCTCTTGGCATAGGGTTCTCGAAAAATGCGGTAACCACTCAGCATCGCAGAGAACTCTAGCTGCAATGCCTCTAGGTCATGTTCCCTGTGAATGTCACCATCGATTACATCCTTGCGTAGCAGACTCACGCCATCCTCGTAAAACGGTATAGGGTCAACGGGATCGTCACCATCAAGCACGAGTAGGGCTCGCAGCTTGCTATCGTTACTGCCTTCGGCACGACTTCGCCTTGGCATTGGTTCTTTATCTGTCCCCTTTGCCCTTCTTTATCTTCTAGATGTGGAAGTTTTGTCAGAAAAGGTTTTCTTGGCCGAACATGATTCCCTGAATCATTTGCGCAGCACTATAGTGACTGTACTCAATTTTAAGACCATGGTGATGCAGGCTGGCACAAGAACAACTAGGAATACGTTATGTTTAAAAAGATTGCTATCGGTATTGTGGCGATAATTTTAGTCGCCATCGGCTTTGTGGTGGTCAAAGTCGTAATGCCAATTCAGGCAGGGGCGGACAAATTTGGCCCGGGTACCGCTGCCCGTGACTATGCCTTCCAAGACGATAGCAAGCTAAGTTTGCCCAAACCACAAGCCGCTATCTATCAGGCAGCACCCAATCCTGATATGAACCTGTATTGGGGTGAATTGCATGTGCATACATCCGAAAGCTTCGATGCAACCCTGTTCGGTAATACGTTTGGTGTTGATGATGCCTATCGCTTCGCTGGAGGGGAGCCGCTGACCAGCCCCGGAGGCGAGATCATGCAGCTTACTCGCCCACTGGACTTTGTGGCGATTACCGACCATGCCGAAGGTTTCGGCACTAGCACACATTGTAGTGAGCCGAACTTGTCGCTGGGCGAGCGCGCTGCCTGCTGGTTGACCTCTCGTCCTAATCCGGCGATTTTCAGTATCTTCGCTAAAAACGCCCGCGGAACAAGCGTGCCCGGCGATCCCTTAAAACCGGCTGGAGTCTATCAACAGACGAGTCGCCAACCCCTTAAATCGGGCGCTTTTCCCACCTGTAAATGGGGAGACGGCACAGCTGAACGATGTTATGAAAATGCCAGCAGCGACTGGGCTCGCTATGTCAGCGTTGCCGATAAATTTTATCAGCCGGGTAAATTGACCACGCTGATTGGCTACGAATTCTCGCCAGGAATGCCCGACCAGGGTAAACATCACCGCAACGTTATTTTCCGCTCTAACACGGTTCCTGAGCGAGCCATTTCAAGCCTGGATGTAGCCAATGCCATTGAGCTTTGGCGAGGGCTTGAAGCCAATTGCGGTGCCGGCTGTGACTTCCTGACCATGCCGCACAATCCCAATAAGGCATGGGGTCTTACCTATTCGCGCTTCACCTGGGATGGCCAGCGGTATGACGAGGCCGACTGGCGCCTGCGGCAAAGGCGCGAGCCGCTGGCAGAAATATTCCAGGTCAAGGGTGCGCAAGAATGTGCTCTCGGGGTTGGCGCTACGGATGAAGAATGCGCCTTCGCGCAAGTGTTCGACCCCTGCGAGCCTGGAGAAACGACAGGCTGTGCTTTTCAAACGGGATTTGTCCGCCAGGGGCTAAAGGTCGGGCTGGAGTTGGATCGGGAACTCGGCTTCAATCCGCTGCAAGTCGGTTTTATCGCCGCTACCGACAGTCACAATTCCAACCCCGGTGATGTGGAAGAATGGGATTTTCCCGGTGCAGTGGCGGCCGTGACGTCCTCTGCGGTTCGACGCTTGAAAGATGATGCAACAGCGGCGTATAAGTCTCGTCTCAAATTTCATACATCGGGTGGACTAGCTGCCGTTTGGGCACCGGAAAATACCCGTGAAGCAATTTTTGATGCCCTGGCTCGTCGACAAACCTACGCCACATCGGGGCCGCGCATGGCAGTGCGCTTCTATGCAGGTTGGGGTATTGATGATGCCATTATGCAAGACCACAAACCGGTCCAGTCTTTAATGGCAAACGGCGTGCCTATGGGTGCCGTGCTGCACTTACCCACAAACCCTGATGCGACTCAGCAGAATTCTCCCGGCTTTTTTGTCTGGGCAACACAAGACCCTCTTGATGCTCCTTTACAGCGGTTGCAAATGGTTAAAGGTTGGATTGATGACGAGGGTGAAACCCATGAAAAGGTTGTAGATATTGCCTGCGCCGATGACCTAACGGTTGACCTTGTTTCGGGCCGATGTCCGAGCAATGGTGCTAGTGTAGATCTTAAAACTTGCGCCTTTAGTCACGGTAGTGGGGCCACTGAACTAAAAAAGGTTTGGCATGATCCCGACTACGATTCAGCCCAGAGTGCTTTTTATTATGTGCGCGCGTTAATGAACCCAACTTGTCGTTGGTCTAGTTATGACGCAATTCGGCTGGGGCGCGAGCCTGACCCACGAGTTCCTGCAACGATTCGAGAGAGGGCATGGACGAGTCCAATTTGGCTTGATGTCGACGACTGATTGCATTGCTGAAAAATGTAAGGCTTTTACATGAACGCATTCAGTAATGTTGGAGTCGGCGATTTAGCAAGCTGGCTAAGCCGACAGAACATACCTATTGATCCAGCAAAACTAAATTCCCCACCGGTGTTGTAACGTTCGCGCCTGTGGAGAAGAGCGGCACTGCCAGGTGGCCGATTATGATTCCCTCGATTAGTCGCACAACACTACAATGAGTCGAATCATAAAACTTACAGCCGACAAAACCTGCCTTGTAGAAGAAGGTAACTAATAGAAAGAGGTAAAACCTATGTTTTTTCGCTCTGCAATGATTGCTGTCATCGCGTTGACAGCTGCCTGCTCCGATGAGCAGTTACAATCGGATAAGCTTGCGCAGGCACGAGAAGTTTACCGCACGACGAACACATTGATTCCTGCTGACAATGGGATTATCACCTTCCCAGCTCCGCAGCAGGCTGATCAAAGCCGTCCAATGCCTAACCTCGATCGCAATGCCTACTTCGGCGACTTGCACGTGCACACGACACTTTCTTTTGATGCTTCTGCTTTTGGTACAACCGCTTCTCCGGCCGACGCCTACCGCTACGCTCAAGGTGAAGCGATCAAGCACCCCGGTGGCTTTGAGGTGCAGATGGCTCAACCATTGGATTTTTACGCGGTGACCGATCATGGCGTGTTTCTTGGTCTGATCAACGAAGCCGCTGATACCAGCACGGCAATTTCACAATACGATTTTGCAGAGCCGTATCACAACATTAACGAGTCAGTTGATGGCGGGCTGTTGGACTTATCAAAGAGAAGTAAGGTGTTTTACGGTTTTATTAGCAATGTGGTGGCGAGTCTGCTCGACGGTACTATTAGTAATTCGGTCATCAACGACGTCAGCAATTCAGCCTGGATACAAACCGTTGAAGCGGCTGATGAAGCCTACAAACCCGGCACGTTCACCACGTTTGCAGGGTATGAATTCACGTCTTCGACCGCAGAGAGAGAAGCCCTACATCGCAACGTAATTTTTCGTGGCACCGCGCGCTTACCCGCTGTGCCTTTCTCGCGCTTTAATAGTATTAACCCCGAAGGCTTGTGGGACTGGATGGACGGGTTGCGCAAACAAGATATAGAAAGTCTGGCGATACCACACAATAGCAACGGCTCGAATGGCGCCATGTTTATGTTTACTGATTGGGCTGGTAAGGCCATTGACCAAGAATACGCCGACCAACGCTTGCGCAATGAACCGTTAGTAGAAATAACCCAGGTCAAAGGCACATCAGAAACGCACCCTTTGCTATCAAAAAATGACGAGTGGGCTAATTTTGAAATTTTCCCCCTTCGCACCTCTACCAAGTTGCTCAGTGATCCAGCTGGCAGCTATGTGCGAAATGCATGGCTACGTGGTTTGTCTATGGCGGATCGGGGGGCGGGCAGCGCCGCGGCAAACCCTTACAAATTTGGCGTTATTGGCTCTAGCGATACGCATACAGGTGCAGCCTCACTGCAGGAGGATAACTACTTTGGCAAAATTGGGTCGTTTGACAGCACCGCAGAAAAACGAGGCTCTGTACCTGCGAGCTTTCTTTACGGCTCGCTGGTTAAATTTTCCGCATCAGAAATGGTGGAAGAGGTAGACGGGCAAGCCTACCTTGATTTTTCAGGCTACAAGTATTGGGGAGCCTCTGGTATTGCCGGCGTATGGGCAGAAGAAAATACCCGCGAGGCTATTTATGACGCGCTGCGCCGTAAGGAAACATTTGCCACAAGCGGTACACGTATAAAAGTGCGATTTTTTGCGGGTTATGAATTGAATGATGCACAGTTGAATAGCCCTGACTTAGTTAGCACTGCTTACCAGAGCGGCACTACCATGGGTGGGACTTTGCAAGCAGACGGTGATCGCCAGCCCACATTTTTAACCTGGGCGGTAGCCGACCCAAACACCGCTCGATTGCAGCGGGTGCAAATTATTAAGGGCTGGTTAGAAAATGGCGAACACCAAGAGCGTGTTTACGATGTTAACTGCTCAGATGGTTTGAGCGTAGACCTACAAACCCACCGCTGCCCAGACAACGGCGCAAGCGTAAACCTGGACGACTGCTCTATCACCGCAAATGTCGGCGCGGGCGAGCTTAAAACCCTGTGGCAAGACCCCAGCTTCACGCCGGGACAAGAGGCATTTTACTATGTGCGTGTTCTCGAAAACCCGGTTTGTCGTTGGTCGACTTGGGATGCTCTTCGCGCCGGCGAAACGTCACGTTCAGACTTGTCTACCACCATTCAAGAACGCGCATGGTCGTCGCCCATTTGGTATAGCGCGTCGAGTAAAAACAACAATTTTGTAGATTGATATCACTGTGACCAAACAATTTGAATCGGTCGATGTGCTGATTATCAGCGCTGCCCTGTCTGGTCTATCTGGGCTCGGCAGAGCCTGCCAGTTGCGCCGCAACTGCTATCTAGAACTGGAGTTCTGTTAATGGCGCCTAAAGAGCCGATTCGACTGGTAGGTGGTACAGGATCACCTTATACACAGAAGGTGGTGGCCCTGTTGCGCTACCGACGCTTGCCATATGCCGTGACCTGGGACGTTCCGGCCGGGCTTTTTGGATGCAATGGGCGTGGAGAAACCCAGGCCGATCTTCGAGCCGACGTTCTTTTTCGAAGAGGACGGTGACACCAAGGCGGTGTGTGATTCCACACCTATTATTCGGCGTCTGGAAGAACAGTACACCGGTCGCTCGGTACTGCCTGATGACCCTGCGCTGGCATTTATCGACTACCTGATCGAAGACTTCGCCGACGAGTGGTGCACTAAGTACATGTTCCATTATCTCTGGCACGCGAAGTCGGACGCAGGCAATGCCAGCACCCTATTACCGCTGAGCATGGACGTCAGTATGCCAAAGGACGGCCATCAAGAATTCAAACGTTGGGTGGAGGAACCCCGGATCAGCCGCCTATATATGGTGGGCTCCAATGACACCACGGCACCGGTGATCGACGCCAGTTATCGGCGCTTTCTTACCGCCATGGAAAACCATCTGGGCAATCAAAAGTACATGCTCGGTAACCGCCCTGCGGCTGGAGACTTCGGCCTCTACGGCCAGTTGAGCCAGTTGGTGGGATTCGGCCCTACGCCCAGGGCAATTGCCCATCAAGTTTCTCCCCGCACAGTCGCCTGGGTCGATCTCATGCGCGACCAGAGTGGGCTTGCGCCGACCGAGCAGGACTGGATCAGCGTGGAGGATCAAGCGGAGAATTTTCTGGCCTACTGCGTGGGCTCTTAACCCATGGTGGCGACGCTCGCCAACTCATGATGTTGGCAATGGCCCTATCTTATTAGGCTGACCCGGAAGTGTCGGTTGCTATTCGATTACCCGTGACTCGGTTTGAATGGTTGGTCAGACCGAAGTTCAGTAACAGCTGAAGAGCTTGAAAGGTCTGTTTATTGATTGCGGTGCGAGAGACCAATACAATCTTGGCTATGAAGCTATAAACGTAATTTTGAGAAGTGAGTGTCAAAAGTGATAAACAGAAACGGAGAACAACGATGAAACGACCATTAATGACCTTGGGTTTGGCATGCACCTGCTTGACCTTCGCACTTAACGGCTATGCCCACAGTGGTCCGGACGTCCCGGCGCCGCTGAATTTGGATCAGCTGGCTGGCGCATTTGGTTGGGATCTGGATAAAGTCGAGATCACCACAGAAAAAGTAACGGATGATCTATACGTACTGTTTGGTGCCGGCGGCAATATTGGCGTCAACATCGGCGAAGACGGTGTGTTCATTGTTGATGATCAATTCCCCCAACTCATGCCAAAGATTTTGGCGGCGATTGGCGAGCTTGGCGGCGAAGGTGTTGATTTTGCAGTGACCACTCATTGGCATTTTGACCACGCAGAAGGCAACTTGACGTTAGGTCCTGCGGGCACCTGGCTGGTGGCTCAAGAAAACTCTCGTGAAATGATGAAGGACGATCACGTCATTAACCTGGTGTCGGTTTCATATGACCAAAAGGCTTATCCGGAAAGTGCTTGGCCTGATATCACTTTCGACGATGACATGCAGTTCCATGTCAACGGTCAGACTATTGATCTGGTGCATTTTGGACCTGCACACACGACGGGTGATGCGGCCGTGATATTTCGCGGCAGCAATGCCGTGCACTTAGGGGATGTCTTTAACAATTCAGGTTACCCCTTTATCGATGCAGGTAATGGTGGAGACCTTGAAGGCATGATTGAGTTTTGCCAAAAAACCCTTGAATTGATTAATGAAGATACGGTGGTGATACCGGGGCATGGCCCGATCACTGATTACGATGCGTTAGTCGAATACATTGCGATTCTCTCTGATATTCGGGATCAAATGGTGGGAATGATCGATGCTGGTATGACGCTTGAAGAGGTGATTGCTGCAAAACCGACGGCTGCCTATGACGAAAAGATGGGCGACAGTGTGATGTTTGTTAATCGTGCCTATATGAGTCTTACGCACAAACGCGTTCGATAAAAACTGACCATTCATTAAGGTTTCATGGATAAAAAAGCCTTCTGATCGAGAATAGGAAAAATAAACCTGATTTTCGCCACCCGGCCAAAGTAGTCCAATTAACGTCAGATGCTTTGCAAAGACGAGCGAGCTCTCTGGTGGGTTAATTTGTACCGGGTGCCGGGCTTAAGTCTGAAGGAACAAAAAGAGCGCAGATTTATTTTCCGGCCCACCTTTCCTCAAAAAATTTTGTAGTTTAATCGGAGGTTAAGGGCTCTGCCCCCTTTAATTAATAAATGCCTCCTCGTATAGCGGATATTCGCAGACTAGCTGCGTTAGACTACTTAAACAGATCGAAAACACTCCATGCTCTAGAGCTAAAGACCAACATCATGACGAAAAAGACATTGTCTTTGAAGGTGAAAAGAAATACGGACTCTAAAAAAGCAGATGAGGTGGTCAAAGATGTATCTCATGGTGACCCACAAAAGCGTTTTTTAAATGGCATAGCCATTAGTCCTTGTCAGTGCATTCGCCTGGAATTAGGTTCCGGGCAATTCACCACGCGAGCGATGGATTTGATCACGCCAATAGGAATGGGGCAGCGGGGTTTGATTGTTGCTCCGCCGGGCTGCGGGAAAACAACCCTTTTAAAACACATTTGCCAGGCAGTGGGAGAAGCTTATCCCGAGATAAAGCTCTATGCGTTACTCATTGATGAGCGGCCGGAAGAAGTGACTGATTTTAAGCGCAGCGTGCCGGCAGAGGTACACGCCTCATCCTCGGATGAAAGCTATGACCAACACGTTCGTGTGGCCGATGCTCTTCTTAGCACCGCCCGCCAGCAAGCTGGCGAGGGGCACGATGTAGTGATTGTTATTGACTCTCTCACAAGGCTTTCACGTGTGCACAATGCAGAGCAAAAGGGCCGCGGTCGCACCATGACGGGCGGACTTGATGCTAGAGCCATGGAGATACCACGGAAGTTGTTTGGCGCAGCTAGAAACATTGAGAATGGTGGGTCGCTTACCATTCTAGCGACGATACTCGTTGATACCGGAAGCCGGATGGACCAGGTGATATTTGAGGAGTTCAAGGGTACGGGTAATATGGAAATCGTTTTATCACGGGAGGTTGCAGAACAACGGATTTTTCCCGCGCTTGATATTTCTAAAAGTAGCACACGGCGTGAGGAGCTTCTTCTAGATCCGAAAGAAATCGAAAAGGTAAGAGATTTGCGGAGAGCGCTTACTCATCTTAAACCTTTAGACGGCACTAAGAAGCTTGTTGAGTTACTTGAGAAATACCCAACGAATGCGCAGCTATTGAACCGTTAGCTGAAAAAATATTGGCGGAAAACAGAGCAGGAAAACAGAGCAGGAAAACAGAGGGCAGACCACGGTTTCACTAGCTCACGGTCTACCTTTCCCCAAAGACAGCCTTAGTTTAATCGTGGTCTGGCCTCATTTTTCCCCATTTTTTCCTACATAAGTGTCGCCAGTGAAACTGCACGTGTTAAAGAATCTTGCCGTTAGATGCTGCAGTACCAGCGCTTACTGATCATGGCCTGGGTGTCTTCTTTATTCACTCTTCATTCGGTAGCCAACATAAAACGGTAGCAACATTAGCAGTGTTAACAAAAAGACAATGATTGCGTCGCGGTACTGCTCGTAGCGAGACAACATACGCTGGAAACGTAACGCTTGGGATGCGGATACATCTACCGTCTCGCCCGGGTCATCGACGATATTGAACAGCTGCCATTCCCCTTCCCCCGCGTAGAACTTGTAGTGAGCTAACGGACTCACCGAGGCGCTGGCGAAGCCGGGGCTGATAGTGCCTCTGCTCTTCACTTAGAGTGCCCCAGCCAGAAACGTAAAGATCGATTTAACGGTCGATGTACTTCTGAGGTGCCTGCACGGGCGGAATGCACAGCCATAAAAGGCAGATAGCCGAAGAAGGGTTTGCCGTCTTGCAGATTGCTGTCGATGAAATCAATCATCTTGTCGGCCAAATGTCTCATGTCTGTTTTGGCCATCAGGCCTAGAGCAGACCCGGCGACGTCGTCTGGAAAACCTGTTTTTTAATTTGTGCAGGAACCGGCTTATACAGACTGTTGTTGACGATACTGGCTCGGCGTAGCGCCATTCCAGCGAACAAAAGCGCGGCGAAAGTTCACCGTTTCACTATAGTCCAACAGGTGTGCTATCTCGGCAACCGTGAGCTGAGTGTCGGCGAGATATTCCCTGGCGAGCAAGTCCTTGATCTCATCGAAGGTGGCTCTAAAACTAGTGGACTCTGCCGCAAGGCGGCGCCTCAGGGTACGTTCGCTAACATAAAGGCGTTCTGCTGCCTGCGAAATATTGAGGAATTCGCCAGCGGATTGGATCAACAGATTCCTTACGGCGGTGGTGGTTTTTTCCACACTGTTCAAGCTGCGCAGCATTTCCTCGCACTGCTGGTGAAAGACCACGTACTCAGGCTGGCTAGCTGTTCTAACCGGTGTGTCTAGCACCCGTGTCGGCAGAAACAATTGATTGTGTTCACCGCCAAAACTCACCGCTGCCTTCAAAGTCGAGAGATAGCCGATAGCATGAGAGGGCTCGGGAAAATTGAAATGTAATTCTGCGCCCTCAAGTCGGCCTCGATAAAGGGAGCTTCCTATGGTGCTCAACTGTGAGAAGCACAGCTCGGCAACCAGCCGTTGTTGTGCCGGAGTGCCCAAAGTTAAATTCAACCGTAACATCAGCCCGCCATCGTGGTCATGGACTTTCCAGTTGGGCTTAAAAAACACCTTCCCATAGCGTAACAATAGATCAAGGGATTCTCGGAGGTTGGCGCAGCTCATCAAGGCGAAACCAAAAGTGCCATAACTGTCTATGCCAATCTGCTGTCCAAGCCGAAAAACCAGAGAGTGGTCTCCCGTTAGTTTGGTAGCAGCCTCCAAGAGCAGTAACGATTCAGCTCCCGCCAGTGCATGTTGCCCTTGGTTTGGCTTCACCACACCGGAGGTGGAAAATAGCTTGTTTGGATTAACTTTTGCCTTTTCCAACTCAATCAATAGCTGCTTGAGAAGATCACGCTGAAGTCGATCTATTATCATCTCTCGCTCTCGGTGCCTATGGCTGTCAATACCAATTAAAGAACGCAAGCCGAAATGTGGCCGAATATGCTCCCACGCATTCTCCCTCGACCACTATAATCGAAGACAGTAGAAATTTGAAAGCATCGGTGATTTCGAAGAAGCGGAAGTCAAACTGACTCTATCCAATTTTGATCCCCTGCATAAACTAGCCGTGAAACAGACGCTGGGCGGCATCTATTCCGTAGGTGATAACAACATGCTAAAGGCAACCGTGGCGGCGAAAGTGGATCCCATTGAATTTACACCGCACGCATTTTTGAAATGGGAATGGGACAAATCATAAGCGACAATGCCTATGGCTTTATCAGCTATTAGCATCGACGAGCCAATCGTCAGCATCAATTCTAATAGAGTATTGAAAATGAAAATGAATACCCGGAAAGTGGTCAGTTTGTTACTGATCGCAGCTGTTGGCTTCATATTGTTCAAAACCTTCATCGACGATACTCGACCTCATAACCCCAAGGTGTTTGGCCCGCCCGAGAAAACCCAGTGGAAGCCAGTCGGTGCACGTACAGCTGGAAATTATAGCTACGATATTATCCCAGAGCCGGATACCTTTAATGCCATCCATGTTGGTGTCGTCAATTCCGATAGTGTCTGGGGCGTTGCTGCTCCGATGTTTGAACTTGACTGGGTGGCTGAGCCTGCTTACTTCGTTGGCAACGGTCCGCTGTTTGATAACGAAGGCAATCTTTATTTTAGCCCGCAGTTCTATCACGGCGAACGAGTGTTGTTGGTTTCACTCGATGCCGAAACCGGCGAACGGCGTTGGGCGATACCCGCCGAGGACGATATGCACTCAAGTAGTCCGGCTTTTATTTTGAACGACCCGGAAAATCCAGGATCACAGATCATCTATGTTATTGGCTATGGTCGTGCTATGGCCCTGCGACCGGACGGCTCGGAGATATGGCGAACTGCTACGGGTTTAAGTCTTCCTCCCCTGGATCCTGGCAGGAGTGCTGGCTCGAAAGTTCACAGTTTCAACTATCATCCTAGGACAGATTCGCTGGTCACAGTGTCGAAGACCGGAGAACTGTTTGCCTTCGACCGCAAGACCGGTGAAATGAAAGCGCCTATCGGACAAGTCCCTGGTGCCCCTGCTGTGAGTGGTAACGGAACGAAAATTCCTGGATTTATCGTAAACAAAGTCGATCCGCTGATGGATAAAGCCTTTGGCAAGACCGCTGCCGGCTTGAGCTTGTTCTCCTCTGCAGTGAGCTATATCTATGGTGGTGGCGGTATTGTCACCAACTTTTTCAGTGTCGATCCTGATACCAGTCGAATCTACATTGCCGCCACTGCAGAGGATACAGAGGACGGAACCGAGGATGGACGATCTGAAATTGGTGCGATTTACTTGCTCGACCTGGTGGAAAGCTATGACGAAGGCAATGGGGGGTTCGAATTTCAGATCTTGAACCGTGCGACCTTCCAGGGGGGAACCGGATCAACGCCAGCGCTTAGCGCAGATGGCCGCCGAATTTATGTGTCCGATAATGCCGGGCACGTTATCGCGCTGGATAGCGAATTGAACGAAGTGTGGCGAGTGGATGTGGGAGAACCGCTAGTCGGCTCTATCACGGTGTCACCCGATAATAATGAGTTGTATGCGGTGACGCGCGAAGACGTGATTCAGTTGGTCGACAATGGCGATAGCAGCACTCGAATGTGGACTGCTGAACTGACCGGCTTCGATGGTTATGCCAATGTCGACGTACAAACCAATGCGTTAACAGCCACAGTGACCGCTAATGGAGTGGTGATTGGGATCGGCGGTGGCAAGTCATTGATTGGTGCAAACCTGATGTTACATATTGGCATGGGCTTGCTTGACCGGGAAACCGGTAAGTTGCGCTACTTTGCAGAAGGTCGAGAAGATTCGCTGGCCATGAGTACCGTCGCTCGCGATGGTAGTATTTATGTTGCCCATTCTCCATTACGACGTGCCGTCGGTAAGGCGATGTATCCCGAGCTAACGGCGGATATCACCGGTGGTATTGCGCGTTACAAACCCATTCGGCTGGATCTCCTAGCGCGTGATGCGATCTGCGCCGCCGAGGCACGTGGTGCCAATGCCAGCACTCTACACCGGACAACGGAATTAGCGGCTATCAACACCGATATACGCCAGATAATGGTATTGATTAAGCAGGCTAATGGCGCCATTACCAAAGCTGTCAGCGATGGCGACATGACAGCTGAGGATGCCGGCACACTGGGTAATTTACTGGGGCAAAGCACTGCCAATCTGACACCGGCCAATCTGGACCAAACCGTGATCGAAATGGCTGCGGCCTGTGCTATCTTCGACTAGCTGAAATACTGCTAGAGCATCAGAGCTCAGAACACTTTGGACTGACCCAGATTATGGATCAAACTAAGATACTTTCTATGACGTGCGTGTAGTACAGAATCCAACTTGCCGTTAGACAACCTGCGACAGTTTACGACTAGGGTGCGAACCACTCGACGATTCTCCAGCCACGGTTACTGAAATGGCATGGGGTTTGCCTATCTGGGTGAAGGCAAAGTCACTAACAAGGGGAGTACTTTTTATGGGTGACATGCGAATCATGAAAACAAAAAATAGAGTCGTGAGAATCGTCGTTGCCATTGCGCTGATCGGCGGGTTAGTCATTCTGCAGAGTTGTTCCGATGTTTTAGATAGTGTGCGAGCAGAAGCGCGGCAGGCTTATGTCCTCTGGAAATTTGGTGGCGAGTTGTTGGAAATGCCTGGCGATATCCTCACAGTGCATCCAGAACGCAATGCCAAACGCAGTGCTTACTTTGGTGATCTTCACGTCCACACAACCTACTCATTCGATGCCTTTGCTTTTGGCACATTGGCGAGCCCTTATGATGCGTATCGATATGCTAAGGGTGAAACGATCAAGCATCCAGCTGGATTCGATTTAAAGTTGAGGGAGCCGTTAGATTTTTATGCGGTGACGGATCATGCGATGTTCCTCGGGGCGCTTAACGCAGCTGCAGACACATCTACCGAGTTCTCGAAACATGAATTTGTCCAAGCGTTACATAATTTTAACGCACCAGAGAAATTGAATACCGACACTATCCAAAATCGATTCGCGACCTTTCAGGGTTTCTTACCCGGTCTGCTGACTGGGATTGTGGATGGCACGGTGGACATCGAGCAGGTGAATGAGATTGTAGTGACAGCTTGGGCGGATACGATTAACGCCGCTGAATTGTTCAATAAACCAGGGAAATTCACAACTTTTGTTGCCTACGAATATACTTCGTCAACCAGTGATCAGGGCAACCTTCACCGCAACGTGATTTTCAAGGGAGCTGACAAGCTCCCCGCGATGCCGTTTTCGCGCTTCCATAATCAAGACCCAGAGGGGCTTTGGAACTGGATGGATGAACTCAGATCTAAAGGCATTGAAAGTCTCGCAATACCTCACAACTCGAATGGCTCAAATGGCCAAATGTTTTCATTGGTAGATTGGACTGATGACCCTATGGATGAGAACTATACGGCTAAACGGATTAGAAATGAGCCGCTGATCGAAATCACGCAAGTCAAAGGGACGTCCGAAACTCACCCTTCTTTATCTGAGTCTGATGAGTGGGCAGATTTCGAAATTATGCCCTATCGGGTGGCCACAACCCTAGAAAGTGAACCAAAAGGCTCTTACGCCCGTGAAGCTTTGCTAAACGGTTTAAACTTTCAGGATAGGAATCAAGCCAACCCCTACAAATTCGGATTTATTGGATCATCTGACACTCATGTTGCGGCGACCAGCGATGATGAGTCTAACTTCTTTTCCAAAGTCGGTTTGGTAGATTCCACTGCGATGCTTCGTGGCTCCGTTCCTGCATCTGAAGCACTACTTGCCACGAGGCGAAACAATACTGCCGGACAAAATAGGATTAGCGAAGTTGATGGCAGAGAGTATATTTCTGGTGCATTCCAAACTTTTGGTGCGTCTGGAATCGCCGGTGTCTGGGCTGAAGCCAATACGCGAGACGCGATTTATGATGCGTTTCGCCGTAAGGAAACTTTTGCCACGTCGGGCCCTCGGATGAAAATTCGTTTCTTTGCCGGTTATGGTTTTGAAAATGAAATATTAAGTGATGAAGACGTGATCGAAAAAGCTTATGCCACAGGTTCGGCGATGGGTTCGGAAATTCTGGCGTCCCCTCAAGTTGAAGGGAAAAGTGAAGCGCCCAGCTTTTTGGTTTGGGCTACTCAGGATGCCAGTTCGGCTCCTCTACAAAGACTGCAGATCATTAAAGGCTGGGTTGTGCACGGCAAACATCATGAACAGGTTTACGATGTCGCCTGCGCCGATGGCGGGGAAGTTGACCCAGCAACCCATCGCTGCCCGGATAATGGTGCAAAGGTAAACATAAGTGATTGTTCGATTACTGCCGGGCTCGGTGCGCCTGAGTTGAAAACTGCATGGACTGACCCAAGTTTCAATTCCGAGCACCAAGCGTTTTACTACGCTCGGGTTTTAGAAAATCCGACATGTCGATGGTCTACCTGGGATGCGGTTCGAGCGGGTGTTGTCCCGAGATCGGATTTGCATGCCACCATCCAGGAGCGTGCCTGGTCTTCTCCTATTTGGTTCCGACCTGAGCCAAAGAGCGAATAGGCCGTGAAAGTAACTACTTACCAACAAACCAGCCAGTGGGTGGAATGACCTCTTTTATTCGCAGTCCTCTGGTGCATTTTTGGTTTATCGGGTTGATACTTTTCGTGGTGGAACACATTTTCTTTGCCCCTGAACCGGTGTTTGACGTGGCTTACCCCAGCAATGATCAGATTTCTGCGCTGGCTAGCCAATGGCAGCAGGCTAGCGGGCGAGAAGCCTCAGTGGCAGATTTGGCGAAAATGATCCAGCAAGAAATTGATCAGTCGATACTCCTAAGTGAGGCATTGCGACTGAACTTTCACTACCAGGATTCAATCGTTCGACAGCGGCTTATCAGGGACATGCGCTTCATGCAGGATGACTCTGCGGCGAGTGATGTTGAGTTGTTGGGTCAGGCCTATGCCATGGAACTGCATACCAATGATCTGGTGGTTCGCCGCCGTTTGGTTCAGATGATGGAAAATTACCTTCGTGCTTCCGGTGAAAACCAACCCTTAAGCGATGAGGACTTAAAGAAGCTTTATCGGCAGCAAATTGGAGCTTATACGCGACAAGAACGACTGAGTTTTACTCATGCCTTTGTGAGTCAGGATCAGCATGGCGCGCTGTCGTTGGAAAAGGCAGAGCATTTACTCGCCGAGTTTAACGATAATGGTTTCAGCCCTGAGAGTGCCGTGTCTCAGGGCGATCCTTTCATTTCAGGTCATCGATTCAGCAAAGTCACTCAGCTGCAAATCGCACGAGAATTCGGCGCAGAGTTCGCTGAGCAAGTATTTGCCTGCTCTGTAGCGCAGTGGTGCGGACCTATTCGTTCGGTTTACGGCTGGCATGGGGTTTGGCTGGGAGAGCGGTTAGCGGCAGAGCCGATGAATTTTGAATCAGTGAGGGCCAAGATTGCATACGAGTTTCGAAGCCAATCAGGTGATCGGGATTTAGAAATTGCGATGGCCGTGCTTCGAGTTAAATATCAGATTACGGGGGCGCCTAAATGATGTTTTTCGCGCCGCAAAGGCTCCTAGCGTTGTTAGTTCTGGTTTTGTTCTCGGGTTACTCCCTAGCTCACAAACTAGCGCCATCTCTGTTAGCTATTCAAGAAACCACGTCGAATCAGTTTGAGCTGCAGTGGAAAACACCGAGAACACTGCCAACCCAAGAAAGAATCGAGCTTCACTTGCCAAATCACTGCGCCGACCTTAGTGAGCGACAACCGGTACCCGATCCTGTGGGAATTGTTTTCGAATGGCGGGTGGATTGCGGCGATCAAGGGTTGGTGGGTTCAGTTGTTCGAGTCAGTGGGCTTGCGGGTAACCAGAGTGCGGCAGTGGTCAAAATTGATTTGTTAGACGGGCGCGCTTACAGGCAACTGCTAAACGGTAGCCAACCTGAATTTCTAGTACCAGAACGAGTTGAGAGGGGCGCGGTGATTCGCGATTACGCTCAACTGGGTGCCGAACACATATTAGGTGGCATCGATCACCTGTTCTTTGTCTGGGCGTTGATGTTGATGTTGTCACGTCGAAAGCTCTTAATCGCAATTACTGCATTCACATTAGGTCACAGTGTGACGCTCGCGCTCGCAGCATTGGAGTTTGTGAGCGTGCCGCAGGCACTTACCGAATTCTTTATTGCTTTGTCGATTTTTGTATTGGCTGCTGAGATGGCCAAAAATAAAATGAATCAGAACACGTTAGATAACCCAGTGGGTCTAATCCAGAAACATGCTTTCTGGGTTTGCGTCGCTTTTGGCCTGTTACATGGCCTCGGTTTTGCCGGCGCGCTACGAGACATTGGTTTGCCTCAAGAAGAAGTTTTGACGGCACTGCTAATGTTCAATGTTGGCGTTGAGATTGGTCAGCTACTTTTCTTGGGTATTGTCATCGCTATTGGCGCTGCTATTAGTAGAGCCATGGCGGTCATCTCTCGCTCAGGGTTCCCAGTCATTGCCCCAGAACGATGGCTCTGGCTGCCTATCTACTTGATTGGTTCTGGCTCCGCTTACTGGTGTATTGAGCGAACCCTGGGCGTGCTGGTTTGATCATCCCTTTCGTACGAAAAAAATAACCTAGAAGGAAAAAAATATGAGTAAGGGCCACGACTACTCCTCTTTGCACGCAGATGACATTGTTGCGGCTGATGGACTCGAAAAAGAAGCATTGCTTGCGGTGAATGCCTATATGGATTGTTGGAACAATTGGGATGTTGTCGGTCTTGAAAGTACTTTGCATTTCCCCCATGTGAGGATAGCCAGCGGCAAGGTCAACATCATGGACGCCGGTTCACATCCTATGGATTTTTTTGAAAAATTTTCAGCTAATACAGGTTGGTCTTACAGCTTGTGGGATTATCGAAGGGTCGTTCAGAGTAGTCCTGACAAGGTGCATTTTGCCGTTCAGTTCACCCGTTACAAAGCTGATGGTGCAGCCTTCGGCGTATTTCCATCCATGTGGATTGTTGCCCTCATTGACGGCAAATGGGCTATACAGGCTCGGTCTAGTTTTGCAGCCTGACGCACTAGCAGCAGATTAGATTATCTACCACTCAACATAAGATCGAAGGAGCTCTCCTCGAGTAACGAAAAAAAGGCGCCAGAACAGAATGTGCTAACTTCATCTTGCCTGCTCAAGGGAGCGGGCTGCTGATTGAAACAGATGAGAGCTTAGTTATCATAGATTCAGGACCTCGCGGTAAAGTTAGCCGTCGCATGATAGAAGGTGTGCGCTCCGCGGACACACAGGTCGAGCTCGCGGACCGTCTTGGTCTAGTAGGTAGCCTGCCTTAACGATGGCAACCTCCGGTACAGATCTATTTAGGCTACATCTCAATTTTACGCATAATGATCTATCCGTGAGTTTTATATCGATTTGGCTCGACATCGTGCGTGCGAAGCCAGAACTCAAGGTTGCTGAAGGGTGAATTGTTCACGACCTTGCCGTCAGAATTTTTATACCAGCTTTCTACCCCCGGATGTCCCCATGCTAGGTTTTTACTGATCTCTTGGACTTCCTCGTTGTAGCGGGCCGTTTCTGACTCGGGAATCTCAAGTGTTTTAACCTGCTGCGACAACATAAGCGCGATGCACTGCATAATGTAATGAACCTGACATTCCGTGTTGTATATGATTGAACCACCATGGACGATGTTGGTGTTGGGACCATAGATGCAAAAGAGATTTGGGTAGTCCGGAACCAGCATGCCTTTGTAAGCCTGAGGATAGTTTCCCCAACGATCTTCTAATGTTTCGCCCGAGGTGCCTTTGACATCCATCGGCCAAAGAAATCGGTTGGTGTTAAACCCTGTCGCAAAAATAACGGCGTCGAGCTCATGGCGCGTGCCATCGGCCGTTTCTATGCCGTTTTCGAAGAACCTGACAATACTTGAACCAGTGAGGGTGACATCCTCTCGTGCCATTTGTTGGTACCAGTTGTTGTCGATGATGAGCCGTTTTCCAAAAACAGGGAACTCGGGTGTGCATACATCAGCCAAATCCTGGCGTTCGCCGAGTTGTTCGCTGATGTAGCCGGTCAGTGCTTCCCGCAGCATGTCATTCGATTCGTTCATAGCGCGATCTTTGTGCGGGAAGTCGGGGTCCGCTATAACAGCAGGCCAACTGGTATCCATAAACCCAAAAATCATTCGCGCGCGATGCCATTCGGCATAAAAAGGAATATTTTTGAGCGCCCAACGCAGTCCATCTTCGACGGGCTTATAGTAGTCCTTGTTGGGTGAAAGCCAGTGAGGGGAACGTTGGAATACAGTGAGATGTGACGCTTTGTCAGCGGTTTTGGGTACCAATTGGACCGCGCTGCACCCTGTGCCGATCACAGCGACGCGTTTGCCTTCAAGGGAAACGTCATGGTCCCAACGTGCAGAGTGGAAGCTGTCTCCCTTAAATGAGTCTAATCCTTCAAATTCAGGCACCGCCGGGCGATTGAGCTGTCCGACAGCGCTGATGACGATATTTGCCGTAAGTGTCTCTTCAACACCGTTCTTGTTAATTCTTACGTGCCAAAGTTTGGTTTCTCTGTCGTAAGACATGTCAGAGACTTCTGTACTAAGTTGAATGTTGTCCCTGATCTCAAACTGGTCTGTGCACTTTTCAAAATAGGCATGCAGTTCATCACGTTTAGAAAAGTACCCTGACCATTCGGGGTTCCGTTCAAAAGAATATGAATAGAAGTGATTAGGCGTATCCACACCACAATCCGGGTAGGTGTTTTCATACCAGGTACCGCCGACGGCGTCGTTCTTTTCGAGTATCGTGTAGTTGATGCCAGCCTTCGTTAGCTTGATCCCTGTGCAGATACCAGACATTCCGGCACCTACGACGATGACGTTAAAGTCATCTAAGTCTGTCTTGTTCTTTTCGTCAATTGTAGAAAGCCAGTCCTGGTCTCTATCAACAAAATTTGTTTCTTCCAGCAGCATCCGTGCATATTCAGGCTCCATGGGTATGGCGGTCGAAAACGACATCATTTCCTGCATTGCTGCCTGCGTGGGAGCAGGCGGGAGCACACCGCCGTTGTCGCGTAGGTCTTTGACGAGATTGAAGCCCGCTTCTCGAATTTCTTCAGCAACGTCGGCGGCATAGTTGCCTGTATCGTCTGGGAAAAGTTCTCCCTCGGGCACTTGGATGGGGTCTGGCTTGTAGCGGTCTGCTAACCAGCGGTTGTCTTCGCAGAACTGGATCAGCACCATCAGCATTGTTGGTAGATTTACTTCAATTAAGGCTGCTCTGAGTGTTTGGTCATCGCCCGGAATGTCAAATGAGTTCATTGTCGCGCCTTATAATGTTGTTTCGAATACTGTTAGTTAAAAGTCGGATACAAATATTGCTGAACACCCGTTTGATTTGGCCAAATAGATGGCGAAATCCCCCCAAGACAATAATTGTGCAACAGTCGCTCCCGTAGCCATCAAGTCACTGCTCTTGAGGGTGCAAGCAGTTAGCTGGCTCCTAGGGAGAATCCGTGATGGTTAGGAAACTGTTGATCGAAAATATTAAACACAATCTTGTCTGTTGCCATTTAAGTTCAATTTCAGATGGTGGGATACTGAGGGACACAATTGAACAGGTCAATGGGTTCAAGGTATGCGACATTGCACCTAATTACTGTCATTTCCCCGTGTCGAGCTTTATGACTGTTCCTCCAAGGCCCGAAGCGCCGCATTAAATGCTGCACCCATTGGCGGTGTGGCTTCAGAGTCATCGACGCAAATTCAGGAAAATCCAGTGTCCCCTAAGACCCTAAGCAGTGTTTCGTCTGAAAAGCACTGCCACACTTCCTGCGAAGCAAAACAGAGTCAATGAAGCGGTAAGCAACCAAACTTCTGGTGGAAGATACTCAATCGTGGGGTGAGGCACTTATCACCCAGATAGGTTTCGACGAGGAGTGCACTGTTGTATGAGTCATCCCAATTGCAAGTTGGACAAGTGTAAACCCACCACTGGAGTAGCGGTATACCATTAAGAGAGTCTTCAATAGTGGGTAGCTTTTGGCCAGCTGGAAAACCTTGATAACTTCTAACGGATAGACCAGCGGTGTGTGACATGATTCTACGCAGTGTAACCTTGTTGTTTTGATATCCTGATATAGGGAGAATCAATGGTTCAATATAAGGGCTTATGGGTGCATCTAAGGATACGAGCCCTAACTGCGCTAATCGCATGGTCGCCCTGGCCGTTTTCGGTTTGGAGATTGATGCAAGTTCGTAGAGGGTGTCACTCGTTACGAGGTCGGATTTTTCCGAGTGAGAAAGGCCAAAGTTGAGGTATCGTGGTGTACTCTTATCGATGATTGCGATAGAAACACTAGGAGTGCCCAAACCTTGACGTTCAGCTGCCACTTGTTGTTTAAATTCTTGCAATGGCTCTGCAATGACCACCGCTTGCCAAAAGCAGACGGATACTACTAGAAGGCGCATAGTCGATTGTCGCCGAGAGCATCTCAAACCACAACGGTGTTTCATAACCTAAGATGCAGAATTCAGTGTCTCCTGAATTTCTAACA